>JAEUHK010000082.1 GCA_016795465.1 Verrucomicrobiaceae bacterium | reverse complement strand
GCTTGATCTTTGCCGTCCTCGGGGCAGAGGGAAAGCCATGGCAAAGATCGAAAAGGTGCCCACGGGCGAGTTTCACTCCGGCTACGGCTGCGTCATCATGGCGCTGGCCGCGGCGATGTTTGGGTTCATCCTGTGGTGGGGTTGGTATTCGCTGACAACGATGGATCGCGAGATCGCGGCGGTGGCTCAGGCTCAACCGGCCGTTTTGACGGCGATCACTCCGGTGGCCGACTTGGAGAAACGCGGCACCGACTTTGCCGCCGCGATCAAAGCGGGCCAAAAAGCCACGCTGAAGCTCTCCGCGGCTGATTTGAACACGTTGATCCTTCTGGCCCCGGATGCGGGCAATGGCAGCTACAAGGACATGCTGCGGGTGAAGGGCTTTGATGCCGCCAAAGCGCTCATCATCACCGATGCGAGCCTGCCGATGAACACCGCGAAGTTCTGGGAAGGCACGAAGCGCTATCTGGTGGGCGAGATCGATTTCAAGCTGGAGCAAACCGAGGTCGGCCCTGATGCGAAAGTGGCCGCCGTGCGGGTGCCGGGCAAGACGGTGCCGGATGAAATGGTGAAGGGCATGCAGATGTATGGCTACCTCGGCCCCTGGCAGGGCCATCCGGAGATCGGGCCTCTATTGAAGTCCATCGGCTCGGCCAAGGTGGAGGCCGATGGCATCCTGCTGGAGGTGGGGAAATGAGCACGCCGCTCCCGCAACATCCCAATCCCTGGAAAACACTCTCCACGAGGGAGACCTATTCGAATCCGTGGATTCGTGTCCGCGAGGATCAGGTGATCCACCCGGGGGGCGGTCCGGGCATCTACGGCGTGGTGGAATACAAGAACCGCGGCATCGGTGTCATCCCGGTGGATGAGGAGGGCTTCACCTGGCTGGTCGGTCAGTGGCGCTACTGCCATGAGCGTTACGAGTGGGAGATCCCGGAGGGCGGTTGCCCGGCGGGCGAATCCCCGGTCGAAGCGGCCCGGCGGGAACTGCTGGAGGAAACCGGCATCGTGGCGGCCCAGATCAAGCCGCTGCTCACCGGCATCCAGCTCTCGAATTCGACCTCGAACGAGCTCTGCGATGTCTTTGTGGCCACCGGCCTGACCTTTACCGAACCCGATCCGGAGGAAACGGAGCAGCTCGAGGTCCTGCGACTGCCCCTCGTCGAGGCCATCGAAATGGCCCGGGATGGACGCATTCGCGACAGCGTGAGTGTGCTCGGGCTGCTGGCCATCGCGCCGTGAACGTCGCGGGGCTGCGGCTGGCCATTTGTTGGCCCAGTCGCCAGATACTATTCTGATAGAAAAGCTGCCAAATGTGCGGTTTCTGCGCCCCTCTTTTCCATGCGCAGCCTCATTCTATCCCTGCTTCTTGCTCCTTGCTCGCTGCTGACCGCCGCCGAGCCGCTCAAAGCCCTCCTCATCACTGGCGGATGCTGTCATGACTACGCGAAGCAGCACGAGGTCATTGCGAAAGGCATCCAAAGCCGCGCGAATGTGCAGGTGGATGTCATTTGGACGGACGACAAGTCCACGAACCCGCCGCTGCCGGTCTATGACAAGGCGGATTGGGCCAAGGGCTACGACATCATCATCCACGACGAGTGCGCGGCGAGCATGAACAACAAGGAGACGCTCACGCGCATTCTCGACGCCCACAAAACCATCCCTAGCATCCAGCTTCACTGCGCGATGCACAGCTTCCGCACGGGCGAGGATCGCTGGTTCAAGCGCCTCGGCCTGCAATCGAACTCCCACGGCCCGCAGGAGCCCATCGCGATAACCTTTGTGGATAAGGAGCACCCGATCACGAAGACGCTCGCGGATTGGACCACGATCAAAGAAGAGCTGTATAACAATGTGAACGTCTTCGACGCTCATCCGCTCGCCATGGGGCGTCAGATGGTCAAAGGGAAGGCCGTGGATGCCATCGTGGCGTGGACGAACGAGAAAGACGGTGCCCGCAGCTTCAGCACGACCATCGGGCACAACACGGAAACCGTGGCCGATGCGCGTTACCTCGATCTCATCACGCGCGGCCTGCTGTGGGCCTGCGACAAGCTCACGCTGGATTACCTGACGCCGTTCAAAGGGCAGAACAAAGTAACTTTTGTGCCCGCGAAGCCGGCTGAGGCTCCGAAACCCGCCCCCACGCCAAAAGATGCCACGGGCATCAAAGCGACCGCAAGCAGCGAGGAGACGGGCAAGAGCAACTTCGCCTGGCGGGCGGTGGACAATGACGAAAACACCCGCTGGTGCGCCAGCGGCCCAGATTATCCGCAGTGGTTGCAGTTGGAGCTAGAAAAGCCGCAGACGCTCACCGGCATCGAGACCTCGTGGGAGAACAACGGTGTGTATCAATTCAAAGTCGAAGGCAGCACCGATGGCAAAACGTGGACCACGCTCGTCGATGGCAGTGCGAACGAGAAGAAGGCCCCCTACTCGAATGACTTCGCCAAGGCCGACGGCATCCGTTTTGTGAAGGTGCATGCG
>JAEUHK010000054.1 GCA_016795465.1 Verrucomicrobiaceae bacterium | reverse complement strand
GAGGCGAGGTCGATGTCTTTGAGTTGCGACGGATTGTGCGGGCGCAGGAAGGTCTCGCGGATGTAATGGATGACCGCATACTTCTGCGCGGTGGTGTATTGTGGCTGCGGCACCATCTGGCCGAAGCCTTTGGTAAGCGTGAGATACATGGAGAAGGGATCGCTGCCGTTTTTGAACTGGCCTTCGGCAAATCGGAGCGCGGTGGGCAGCGATCCGGGTAGCTCCTTCGTGCCGTGGCACACGACGCAGAGCGTCTTGTAGATCGTCGCGCCTTCTTCGAGCGTCTTCGCATTCCATCCGGCCACGATCTCCGCGTGATCGCTGCGCTCGATCGCCTGCACCCAACCGCTGCCGCCTTCGATGATCGGTTTGCCGCCTGCCTTCGGTGCATGCGTGAAGTCCGGCGTGTTCGCGCCTGCGCCGCTGTCTTTGAAGAGCAACGCGATCTCCTTTCGTGGCAGCGCCCGCTTCCAAACCTTCACCACACTGATTTTGCCGTTGGTGAAGTCACCACCGAAGTTCGGCGCGGCACGTCCTACTTTGAAAACGTGCCCTTTTTGATCCGGCTTCGTGAAATTGGCCTTCTCCGCGATCTCTTTGCCATCGAGCCACAACTTCGCGGTGCCACCGCTGACACTCAGCACGGCGGTGTGCGGTTTGCCGTCGTTCACCTTCACGCCGGAGTTGATCGCACCGAGCCAGCCGATGTCATACACGAGCCTGCCACCACGAATGAAGAGCGCCTTCGCATCCGGCGACCACTTGCCCGTCGGGGCGCACATCGAGAACAACGTGCCTTGTCCCGTCGATTCAAACTCCGCCATCGCCGTGAAGTCCGCGCCGAGATCGAGCCCGGCGTCCGGAAAGTCCTGCACCCCCGTTTTCGCCAACGCCGGAACATCTTCCGGCCCCCGCAACAGTTTGCCATCGTTCCACACCCGCAGCACCGGCGCACCTTTCGCCGGATGCTCCACCGCGATGTCGTGCGGGCCTTTCGCATCGAGCGAGAGCGTGAGTTCATCGCAGAGCTTCACTTTCGCCGCGCCTTCGAGATGCAGACGAGAATTGAGAGGCCATTCGGGAGCGTCGATGGGCAGTGCATCGCGTGGTGCGGCGGTGCTGAGGCTGGCGAGGAGGATGAGGGAGAGCATGAGCAGTCGGGTGAGTGAAATCAGAATGAAACAAGGGGTTGCCGGGAGGGAATCTGTCGGGCAAAATGCAGCATGAACTCAGACGTCCCCCAACCGATCCCCCTCGAGGAGGCGCAACGGATATGGACCTTGCAGAAGCAGAACAAGCCGCTCTCGCAGCGGGACATCGACCTTCTCCACCAAGCCGCCGAATGGCAGATGTGGGTCAGCCACGGGATCCGGGTTCGTTGATCGTGAGCAGTCGTCGGGTGGATGCACAAGGACCATGCAAGCTGCATCTGAAAAGCGAGATTTAGCAGGCAGAAGAATAAAGAGCACGAAGCTCGATTTCATGAGCGGTCGATGACAAAAGCAGGCCGGGAGAGCACGCCTTTCGACAGCGCGCCGTAGTGGTCGGAGCGCCAGAAGTTCTTCAAGTCGTCGGCGGTGATGAGTTGGAGGCCGGGTGTGGCCACGGCGGGATTGCAGAGGATGTAGAGGTCCTCTTTGGCAATGTAGCCGCAGACATTGAGCGTGTGTCCGGCGCTGCCGTTCGGGTATTGAGGACCGATGTATTTGAAATCGACGATCACGGGCCGTCCGGCATCGAGTTCGCTCTTCAGCATGTTCGTGGCTTCGACGAAACCTTTGTCATCGGGTGTGTAGGTGACGAGTTTCCACTTTTGACCGATCTTCGCCGAAGCGTCGAGCAAGTGGCCCCAGTCCGTGCCAGTGCCGAGTGGGGAGGGGCACAGCTTTTTGTAGTCCCAACCACCGAGCGTGTGCCCATGAAAGCGGGCGAAGATGGCGCAGGCGGTGCTGCCGCAGTTGTTGTAGCCCTGGAGGATGTGCGGCATCTGCACGAAGGCGAACTTGCCCGGCTCGCTCTTGCGCTGGCGGTAGTCGATGAGCTTCAAGAGATCCGCGGCTTGTTGTGCCGAGGCGTTGCCGGAAGGCTGTGCAGGATGGCCCGTGGCGGTGGTGGGGAAAAGTTTCGCTGCTTTGTTCCACTGAGCTTTGGCAGCGTCGATCTCGCCGGCTTGAAAATGCAGCTCACCGAGGAAAACGAGTCCCGAGGGATCACTCAGCTCCGCCGCACGCTCGGCCAGCTTTCGTGCGAGCACGGGATCAGCAGGAATGCCTTCACCCGCATGATACGCCATCGCGGCCACGGCTGCGGCGCGGCCATGACCTCTTTCCGCCGCCTTCTTCCACCAATCGAGCGCCTTCGCGCAATCCTGCTCGGTGCCTTGCGCACCAAAGTAGCACTGACCGAGATTGAAGGCCGCAGCGGCTGACTCATCCGCCGCTGACTTGAAGTAGGCGATGGCAATCGGCGGGTTCCGTTTCACCACGGCTCCGCGCAAATAAGCAAAGCCCACGAAGTCGAGCGCATCAGGCAAACCGGCGTCCGCCGCCTTGTGCGCCCATTGCATGGCCTCGGCATCATGTTTGGCGATGCCTTTGCCATCACGAAGAGCGATGGCGAGTTCGAGTTGCGCTTTCTCATCGCCACCCGCGGCGAGGTTTTGCAGTTCGGCGATGTCTTTGGCAGGCAAATCCATGATCATGAGCAGGCAAACGAGGGCGATGGGAAGAGAGGTGGATTTCATGAGCAAGAGCAGGGCTCCTAAAGGCACCCGACTCTGCCGTCTATCATCCAGCATCGCCATCGGCCATGCAGCCACTCTGCCGCAGCCACCGCACCCCGTCTTGGCACGATTCACCGCTCTGAGCAGGCAATCAGGCACAGCCAATGTGGTGCCGTCCTCTGAACGGCTTCACCAAGTGGCTTCGGCTTTAGCCGAAACCCCATTTCCCATGCCACGTTCACCTCCGCAGCGCATTGATCAGCTCATCCACTTTGTTGATGAGGTCCTGCATCTGACTCTGGTTGTAGCTGCCATCGGCACCCATTCCCAGCGTGCCAACGCCGTTGCTGTTGTTGCTTGTTTGAGCCAAAGCATTCGCGATGGCGTTGTTGAGGTCGTTGATCGTCGCCCGCTGCTGGATGTCGGCATTGAGCGAGGTGAGTTGGCTGCGCATCTCGGCGCTGGAAGCTGGCGAGTTGTTCGCGGGTTTGCTTGGATCGAAGGGCATGGCGTTTTCTGTTCTTGGTTCATGGTTCCTTGTTCATGGTTGGTTCTGGCTCGGTGGCTGTTTTGAACGAAGAACAAAGAACACCGAACCAAGAACCATGCCGCAGGCATCACGGACTCACCGTGACCTTCACCACATCGGTCCAATCGCCATTCGGGGTGCCTTTGTCCCAGAAGCGCATGCGGTATTCGCGCACTTCGGGGGTGCCGGCGGCCAGCAGCGGGCGTTCGTCTTCATACGGGCTCTCGGTGTCGATGGCGAGGAACTCCCACGCGCCGGTGCCGCGTCGGCCTTCGATATAGACACCCATGTGGTTGTATTTGTAGAAGCTGAGCTTCACGCACTGGCAGCCTGAGCCTTGGATGAGTTCGGCGCTGAACTTGGGCAGGGCTTTCTCGGTTTCGGCGGAGCCGACGATGCCGAGGTCAGTGCCGATGGCTTCGGTGTAGCCTGCGCTGAGTTTCATCTTGGCGATGAGGGCAAAGATGCGTATCAGGGTGCCGGGCAGTGCGGCGGTGACGCCTGCGGGCAAGGCGGGCGCGGTGAAGGTGGGTAGGACCATTGGTGTGCTGCCTCCACCTGCGAGCACGTCATCCACGGCATCGGTGGTGCTGGGGGAAAAGTTGCGCACGGCGCTGAGCCAAGTGCCGAGGACGTAGTTGGCGTATTTCGCGTCATTAACACTGGCGGTGATGTCGCCCGCGATGACGCCAAGGGCAGCTCCGTGGATGGGCAGTTTCACGGCGTAGTTGTCGAGCCAGTTGACTTGGTCGCCGATGCGGCTGGGGTAGTAGGTTTGTCTTCTCATTTTGGTGCGGTTGTTGGATTTGGGTTGGGGTGAAAAATAGTCGGACGGCTGGTCCCAAGTGCCGCTGTCCCATTGGCCGTTATCCCAGTTCATGGAGTCGAGGTTCGGGGTTGAATGGTCTGCAAAAATCGGGCTATACCGCCGCGTGCGGGGTGGCCGGTCGCTCTCGCGGGATGACTACCGCGCCGTGCGGTAGCTATACCTGTTGCCGGGGTATGGCTACCCATCACGGCGGTAGCTCTACCCTGCCGAGCGGTAGGCCTACCTTTTCGTCCGGGGAGCCATCCCATTTCGTTCGGGATGGATACCGCGCCACTGGGTATCGCTACCATTGTCGCCGGTATGGCTACCATTTCACGCGCGGTCGCTACCCTCAGCGCCGGTAGCGCTACCGTGGCGTCCGGTATGGTTACCCTTCGGCTCGGTATGCCGGTTTTGAGGCGGAATAGCCCTCCCAAGGCCGAAAACACCGCTCCCGTAGGCAAAACGGCGTCTCCCATGAGCGGGAAGCAAGTTGGACTGGTGGAGAGGAACAGCATGGCAGGCGTCGGGTGTGACGCTCGCTATTGGAGCACAGCCCCTGGCCCTGCCGTTAGTCAATCATAGGTGACGAATCTACTCAGTGTCATCCTCAAGCTCGCCAGTGAACTCCTCCAGCGTCATACCGAGACCATGGCTGATCTGTGCGGTGACGGGCAGTGTTGGATTCGCTTTGCCTCGCTCGATCTTGCCGATGTATTCCCGGCTGACGCCACTCTCACGAGCGAGTCCGTAGTTGCTCAGTCCACGGCGCTCCCGGAGTTCCTGCAAACGACGCGGCAGCCTCTCGCGGATGCGCTCGGCGTAATCGTGGGCTTTGTGGTTGTCTGGCGCTTTGGGCACGACAGTTCCAGTGGTGTCAGTCCTGCCTGTGCCGCAGTGTCGGAATGGACCGCCAGACGACTGCGACACAGGGGACTTTGACGGCGGTTACTTCAGCACGCTGAGGTCCGCGCCAAAATTGATGTGATAGGCGGCACCGTCGATGACGAGGGCCGGCACGGATTTGACTCCGGCGGCCTCGGCTTCGGCAACGCGGCCCTTGGCGGTGCCGAGGTGGACGATCTCGACATCGAAGCGGCTCGTGTCGAGCGCGGCGGCGACGTTTTGCTCGGCGGCGACGCAGACGGGGCAACCGGCGTGGAAGAATGTGGCTTTGGTTTTCATGTGGATGTTTACTTGGTGTTTGTTGGGTTGAGTGACAGGCCGCTGCGTGGTGCAGTGGATGTCGCCGCCATCAGAATGCGGGATGCGAAACCGCGAAAGAGGGCACTATTGCGTGGGTGGGCACCGTTTTGTGCGTGCTAGCCACAGCTGGACTGAGGTGATAAAAACGCGCATGAAACCAACACGATCCGCCACGAAGAAACCAAGTCATTTGCCGCTCACGGAGCGCACGGCCTATCGTCGGCTGGAAGATGTGGTGGGCTGCAAGTGGTCAGCGGCGGTGCTTGCAGCGATTGGGCGCGGTGTGACGCGCCCTGGGCAGCTTGAGCGGTTCATTCCAGGCATCTCCACGAAGATACTGACCGAACGTCTGCGCAAGCTGGTGGACTACCGCCTCATCACGCGCACAGAGATTGCAGGTAAGGTGCCGCGCACGGAGTATGCACTCACGGTCACGGGCGTGAAGCTCAACACCATCATCGAAAGCATCCGCGATCTAGATGAGGAGCATGACGCACAGCAAATGCCCAAATCCTGATCACTGACCCACGAACCAAGAACCCGAATCATCACAAGCCCAACTCCGATCCACCCAACCATGAAAGTCTCTGTTTATGACACCTATGTCCGCCGCTCTGACGGGAAACTGATGCACTTTGACATCCTGGTTCTAGAAGCGCAAAAAGACGCCTCCGTGATTCACGGCTATGGACTGGAGTATCTCAATAGCAAAGGGCACGAAGGAGTCGTGCTCGGCACACGGGAATGCCGCTTCTGCCATGTTGAGCAGGCCACTCCGCCGGTCGTGAAGTCCATCGAAGAGCGTGGGTATTTCATCCTGGAAATGGAGAACTGCTAGCCCATGCCAGCCAGCGCAGACAACTCCGCCCCACCCACTCCATGCTGCGAAGCATGCGGCCGCCCGGAGGCATTGCAAATGGGGCACCGCTGGTTGTGCGCTGAATGCATTTCAGTGGCAGGCTCTTGCTGCCCTGAGTTCGACACCGAGCGCCCCCGCCTGCCAGTGCTCAACGCCATCATCGAGAGCATCCGTGATCTGGATGAAGAACACGACGGGGGCACTGAACCATGAGCACACTCACCATCATTGGGCTCCAAACAGGCAAGCCGCGCACGCTGGGAACACCGGGGGCTGCTGAGCCGATGGATCGCGAATGGACGACGGGATTCTTCAAAGAACGGGTGTCTGGTGTGCGGCGGGTCAGGGCACTGGGGATCGAGGGCGATGGCCAGGCTGATCTCGTGAACCACGGCGGACCGGACAAGGCGATCAATGTGTATCCGTCCGAGCACTATTCGGTGTGGGGGGAGGAGCTGGGCCTCACGCTGCCAGAGGGCGCGTTCGGAGAAAACTTCACCACCACCGGCATGACAGAGCGCGAGGTGTGCGTGGGTGATGTGTTTCAATGCGGGGAGCTGTGCCTGCAAGTCTCCCAACCCCGCCAGCCCTGCTGGAAGCTGGCACGCCGCTGGCGCATCAAGGACCTGGCTGCGCGAGTGGAGCGCACAGGCCGCACGGGCTGGTATTTTCGGGTGTTGAACGGCGGCCCCGTGCAGACGGGCATGGTGCTAGAGTTGGTGATGCGCCCAGCCCCGCAGTGGAGCATCACTGCGGCCAACGAGATCATGCATCACCGCAAAGAGGATGCTGAGGCGGCACTCGCTCTTGCTAGTTGCCCAGGCCTGTCCGCGAGCTGGCAGCGGAGCCTGACCCGCCGCTCCTTCGGTGAGGCACGGGACACCAGTGCGCGGCTGGAAGGGCCTCCATCAGCCAGGTAGCAGCATCTTGATCATACGGCTGCGCTGTGGGCCGCTGACGAGGTTGGATAGTGTGTGTGCATCCAGGCTGTCGTAAAAAGCCTTCTGGGCCTTCGCCAGAGCTGCTTTCAGTTTGCAGCAGCCATCCAGGCGGCAGGTGTTGGTGGCGGTGTCGAAGCATTCGACCATGATGGGCTGGTCCTCCGTTTCTCGCACGAGTTTGCCGATGCGGATGTCATCTGGTGACCGGGCAAGCTGGATGCCGCCACCACGTCCGCGCCGGGTGTCGAGGTAGCCGAGCTTGGAGAGATCCTGGACGATCTTTGCGACATGATGCTTTGAGATGTCAAAGGCAGTGGCGACTTCTTCGAGTTGGAATGCCTCCCCCTTCACTGCGGCGAACATGAGGACGCGAAGTGAG
>JAEUHK010000009.1 GCA_016795465.1 Verrucomicrobiaceae bacterium | reverse complement strand
CCGCGGACCTCGCGGAAGGCATCGCCCCTTCGCTGGTGAAGATCACTCAGATCGGTCGCGAGGGCGCGGATGGCATCGGCTCCGGCTTCATCGTCAGCGCGGATGGTTTGATCGCCACGAATCTGCATGTCATCGGCGAGGCACGTCGGCTGCAGGTCGAGAGGCTAGATGGGAAGACACACGAGGTCGTCACCATCCACGCCACCGATGCTCATCGCGATCTCGCCTTGCTCAAAATCAATGCCACGGGCCTCAAGCCGCTGCCGCTTGGGGATTCCGCCAAGGTCCGCCAGGGCGAGAGCGTCGTCGCGATGGGTGCGCCGGAGGGGCTCGGTTTCAGCATCGTGCAGGGCGTACTCTCTGCCACGCGTGAGATCGATGGCAATGACATGCTGCAGGTGGCGATCCCCATCGAGAAAGGCAACAGCGGCGGCCCTTTGCTCGATATGAAGGGCAAGGTGCTCGGCCTGCTCACGCTGAAGCACATCAAGACGGACAACCTGGGCTTTGCGATGCCGGTGAATGCTTTGAAGGAACTCATCGAGAAACCCAACCCGGTGCCGATGAGCCGCTGGTTGACCATTGGCGTGCTGAATCCGAAGCTGTGGAAGCTCCACCTCGGCTCGCAGTGGACGCAGCATGCCGGTGTGATCCGTGCGGAGTATCCGGGCGATGGCTTCGGCGGCCGTGCGCTGTGCCTTTCGACGCAAAAAGTGCCGGGCGAGACCTTTGAAGTCGCCGCGATGGTGAAGCTCGATGACGAAAGCGGTGCCGCGGGCCTCGCCTTCTGCTCCGATGGCGGTGACAAGCACTACGGCTTCTATCCTTCCGGCGGCAAACTGCGCCTCACACGCTTCGACGGACCGGATGTGTATTCGTGGAGCATCCTCGCCGATGTGCCGAGCGAGGCCTACAAGCCCGGCGAGTGGAATGCGCTTCGCGTTCGCGTGGAGCCGGAAAAGATCACCTGCTTCGTGAACGGCCAAAAAGCCGTCGAAACAGACGACACCGGCCTTCGCGGCGGCGCGGTCGGTTTGTGCAAATTCCGCACCACCGTGGCTGATTTCCGCGCCTTCCGCCTCGGGGCCGATTTGACGGAAAAACCCGTCGAGCCAGAAACAGCCTCCAAATTTCGCAGCGAGCTCGAATCCCATCTCGCAGCCGCATCCACGCGCAATGAAACCCTCGACAAGCTGCTCGACAACCCCGCCGCCGCGCGCCGCATCATCGCCGAGCAGCGCAAACAGCTCGAAGAGGAGGCCGCGAAGCTCCGCGAGCTGGACCGCGAGCTGCACCGCCGTGCGATGACGAAGGAAATCCTCGCCGAGCTCGAAAAACCCGAGCCGGAGATCAATCTGCTGCGCTGCACGCTGCTGCTTTCACGCCACGACAACCCTGAAATCGAGGTGGGTTCCTACTTGAACGACTTCAAGCTCATGATCTCCGATTTGAAGGACGATCCGCAGATCAAAGAAGGCACCATTCCCGCGGTGAAGCGCATCAACCGCTACCTCTTCGAGGAAAACGGCTTTCACGGCAGCCGCGGCGACTACGAAAGCCGCAGCAACAGCTACCTGAACGAGGTGCTCGATGATCGCGAGGGCCTGCCGATCAGCCTTAGCGTGCTCTACATCGAGCTCGCTTCGAGACTCGGTGTGCAGGGCGTGTTTGGCGTGCCGCTGCCGGGCAAGTTCATGGTGGGCTTTCGCGACAGCCCCGAGGGTGAGTTGAAGCTGCTCGATGTGTTTGAGAACGGCAAGGAACTCACCGTCGAACAGGCCGCGCTCATGCTCACCGACAGCGGTGAGTTCGCCGAGGAGTCGCTCGCTCCTGCCACGAAGCGTGACATCCTCCTGCGCATGCTGCGGAACCTCCTCGGCACCACGTTTGATGAGACACGCTCCATCCGCGAGTCCCTGCCCTACCTCGACCTCGTGCTCGCGATTGATCCGAAAGCCGCCGCGGAGCGCCTCACGCGGGCGCAGCTCCGACAGCGCCTCGGTCAAAAGGCCGCCGCCCGCGAGGACGTGAGCTGGTTGATCGACAATTTCCCCGATGACGGCCCGCCGGAGCTCATCCAGCAGCTCGACCGCTGGATGCAAACCCTCCGCGAAGAATAATCTCCTCACGACATGCGCCAGCTGGCCTTTTTTTTCCTCACCACGCTCGCTTTTGCCCAGGACACCGGTCCGGCGAAGAACGATCCCTCCGTGCCCAAGGATCGCGATACCGTCCTGCGCATCCAGATCTTCCTCGACAAAAACCTCTTCGGCCCCGGCAAGCTCGATGGAGCCATCGGCGAGTTCACTTACAAGGCGGTGGTGAACTACAACTTCGCCCACGGCCACAGCAATCTCTACGATTGGTCCGCCGTGCAGGCCGCGGCCGAGCAGGAGGTGCCGGTGATCTTCGCCGCCTTCAAAGTGCGCGAGGATCTCTTCAAATTCATCAACAAGGACCTGCCGGAAGATCCCGCGGAGCAGGCCGAGTTTCCCTACATGGCCTACCGCAGCCTCTCGGAGCTCGTGGCGGAGCGTTTCCACACCGACGAGACCTTCCTCGCCAAGATGAACCCCGGGAAGAACATCGACACGATGAAGGCTGGCAGCGTGATCGTCGTTCCAAATGTCCGCTCCTTCAAAATCGAGGACGTGAAGCCCATGCAGGCCTTCAAGGAGGACAAGACGCTGAGCACGCACATCATCGTCGTGGATACCACCGAGCGCATGGCGGCGGTGTACACCTCCGATGAGATGATGGTGGCGGCATTTCCCATCACGCCGGGGAAGCCGCAATTCATCCCCGTGGGCTCGTGGAAGGTGCAGACGATGATGACCACGCCTAGCTTCCGCTATGACAAGCAGTTCCTTGAAGAAGGCGTGCGCGGCGAGGAAGCCCACCAGCTCCCGCCAGGGCCGAACAGCCCCATCGGCATCATCTGGTGCGGCTTGAGCAAAAGCGGCATCGGCCTGCACGGCACCGCTTTGCCGCGAACCATCGGCCGCACCCGCAGCGCCGGATGCGTGCGCCTGGCAAACTGGGATGCCATCCGGCTCCCGACACTTATCCGGCCAGGATCGAAGGTCATCGTCCGTTAGTGTCTCATGCCACGCATTCTACTCGCCGGTCTCTTCCACGAGACTCACACCTTCCTCGATGGCGTCACGACGCTGTCCGATTTTCAGATCCGGCACGGTGAGGAGCTTCTCGCGAGCAAGGGCGATGCCTCGCCGCTCGGTGGTGTGCTCGAATTCGCCGCGGACAACCACTGGCACATCATCCCAGGTGTGGACTATCGCGCCCAACCCTCCGCCACGGTGACTGACGAGGTCATTCACCAGTTTTGGAACGATCTGGCTCCGCTGGTCCGCAAAGACCACTTTGATGCCATTTACCTCGTCCTGCATGGCGCGATGACCTCGCAGACCATTCTCGATGTCGAAGGCGAGATCCTCCATCGCATCCGCGCCATCACGCTGGTGCCTATCTTTGGCGTCTTTGACCTCCACGCGAACTTTTCACACAAGATGGCCGCGCTCGCCGACTGCCTTGTGGGCTACCGCGAGAACCCGCACACCGATGCACGAGAGGCCGCGGTCATTGCTGCCCGACTTCTGATGCGCTACTTCAGCACTGGTCAGCGCCCGCGGATGCAATTCAAGCAGCCCGGCCTCATCTGGCCGCCCACCGGCACAGGCACAGCCACCGATCCGATGCAGAGCCTCGAAGCGCTCGCGCGACAGTTGGAAACCGCCGATGAGACGCTGTGGGCGATGAATGTCGTCGCTGGCTTCAGCTTTGCCGACACACCGGACACCGGCGTGAGCTTCGTGGCCTGCACGACTGGCAATGCCTATCCGCAGCTCGCGCAGCTTGAGACCAAGGCGCATGAACTAAACCACCTCGGCCTCGTCACCGATCCTCCCGCCGATGAGGTGCTCGCCAAGCTCAATCCCCTGCCCTCCGGCCTCACCGTGCTCGTCGAGCCTTCGGACAACATCGGTGGTGGTGCGCCGGGTGATTGCACCGGCCTGCTGCGGGCGCTTTTGCGTCATCGCATCGGAAACGCCGCCATCTGCATCGCCGATCCGGAGGCTGTGCGTGCTCTTGAAGCTGGCGAACGCCGCATCCGCCTCGGCGGAAAAGGTTCACGCCTCGATGAAGGTCCCGTCGAGCTCGACGTGGAGCTCGTGCCCCTCAACGACGGCCGTTTTGAGCTTGAAGACAAGAACAGCCACCTCGCCAGCATGTGCGGCGATGTCTTCGACATGGGCCGATGCGCCGTCGTGAAGCACGCAGGCCTCACCATCCTCATCACCAGCGTGAAGACACCACCCTTCGACCTCGGTCAATGGCACAGCCAGGGCATCGCGGTGGAAAACATGAGCGTCGTCGCCGTCAAAGCCGCCGTCGCCCACCGTCGCGCCTACGACAAAATCGCCGCCCGCATGCTCTGGGTGGACACGCCGGGACCGTGCAGCAGCAATCTAAAGACGCTGCCGTATCGACACGCACGCCTATGACGCCTGCACAGCCCAAGCCCTGGCTCCTGCTCCTCTCCGTCTTCGCCATCGCGACGTGCGGGCTGGTGTATGAGCTGATCGCGGGGACGCTGGCCAGTTACCTGCTTGGCGATTCGGTGACGCAGTTCTCCACGGTCATCGGCGTGTATCTCTTTGCGATGGGTGTGGGCTCGTGGTTCTCGCGGTTCTTCACCGGGAACCTCATCGCCACCTTCATTCGCGTGGAGTTCATGATCGCGCTGCTCGGTGGATGCTCGGCGGCGCTGCTGTTCCTGCTGTTTGGATGGAGCGTGTCCTTCCGCATCCCGCTCTACAGCATCGTTTTTCTCATCGGCGCCCTCGTGGGAGTGGAGATCCCGCTACTGCTGCGCGTGCTGGAGGGCCGTTTTGCCTTCAAGGACCTCGTTTCGAATGTTTTCAGCTTTGACTACATCGGCGCCTTGCTGGCATCGCTGCTGTTTCCGCTCGTTTTGATGCCACACTTGGGCCTCGTGAGGTCCGCGTTCCTTTTCGGGCTCATCAATGCCTCTGTCGGTCTGCTGGCGCTGCGCATGCTGCGGCATGAGCTGCCTCAAAAAACGGGCCTGTGGCTCACCGGAGGCCTTGTTTCGGCCGTTTTGATCGCAGGCCTGCTTTCTGGCGAAAAGATCACGCGTTGGGGCGAGGTGGCCGCCTTTCCAGATCCGGTCATTTATGCCGAATCGACGCCTTACCAGCGCATCGTGCTCACCGCGTCGAAGCACGAGCTGCGCCTCTACCTCAACAGCAACCTGCAATTCAGCACGAAGGACGAATATCGCTATCACGAGGCTCTCGTGCATCCCGGCCTCTCGCGACTCCCGCAGGCCAAAAAGGTGCTCATCCTCGGCGGCGGCGATGGTTTGGCCGCCCGCGAGGTGCTGCGCTATCCGCGCATCGAGAGCATCACGCTCGTGGACCTCGATCCCGCCATGACGCGGCTGTTCTCAACAAACGAACTGCTCACGCCGCACAATCAAAACGCCCTCAACAGCCCACGCGTGAAGGTCGAGAACGCCGATGCCTTCATCTGGCTCGGCGAGCCGCGAGGCCCCTTCGACTTTGTCATCATCGACTTCCCCGATCCATCGAACTTCTCCCTCGGCAAGCTCTACACCACCACCTTTTACCATCGTCTCCGCCGCAGCATGAGTGAGGACGCGGCCGTCGTCGTGCAAAGCACCTCGCCCTTCGTCGCGAGGAAATCCTTCTGGTGTGTCGATGCCACGCTGCGAGCCAGCGGCCTCCAGACAGAGCCTTACCACACTTTTGTGCCCAGCTTTGGCGAATGGGGCTTCATCCTCGCCTCGAACAAGCCTCTCAGCGCACCCGCCGACCTGCCGAAAGACCTGCGTTTCATCAATGAGGAGACGCTCGCCCAGCTTCCACGCTTCCCGCCGGACATGGCACGCATCGCCACTGAAACCAACCACCTTAGCAACCAGGCTCTCGTCCATTACTTCGAGGAAGAATGGTCGCCTTGAGTCGTTTTCATCAGCTCCATGACGCGCAAAATCATCGTTCTTGTCCTTCTCACCGCTGCTGCGGTGTTACTTTGGCTTGCCACAAAGCCTTCCGCGCCTTCGAAGGCTCCGTTGACGGTGTTTTGTGCGGCGGGGCTGAAGAAGCCGGTCGAGGAAATCGCGGCGGCGTATCAAAAGGAAACCGGCACGCCGGTGCAGCTCCAGTTTGGCGGCACGAGCACGCTTCTAACCCAGCTCCGCGTGGCGAAGCAGGGCGATCTTTTCATTGCCGCCGATGATGGAGCGCTGGCGGATGCCAAGAAGCAGGACCTCACACGCGAAGAACTGCGCCTCGTGCAGCAGTGGCCGGTCATCGCCGTGGCCAAAGGCAATCCGAAGAAGCTGAGCAGCATCGACAGCCTTCTCTCTGGCGATGTGAAGGTGGCGCTCGCCAATCCCGAGGCCGCCAGCGTCTCAAAAGTCACCAAGAAGATCCTCGGCGCGAAGTGGGACGCACTCGCCGCGAAGGCCGCGGTGATGAAACCCACCGTCATGGACGTGGCCGCGGATCTCGCGCTCGGCAGCGTGGATGCCGCCATCATCTGGGACAGCACCGTGCCGCAATACGACAAGCTCGAAGCCGTCGAAGTGCCGGAGCTTTCCGCGCACAAAGAGCATGCTACGGCTGCCGTCCTGGCGTCCGCGAAGGATTCGGCCGCCGCGTTACGCTTCGCACGCTATCTCAATGCACCGGAGAAAGGCGCGGCGACCTTTGCGAAACATCGATTTGAAGCGGTGAAGGGCGATGCGTGGTCTCTGCGGCCCGATTTGATCCTCTATTCGGGCGGCGTGAACCGTTTGGCCATCGAAGGGTTGTTGAAGAAGTTCGCCGCCCGCGAGGGCATCAGCGTCACCACCACCTTCAACGGCTGCGGCATCCTCTGCGCCGCCATGAAGACGATGGGCGACACAACGAACCCGAAGTATCCCGATGTCTATTACGCCTGCGACATCTGCTTCGTCCCGCCGGTGGCCAAGCAATTCCCCGAGGCCGTGCTGCTCACCGAGGCCGAGATCGTCATCGCGGTGCCGAAGGGCAATCCGAAGGGCATTCACACACTGGCGGATCTGGCACGCGAAGGCCTCAAGGTCGGCATTTGCAACGCGGAGCAGTCCACACTCGGCTACCTCACGCAGGCCATGCTGAAGTCGATGAACCTTTACGATGCCGTGAGCAAGAATGCCTCCGCACAGTCGCCGACCGGTGATCTGCTGGTGAACCAGCTTCGCACCGGTTCGCTCGACGCCGCGGTCGTGTATCTGAACAACATCATGCCGCAGAAGGATCATCTGGATGCCGTCAAGCTTCCCGCCGACAAGGCCAAGGCCATCCAGCCCTTCGCCGTTCGTCAGGACAGCCCGCACCGCATGCTCGGTCAGCGACTCCTCGCCTTCCTGCTGAAGAACCGCGAGTCCTTCGAGCAGGCGGGCTTCACCTGGAGCCCTAATTTGAATCCCATCCAAAGCGACAAGATCGAGCTGCCGGAGTGGCTGAAGCAGAAGTGAAGAGAATCAGAGCACAAAAAAGGGCCGGATGTGATCCGGCCCTTTTCGTTTGGAATGGAAGTTGGTGCCTTACTTCGCGGCGAGAGCCTCTTTGATGGCCTCGATGACCTCAGGAGCATCGGGCTTCACCTTGGGCTCGAAGCGCTTGAGAATCTTGCCGTCCTTGCCGACGAGGAACTTGCCGAAGTTCCACTTCACATCGCCCGGGAAGGGTGAGTCAGGGCCGCTGAGCACCTGATAGATCGGGCTCTTCTCGGGGCCTTTGCACACGACCTTGTCGAACATTGGGAAGCTGACCTTGTACTTCGTGGAGCAGAATTCTTTGATCTCTTCATTCGAGCCGGGCTCCTGCTTGCCGAAGTCATTGCAGGGAAATCCGAGGACAGCGAGACCGTGCTTGGAGAACTCTTTGTTCAACTGCTCGAGCTGGGTGTATTGCGGCGTGTTGCCGCACTTCGAGGCCACATTGACGATGAGCATGACCTTTCCCTGATAGGCTTTGAGGGAGGTTTCTTTGCCGTCGATGTCCTTCAACGGAACATCATAGACCGACTTGGGCGCGTCCGCGGCGCTGAGGGCGGCCGCGGCAAGGAGTGTGGTGGCGAGGGTGAGGAGTTTCATAGGGGCGGAAAGAACGCCGCAGGCCGCGGGGCCTTGCATCGCAACCGTTCGTTGACCATTCCGCGTTGCCACGTTATGGCCACAGCATGGCGCGAGGATCATCTCCCCGCGTTTTCTTTATCTTCGCAGATGCAGGGAAGGCCGTGAGAACCGGCCACAGTGGCGCTGCGGTATCGGGTCACAGACCTCCATTCGTGGGAAACCACGGAGCAAAGCCAATCGGGAGCAATCCTTGGTGAAGGCGGAGGCGAGGAAGGCGGCAAAAACCGCCAGGAAACCCGGAGTCCGAACATCTCTCTGCGAAGCTTTCATCGAACCAATGAACCCCAAAACCACATGTACCTCCCAAAACTGCGAGGAAGGGCCTTTGCGCTCTTTTTCACCCTCGGCGGCCTCTCGGCTGCTGAACCTCAAAAAGCCGTCGAACTGACGGAACGCGTCGTCACTGCCACCAAAACGGAAACCGAACGCTGGCGCACTGCCAGCACGGTCACGGTCATCGACCGAAAAAAGATCGAGCAAGATCAGCTCACCCTTCTTCCCGATGCCCTCCGGCAGGTCCCCGGCCTCACGATCGCAGATCGTGGCACGCCTGGTTCCGTGAATGGCCTCTTCCTCCGGGGCACGAATAGTGATCAGACGCTCGTGGTCATCGATGGTCGCCCCATTCCGGCTAATCTCGCCGGCCTCTACAACATCGAGACGATGTCTCTGGACAACGTGGAGCGCATCGAAGTGCTTCGTGGTCCAGCAGCCAGTCTCTACGGCGGAAAGACGCTCGGCGGCGTCATTAACATCATCACCCGCCGGGGACGAGGACTGAAAAAAGCCGAGAACACGCTCTCATGGGAAGGGGGCAGCTTTGGCACCTCGCGTGAAAGTCTCGGCACGCGTGGTTCACACGGCATCTACGATTGGAGCCTCGATCTCAGCCGCCAAGATACCCAGGGCTATCGCATCAACAGCCAGATGCAGCTCATCAATGTCGCTGGTAACTTCGGCATCCAGCTTGCTGACACGCTCCGGTTTGACCTCGATCTGCGTTACTACAATGCCGACGTGGGCGTGCCAGGCAGCATCGCAGCCAATGATCCTGATGATCATCTCCTCACCGAGTTCTGGAGCATCTCGCCCCGTCTCGTGTGGCAGACGACGGAGCGATGGAATCAGACCTTGACCTATCAGTTTGGCAATTTCCGCCAGGTCGCGTCGAACTTCACCCCCAACTTCGGCATCAATAACCGAAGCACCTCCCGCAATCACTTCCTGGAATACCAAAGCGTGTTCCAGGCCGCCGATTCGTGGACCATCACCGCTGGAGCATGGCTGCAGGACAACGGCTATTCACGCAGCAGTGACAATGCCTTCCCACTTGAGGGCTACGATGTCGATCAGGCAGAGACCAACTGGGCTGTCTTCCTCCAATCGCAAGCGGAGATCCTTCCCGGATGGAATCTACTTGGAAGCATCCGCCATGATGCCTATTCCGATTTCCAGGATTCAACCACCTGGCGTCTTGGCACGAGCTGGAAGCTGCCTTGGACACAAACCGTGGTTCATGCCAACTACGGCACTGCATTCGGTCCAGCCAGCCCACAAAATCGTGAAGCAGCACTCTTCGGCGATCCCACCTTTATAAAGCCCGAGCTGAGCAAAGGCTTCGAAATCGGCATCGAGCATCCCTTTGCCAAAGACAAGGCCAGCCTAAGCCTCACTTGGTTCCACAACGACATCCAGAACCTGATCGTGTTCCTGCCGCCCTTCGGGCCTTTGCAGCAGATCAATCAAGCCCGCACCCAAGGCCTCGAGGCCGCTTTAAACTGGCAGCCTTGCGAAAGCTTCGGCTTTAACACCCAGTACACCTACCTCGATGCTGATGACCTCACCGCTGGCACACGACTTGTGCGCCGCCCACGACACATGATCACCGCTGAGACCTGGGTCAAACCGGTCACAAAACTGCGCCTTGGCTTGGGCGGTATGTATGTGATCGATCGCGAGGACGGCTTCGGTGCCGCCCAGCGAGATGTCGAGGACTACCTTCGCCTGCGCCTGACTGCCAGCTACGAAGTCAGCAAGAACCTCGAGATTTTCGCGCGTGTGGAAAACATGCTCGGCGAACGCTACTCCGAGGTTCTCGGCTTTCCGTCCATGCGGACGGGTGCCTACGCGGGATTCCGGCTGCGCTTTTGATGCAGCCGTGCTAAATCAGTGCCGTGGCCAACCGCACGACGTCACGCTCTGATTCCCCTGCCGCGCTGCGCGAGCGGTTCATCCGCCGTGTCGGCGCGGCTTCTCCGTTTTATCAAATGTTCGATCATCTGCCGGATCTCGCGTTCTTTGCCAAAGACCGCGATTTCAGGCTCATGTGCGCCTCGCGTCGCTTCATGGAGCGTTTTGGCTTTCACGATGAAAACGAGATCGTGGGCAAAAGTGACTTCGACCTCTTCCCGGACCGTCTCGCGGAGAATTTCCGCCGCGATGACGAGGAGGTCTTTGCGAGCGGAAAGCCGAAGCTGAACATCGTGGAGCTCTTCTTCACCGACCAAGGCATCCCCGACTGGTTCGTCACCAACAAGCTGCCGCTGTTTGACGACAAAGGACGCGTCATCGGCCTGATGGGCACCGTGCAGAGCTTTGAGGGCAAGAAACAGGTTCTCCAGCCTTACCTGCAAATCGACCGCGCCCTCGCCTACATCCGCGAGCACTTCCGCTCGGGTGTCTCGATCACGGAACTCGCCGAAATCGTGCATCTTTCGCCGCGACAGCTTCACCGAAAGTTCGTCGAGACCTTTGGATCGAGCCCGCAGGCCTTCATCATGAAGCTGCGCATCCAGGCCGCCTGCGAAGCGCTGCAAAAAGAGGGCGCTCAAATCGCCGAAGTGGGCCGCGAACTGGGCTTTTGTGATCAAAGCGCCTTCACCCAGCATTTTCACCGGCACATGGGCATGACGCCGCTGCATTACCTCCGGCAATTTCGTCTTCGCCGGGCCTGAATTTCCGTTTGCCCTTCGCCGCAAGTCCGCCTAAAGACTGCGCCCCACGACTTCCGCGCGGTTAGCTCAGTGGTAGAGCATTGCCTTCACACGGCAAGGGTCGCAGGTTCGAACCCTGCACCGCGCACCATCCTTCCCGAACTCAAAAGGATGCCTCATCGACCTCACGGCCACAGCATGAGGATCACCGCGCCTCCAGCCAGCGCCACGCTGAAACCTGTGATGACCGGCTTCACAAACGCACGGGCACCGAGCAGCACGGCGAGCACCATTTTGAAGGCCATGTTTGCCATGCCGCCGAGCAAAATCATGCGCCAGCCGGTGGCGGCTTCGAGGTTGCCGGTGCTCACCAACCGCGCGGTGGAGAGTGTGATGGCATCCATGTCCGTGAGCCCCGAGAGCGCCGCCGCGGCATACAGGCCGGAGTTTCCCCAATGCTCCCTCGCCGCGGCCACGACGACGAGCACCACGGCATACAACAGGCCGAAAAGCACCGCGCTTTTCAGCTCGGAAGGCGGCTGCTCGTCCGCGTGATGCTGGCTCTTCTTTTCCGAGAGACGATGCACCACGGCGGCCACGAGACCAAACCACGCCATCATGGCCAGCAGCGGCGGCAGCAGCATCCGCATGTGCCCCGGCGCCGCGATCATGACCTCGACAATCACACGCACAAACACCACGGCGGAGGCGATGAGGCCAATCGCCGCCAGACAAAGGCCGCAGGCCCCTGCTCCATGGCTGCGACGTGCCAGGCTGGCCGTGGTGGCCGTGCTGGAGACGAGTCCCCCCAAGAATCCCGATAGTGCCGCACCACGGCCTGCACCGAGAAATTTGCCCGCGAGATAGGCGGCGAGGCTGATGCCCACGATGAGCACGACCATGAGCCAGATAGAAAAGGGATTCAGCACGCCGAGATAGCCCATCTCGCGGTTGGGGAGCGCCGGCAGGATCACCAGCGCGGCCAGAACCAGCCGCGCGATCTCCCTCAGGTCATTTTCGCCGATCCGGTGCACCATGGCATGCAGCGTCTTTTTGCTCTGGAGCAGCACCATCACGCTGCCAGCCGTGACCACGGCCTCCAGCCGGTGATCGAGCACTGTCAGAGCACCGGTGGCAAACATGACCAGCATGGCCACCTCCGTCGTGAGGCCGGAATCCGGCTCTGGGGACCTCGATTCGGCGATGTGGGCCACAACGACCAAGGCACCAAGGGCGAGAAAAGCCGCGCCAAGCACCCAGCCACCATGCGAGAGGCTCAACAGCCCGGCCAGCGCACCAAACAAACTCACCAGCGCAAAGGTGCGGATGCCGGCGATGCGTTTTTGCACCCATTCACGCTGCAGGCCCACCAGCAGCCCGAGCCCCAGCGCGATGCCGAAGGACTCCAGGTGCTCCAACGAAGAAGGCACGGCGGCGAGCATGTTCATGCGAGGTAGAACGGGCATGACAGGCCCGCTGTGGCACAAATTTCCCGCGGGGACGGTTGACGCCCGTCCTTTAACCTCGTTTAACTACCAAGGTTAACCCTGCACGCATGCCTCCGAACGATTTTCTCTCCCCGGGTCTCCAATTAGGACTCGAACACACCACGCTCACCGGCTGGGTCATCTGCGGAATCCTCGCGCTGCTCTCGGTGTTCAGTTGGTCGGTGATGCTGGGCAAGCATGTGCTCGTCTCGCGGGCGCAAAAGGCCAACCTGAGCTTCCTGCGTGCCTTTCGCGAGAGCAGCCACCCGCTGGCCTTGTTTCAAAGGAACGAGCATCAGGAGCGTTCGCCCTTCGATCTCATCTATCACGAGGCCGCACGGGAGATGGCCTTTTACCTGACCGGCGATGAAGAGCCGGGCGAGAGCTTCACCACACGGCTGCAAGGCGCAGGTCGCATCACGCCCTCCCAAATGGGAGCCGTGCAGACGGTCATGGAGCGCTGTGTGGCGCAGGCGGCTCTGCGGCTGGAAGATCGCATGGGCACCGTCGCCACCGTGCTCACCACGGCACCGTTTCTCGGCCTGCTCGGCACCATTTGGGGCATCATGGATTCCTTCAGCGGCCTCATGCATGCCACCGGTGATCAGGGGCTGGCCTCGCTCGCGCCCGGCGTGTCCTCAGCGCTGCTCACCACCATCGCCGGGCTGCTCGTGGGGGTGCCCAGCCTCATTGGTTACAACTACCTCGTGAACCGCATCCGCGGCATGATCGTGCGCCTCGACAACTTCGCTGCGGAGCTCAGCGGTGCGCTGGACAAGGCTTTCGTGGATCACCGCTTCAACTCTGAGCCTCTTCCCAGCATCAGCACCTTCGCCGCGCCGAGCATGCCCTCCTTTGGCGGTGCCGCCACTGGCTCGATGCCTGCTCCGGGCTTCCGTTGATCCCTTTCAAGCATGAAACGCGTCTCAAACCAGCGCCAGCTCCGGCTCATCACCGAGATCAGCATCACACCGCTGCTCGATCTGGTGCTCGTGCTGCTGTTTGTCTTCATGCTGGCCGCGCCTTTGTTGAAACGGGACAAGACACTCCAGCCTCCGCAGACGGCCGCCCTGCTCGGCGAGGAGTCACCCAAGTCCTCCGTGCGCTTGTTTGTGCACAAAGACCAGTCCGTGACCCTCGATGGCGCGATGCTCGCCCGTGCCGCGCTGCCTTCCGCCCTCAAACAGCTCGTGGCACAACGCCCCGGCGCGGGCGTCGAGGTCCGCATGCATCGTGATTTGAGCGTGCAGCAGCTCGTCGATGTCATGGAAATGCTCTCCGCCGCCGGCATCCGCAAGACAGCGGTCGTGACGCACGCCGACGAGCCCTGATCCCCACCTTCATGAATCCCAAACGCGCATCCACCCTCGAACCGCTCGCCCCCGCGGCGCTGCTGGTGCTCGCGGTGCACGCGGTGCTGGTGATGCTCGTCGTGTGGGGATGGCAGGAAGCGCATCGCCCCCAGTCCACCGGCAGGCTTGTCTGGCTGAATCCGGCTGACTTTCATGACCCGATCGCTGGTTCTGAACCTCCCAAAGCCACGCTCATCCAGCCGCCCGTGGCATCCGCGAAGCCATCGAAGCCTGCCGAGCCGAAGCCCGCTCCGCCCAAAGCCGCAGCCGAGCCCCCGGTGGCCAAAGCCACCCTCGTTGCTGCCCCGCCGCAGCAGGCGATGCCCGTGCCGGTCGAGGGAACGCCGCTCTTTGCCGGTGCAGCCGTGCCCAAGCCATCAGCAAACCGCGCCATCACCCTGCGCCGGGCCGTTCCCAAACCGAAACCTGCCATCTCCGCGGAGCTCCAGTTGACCGCGCCGCCTCTTTCCGGGGCCACCCTCGCCGACATGGCGCGGCTCAGCCGCTTCCGCCCTGCCCTGCCATCCCTGCCACCACCTCCTGCCGAGGAGACTGAAGCCCTGCCTCCCGGCCTGAACATGGACGCGGTGGATAACGCTGTGAACGCCGCCTTTCATGCCGCGTGGACCGCGCCGCCACTCGATGCCGTGCCGTCGAATCAACGCTCCGCACGCCTCACCGTCTCGATCGGCAAGGATGGCAAGGTCATCAGCTCGCAAATGATCCAGCCCTCCGGCTCCCACGCCCTCGATGACTCCATCCTCGGCGCGGTGGCGAAAGTCACGAGCATCCCGGTGACTCTGCCCTCGCAATTCCCGAAAGCCAGCTACGATCTCGAACTGACCTTCAACATCCTCCCATGACCTGCCGCGCGTTGTTCTTTCTGATCGCCTGCCTCACCGTCGCCTCCGCGCCGGTGGCTCTTGGCGCAGAGCCCGGCAAGGAGATGCCTTGGTGGAAAAAACTGCCTCTTATCAACCGCCTTCATTCAGGTGACAACGACGCCAAGAAACCCTCGATGCCGCGTTTGCGCCTCGCTGAGTTCTCCGGCGGCACCGGCGCCAGCGCCCGCACCGGCTTGCAGGATGAGTTGCTGTCTTCACGCGAGTTCTTCGTCGCCACTCATGATGAAGCCGTCGATTTCACCCTCGAAGGCTCGTCCATCGGCGGACGCGTGAACGGTCGGCTGCTCGACAAAAAGGGCAAACAGCTCTTTGAACGCAGCTATGCCGCACCGGGTCTCGACGAGAACATCAAAGCCCTCGCCGATGATGTCATCTACACCATCACCGGAAAGCCCGGCCTCGCCACCAGCCGCATCGTCTTCATCAGTGACAAGTCGGGGCGCAAGCAGGTCTATGTGTGCGACTCCGACGGACGTGATGTGCAGCAGCTCACGCACGATCGTTTTGCCGCGGTGTCCCCCTCGATCTCACCCGATGCCTCGATGATCGCTTTCACCAGCTATCGCAGCGGCTTCCCTGCCGTGCGGCTCATGGACATCCACTCCGGCTGGGAGCGTGAGGTGAGCGACACGCCCGGCAGCAGCGCCGGCCCGGCCTTTTCGCCTGATGGCTCGCGCCTCGCCCTCGTCATGAGCTTCATCGGCAATCCCGAGATCTTCGTCAGCGATCTCAATTCAAACACAGCCGCCTGCATCAGTGACTCCGTCGGTGCCGCAGGCAGCCCGTCATGGCATCCGGATGGCAAGCGCATCGCTTACTCCAACGACGACGGCAGCGGCTCGTCCATCTACATCGTCGAGGTACCTGAAAAAGAAGGCCAGTCCACACGGCTCTTCCGCTGGCGCACCGGCCTCAGCGGCTCCACCGACCCCGAGTGGTCGCCGGATGGCCGTCAGATCGCCTTCACCGCCCGCAGCAGCGATCAATGGGTCGTCGCCATCAAATCGTATCCCAGCGGCAGCTCGCGCATCATCCAGCGTGGCGGGGCCATGCATCCCAGTTGGAGCCCGAACGGCCGCTACCTCTGCTACACCCAGCATGGCGAGCTCTTCATCCATGAAATAGCCACCGGAGGCCGCCGCTCCGTGCTCAAGAACTTTGGCCGCATCACCGAGCCGCGCTGGATGCGCTGAATTGGCCGTCGAAACCGATGAACCTGCCCACCACCAGCCTCCTCCTCGCCAGCGTGATGCTCTGCGCCTGCTCGCAATTGCCATCCATGCCCTTCGCCAAAGGTGACGACGCCTCCGTTGTCTACGCCCTCGGCTCGCGTGAAGGCTTCAGCTCGCCGCTGAATGGCTCGCTGCGCCTCGCCTGCCCGGCTTTTGAATTCGAAGGCAGCCAGATCGCCCTCAGCGAAGAACACGGGCGGGAGCTGGAGAAGCTCGCCGAGGAGTGGAAAAAGAACGAGGGCATCCGCTACCTCATCGCCGGCTACACCCCGCCCGATCTGCCGGAGGACCACGCCCGCACCCTCAGCGAGCGTCGCACCCTCGGCCTCCGCCAGCGCCTCATCGAGCTCGGCGTCGAAGGCACCCGCATCCAGACCCTTGGCCTCGGCAACGACTTCTACCAAACCAGCCCCGCCACTCATGTGGCACTGATTTACCGGCAGTAGGTCACCGGGCATTCCTGTCCCGCCCTGCATCCATCAAAGGCACGACCCACCACCCGGCATGTCTCTGATCAGATTCTCTTTCCTGCTTCAAAGTGCATGCCATCCCGGGGGCTCTTGAAGTGGCCGCCCCAGTAGAAACCATGCTTGTTCGCTATTTCCACGAGCTCCCTCACACAGCCCTTCTCTCCAAGTAGCGCCGGAATGGCATTGAGTTTGTTCCACTCATAGTTCACATCGAAAGCCGTGCCCCAGGAGTGATTGCTCAAAGCTCGCGGATTCTTGCTCTGGATGTCCGCCTTGCTTGTCTTGCGCTTGAAGCGGGCGTTGAACATGCCCTCCCAGGTGAGCAGACGGTCGAGCAGCCCTGCCTTTTCCCACGCCGCCCAGAGAGCCAGGAAATCCTGTTCGAGATCCTTGTGCAGCCGGACACGCCCTGAGGTCCCACCTTTCAGCTTCTTTAGCGCAGGCAGTTCGATCCGTTTGATGTTCTTGCTCTCCCAGTCATCGGTGATTTCGATGTTCTCGGGATTATTAGGTTGAGGAACATGGCGGAACGAAAAGCTGCCAAAGCGTGCCACCCGCTCTTCGTGGCTCAACATCTGAAGATTCGTCGGGCGCGGCGGCCAGTTGTCGCCGGACTTGTCGCTGGCAGGACGCGTCTCTTCGATCACCGGCAGGCCAAGCATCACCGCCTTGCCCCAGCTCTCACGGCCCACCTCGCCATCTGGTTCCAGCTTGTGCTTCCGTTGGAAAGCGATCGTGGCGGTCTCCGTGTCCTTGCCGAAGGTGCCGTCGATGCCCTTGGGATCAAATCCCTGTCCGTGAAGGAACGTCTGCCAGCGCCGCACTGCCGCCCCCTTGGAACCACGCTTGATGAATTCAAGGCTTGAGGTCGCTGGTTCCAGGCTCTCTGCCTCCTCGGTCGTGATCACCGGTGAGCTGTCCGCCACCGGAGCACTCTTGCCCAGATGCTCGTCTGTCAGCGCCTGGATGATGGCCGCGTCAGTGACCACATAAGCATCAAAGGTCCCCACCGAGCTGCTCTTGATGAATGGCGCGAATGGCTTCGAGCGCAGCATCGCTTGAAACACATCAATGTGGTTACCCTTGATCTTCCCGCCCACATCCCCGGCAAAGAAATAGCCATCGTGAATCGCGGTCGATCCATCCGGCAGCGTGATCGGCACCCCACGAGCTTTCTCGATGTAGATCACCGAGCCCAGCGGGATCTCCTTTTTGTCCACGGCGAGCGTCCGGAAAGGCCGCAGAAGGAACTTCGCCGCCCCATCTCCGTAGGTGCCGCGAGCCTCCCGGAAACGAGTCTTGCCAGTAGCCGCACTGACGTTCGCATACTTCGTGCAATCACAGAGCTGCGAACTGGCATTCGCATCGAGGAAGTTCAGCGTCACCGTCGAGCCATCGGGCCGCTGGGTGATCAAAGTGCCCTCAATCGCCGCCAGACAATAATCCTTCTCCGTCAGCTTGATGCCCAGGCTTTGGTCTCCTTGGCCCAGCAGCACAATCCCCTTTTCCGTGGGCTTGATGGCCTTCGCCGAGAAGATGTAATAATAGGTCGCCCAAAGCTGCTTCTTGGTCAGGGCGTTCAGATTCGAGGGAGGATTGAATTGCTTAAACATGGCGGTCTTGGGTGAGTGTTATTGGCCTGGCGATTTCATTTTATCCAGTTTGGCCATTAACTGGTCGCTATTGCGCTTCAGTTCTTCTAACAACTCTTTACTCCATCGTGTCGTCTCTTCATCGAGAACATCATAGAGTTGACCTGCATAGGCTTCGATCTGCGCAAAGGCTTCTTTGGACATGTCCTCTGTCATTTGTTTGTCCTGCATGCCTGCGATCGTGGCTACCCACTTTAATCGCGAAACCGTCATGATTTTCTCCAGCTTCAATTGGGCCGTCACGTTGCGCACATGACCGGAAGTTCCGCCAAACATCTGATTCGCACCGTAAAAGCCCGCGGCGATGGCGAGCAGAACGTAACCCCACGGCGAGAGACCGGTCAGTCTCTCATGCCCTGTGGCAGCAAGCAGAGGAATCAATCCGCCAGAGACGGCAAACAAAATGCCAGCGCAACGCAGAAAGCCGGACGACCGGCGGGCATTGGTCCTCAACCGGTAATAATACTCAACTTCAGCAAAAACGAGGTTATCAACGGCCGAGAACACCTTTTGAAAAGATCCAATCTTGTTCTCCTGTTTCCACTCCAGGTTTTGCACTGCATCAACAAAGGCTTTTAGCCTTGATGGCTCTTCAATTTTTGTCTTTGACATGGGCTTTGAGGATTCGATTGGAATTCTTCAGGATTAACTGCGCTGTTAACAAAAAATGGGTGTTCACGCCGGTTTCACCGGCTCCGCAGGCTTCTTCTCGGTCTTGTCTTCACCGCCGTTCATCCCCTTCTGCACGCGAGCGTCTTTCCACGCAGCGATCATCGCCTTACCGGCTTCGGTCTTGCCGAATTGGAGGATCAGAGCATCAAGCTCTTGGAATTTCTTCTCCACCAGCGCAAAGGCCGGGCGCAGGCCCTTGGTCAGCGCCTTGCGGATGCTCTGGGCCACACCGGGCTCGTTCACGATGTCGTCGTAGTCCTTCCGCTCCTTCACCAGCTCCGCCACCGCGTCGGGAGTGATGCCATACTTGGCCGCGTCGGCAGCTTTGGCTCCACCCGTCACAGCCGTGGCCAGATCGATCACTCGCTGGGATTTCGCCAGCAGTTGCTGGTCCCGCAGGCCCTGCCAGGACGACTTGGCAAAGTCCACCTCCGCCACCTCACTTTCCTGTTTCTGATCGTTGAACCAGCTCAAAAGCGCCTGCGCCAGAATGAAGGCCGCATCCTCCAGCTCCGTCTCCTCGCGATCCTTCTCCTGGGTCACACCGCCCAGCCCCGCCTCCTGCTTTTTGGCCGCGTCTTCCAGCGCCGCCGTCATCGTGGCGGCCTCCGCCTTCTTCGGGGTGAAGATCACCGGCATCTTCCCGCTCCAGAGGTTGATATGTTCAGGAAGGTCCAGCACGCCAAGGGCGCGGTTGAAGGCTTTGAGGCGTAATTCAAATACGGTTTCCATAGGTAAATACGTTTTAATGAAATCTGCGTGTTTTTGGCAAGGCAAAAATGATCTTCAGGTGTTGTTGGCTAAGACTATCCATGGTGAGGTTAAAATCCCAACCCAATTAGTCGTCATTTGGAGGCCGTGAGCTACAGTTTCGACTTGGTAATACGTGATTATGACGCCGTGGGCTGCGATTTAGACCACATGAGCCACGGTTTGGGCAACGTGCGTGTCCATTTGGACGATGTGAGCATTCATTCGGGCACCGTGAGCCTGGATTTGGATCATGTGGGCTTTGATTTTGGCCTTATGAGCGTCGGTTTGGACACCGTTGGCAATCGTTGGGAGAGTGTGAGACAGCGTTTGGACGCTGTGAGGCATCATTTGGGCGCTGTGAGTTTGCGTATGAGCCTCGTGAGTCCTGATTTAGATTCAGGAAATAGGATTTGAAGGCTGTCCGAAAGCTTGTGCGGCAGTCGAACGAGGCCCTGTGGCGCAGGCCGCCACCGCACAAAACCTTGCTATCCATCCCGGCCCCAGCTTTCATCGCTCCACTTCTCCCGCATGTCCCACCCCGTCGCCGATTACCTGCACGAGCTTTACCTCATCTCCGGCGTCAGCGTGCCCGAGACCAGCGGCTATCCGGCTCTCTCCAAGCTCCTCAATGCTGTCGGCGACTCCTTGAAGCCGAAGATCACCGCCGTGATCCACCCTTCAAACAACGGCGCGGGCATCCCGGATGGCGGCCTCTTTTCCGCGAAGGAACTCAAAAAGCACGGCGCGGACTCCCCCGCGCTCTTCCAGCTCAAGCCCGAGCGCGGCGTCATCGAGGTGAAGGCGCTCGATGCCGACCTCTCCTCCTTTGAGAGCAGCCCGCAGGTGCGGAACTACCTGGAGCACTACGGCCAGATCCTCCTCACGAACTACCGCTCCTTCGCCCTCTGGGGCTGGCGAGGAGGCAAAGCGGTGCCGGGAGAGCGCTACAGCATCGCTCCACATCTCAGCAGTTCTGGGACACAGGAAAACATTAGTTGCCGTTCAACTTCAATATCCACCACCACCAAAACTTATGCGAATTAACCGAATCAAGATTCAGAACTACCGCACTATTGAACATCTAGAACTCGAATTCCCAGCTTACTATGCTGCGATTTCTGGGAAGAACAATTCCGGCAAATCCAATGTAATCAAAGCTATCCGATCTTTCTTCCGAGAGGTGGAATCATCTCCATTCAGTGAGGACAATGACATTGGTATCAAAACCGATCTTCCGAATTGGCTTTCAACTGAAGATGCATCCCGGACCATTAGTTTTGAATTGAGTCTGTTGCTTCATCGAGAACTGGACGCAGGACTTTACAGGTTTGTGGTTACATTCCTGGCACTAGGAGAATCGCCCGATGAACTGATGCTGACTCTGCGTCAAAGCTGGTCAAAACTAGGAGGAAGCAAATCGTTAGGATTGTCATGTCAAAGAATAGAGATTGAGGATGCGTTCAAAATTGAAGAGGTTTTTAAAAAAATAAGATCGAGCCGATGCTTGTTGTTCCACAACTCAACAGCACAAGGGCACCGCTATATAATTGGTCGGCAGTTCACTCGGATGTTTGGTGGCTTACCCGCCGACGAGGCGGATCAGTTGAAGAAGGCAAACACAAAAGTTGTCGACCTCTTGAGAAAGAGCGCACAACGCCACCAAAAGGATATTATCGAGTTGCTGGGACGCCTGGAGGAGAAGTACAATGTTACGTTATCATTACCTCCACTCGAGTTTGATGACGTCCCATTCATGGTATCGCTTGGTGACAAATCAACTTCGGTTCCTCTTGATGATTGGGGTAGCGGCACGCAAAACAGAACGCTGATTTTCTTGAATATCCTCCGCGCCAAAAAGAACCGGGAGGTTGGCAGTGAGTCCGATAGGATCACTCCTATATTGCTGATTGAAGAACCTGAGAGCTTTCTTCATCCTTCGGCGCAAGCTGAATTCGGCAAGATGCTCCAAGAAATATCGGAAGAGCTGTGCGTTCAGGTCGTGACGACCACTCACAGCCCGTACATGCTGAGCCTGGGAAATCCCCGAGCCAATCTTCTTTTGGAGCGGCGGGTCGAAAAGAGCCGTTTGCTAGATACTCAGCTCATCGACGCTGGGGGTGACAATTGGATGGAACCGTTTGGCTTGGCCCTAGGGATTGATAATGAAGCATTTGCTAGCTGGCGGAATGTCTTGTTCAAAAGAAGCAATCAGATTGTCTTGGTGGAAGGCGAGACAGACGTGGAATACTTCAAGATGCTAAGAGATGGAATTCACGGTTCAAACGCTATCACGTTTGAGGGTGAAGTGTTCCCGTATGGGGGAGTTGGGTTCTTCAGTAATAGTATTTTGATCAAGTTTGTCATGAGCCGGTTTTCGAAGTTTGTGATCACATATGACCTCGATCATGACGCACAGATTACAAAAGCCCTCCAAAACCTCGGCCTAAAGAAAGGTGTCCACTTCTTCCCAATCGGCCAAGACAAGCCCGGCAAAAGAGACGTTGAGGGATTGTTACCAGATTCGATTCGTGGGCAGGTGTATTCCCAGTTTCCAGACTTGGTTGCCATTGCCTCAAGTGCAGACAAAGAGAGGGATTCGGCTCGGCGAAAGCTCAAAGAGCATTTGTTAAGCGAGTTTCGCTCAAAAGCCCAACCTGGAACAGAAGATTTCAGCGAGTTCTATAAGTTGTCTAAGGCCATTAATCGAGCATTCAAATGAGGCCGTGTACCATCGTCACATGCGGCGAGGGCTACCTCGACATCCACCTCAACGCCACCACTCGCTGTAAAGACGTGCCCGAAGCCGTCTGCAACTACACCCTCGGCGGCTACCAAATCCTCAAGAAGTGGCTCAGCTGACGCGAAAGCGCCCTCCTCGGCCGCCCCCTCACCCCCGACGAAGCCCAACACTTCACCCACCACGTCCGCCGCATCGCCAGCATCCTCGCCCTACACGAGAAGCTGGACGCGCACTACGGGGCGAGTGTGTGAGAACTGCACGCCTCATTCTTCACTATTTGGTTTCATGGATCCTAAAGCTAATGTGCTCACCTTGGCCGAATAAGGGGATTGGCTTTCCATCAGGACTCTTCGATTCCTTCCAGCTTCCATCTTTAACCCAGGCGGTGACACAGTGAATACGGCATCCATCTGGTATTCCGCTTCCATTGATCGCTCCAAGTTTCAAAAAAAGATCAACGGCAGATTCTTTGCGGTCACTCGGCTTTTGAGTCGTCCGTAGTGTCTCGGCGTCCTCGCCTGCCCATCTAACCAACGCTAGCACAGGAGCTTTGAAGTGAACCAAGCGAACTTTTCCGGGCTCTAGCAAAAACGGAAAATCTTTGTCGCTTACTTCGCATGGTCCTCCTTGGGCACCATCTTTCGATCCGTCGTCTCCTGCTGTGCGAACTTCCCACTCGGCACCTGTAACAAACGCGGGCTGGTTTCCTTGATTTGTAAATGCAAGCCACACGTTCACAGCATCCTCTTCAACTCCCTTTAACTTATTGTCGAGAGATACGTCCGCGAGAGTCACCATTACATCATTGCGAGGGAAGAAGGTGATCCAGGATGTTGCCAGGGATACTCCAAGTGAGATGATGGAAATGGCAAGCGCGACGCGGTCTGCAATTGAGAAGCTTTTTCCTGCGGTGGGTGACATAGAAGATGCCTCATTCGATGTGCTCATGAAGGCATTGAACAGGAGTCATCGGGTCTTAGCAATCTCTAATGAGCAGATCGCCACAGTGGCTCCCGTGCCGAAGCCGGCACCGTCACCAAAGCCTCCGGCGACGGCGGCATCGACGGCGTGATCAATGAAGACCGCCTCGGCCTGGATGCCGTCTATGTGCAGGCCAAACGCTGGGAAGGCAATGTGGGCGTGGGTCCGCTCCGCGAGTTCGTCGGCTCCCTCTCCGCCCACAAGGCCCACAAAGGCGTCTTCATCACCACGAGCGACTTTGCCCCCGGTGCCCGCGAATTCATCAACCAAGTCAGCCACAACATCGTCCTCATCAACGGCCAGCGCCTCGCCGAACTCATGATCGACTACGGCGTCGGCGTCTCCACCCGCGAGACCTATGTGCTCAAGCGGGCGGATGAGGATTACTTTGCGGAGGGGTGAGAGCGTAGATTCGATTGGCAATCGAATCCGCTGGGAGGTGGACCACCGATTGGCCCTGGGGCTTCGACTGCCAGTCGAAGCTACGCTTTGAAATACCCGCCAAGCTCCGCCTCAAAATGCTGCAGCGCATTCTTGATTGGCAGAGGGACGCCGCCACCGAGGGCGCAGAGGGAGGTTTGCTCCATCGTGTCGAGGAGGTCGGTGATGAGTTCGCGATCGATCTTGTAGCTGCTGTCGCCGCGGGCTTTGGCGATGAGTTCTTTGCCTCGCGTGCTGCCGAGGCGGCAGGGGAAGCATTTGCCGCAGCTTTCGTCGGAGGTGAACTGGAAGAGGTGCTGGATGTATTCGATCATCGGCATCGACTCGGGGATGCTGACGACACCGGCGTGGCCGAGGAGGAAGCCGGCTTTCTTGAAGCTCTCGAAATCGACGGTGAGCTGGGCGATGTGGCTCATCGGAATGAGGCCGCCGAGCGGGCCGCCGATTTGAATGGCCTTCACCTTTGATTTGAAGCCACCCGCGAGGTCGATGACGGTTTGCAACGGCGTGCCCATGGCGACTTCGTAGATGCCGGGTTTCACGAAATGGCTGTCGAGCGAGAGCAGCTTCGGGCCGGTGGACTGCGGCGTGCCGATTTGAGCGTAGCCTTTGCCGCCGAGCGTTAGGATGGCGCGGAGGTTGGCGAAGGTTTCGACATTGTTGACGATGGTGGGCTTGCGATAGAGGCCTTCATTCACCGGGAAAGGCGGACGCGTGCGCACTTCGGGCCGCAGACCTTCGATGCTGGCCAGCAGCGCGGTTTCCTCGCCGCAGATGTAGGCTCCAGCGCCTTTGATGGTCTTCAGCACGAAGTTGCAGCCGGTGCCGAGGATGTTCTGACCGAGCAATCCGGCCGCATGCAGGTCCGCGATGGCTTGATTCACGATGGTGACGCTGTCCGGATACTCGGCGCGGATGTAGAGCACGCCCGTTTCAGCGCCAGCGAACCAAGCGGCGACCATCATGCCGAGCAGCACGCTGTGTGGCTGCTTCTCCATCAGGTATTTGTCGATGTAGGCACCCGGATCGCCTTCGTCGGCATTGCAGACGATGTATTTCACTTTGCCTTCCGCCGCACGACAGCCGGACCATTTGATGGAAAGCGGGAAACCCGCACCTCCACGACCGCGCAGGCCACTGTCCTTCAATTCGACGGCGAGCGCATCGCGATTGCCTTCGGTGATGAGCTTCTTGAAGGGTGCGTAGTAGTCTTCGATGCCTTTAAACTCCGCGGTCAGAATCGCGGGCTGCAGATGCGAGACAACGGCGTAGCGGTCTTCGCTATCGCCTTTGCCGGTCTTGAAAAGATCGCCCAAAGCGGCGTCGGACTGGCCGGAGTAGTTTTTGCCGCCGAACTGCAACGCGCCGCCTTCATGGCAGCGGCCGAGGCAGCAGATGTGGCCGATCTCGTCCTTCTTGAAGTGCGTTTCGAGGGTGTGATGCAGCTTGTCCTGCGTTCCGGCGCACAAGCAGGCGCTGCCGTTGCAGACGAAGACCTTTTTGCCCTCGTTCTCCTTCTTGAGGAAGTCGTAGAAGCTCACTGCACCGAGCGTGATGGCATCGCCGAACAGATGATCCTGGCCCATCTGGTGAACGAGATCGTTCTTTTCGGCCGTGCCGTGTTTTTCGGCGGCTTCGACCATGCGTTCGAAGACGTTCTTTTCGATGCCTTTGCGGAAGGAGAGGGCGCTGAGGTTTTTGGACATGCGGTTGGAGGCGCAGTTATACGAAGGCCGCCGCCGCTTTGCACCACTGAAATGCGACTTCGTCGCCCCCTGCCCTACCCTCGCTCAAACCGGTAGCCCTCGCCGCGGACGGTGAGGATGTGCTTTGGCGAGTCGGGCTGGTCTTCGATCTTCGCACGAAGCCACGCGACGTGCGTGTCCACGGTGCGCGGGGTGATGTGAGGCTGCTCTTTCCAGACTTGGGCAAGAATGCGGTCGCGGGAGACGGTCTGGCCGCGGTGATTGATGAGGAAGCGGAGCAGATCGGCCTCTTTCGTGGTGAGCGTGAAGGGCGTACCGCCTTTGGTGAAGTCGTGACGCGTGAAGTCGATGCTCACGCGGCCGAATTCGATGCGCATGACGGGCGTGAGCTGCTCCTTGTGCACGCGGCGCAGCAGGGCGCTGACACGGGCGATGAGCTCGTCGGGCTCGAAGGGCTTCACGAGATAGTCGTCGGCACCGCGATTCAGGCCCTGCACGCGGTCCTGCACCTGGCCGCGGGCGGTGAGCATGAGCACGCCGCCGTCGAAGCCCTGCTCGCGAGCACGGTGACAGATGTCCGGGCCGCTGAGGCCGGGGAGCATCCAGTCGAGTATGAGCAGGTCAAAGCTCTCGCTCGTGGCGAGTGCGAGCCCCTTCTTCCCATCCGCGGCCACGGTCACGTCGTGCCCCTCAGCCCGCAACAGGTCCTCGACGACCATCGACAGGCCGGCATCATCTTCGACGATCAAAAGTCTCGCGCTCATGCAGTGGGAAGATTCACGGTGAAGGTGCAGCCGTCCGGCGGCTCGCTGTGCAGCGTGACGCTGCCGCCATGGGCCTCGACGAGGTCTTTCACGAGGCTGAGGCCGAGGCCGCTGCCGCGTGTCTGGGCTTCTTCGGCGGCCTTGCCACGCACGAAGGGCTCAAAGATGCGACGCTGCTCGGCGGCGGGGATGCCGGGGCCTTTGTCGCGGATCTTGATCTCGATGGAGCCATGGCGTTTTTCGGCTTCGATGCCGATCCATTGGCCAGCGGCGGCATGCTTGGAGGCGTTGCTGATGAGGTTTTGGAAGACGCGACGCAGCGCGGCGGTATCACCTGTGATGGTGGGCAGGTCGGTGGCGATATGGGATTCGACGACGCAGCCTGCGGCCTGTGTTTCGGCTTCGCAGGCTTGCAGCGCGGCCTGCAAAACCTCGCCGATGTTCACCGGCGCTTGCTTGAGGGCTCCGGCGCGATGTGCCCCGGCCTGCGCGAGCACCTGCTCGACCATGTCGGCCAGGTGGTCGGTGTTTTGCGTGATGACGCCGAGGTAGCGGCTGACGCGCTCGGGATCGCTGACGACACCACGCTGGAGATTATGCGCTGCACCTTTGATGACAGTCAGAGGCGTGCGCAACTCGTGCGAGACCGTCGCCACGAACTGCATCTGCCGCTGCGCGAGCTGGCGCGACTTCCGCGTGTGATACACGAGCAGCACACCGGCGGCGAGAATGAGCACGTTGATCACCACGGCGATGCCGAGGTTCCGCTGACGGGAGGCATTGACGATGTTTTCGAGGATCGCGGGCGTGCGCACGGCCTCGAGACGCCACATGGCCACTCGCGGACCAAAATTCGCCTGACCACGTTCCGAGCGGCCTAGCGAGTTGAGCTCGACCGTGATGCTTTTTCCGCCTGGAAAGCCGCCGAGCGAGGTGTGGAGCACTTTGGATGGCTCACGAGCCGCTTTGACGCGAATGGCCCCCATCGGCTGCTGTTTGAGCGAGAGGTGTTTTTGCTCCATCGCGGGCCAGAATGAGTTTTGCAGGTAGTTCTCGTCGAGTTCGAAGATCACCCACTCGGTCTCCCGCCCCTTCGAAAACACCGGCACCTCAAAAACGAGTCCCCAAGGGTCCACGAAAGGCTCGTTGGGGCCGAAGACCTTGCCTTCTAGAATGGTGCGAAGTGGCTTCCAGTCCGCAGGCCATGCGACAGCTTTTAGCGAGCCATCGATGAGATTTTGCTCGTGGTAGTCGAGGCGGCCTTTTTGGACCAAAACCACGGCCACGCGGGTAAACATCGGCAGCGACTTGGTGTCGCTCCACTGCTTCCAGCAGGCGAGATGAGCCTTCTCGACACCGAGGTCGCTCAAATCGCGGCTCGAGGGCACGAGCGTGGCACAGGCATCGTCGAGCTGCGCATCGAACTCGTTGGCGATCGCCTGCACGCGGTCGCCAAAGTCGGCGCCGAGCCTTTCGCCCTCCGCCCGCGCGAGATCGCCGGTCCAGCGATACTGCATGACCGTGAGAATGCCGCACAGCACCGCCAGGACGGCGATGAAGCTCCATTCGGACACGTTTTTGGCAGCGGCACGGCTCACATCGCATGAAACGCGATGTGCCGAGGCGGGTCAATCAATCGCAGCGCGGTCTTAACATTGCTTAACACAACCTCCGCGCTTCTCGCGCGTTGCAGCCCCGCCATGAGCACACCTTCACCTTTCCACATCCGCCTCGACCGTCGTCGTCTTTTGAAAAGCCTGCTGATCGCCACCAGCGGAATCATTACCTCCGATATCTACGCCGAAGCCCTCACGCTCACGCCGCGCTGCACCGAGGGGCCGTATTACCCCGATCATCTGCCGCTCGATCAGGACAACGACCTCCTCCGCATCGCTGACGGCACGCCCGCTGGTGGCATCGTCACCGAACTCGGAGGGAGACTGCTCGACGCGGATGGCAAGCCGCTGCAGGAGCATGTCATTGAGCTCTGGCAGGCCGATGTGAACGGCTGCTACATCCACAGCCGCGGCGAGCAGCGTGGCAAAAAGCGCGACGAGAAGTTCCAAGGCTACGGCACCTTCACCACGAACGACAAAGGCGAGTATCGCTTCCGCACCATCAAGCCCGGCCTTTACACCGGCCGCACGATCCATTGGCACGTCGCCGTGAAAAAAGGCGACCGCCGAATGCTCACCACGCAGCTCTGCATCGCCGGCGTGCCGCAAAACGACCGCGACATGGTGCTGAATGGCATCCGCGATGAAGCGCAGCGCCTGAGCATCATCCGGGAGTTCAAACCCAAAACCAGCGGCAGCAACGAACTCTTCGGCACCTGGGACATCGTCCTCGGCAACACGCCCGACGAACGCAGCATGGGACGACCGCCCGGACCACCGCCGACGAGTCGCGATCGCCGTGAGCCGACCGAACAAGAGATCAAAGACGCCCTCTTTGGCCCTTCCCCCTTTTGAAGAACATGAAACACATGCTCACCCTCGCATTGATTTCGCTCACCGTTCACGCCGCGGAGAAGTTCCCGATCAAGTCCGGCAACGGCATCACCATCCCTTCGCCCATCGACAATACCACATCGGACGTGAGGGAGGGCTCGAAGACCGTCCAAATCCCGGCAGGCATGGTTTATGTGCCCGCGGGCAAGTTTACGTTTGGCGAAGGCGAGACGCGGGAACTGCCTGCCTTTGCCATCGCGCGATTTGAGGTAACGAACACCGAATACAAGGCCTTCATTGACGCCACGCGTTATCGTGGTGGGCCGCGCTACTGGAAGGACGGCGAGTATCCGAAGGACAAAGCCAACCACCCCGTGCTTTTCGTTTCACTCGATGATGCGGAGGCCTACTGCGCCTGGATCAGCGAGCAGACCGGCTGGAAAATCGTCGTGCCCAGCGCCGAGCAGTGGGAAAAGGCTGCGCGAGGCCCGAAAGGCTACCTTTACCCCTGGGGCAATGACAAGGACAGCAGCTACCGCTACGGCAAACTGAAGACACACTTCAACTACAATGCCGTCTGCGCCGCTTACATGCTCGACAAGGAGGCGAAGACGATCACGAGCTACGTCGACAAATCGAGCCAGGCAGGTCAAAAAGGCCGCGTCGAGGACATCATGACCGGCAACGGCAAAGTCTTCGCCGTTACATCCGATGGTGGTGTGGATGCGTGGATCGATCACGACACGAACACGGGCTTTGTGAACACGCAGATCTACCGCGACCTCGTGGACAACGGCGGCTTCACCACGCCCGTGGGCAGTTTCCCCACCGGCGCGAGCCATTACGGCTGCCACGACATGGCCGGCAATGCCTACGAATGGACGAGCAGCATCATTGTGGCCACGAACGGCGCCGAGCGAGGCCAGGAAGTGAACGATGTGCGCGGCGGCAGTTGGTATTCCACCGGCCGCAGCGGCCAAAGCCTCTGCACCGGCGAAGGCCGCAAACGCAGCGGCGGCTACCACAGCGTGGGATTCCGCATCGCGATGGAGATCGCGAAGTGACACGTCACGTCTTAACAGTCCTTAACACGCCTTGACGTGCCTTAACACGACAGAACGGGCGGAGGAGCGCAGGATGGTGCTGCCGTGAATTTCGCTTCCGTGGCCTTCGGGTCTGGAAAAATCCCCACGGCGGCGCATCGCCGGAATCTGGGAGGATCCGGCGGTGCGCGGTTCCTTTCCACGCCCTGACCGCCATGTGCCTGTCCCTCGAAAACGCCGCTGAAGAACACGAACACGCCACCCGCGTGGCCATTCGCCGCTGGCTCGAGTATTCCGATCAAAAAGCCGCCACCTGGCTCGTCGAGCACTACCGGCCGGTCGTCACTCGCGTGATCAGCCGCATGCTGTCCGATCCCGCTCAGGCCGAGGAAGCCGCGCACGACGTGATGGCGCACGTTTTCACCCAACTCAGCCGCTACCGCCCGACGCATGCCTTTGCCGCGTGGGTCACCACACTCACGCGAAACAACACACTGCGCCGCATTCGCACGCAGCGTCGCTACCAGCGTCGCGTGGACATGGCCGTTTCGCTCGAAACCCTTCACGAGGCAGGCATCGAGCCGGTGGACGGCGACTCGACCGGGCTCGCCGAGAGGCGTGATGCGGCTGTTTTTTGCCTCGGGCAATTGCGCAGGCTGCCGACACTCGCCCGCCGCGTGTTTTGGGAGCAATGCATGGAGGGGGAAGCCTACTTCGTCGTGGCCAGACGGCATCACATCACAGCCTGCCATGCACGGGTGCTGGCTCATCGCACGCGGCAGACGCTGCGCCGGATGTGCGAAGAGGCGGCACTTTGAATCGGGAAGGTGAAGAATCCTTTGCCAGCAGGCGGTGAGCGGCCAATCTGCCCGCCCCATTCACCTCCCTGCCCTTTCCTGATGAAAATCGTCATGCTCGATGCCCACACCGCCAACCCTGGCGACGTCTCGTGGGCTCCATTTGAAGCCATCGCCCCTTGTGAGTTCCATCCGCGCACGCCCGTGGCCGAAACCGTGGCCCGCTGCGCCGGTGCGCCCATCGTCATCACGAACAAGGCACCGATGACACGGCAGATCATCGAGTCGCTGCCCGATCTGAAGTACATCGGCGTCATCGCAACCGGCTTCAACATCGTGGACACCGTCGCGGCCAAGGAACGCGGCGTGATCGTGACCAACGTGCCCGGCTACGGCACGCCCGCCGTCGCGCAGCATGTCTTCGCGCTCATCCTGGAACTCGCAAACAACGTCGGAGCCTCGGCGCAAAGCGTCGCCGCAGGCGGTTGGCAGCGCTGCCCGGATTTCTGCTATTATGACAAGCCCATCATCGAGCTCGCCGGCCGCACGCTCGGCATCATCGGCTATGGTGAAATCGGTGCAGCGGTGGCACGCATCGGCCAGGCCTTCGGCATGAAGGTGCTCGCGTCGAAGCGGAACTGGTCCGGCGGACCTCCCGCAGGCATCGGGGCCGCGGACACGGACACCATTTTCCGCGAAGCCGATGTCATCTCCCTCCACTGCCCGCTCACCGATGCCACCAAGCATCTCGTGAATGAGCGCACGCTGGGTCTCATGAAAAAATCGGCCTTGCTCATCAATACGGGCCGCGGACCGCTCATCGACGATCAAGCCCTCGCGGCGGCCCTCGAGGCCGGAACGATCGCTGGAGCCGGTGTGGATGTCTTGAGCATGGAGCCGCCGAAAGACGGCAATCCGCTTCTCAACGCGAAGAACTGCCTCGTCACCCCTCACGTCGCGTGGGCGAGCCGCGAAGCACGTCTGCGCTTGATCGACGCCTGTGCCGCGAACGTGAAAGCCTTCCTCGCCGGTTCTCCGGTGAATGTCGTCAATCCTTGATCCATCCCTCATCCCCATTTTCCAACCTATGAAAAGCACACTCATTGCCCTCGCCCTCTCCGCCTTGACCACTTTCGCAGCGGACTTCACGCCGCTCTTTGACGGCAAAACCCTCACCGGATGGAAGAACCCCTACGAGTGGGGAAAGATCGACATTGTGGATGGTGAGATCCATCTCACTGGCGAAAAGAAGTTCTTTGTCGTCACCGAAAAGACCTACGGGGACTTCATCTTCGAAGGTGAGGTCAAGCTGCCCGAAGGCCAGGCAAACAGCGGTTTCATGTTCCGCGCCCATGTGGAGAAAAACAAGGTCTTTGGCTATCAGGCCGAGGTCGATGGCGATGCGAACCGCAAATGGTCCGGTGGACTCTACGATGAGGGCCGCCGCATGTGGTTCATCAGCCCGATCAAAGGGAACAAGGAGAGCGAGGCAGCCTTCCGCGCCCGTGCTGGCGATGCCTTCAAGCGCAACGACTGGAACACCTACCGCATCGAATGCCGCGGCAAGAGCCTCAAAATCTTCGTCAATGGCGTGCTGACCACGGATGTGGAGGACGACAAGGACGCCAGTGGCGTCATCGCCATCCAGCATCACGGCGAAAAGGGTGCCACCTACAAGTTCCGCAATCTTCGCATCCAGGAACTGAAGTAGCAGCCACCATCCTCAATGCCTGCCGTGATGCGCCTGACCTTTATCATCATGCTGGCAGGCATCCTGGCCTCCTGCACCCCCGAGGAAAAAAAGCCCCGTGAGGCCGTTTGGAGCTTCCCGGAGCAAGGAGTGACCTTTGAGGCCAATTTTCCTAGGGCACGGATGACTGCATGCGAGCCGCTCGGGCCGGATGAATTCGGTGCTGTGGTGCGCCCGGAGAACCTGCCGGTCAATGACAGCCCGTGGTTTGCCTTTCGCGTGCGATCTGAAACGGAAAAGACCATCACGCTGCGTCTCCGCTGCCAGGGTGGCTCGCTGCGTTACCGGCCGAAGATCAGCCTCGATGGCTCGCAGTGGGTGCTGCTGCCGGAGGAGTGCTACCAACAAAGCGAGGATCGGAAGGAAGCCGTGCTGAAGCTGGAGATCGGCCCGCGTGTCTTGCATGTCGCGGCGCAGGAGCCGGTGTCGCGGGCGGAGATGGAAGACTGGGCCGCCACGCTGGAGAGGCTGCCATTTGTGACTCGCTCGACCTTTGGTGGGTCGGTCAAAGGCACGCCGCTCATGCGTCTCGACATCGGCAAAACTTCCGCGAAGCGCAAATTGGTGGTCATCGGCCGCCAGCATCCGCCGGAGACGACGGACAGCATGGCGCTGATGCGCTTCATCGAGACCATCGTGGGCGATTCGGAGCTGGCGCGGCAGTTTCGCGAGGAATTCCACCTCGTCGTGATACCGCTGATCAATCCCGATGGCGTCGATGCCGGCCATTGGCGGCACAACATGGGCCATGTGGACCTGAATCGAGACTGGAATGCCTTTGCGCAGCCGGAGACACGCTCCGCCCGTGATCAAATCCTCGCGCTGAAGGAGCAGGGGCAGCTCTTCCTGATGCTCGATTTCCATTCCACCTTCCGCGATGTGTTTTACACCCAGCCGGACGAGGCCGCCTCGTCGCCGCCGAATTTCACCGCCCGCTGGCTGGCCGGCATCGGCAAACGCGTGCCGGACTACACCGCCGAGCGCAGCGCCAGCCCCACGCCGACGCCCACCACCTCCATTTACTGGGCGCACCACACCTTTGGCATCCCGGCCGTCACCTATGAAATCGGCGACAACACCGACCGCGCCCTGCTGAAACGCGTGGCCGCCGCCGCCGCGGACGAGATGATGACGCTCCTGCTCGAAATGAAGGATGTGAAGTAGCTTGTTGCGGCAAAATGGCCTGCCGGGTAGCTTCGCGGCCTGCAATGCCGCTTTTCACCGTTTTCACCCCCGCCTACAACCGAGCTCACACGCTGCATCGCGTCTGGGAAAGCCTGAAAGCGCAGACCGAGCGGGACTTTGAATGGCTGGTCGTCGATGACGGCTCCACCGACAACACCGCAGAGCTCGTGGCGCAGTATCAACGCGAGGCTGATTTCCCCGTGCGCTACCTTCAGGAGCCTCATCGCGGCGCCTGGGCCGTGCACAATGTCTCGCTGCGAGAGTCGAAAGGCGAACTGTGGACCAAGCTGGACTCCGACGACGGCTGCGTGCCCACCGCGCTCGAACGGATGAAGCATCACTGGCTCGCCATACCGGCCGAGCAGCGCGATCGCTACTCGGGCGTGACGGGGCTTTGCGAGGATCAAGATGGTGCGCTGGTAGGCAGCCGCTTCCCAATTGATCCGCTCGATTGCTCAGCCGCCGAGCTCGAATACCTCCACAAGGTCCGCGGTGAAAAATGGGGCTGTCTGCGTCTCGATGTCGTGCGCCGCTTTCCCTACCCGGAGGACCTCAGCGGGCATCACATCCCGGAATCGTATGTCTGGTGCCAGATTTCGCAGGAGCACATCACCCGTCATGTGAACGAGGTGCTGCGCATTTATTGGACGGACACGCCCTCGCTCATGCGCGGCAAGCCGAATCCGAAGGTGAATGCGCAAGGCCATCGCCTGTGGTGCCGCGTGGTGCTCGATCTGGAGCACGCGTGGTTCTTCACCGCGCCGCTGCGGCTGCTGCGTGCCGCGGTAAACTACACACGCTTCAGCTTTCATGCCGGAACGGATGTCTGGCAGCAGTTTCGCGACCTCCAGACCACGGGCGGTCGCTGCCTGTGGCTCGCAGGTCTGCTTCCAGGCATCGCTCTGTGGCTGCGTGATGAATGGCGGAGATAACCCACATGGAACCCACCACCTCCCAGCTCGTCTTCAATCCCACACCCGAGGCCTTTGCCATCGGCGTGGCATTTGTCGTGGCGATCATGGGACTGTCATTCATGGCATGGCGACGCAGTGGCTGGCGACCGTTGATGGGCTGGTTGGAGCTTTTGCGTGTGATCATTGCCATCGGCATCGCGATCACACTTTTGCAGCCGGAGTGGCTGGAGACCTTCAAACCTCAAACGAGGCCGGTTTTGGCCGTGCTGGCAGATGTTTCGGGCTCGATGAGCACCAAGGATGTCATTCGCGGTCAGGAAGCCATCGCACGCGAAGAACTCGTGAAGCCGCTGATCGACGAAAAACTCTGGGCGAAGCTCAAAGAACGCATGGATGTGGTCATCGAGCCCTTTTCGCCTGCCACGACCGATGGCACGGACATTCACTCGGCCTTGCTCGGCGTGCTGGAGAAGCAGCCGAACCTCAAATCCGTCGTTTTGATCAGTGATGGCGATTGGAACCTCGGCCAGCCACCTTCCCAAGCAGCAACGCGGCTGCGCATGAGGGAGGTGCCGGTGTTTGCGGTGCCCGTCGGATCGGAGACGCGGCTGCCGGATGTCGAGTTGAGCAGCTTTGACGTGCCGACCTTCGCCGTGGCGGGCAAGCCGCTGCGCATTCCGTTTGTGATCGACAGCTCGCTGCCGCGTGACGAGGTCGTCGTGCTCGAAATGAAATCGACGAGCGGCGAGATCCTCACCAAAGAGGTCACATTGCCCGCGATGAGCCGTCATCAGGACGCCATCGCGTGGAAGCCGGAGAAACCGGGCGAAGTGAAGCTCACGTTAACGATTCCAAAGACGCCCAACGAGCGCTATCCCGAAAACAACACGCAGGAAGCGCCGCTCAGCGTGCGCAAAGAGCAGCTCAAGGTCCTCGTGATCGAGTCCTTCCCACGCTGGGAGTATCGCTACCTGCGCAATGCACTCGAACGCGATCCCGGTGTCGAGGTGAACTGCCTGCTGCTGCATCCCGGCCTCGGCAAGATGGGTGCGGGCCGCGGTTATCTCGACAAATTCCCGAGGGACGAGGAGCTGACGAAGTTCGATGTGATTTTCCTCGGCGATGTCGGCACGCAGAAAAGCCAGCTAACCGGCGAGCAATGCACCGCGCTGCAAAAACTCGTGCGCGATCAAGCGGGCGGCCTCGTCTTCATGCCCGGCTTTCACGGCTTCCAAGCCTCGCTGCAAGAAACACCGCTCGCCGAGCTGCTGCCGGTGATCTGGGATGCCGCGCAGCCTCGCGGTTGGGGTTCGAGTGCGCCGGGCAAGTTCGCTCTCACCGAAGCCGGCATGCGCAGCCTTTTGACGAAGCTCGAAGACACCGACGAAGCCAGCGCCCGCGTGTGGAGCACGCTGCCGGGTTTCCAGTGGTATGCGCCCGCCTTGCGAGCCAAAGCAGGCAGCGAGGTGCTCGCCATCCACGGCAGCGAGTCGAATCAATTCGGTCGCGTGCCGCTCATCGTCACGAAGACCTACGGCGCGGGCAAAATTCTCTTCATGGGCACCGACGGCGCGTGGCGTTGGCGCAAAGGCGTCGAGGACAAGTATCACTACCGCTTCTGGGGCCAGGTGGTGCGCTGGATGGCCTATCAACGCAACATGAGCAGCGGCGACAAGATGCGCCTCTTCTACTCGCCCGACCGTCCGCGCACGGGTGATGTGCTCACCTTGAATGCCAATGTCATGAGTGTGACCGGCGAACCGTTGCGTGAAGGCGCGGTCATCGCCCAGATCGCCGCGCCGAGCGGCAAAGTGAGCAGCGTGCGCCTTCTCCCCGCCGGCGAGGAAGCCTGGGGCCTCTTCAACGGCACCTTCACGCCGAACGAGCCCGGCGAGCATGTCGTCGAACTCAGCTGCGCCGAGGCCGGATCGCGTTTGGAGACCAAAATCTCCATCCAAGGCACCAGCCGCGAAAAACGCGGCCAACCGGCTCGCATCGACGTGTTGAAGGAAATCGCCCAATTCACCAAAGGTGCCGTTTTGGATGCCACGAAGCCGCAAAGCATCGTCGATGCCATCGCCGCCATCCCCGAGGCCGCTTATCAAGAACGCCGCCTGCCGCTTTGGGCACATCCCGCATGGGCGGGCTTGCTCGTGGTGCTGATGGGCGTGTTTTGGGTCGGGCGGAAGGCCGCCGGGGCGTTTTGACGTTACCGTAACGGACAAGCAGTGATTGCATTCCGGGCCGGTTGTCGTTTAAAACGGCCCTTCGCATGAAATTCGCCCGACCAGCCGCCCTCCTCGCCCTTTGCACCTCGCTCCACGCCGCTCCGAAATGGATCGAAGCCGAATCCTTCGCCAATCCCGGCGGCTGGGTGCTCGACACGCAGTTCATCGACATCATGGGCTCGCCTTACCTCATGGCGCATGGCATGGGCAAAGTCGTCAAAGATGCCGAGACCGAGGTCGAAGTGCCGGCGGGCGAATACACGCTCTGGGCCCGCACGAAGAACTGGGTCGGCCCTTGGGATGCTCCCGGAGCACCCGGACGTTTTCAGATCGCGGTGAATGGCGAGACGCTGAAGCATGAATTCGGTGCCTCGGGCAAAGATTGGCAGTGGGAGAAGGCCGGACCAGTCAAAATCAGCAGCAAAGCCAAGATCACGCTCAAAGACCTCACCGGTTTCGATGGCCGCGTCGATGCCATCGTGCTCAGCGATGACGCCAGCTTCACGCCGGACGTCAGCATGCGCAAAAAGATGCTCGGACTGCCGGAAAAGGCTCCTGAGACGAGCGAATACGATCTCGTCGTCGTCGGTGGTGGTTACTCGGGAATGGGCGCGGCGGTTTCCGGTGCCCGTCAGGGCCTGAAGGTGGCCTTCATCCAAAATCGCCCCGTGCTCGGCGGCAATGGATCGAGCGAAATTCAGGTCTGGGCCATGGGCGGCACGCGTCGCGGCCTGTATCCGCATCTCGGCGAAATCATCGAAGAAATGGCCGACCGCGCCAGCAACAGTCCCGCAGCTGATCCGCAGGAGTTCAATGACAAGCTCAAAGAAGACGTCGTGAAGGCGGAGAAGACCATCGATCTCTTCCTCAACACCCACGTCTATGGCGTGGAGATGGGCAAGGACGGCAAAAACATCCGCAGCGTCACCGGCCTCGACACCAAGAGCGGCAAGGAAACCCGCTTCGTCGGCAAGTTCTTCGTCGATTGCACCGGCCACGGCAGTGTGGGAGCTCTCGCGGGTGCGGAGTTCATGATGGAAGAAAAAGGCCGCATGGGCATGAGCAACATGTGGGTCATGCAAAACCAGAAGAAGGCCATCTCGTGGCCGCAGACACCTTGGGCGCTGCCTCTGACGCTCGAAGACTTCCCCGAGCCGCAGACGATGGCTCCCGTCGGCAAAAAGAACGCCGCCAATCAAGCTGGCTATGACCTCGGCTACACGCCGGTGCCGAATCCCGAAGATTATGTCCACGGCGAGTGGTTCTGGGAAAGCGGCTTCGACAAGCATCCGATCAACGACCTCGAACTCATCCGCGATCACAACTTCCGGGCCGTTTATGGTGCCGTCTCGGCGCTCAAGACGCTCAAGGCCGACAAATACGGCAGCTACGAACTCACCTGGCTCGCCTACATCGGCGGACCGCGTGAAAGCCGCCGCATCGTCGGAGATCTCATCCTGCAAGGCGAAGACATGGTCAAAGGCATCATCCATCCCGATGGTTGCGTGCCCACCACCTGGGATCAGGACCTGCACTATCCGAAAGAGCAGTACATGAAGAACTTCCCCGACAATCCCTTCATCAGCCGCGCTCAGTTCGGCAAGCATACCGACCGCAAAAACGGCTACCCGGTGCCCTACCGCTGCTTCTACAGCAAAGACATCGGCAATCTCTTCATGGCCGGCCGCACCATCAGCGTCGAGCGTCATGCGCTCGGTTCCACCCGCGTCATGCGCACCTGCGGCATGATGGGCGAGGTCGTTGGCAAAGCCGCCTGGATCTGCGTGCGTCATCACACCTCGCCACGCGGCGTGTATGAGCAATACCTCGACATCTTGAAGGACCTCATGAGCCAGCCCGGCGCGATGCGTCGCGACACCATCGAAGGCAGCCTCTACATGCCCGCCAACGCCAAGAAACTCCCCGAAACCTCGCTTTCCGCTGACAGCATCGATCCCAAAAAACTCGACGGCATCGTCATCGACGACAAGGACGCCGAATTGAACGGCAAGTGGGCCCACGGCGAAGGTTTGAAGCCCTACGTCGGCGATCACTACAGCTACGGCAGCGACAAGAATGCCAGTGCCCGCTTCGCCTTCAGCGTCAAAGAGACCGGCAAATACGAAGTCCGCATCTACTTCCAACCCCACGCCAACCGCGCCAAGACCGCTCCGGTCACCGTGCTGAGCAGCGACGGCGAGAAAGTCGTCACCGTCGATCAATCCAAGCCCGCCAACGGCAAGCAGGGCGCGCACAGTCTCGGCACCTTCTCGTTCACCGCCGGCGAGGAAGCCGCCGTCATCTTCCGCACCGAAGGCGCGAAGGGGAATGTGCACCTCGATGCCGTGCAGGTGCTGCCTGCGAAGTGAGCTTTTGAGTTGAGCGAGCGGATTTCAGAGCGCTAGCGGCTAAACCGTGCTGGCGAATCGGAAGGCGGCTGCCTATCGCAGCGTTTTGCTTTCCCACATCCCCGTGCCATCCTCCGCCCACCATGCCCTCCGCTCTCGCCCTTTTCGCCCATCCCGATGACATCGAATTTGTCGCAGCAGGCACCTTGCTGCTGCTTCAGGAACGTGGTTGGGACATTCATTATATGAACATGTGCACCGGGAATGGCGGCAGCGTTCAGATGGATGGTCCCACGACGGCGAAAAAACGCCTCGAAGAAGGTCGCGAGGCTGCCCGCATCCTTGGCGCGGCGTTTTATCCTCCGATCTGCGACGACCTCGAACTGAACTACACCGTGCCCTACTTGCGGAAGATCGCTGCCATCATCCGTGAGGCCAAACCGAGCATCGTGCTCACCCATGCCCCGTCCGACTACATGGAGGATCACATGCAGGCCTGCCGGCTGGCCGTGACAGCGGCCTTTGCCCATGGCATCCCGAATTTCGTCACTGATCCACCGCGCCCGCACTACTCGCATGATGTGACGGTCTATCATGCCATGCCGCACGGCCTCTGTGATCCCCTGCGGCAGAAGCTCCAGGCCAGCTCCTATGTGAACACCGCCTCCGTTCATGCCCGCAAACGCGAGGCATTGGCAGCGCACGAAAGTCAGAAGCACTGGCTTGATGTCTCCCAGGGCATGGATTCCTACCTCGTGAGCATGGACGAGGCCTCACGAGCAGTGGGAAAACTCTCCGGCCAGTTCGAATTCGCCGAAGGCTGGCGCCGCCACCTGCATCTCGGCTTTTCCACCGCTGAAATCGACCCGCTGAAGGACGCGCTCGGCGATCTCTGCCTGATCAACGAGGCATGTGAGAAGCAATTGGCCACGCCGAGATAAAGCTGTTCCCAGTTTCAGGTTTCTTGTTTCAAGTCTCTCGTAGCACCCAGTGAGTGACCAATTTGAAACTTGAAACATGGAACTTGAAACCGCACTTCTGAACCCCAACCATCCCCCTGCATGAAAAGACTTCTCGCCCTCATCGCGATCCTTCCGCTGGCTGCCCCCGCCCAGCAAAATCCGCAGGCACCCGCCGCGCCTTCTGCAGCCGAGCAACTCGGCGATGCGAAGCTCTCTGAAGCGGATCAGCAGAAGCTGGTGAAGATCTTCCAGGAAGTGCAGGAGATGCGGAAACAAAACCGCTACACCGACGCCGTCGCGAAGCTCGACGAGGCCGAAAAGATCTCTCCGAAGAACGGACTCATCTTCACCATGCGCGGTGATGTGTATCTCGCTCCACGCCGCCGCGATTTCGACCTCGCCAAGGAGCAGTTCCTCAAAGCGAAAGAACTCGATCCGCAGAATGCCGGCCCCGTTTTCAATCTCGCCGAGCTTGAATTCGCCCGTCACGATTTTCCCACCGCTTCCGCGGCCTTTCGCAAACTCGTGACCGACTTCCCAAAACTCCCGCAGGTGATCCGCCACCTCGCCATCTCGCGCATCGTGATCTGCGAGGCTCGCCAGAAGAAGTTCGATGAAGCCGAGAAACTCATCAAAGAAAGCTTCACCTTCATGGATGACACGCCCGCCTACTATTTCAGCAACGCGGCCATCTCCTTCGCGAAGAAGGACGAGAAAATGGCACAGGAGTGGATGCTCCGAGCCACCAGCATCTTCAAAGAGCAGCAGACCGGCCCTTACATTGATGCCTTCAAAGAAATGCGCTGGATTCCCGATGTGGATTACCAGGCGCTCCCCGATCCCTCCGCGGGCAAGTAATCCGTTGTAGGTCGGGAAGGTTTGGCGGAAAAAGCGTTCCTCATGTCATCAGTCCCGTCGCCAAACTTCCTGACGTCCGGGATGGCGTCTGCCGATGTCGCGCCATGGCGCATCGCAGCGGACACCGGCGGCACCTTCACGGACTGCCACGCTCTCGACCCGCAAGGCCGCGAATCCCGCTGCAAAGTTCTCTCCTCGGGCCATCTGCGTGCGACGTGGCAGGATGGAAAGCTCGCCGGCCTCCCACCGCTCCCAAACGGCCTCCTGCGCGGCTTCTCCATCCGCAGCCTCACGCATCCCGAATCACGCCAAATCGTCCAACACGACGAAAACGGCCAAATCACCCTCGATTCGCCTCCACCGGCCGAATGGCATCCCGGAGCCCTCATTGAGCTTTTCACCGGCGAAGAAGCCCCCGTGCTCGGTGCACGCCTTTTAACGAACACACCGCCCGGAGCCGCTTTTCCGCCGATGCAGCTCCGCATCGCCACCACGCGGGCCACGAACGCTCTGCTCGAACGCAAAGGCAGCCTCATCGCTTTGTTCATCACACAGGGCTTCGGCGATCTGCTCCACATCGGCGATCAACGCCGCGCCGATCTCTTCGCCCTGCGTCACGAACCGCGCCCGATCTTCCACGAACTCGCCTGCGAAGTGCCGGAACGCGTCAGCGTCGAGGGCGAGGTGCTTACGCCGCTCGATGAAGCCGCCGTGCGTGCTTCCGCGCTCGATGCGATCGCGAAAGGCATCACCACCGCCGCCTTGTGCCTCAAGCATGGCCACGCGCATCCCGCGCATGAGCTTCGCGTCGGCGAAATCCTCCGCGAGTGCGGCTTCAAGCATGTCGTGCTCTCGCATCAAACCGCTGCCTTCGCCAAACTGCTGCCGCGAGCCCAAAGCACCGTCGCCGATGCCTATCTGCATGGTCCCGTGCAGTCGTTTCTGAATGCCATCCGCACTGTCTCGCCCGCGATGCAGGTCATGACGAGCGCTGGCGGCCTCAAAACGGCCGATGACATCCGCCCGAAGGACCTGCTGCTCAGCGGCCCGGCCGGTGGAGCCATCGGCGCGGCCAATTTCGCCCGTCGCCTCGGCTTTGAGCAGATCATCACCCTCGACATGGGCGGCACGAGCACCGACGTGGCCCGCATCGCCGGCAGACCGGGCTATCGCTTCACCCAAGAGGTCGCCGGCATGAAGCTCCTCGCGCCTTCCGTGCACATCGAGACCGTCGCCGCCGGTGGAGGCTCGATCTGCCGCATGACGCATCATGGACTCGCCGTCGGACCGGAGAGCGCCGGCTCCCATCCCGGCCCCGCCTGCTACGGCAAAGGCGGACCACTCACCATCACGGATGTCAATCTGCTGCTTGGTCGCTTCGATCCCGCCAAAGCGCCCATTCCGCTCGATGTGAATGCCGCACGCGAACGCCTCCGCCAGCTTCACGCCCATACCGACGGCACCTTGAGCGAAGACGAGCTTCTGCATGCCTTGCTGCGCCTCGCCGTCGAGCACATGACCGATGCCATCCGCCGCATCAGCATCGGCGAAGGCTACGATCCCGCCGATCACGCGCTGCTGGCTTTTGGAGGCGCTGGACCGCAGCACGCCTGCGCCGTCGCCGAGAGCCTCGGCATCCGCACCATCCTCGTGCCGCAGCACGCGGGTATTCTGAGCGCCGTCGGCCTTCAAGAAGCCATTCCCGAGCGCTTGGAGGAAAAAGAATACCGCGTGCCACTAGCGCAGTTTTTGTCGGACATGTCGGACAAGTCCGACCAGTCTGACAATATCACGCGCATCGCTGAATTGCGCCTCCGCGGCCAAGACACGCCCCTCCAGGTCGAATACCAAAACGCCCACGACCTCCCGCAGCTCTACCGCGAGGCCTACCAACGCCTCTTCGGCTACCCACCGCCCTCGAACCGCGAAATCGAGCTCGTTTCCCTCCGCACGATCATCCGCGAAGAAGTACGTTGTTCACGCTTTAGCGTGTCCGACGAGCGTCCCAAACCCACGCTAAAGCGTGAACAACGTGCTCAAACCCTCATCCAAGACGCCTTCTCCACCCTCGTCGTCGCCCCCGGCTGGTCCATCGAGCATCTCCCCGATCACGGCCACATCCTCCGCCGTGATTCACGCATCACGAATCACGCGTCTCTCTCGCGCGATCTCCTCCGCCACCGCTTCCACGCCATCGTGACGGACATGGGTGCCCTGCTCTGCCGCACCGCGATCTCCACGAACATCCGCGAGCGCCTCGACTTCTCCTGCGCCTTGCTCGATCCACACGGACGACTGCTTTCGAGCGCTCCACACATCCCC
>JAEUHK010000131.1 GCA_016795465.1 Verrucomicrobiaceae bacterium | reverse complement strand
GTGTAGCCGCCGCTGAAGTAAGGCTGATCCGGCACCGGCAGCCGCGGGCTCGGCGTCGCACGATAGCCCTTCGCTTCGAGTAGAGCTCCAAAGCTCGCTTTGCCATGCAGCAGTTCCGTGTAGGGCAGCTTCGATTTCCGCATCAAATGCGCCAGGCTGCCCTGCGCGACAAACTCCGGCTCATTCAGCTTCTCGGCGGGCTGGTCCAGCTCCTCCGGTTTGTGCAGGTAGCCCAGCTCCACCCTCTCGCCGGGATGGCTTTGACCATGCATGTCGATGAGGAAGGCCTGGCCATGCTGCTTTACCACCGCCTCACGGGCCTTTTCGATGAACTGGTGATACTCCTCCCAGGCCTTGATGGCATCCGCATTGCCCTGCGCAGCTTCTTTGACCTCGCGATTCGGATCGAGCTTGCTGCGGTGCAGGTGGCTCAGGACCAGATGCGGGCGATGACCTCCCAGCTTGGCGATTTCCTCCGCCACGGCCTTCGTGAGCTGCTGCGTGTTGGCGTCCGCGCCCGTGACACCGTAGGTGCGGTCAGGAATGTCCTCGGGCTTCAAATCGCCACCGTGCGGCGAGCAGAGGATCAGAGGCAGGTCACCCGGGATGTATTCCACATAGTTCTTCGTCCCGAACTGGCTAGCCTCGGGCTCCACGGCAAAAGACAGCAGCGGAAGCAGCGATGCGACGAGGAGGAAAAGGGCTTTCATGAGCGGGTGGGCTGCCGAAACGCGGAAACCGCGCACTTCTTGGAGGGAAACATGAGTCTGCAAGCCGGTTGAAATGCCCGCGGGCATGCGCCATGAACCGGGCCGCCCATTCCCCAACCCGGCGGATTCTTTTCGCATGGCCACCCTGAAATCCCGCAAACTCAAGAGCATCCCCGCCGAGATCACCGTCCCCGGCGATAAAAGCATCTCCCATCGCTCTGCGATGTTCGCCGGCCTGGCCAAAGGCACCACCGTCATCGATGGCTTCCTGCCGAGCGAAGACTGCCTCTGCACCGTGAAGGCCATGCAGGCCCTCGGAGCCGAGGTGCAGCCGCTCGAAGAGGTCGAGGGCATCGGCCTCGTGAAACTGGCCATCACAGGCAAAGGCGCGAAGCTTCAAGCACCAGCGCATCCGATTGATTGCGGCAACTCCGGCACCACCACGCGCCTGCTTTGCGGCATCCTCGCCGGTCAAAACTTCACCACCGAGCTGTTTGGCGATCCTTCGCTCTCGAAGCGCCCGATGAAACGCGTCGCCGATCCGCTCGGCCAGATGGGTGCCCGCGTGGAAGGCCAGGGCGAGAAGATCTGCGCCCCGCTGAAGGTCACCGGCGGCAATTTGAAGCCGATGTATTACAAACTGCCCGTCGCCAGCGCCCAGGTGAAGAGTGCCGTGCTGCTCGCCGGACTCTTTGCGCAGGGCAAAACGACTGTCGTCGAGCCGGTGGCCACGCGGAATCATACCGAGCGTCTTTTCAGCCACTTCGGCATCAAATGGCTTCGCGAAGAAGATGCCGTGAGTGTTTACGGACCGCAGGAACCGCAGGCACGTGACATCGTGGTGCCGGGAGACATCTCCAGCGCCGCCTTCTGGATGGTGGCCGTGGCCGCCTCGCCCGGCTCGCAGATCATCATTAAGAACGTCGGCCTCAATCCCACCCGCACCGGCATCCTCAATGTGCTGCTGCGCATGGGTGCCCAAGTCACTCACTCGGAGATCCAGTCGGATGGCGAACCGCGTGGCAACATCGTCGTCAAAGGTGGTGAGCTGAACGCCACCGTCATCGGAGGTGCTGAGATCCCGAACGTGATCGACGAACTGCCCATCCTCGCCGTCGCTGGTGCTCTCGCCCGTGGCAACACCCTCATCCGCGATGCCGAGGAGCTTCGTGTAAAGGAAACTGACCGCATCGCCGCCGTCGCGCACAACCTCCGCCTCATGGGCGTGAAGGTCACCGAGCGTCCGGACGGCATGGAGATCGAAGGCGGCGCGAAATTGCAAGGCGCCACCCTGCCCTGCTTTGGTGATCACCGCATCGCGATGGCCTTTGCCATTGCCGGCATGTTCGCGGAAGGCACCACGACCATCGAAGGCACCGAGTGCATCGCCACGAGCTACCCCGGCTTTGAGCATCACCTCGATCTCTTCCTGCATGGCGATACCGCCGCTCGTCCCATCCCGACGATCACCCGCATCCCGCCGCACTAATTTTGGAGTCTTCCGGCATGCCCGCAGTCATCACCATCGACGGCCCCGCCGCCTCCGGCAAAAGCAGCATCGCGAAACTCGTCGCGGAGAAGCTTGGCTATACCTTCGTGGGCACCGGCAACATGTATCGCGCCTTCACCTGGGCCGTGCTGAACCGCGGCATCGATCCGAACGATGCCAGCGCCGTCGTCGCGGTGCTGCCTTCGATCATCTTTGAATGCCCCGTCAGCGATGGACAGACCCATGTGCGTCTCGACGGCCATGATTTGACCTCCGACCAGCTCAACAGCGATGCCGTCAATGCGGCCGTGTCCCTCGTCGCCCGTGTGCCAGAGGTGCGCACGCGCCTTGTCGCCGATCAACGTGCTCTCATCCGTCTCGGCTCGCTCGTGATGGAAGGGCGTGACATCGGCAGCGTCGTCTTCCCGGACAGCCCCTTCAAAATCTACATCGATGCCTCCGAAGAGGTCCGCAGTGCCCGCCGCCGCGCCCAAGGCCAGGCCGACAACCTCGCCGAACGCGACCGCATCGACAAAGCCCGCAAATCGAGCCCCCTCGTGATTCCCGAGGGAGCAACGATCATCGACAACTCGGCCATCACTCTCGACCAAGCCGTCCAGCAGGTGCTCAACGCCCTTCAATCCAAAGGTCTCCCGGGCATCTAGGCCGTGTTTGCAAACCCACGGTGCACTGATCTTGCAAGGCGCGTCTGGAGTATGTTGTTCACGCTTTAGCGTGCGATGGCTTTTAGCACGCTAAAGCGTAAACAACATACACTGAATTTTTCAAAACACGGCCTAGTGTTTGAAACCCCACGGCACCGGTCAGGCGAAGCAAGGTAGTCCTCTCGCTCCGCGAGAGGAACGAAGCGTGGGGCAAGCAGAACGCGGCTGGAAATCCTGGCGCACGGGTGTTGGCGGCGGCCTCTTGCTCATCTCGGCGGAGCGAGATGGCCACTTTGCTGGCGCACAGTCGAGGATGCTCCAACAGGTTTTCCAACACGACCTACAACTTGGTGCCTTCGCGCCTTGGCGTGAGACCTCCATCCATTCAACTCTTCGTCCTCTGCCTCTTGGCCCCTCTGCGGCGAATCGGATGTTGGGTCAACGTTTCGCTCATCTCACCTGCACCCGCGTCACCGGTCCGGTGCTGCATTCGTCGAGGTCGTTGGCGGAGAGGACGCGGAATTCAAGGTCGGTGCCAATGGGTAGATCGGACAACAGGGCTTCGAGGTCGTGGACCGTGAGGACGTTCGTGAAGAGTTCCTCGCCTGCACGGCGCATCTGCACGCGGTAGCGGCGGGCATGCGGAGCGCGGGGCCAGGTGAGCTGCACGCGGCCATCGCCAAGGGCTTCGGCGGTCAAGGACTCCACGGGCTGGGGCATGGTCGGCTGCGCGGGCATGCGCAGGCCAAAGCGGTGCCAGCGAGGATCATCCTCGCTCAGCACGATGTCGATTTCGCGGATCAGGCTCCGGTAGCGCACCCGCAGCTTTCGCACCCCGGCATCTTTGATCTTCACGGCAGCGGCCAGCGTGGACTTGTTCTGATTCACCGCCGCATGCGCGGCGCGGATCCGATCATGCGCCTGCTGGCACAGCGCCGCGGTGGCCCCCATGTCCGCGCTTTCCTTCGCGGGAGCATTCCCGAACCAGCCAGCGAGCTGGGTGAGCAGGCTGCTGCGTTTCGCGGAGGCTTCCGGCACCTGCGTGCTGTGGTCTGGAAAGCCCGCCGCGCCCCAGGCCACGCTGTAAGTGCTGCCCAGCAGCATCACCAGCCGCAGCCGACAGCACCCGATCCGGCGCTCGCCCGCCGCCTCTGCCTCGCGCACCTCGGTTCGGGCGGCATCGCGCACGAGCTTGAGCCGTCCCACCTCGGTTTGCGCCGCCTGATAGGCATCCCAAGCCGCCTGCATCCTCGCGGCGGTGTTTTGTTTCAGGCCGATCTCCGTTTCCAACTCCAAACAGCCGCGCACGGCGTCATGGTAGCTGGCGAGCAGCTCGGAGAGATTCGTCGGTGTCGGGTTGGCAGCCATGGGAGGAAGACCAGGAGACAGGGAGAGGAGGAGACTGTGAGACACGGACCTCGGAGCCGTTGGCCGATGAATCGCGCCAGCCGGGAAAGGTCCCCACAAGCCATGGAAAGGCATCGAATCGGGATAAAGTGGACTCGGGAACAATGAATCACCTTTTCGGCGAGCCAGCTTGGGCAGCCCAAAGATGAAACGAGAAGCACAGCGCCCGGAAAACGATCGACGATGCCTTCAATCGCATCATGACACACCCCGGCGAAAACTCAAGACCTGCTCAGCGAGCGTCGCTGAGTAGCAAAAGAGCCTCAGTGGCCTCACCCGGCCATCTCAGCGACGCGCCCCCAGCTTCAAAGTCATCTCGGCGACCGTCGGTGAGTGGATTTGGAGCTTCGGTGACCTCCGCAGAGATCATGCGGCAAGGCTTTGGAGGCTCGTGACCTGCTCAACGAATGTCGGTGAGTGGGAATGCAGACTCGGTGACGCTGGCTGAAGATTCGTTTTGAGCGCTCGGAGCTTCAAGGGCCACTGAGCAACCGTCGGTGAGTGATTATCGAGACTCGGGCAGGTGAATCGGAGTATCCGCGAGATCTAGCGAAGCTGCCCAGACGTTGGAACCACGGAACGCACGGAAAACACGGAAATGGGGCTGGTGGCCCTCAATCATCCGGGAAATGCACCCTCTCAAGGCTGTTCGCCTGCGTCGAGAATGACGCGATGAGCGAGTTCAGGGGCGACATGGAAGTGAACCTGGTCCAGTGCGGCGATCAGAGGTTTGACGGCAGAGATCATGCCTCGCTTCTTGGCTGAGGACAGGATGCCAAGCGTGCCCATGACGGTGAGGCCGAGTGATTCCGCCATCCTGCGGGCGGGACGATCATCGAGGGTGATGGCCTCGCTTTCGCCCGCCCCGAGCGTTGTTTTGAGCACGGTGGCAGCCAGGGCGTTGCTGATCGGGCGCAACTGAATGCTGGGTGGCAGGGATACGGTCATTGCCCCCTCGTTGACGACCGCTGAAGGCACCCAGACTTCGCCGAACAACGATTCGAGCAGGTGGAGCTGCCCGATTTGCTCCAAGGCGATCAGCGGGCTTGAGTTGCTGATGACAGGAGCGCTCACAGGCTGGCTGCGAGCTTGGATTCCGCCTCCCATTCATCGTCCGTCATCTGAATCGCGGGTATGCCGAGTCGAGACGCATGATGAATGAACTCCTGGCGGCTGGTTCCGAGCCATTCTGCTGCTTTGCCGCCTGAAACGACTCCTCGGCGATACAGCTCCAAAACCATGAGCTCGACCGCCGCCGCAGGCAGCGAGCGATCGCCCACACGCAGCAGCGCGGCGAAGTCCTCACTCACAGAGATCGGGATGGTGATCATGGCGGGAGTGTGTGGCAGAGGCCACGAAGATGCCAGTGGTGAGTTTGAAACTGGCAGAATCAAGCCTCTTGCCTAGCTCCGACGAGTCTGATAGCCTTCGACTATGAAAACAGTCCTTGTGGCGGAAGCCGTCCGGAATTTCAGCGCGGTGCTGGTGAGCTTGGAAAGCGAGCAGGAGGAGATTTTGCTCGTCCGCAATGACCATCCAGTCGCCAGATTGGTTCCTGAGCCGGAGTCCATGGACGCCTTGGAGGTGTTTGGTGATCTCCATGGCACGCTGGATGATGAAACGGCCGACGAGATGCTGAGGGGTATTGAAGCCAGTCGCAGTAATTCCAACATGACGCTCAAACAGCTTCGTAACCCATGGGATTCCTGATCGACACGAATTTGTGGATCGCTATTGAGCGCGGCAGGCTCGCTGTGGCCGACATTCATGCGCTGACTCATCAGGAGCCGGTTTACCTCTCGCCGGTGAATGTGGCGGAGGTTCGTTTCGGGATCGAGTTGATGAAGGATGAGGCCAAGAGGCTCCAGGCGCTGAATACACTTCGACGTATGCGCCGAAAGCCTTTGCTTCGTATCACAGGGGATACGGCGGAGGTTTTTGCGACATTGGCAGCCAAGTTGGAGAAGACCGGTCGTGGCTCGGACTTTCGCATTCAAGACCTGTGGCTGGCTGCGCAGGCTGTTCAGCGTGATTTCACCGTGCTGACCTCCAATTCCAAAGATTTCAGCGATGTGCCCGATTTGAAATGGATCGAGGTGAGGGTTCCGTAAGCTTATTGAGCCATGAAGAACCTCGTCAGACGCTTGCTCATCCTATGCGGTGTCGTTGGATTGATTGGGGGCGGTTTGATGCTCATTCGGTCGTTTGTTTTCCCTGAGCGGCGGGAGATCGTTCGTGCTGAGTTCGGTTCAGCTGAGGCGGTTCGGGATTTGGAAACCTTTTACCGCTCTATTGCCTCTGGAACCGTTGATGCGGAGCTTTTTGCCTTGGAGTCGAGGTGGAACCTCAAGGTCAAACGTATTCCCCGGAACCGATTACCAGTGAGGTTTGCAGGCAATTGGGGCTTTGAACATGATCATGAGTTCTTTAAATCGCTGAACCTTCACTCGAAGGATGTTTTGGCTTACTACGACCGTGAAAGCAGATTGGTTGGGATCGAGTTCCAGGCTTCCAGGTTAGGCTGCTTCATTTCGGATGATCCGAGTCGATGCCCGCCTTGGTTTGATTCGCTTCACCGCATCGCCCATGGAGGCGTTTTCGTTACCGCAAGAGTAATGGAAGACCGTGAAGAATAAAAAAAGAGGCCGCTCGAAAGCGGCCTCTTCGTGAGTGTAGGAGCTGTTCGATCAGCGATTAGCCGACGTCGGCAGCAGGGGCGGCTTCGCCACCGGCGGCGGCGGCGTCCTTCTCCTTCATGGCGGCTTTGCGGCTCATCTTGATGCGGCCTTTGTCGTCGATGCCGATGCACTTGGCAGTGACGATGTCGCCGGTCTTGACGACGTCTTCGGTCTTGTTGACGCGGAAGTCGGCGAGTTCGCTGATGTGGATCAGGCCGTCTTTCTTGCCGCCAAGGTTCATGAAGGCACCGAAGTTCGTCGTGCTGACGACGCGGCCCGTGTAGAGCTTGCCGACTTCGATTTCCTGGAACTGGCCGCTGACCATTTCCACGGCGCGCTCGAGGCTTTCCTTGCGGGAGGCATAGATGAAGACGGTGCCGTCGTCCTCGATGCTGATTTCCGCGCCGGATTCGGCCTGGATGGCTTTGATGTTCTTGCCGCCAGGGCCGATGAGCTCGCCGATCTTGTCGGGGTTGATCTTGATGATCTCGATGCGCGGGGCGTAGGGGCTGAGGGGCTTCACTTCGGCGATGGCGCTGGCCATGGCGCTGAGCACCTGGGTGCGGCCGGCCTTGGCCTTGGCGATGGCTTCCTCAAGGATGCTGAGCGGGATGCCGGGGAGCTTGAGGTCAAGCTGGTAGCCGGTGACGCCTTCGCTGGTGCCGCAGAGTTTGAAGTCCATGTCGCCGAAGTGGTCTTCGCTGCCAATGATGTCGAGCATCGTGAGGTAGCGCTTCATGTTGTCGCCTTCGAACTCGGTGACGAGACCGACGCTGATGCCGCCGACGGGGCGCTTGATGGGCACACCGGCGTCGAGGAGGGCCATGACGCCGGAGCACACGGAGGCCATCGAGGTGGAGCCGTTGGACTCCATGACTTCGCTGCTCACGCGGATGGCGTAGGGGAAGGTGGCCTTGTCCGGGATGACAGGCTCGATGGAGCGCTCGGCAAGGGCGCCGTGGCCGATTTCACGACGGTTCTGACCACCGAAGCGGCCGGTTTCACCGACGGAGAACGGAGGGAAGTTGTAGTGAAGGATGAAGCGCTTCGTGTCGGGGCCACCGGCGTAGGTGTCCATTTCCTGGGCTTCGTCGGCCGGAGCGAGCGTGGCGATGGAGAGAGCCATCGTTTCGCCACGGGTGAAGCTGGCGGAACCGTGCGTGCGAGGAAGCACGGAGGCTTCGCCGGAGAGCGGGCGGAGCTGGTCGATGCCGCGACCGTCGCAACGGTTCTTCTTGTCGAGGATGGAGATGCGGAAGGCTTTCTTCTGGAGGTAGTCGAAGGCCTGGCTGATCTCGAAGGGCGTGGCCTCGGGGAACTTGGCCTTGATGGCTTCGGCGACTTCGTCCTTCAAAGCGCCGACGGCTTTGCCACGGGCGACTTTGGACGGCGTGTAGAGAGCGCCTTCGATGCGGTCGCCAGCGACGGCGTAAGCGATTTCGAGGAGCTCATCTTTGACGAGCATGAGGGGCACTTCGCGCTTCGGCTTGCCGGCGAGCTTCGTGAGCTCTTCCTGGGCGGCGACGATCTTGGTGACTTCGTTTTGGGCGAAGTGCAGGGCCTTGATGAACTCGGCCTCAGGCAGCTCGTTGGCGGCACCTTCGATCATGATGACGTCGGTCTTGTTGCCGACGTAAACGAGGTCGAGGTCGCTATCGAGACGCTGGGACTGCGTGGGATTGATGATGAACTCACCATTGATGCGGCCGATGCGCACAGCACCGACGGGGCCGGCGAAGGGAATGTCGGAGACGCAGAGAGCGGCGGAGGCACCGTTCATGGCGCAGATGTCCGGGTCGTTCTCGCCGTCGGCGCTGAGGAGGATGGCGACGACCTGGGTGTCGTAGTAGTAGCCTTTCGGGAAGAGCGGACGCAGCGGGCGGTCCGTCATGCGGCAGGTGAGGATTTCCTTTTCCGTGGGGCGGCCTTCGCGCTTGAAGTAACCGCCGGGGAAGCGGCCTGCGGCGGAGGCTTTTTCCTTGTACTCGACGGAGAGGGGGAAGAAGTCCTGACCGTCCTTCACTTTCGTGGCGGAGACGGCGGTGACGAGGACGATGGTGTCACCGAGACGCACGGTGACGGCGCCGTCGGCGAGTTTGGCAAATTTGCCGGTTTCGATCTGGAGGGTTCCAGCACCGAGCTGGATGTTTTGTGTGTGGATAGCCATGGTGGCAGTGTGTTTTGGTTTGTGTGTTTAGGGGAAAGGGTAGGCGGAATGCCGAATGACGAGTGCCTGGATGAGGGACGGGCGCGGGCACGGCTGGCCTTGGAGGCTGTGCGGGGCTGGCTGGACGCGAATACGCCAAAGCTGGTGGACGATCATGCGTCCTGACAGTGCTTTTCCGTTCTGGGTCCGTGGCTTGATGCGCCCTGAAACGTGAAGGGCGATGCACTTGGCATCACCCTTCGTTCAATTTGGCGGTTAGCGGCGCAGGCCGAGGCTCTTGATGACGCTCAGGTAGCGCTCATTGGCGGTCACCTTGAGGTAGTCGAGCAGCTTGCGGCGACGGGCGACCTTTTGGAGGAGGCCACGACGGGTGGAATGATCTTTCTGATGCGCGGCGAGGTGCTGCGTCAGTTCGTTGATCCGCTTCGTGAGAATGGCGATCTGCACATCAGCGCTGCCGGTGTCTTTGGCGTGCTGCTTGAAGGAGGCGGGATCGATGGTGGAGGCTTCGCTCATGTGTCTTTGTTGGGGGATTTGCAGGCTACTTGCCAGCAAGAATCGTGTTGGATGGGTTAGAGGGCGCGGATTCTGGCATCGAAGCCTGCTTTGGCAAGCAGAAGTTTAAGCCCTCTTGAAGGCAAAACGGCCACTTTTTCACGGCGCAGCCAGTTTGGTCACGACGTGGCTCATGTAGGGGAAGAGCTGCTTCTTGCGGCTCACGACGCCCGGCATGTCATAGACGTGTTCTTTGGCCTGCGGGTAGTCGATGGCGGCGATGACACGCTGGTCTCCCGCCACGAGCAAAACGCTGTGATGGCGGGTGATGTCCGTGACCATGAGGCAGGCGAAATGGAGGCTGTGTTTCGTCAAAAGGGCCTGCAGGGCGGCCTGAAGGTCCTTTTCGCGCTTCCAGAACTCGTCGAGGCCGAGTTCCTCGATCTGGCTGATGCTGATGTGCCAGCCGTTTTCCTCGAAGACCTTGCGGTCGCTTTCCAAGGCGCGGTCGGGCGTATTTTCGCGCAGCATGGAGCCTGCGGCGAAGAAGTCCTTCACGAACTGCGCGCTGTCGATGCCGCCGATGCCGGCGAGCCAGGCGAGGATCTCTTTGTCCGTGCTGGTCGTCGTCGGGCTGGTGAGGTGCAGCGTATCCGAAATGATGCCGGCGCAGAGGCAGATGGCCGTGCCTTTGTCCGGAGCCGCACCGCGCATGCGATACATGATGCCGACGATGGTGGACGTGCTGCCCACGGGCTCATTGAGGAAGCGAATCGGCTCCTTGGTGCGCAGATTGCCGCTCAGGCGATGGTGGTCGATGACCTCAATAATTTCCGCTTCGTCCGCACCGGCCACGGCTTGCGCGAACTCGTTGTGATCGACGAGCACGAGCTTCGCGCGTGGCGTGTCGATGAGATCGGACTTCGAGAAAACGCCGATGAGATGCCTTGTTTCCTCGTCCACGACGGGAAAGAGCGGCTGGGCGGAGATTTGCACCGCATGCACGATTTCCTTCAGCGGCGCACGCGAGCCGAAGGAAAGGAAATCCTCCGTCAAAGCCTCGCCAATCGGCCGCGAGAAGCGCAGGAGCTGCGAAGTGCTCGCGGTGTCGTGCGGCGAGCAGATGATGGCGACGCCTTTGGCCTTCGCTTGATCGAGAATGCTGTCCCAAGGCTTGAAACCGCCGGTGATGATCAAACAACGTGCCCCGAGCTCAATCGCCAACGCGTGAATCTCCGGCCGGTCGCCCGTGACGAGGGCCACGTCGCGGGATTTGAACTGCATCGCCCGCTGGCGTGAGGTCTCGACGCTTGATGCGGCCACGACCAGCACGAATTCCTGCACTCTGTCGGCATCCTTCGTGTCGCCCGCGAGCGTCCCACCAAGCGCGGCCACGATGTTTTGCAGGCTGGTGGGCACCGCACGGTTTGCCGCATGCGTGCCGGCCTCGGCAGGCAGGAAAAGCTGCGCCATGTCCTGAATCGACGGCACGCCAAGCAGGCGGCCTTCATCATCCACGACCGGGATCGAGCGGAAACCGTGCTCGATCATCTTGCGATACACCGAGAGGAAAGTGTCGGCCGGTTTCGCGGTCAGCACATCTTTGCGGCAGATCGTGGCGGCGGTCGGCCGCACATCGAGCAGCAGCTTCGGAGCCTCGACACCTGCGGTGTGAAGCACCCAGTTCGTGCGCACGCTCACTTCGCCGCAACAAGCCGCCACCGCGTTCATTTTCCGCACATCGCGCAAAAAAGCCGCGTAGCCGATGGCGGAGCAGATGGCGTCCGTGTCGGGATTGCGATGGCCGATGACGTAGATGGGGTCCATGAGAAAGCAGGGAAAATGAAAACAGGGCGCGGAATATCGGCGAGGTTTGAAGGGGAAGCCAAAAAATTTCTTCTCCACGGCAGGCTGTTTTGATAGCGTCCGCACAATGACAAAGCTTTTCGTCCTCCTTGGCTTGCTGCTGGCTCTGCCGGCAGCCGCTCAGGATGTACGGCAGCGACTGTTCCGTGCGGAGGTGTTTGCGCTGCCTCGCGAGGCGGCGGTGGCGCTCCTGCGGCGGCCGCTGGACGGCGCGGCGATGCATGCGGAGGCTCTAAAAACCGCCGGGGCAAAATTGGAGAAGCTGATCCTCATCCATGGGCGGCTCGGAACGCGTTCGACAGCAGAGCAAACCGTCGATTTTGAGTATCCGACCGAGTTTGATCCTCCGCAGATCGTCCCATCGCTGGCCATCGTGAACCCGGGAGTTTCGAAAAAGGACGCAGAAACATCTGAAGGACCCGTTTCCCCCTTCAATGCGGGCATCGGAACCCTTTCGACCGCCACGGGCACCGCGTTCGAGACGCGTTCTCTGGGCGATACGCTGCATCTGGAACCCGTGGACGAAGGCGAAACGGACTACGAACTGGTGAGCACGGCGCTGGTCGGGATGGAAAAGCAGGGGGACATTCCGAAGCCCGTTTTTGCCTCGCGACCGCTGAAAGGCCATGCGCGGCTGGTTTCGGGAAAGCCTGCGTTTATCGGCACTTACGGCCCCACCGGCTCGAAAACGCCGGAAACGCTCTCGCTGGCCTTTTTGACGGCGCACGAGGTCTCGGAACCCAAGGCCCGCGAGAAGGCCGTGCCGTTCACCTATCCTTCGTTGCGAGCGACCTTCGAGGTGGTGTCGTTGGAGAAGGCTGCGGCACATGCGCTGCTATTGGAGACGCAGGACGGGCAGGCGGTTTATGAGCGAGCGGTGCAGCATGGCAGACGGGAAAGCGTGCTGGCAGGCCGCAGCAGGTCCGGCAACCGGCTGGCCCTCTGGAATGCCGACGAGCACATCTCGCCGACGGAGTTTGATCCACCACAGTTGCCGCAGATGCTGATCCTGGCTCACCACGGATTGATCGAGGATCTGCGCGCCGGCAGGCAGACAGGACTGGGAAAGCCCGCGGAGGTGGAAGGCGGTGATCCAAATGGCGGCTTCGGATTCGTCACGACGCTGAGTCCCACGGCATTTGAGAGGTACCCGCTCGGTGAACGGATCGAGATCGAATATGCGGAAGCCGATGGTGTGATTGCTTTGAACGGCGCTTTCGAAGTCACGCACCTGAACGGCACCACGCAGTATGGCAGCATCCGCCACCCGAATATCGAAACGCGAAAGCTCGTGGTCGGTGTGAGAACGTCGCCCGGCAAGCGAGTGCTGCTGGGGACGCTGAACCGGCCCATCGACACCGGCGTGAAGTCGGGAGATCACGAAGATCGTGTGTGGCTGGCCTTTCTGCGATTCACCAAATGAAAACGACGCTTCTGACATCGCTTTTTTGCCTGCTCGCGGCCGTTCAAGCGGTCGCCGAGGCTCCACTGCGGCATGAGTTGCGGCTTTTCACCCTGCCAAAGGCCGAGGCGATGAATCTGCTCGCGGGGGATTTGGATGACAAAGCGCTTCTGGCCCGGATGCAAGGCATGCCGCAGCGTTTGCATGTGATCACCAGCGAGGCTCTTGCCGTTGGTGCCGAGCCGGGCGATGAGACGACCTTCGAATGGCGGCAGGCGGACGAGTTCCACTATCCGACTGAGTTTGATCCGCAGCAGCTACCGCAAACGCTGGCCTTTGGAGATTCAAAGCTCGTGGCGCTGATAAACAAGCTGCTGGAGCCCGAAGAGGAAGCCAAAGCCGGTGCGGCAACGAAAACAACTGCCGCCCCCGTGCAGCGACATCCGGTGAATGGCGGCCTGGGCCTCATCACTTCCATCACGCCAACCGCCTTTGAAAAACGTGATCTCGGCGATGTGATCCGTCTGTCCTCGGCAGGCGATTTGACCTGGCAACAGGCTCGTCTTGCGGGTTTGCAGAACTTCAACGGCGAGCTTCAGGCGCAGTTCAGCACTCGCGAGCTAAACGCAAGCTTTCGCTTGGTGCCGGGTGGCACGGTTTTTCTCGGCACCCTGAGTGGAGCAGAGAAAACCGGCAGCGAATTCGAAACGAAGTCCGAAACGATCTCGCTGGCCTTTTTGACCTCACGCAGCCTGCCGATGCCGGAAGGTAAAAACCTCGCGAAGGAGGCAAAAGACGTGCAGGCAAGGCTCGAGGTGATTTCCGTGCCCAAAAGCATCGCCGCGGCGCTGATGGACGAGGCTTTGAATGACAGCCTGCTTTACTCCAAGCTGCAAAACAGCCCGGAGAACCGCCTCGATGCCATCATCAGCGGCCGCGTGAAGCTCAACGAAGAAGCCGAGCTCATCGAGTGCGAGGAGTTTCGATACGCGATCGAGTTTGATCCGCCTCAGCAGACCAGAGAGCTCGTCATCGCTGATGATGCACTGCTGGAGGATCTTCGTGCGGGTCGTCAAACCGGCACGACTCCGTCCAATCCACACAACGGCGGCTTCGGACTTCAAACCACCGCCACCCCGATGAAGCTCGACATGCGGAGGCTCGGCACGCTGCTGCAAATCGAAATGCGACGGAACGACAAGGGACTCAAACTCAAGGCCCGTGCCGAGCTAAGCCGCAGAATCGGCGAGCGACGCTTCGCAGGGGTCGAGATGCCCGTTTTCTGTGCCCCGAGTCTTCAAACCGCTCGCCCGGCACGCTGCGGCATCCCGTTGTTGCTGGGAACGGTCAGCCGCGCCGTGGAAACCGGCCTGCGGGAAAGCGAGCAGGAGGACCGAATCGCGTTCGCGTTTGTGACGCTGCGCGAATGATGAAGCTTCCTCAGGCTGCCTGAGCGAAACCCAGCGCGGTCAGGCGCTCATGCACAGCCGCTTTGTTATCCAAAAGCTCGGCAATCGGGTCCCACTTGCCGCTCAGGAGGCCTTCGCGGGCGGTGGAGGGCATGGTGATGGCAAAGCTGTCGGCACCGAAAACGACGCGCTGACCTTCGACATCGACTTTGACCTCGATTTTCGGGTCTTTTTCGATCGCGGCAGCCAGTTTGGCGATGTCATCGGCGTTGGCGCACACGCAGGGGATGCCGAGCGTGGTGCAGTTGCCGAAGAAGATCTCGGCGAAGCTCTGTGCGATGATGGCGCGGAAACCGAAGCGATACAGCGCCTGCGGAGCGTGCTCACGGGAGCTGCCGCAGCCGAAGTTTTCGCCCGAAAGGAGGATGGAGGCGCCGGCGAAGCGCTCATCATTCAGCGGATGCGCGATCTTCTTGCCGTCCTTGTCGTAGCGCACGTCATAAAACGCGAATTCGCCCAGTCCGTCAAAGGTGACGCACTTCATGAAGCGGGCAGGGATGATGCGGTCGGTGTCGATGTCCGTGCCGGGCACGTGGACGCCGCGACCGGAGACTGAGGTGATTTTTGCTAGGGCCATGGGAGCGCCGAGGCTAGCAGCGAACGACCGGAGCGCAAGAAGAGCGAAGCCTGAAACATCCCGCGCCTTGCGCAATCTCCCCTGCCCTGCCATGATTCCGCCGTTCCCTCATGCAGTCCCAAATCAGTTTCGAAGAGGCCATCCACCTCTGCCTCGAAAAAGACCCCCGCTACCATCCCGCCGCCTACGATCTGGTGCGGGATGCTCTGCATGCCGCCTGCTCCAAGTTCCGTGATGGGGCGGACGACAAGCACGTCACCGGCCAGGAGCTCCTCGAAGGCTTCCGCGAGCACGTGATCCGCGAGTTTGGCCCCATGTCCCTCACCATCCTCGAGGAGTGGGGTCTCACCAAAGGCCTCGATGTGGGCCACATCGTCTACAACCTCATTGATGTGGGCTACTTCGGCAAAAACGAGGGCGACAGCCTGGAGGACTTCGATGGCGGCTTCACCTTCGCCAAGGCCTTCACCGAGCCGTTTTTGCCGACCTCGCAAAAGAAGACACTGGCATAGCGGCCCGCCGCGTGCTTGCTCGCCGCGGCATGCACGACGCGCATTTCTTTCTCTCTGCCTTCATCTACCTGGCCACCGCGGTGCTGATGGTGCCGCTGGCGCATCGGCTGGGGCTTGGCAGCGTGCTGGGCTATCTCATCGGCGGCGCGGTGATCGGTCCGTTTGCGCTGGGATGGGTCGGTGGCACACAAGGTGAAGAAGCGATGCACTTCGCGGAGTTTGGCGTGGTGATCATGCTCTTCATGATCGGGCTCGAACTGGAGCCCGCGAGGCTCTGGCGCATGCGAGGGCCGATTTTTGGTCTCGGCGGCCTTCAGGTCAGCGGCACCGCTTTGGCCGTGATGGGCGCGGCGATGGCCTTTGGACTCGATTTCAAACCGGCGCTGGCCGCAGGGATGATTCTCGCGCTCTCGTCCACTGCCATCGTGATCCAGACGCTGCAGGAGAAAGCCCTGCTGCGCAGCGATGCGGGCAGCGACACCTTTGCGGTGCTGCTGTTTCAGGACATCTCGGTCATCCCGATGCTGGCCGTGTTTCCCCTGCTCGCCAGCGGCGTGGCCACCGGTGAGGAGCATGGATGGCTGAAGGAACTGCCGCACTGGGCGCAGCCGCTCGTCACCCTCGGTGCCGTGGCGCTCATTGTGCTCGCCGGGCAGTTTGTGGTGCCGCGTGGGTTTGCCATTCTCGCGAAAACAGGCCTGCGGGAGCTTCTCACCGCCGCGGCCTTGCTGCTCATCGTCGGCGTGGCCTTGCTCATGACCGAGGTGGGCCTCTCACCGGCTCTCGGTGCCTTCGTGGCCGGAGTGGTGCTGGCGGGAAGTCACTATCGGCATGAGCTCGAAAGCAACTTGGAGCCTTTCAAAGGCTTGCTCCTCGGTCTTTTCTTCCTCGCGGTGGGAGCTTCGCTCGATTTCAGCGTCATCGCGGGACGACCGGTGCTCATCGCGGCGCTGGTGATCGGTTTGATCGCGACAAAAGCGGCGGTGATGTATGCCGTGGCGACCGTGTTGCGGCTTCGCGGCAGCCATCGCTGGTTGCTAGCGCTGGCCTTGGCGCAAGGCGGTGAGTTCGCCTTCGCGTTGCTGTCGATGGCGATCCAGCAGCGCATTCTCGACGCGGAAACCTCGAAGCTGCTCGTCGCCGTCGTGGCGCTGTCGATGGCCATCACGCCGCTGCTGTTTGTGATCTATGAAAAGGTCATCGCGCCTCGCTACATGGCCGTGAGTGCGCCCGCACGCGAGGCGGATGCCATCGACGAGCATGACGCGCCGGTGATCATGGCAGGCTTCGGCCGCTTTGGGAACTTCGTGGGCCGCTTCATGATGTCGCAAGGCGTCAAAGTGACCGTGCTGGAGAGCGATCCCGATCATGTGGACATGCTGCGCAGCTTTGGCTTCAAGGTCTTCTACGGCGATGCCACGCGTCTCGACCTCCTCCACGCCGCGGGCATCGCCCAGGCCCGCATGCTCATCATCAGCCTCGCGGACCGGACGAAGGTGGCGCAACTTGTCACCGAGGTGCGGGAGCGCTTTCCGAACGTGCGCATCCTCGCTCGGGCGCATGACTACGATCAACGCTACGAGTTTATCAGCCTCGGTTTGAAGTCGGAAGACGTCGTGCACGAGCAGATGCACAGCGCCCTCGAGCTCGGCGTGAAGGCCCTCCGCGTGCTCGGCAAGCCCGCCGAGGCCATGGAAGCCGCCGCAAAGCGGTGGAAAGGCTTCGACGAGGAGACCTTCCACCTGCTCCTGCCCGTCCACGACGACATGGACGCCTACGCCAGCATCGTCCGCGAGCGCCGCATCCAGCTCACCCAGCTCTTCGAACGCGACCGGGCGAACACGGGCGAGGGCTGAGGCTCAGCGGCAGCGTTTCTGGAACTCGCGGATCGCTTTGGAGTGCGGTTTCACTTCAGCGAGTTCCTCGATCAGCTTCAAATCAATGCCCGGCAGCACCTTGCTCTTGGTCACGGGCTGGTAGCCATCTCCTTTGAGCACGAAGGCATGCAGCCTGCCGTTCTGCCAGATCCAGACCTCCTGCGCCTTCACCTCGCTCCAGAATTCAAGCTTGTCGATGCCGCCCGAACTGAGGGCCACCTCGATGAAGAGATCCGGCTGCTTCTTGAGCTCTGCGCCAAAGCTGAACGAGTCATCCGGCTCCCCGCCCATCACTCCCTCCACCCGCTGCGTGGTGCTACCCCAGGCGTTGTAGTCGATCTCGTGCAAATCACACCAGGCGGTGACCATGCGGCCGAGGGCAAATTTGAGAGATTCGTGTGGGAAGGAAATGCTCATGACTTCGATGATTCCTCGGTGAAAGCGCACTCGCATGCCCTGCTTCTCGCACAGGCGGTCCAGCATCAGGTAGGTGTCCCAGTCACCCAGCCCCACCATGATCGTCTGACCCGGCGAAGGCTTCGGAAAGGAGAGCGACACATGGCCGCCGGAGCGCCGCGGCACGGCACGATCACGGCGAAGCGAAGTTTTCGGAGCTGGAAGAGTCGCCACTGGCATGGCGCGGAGTGTAGCGGGTTTCCAATTCCGTTCAATCCCTCTCTCCGCCTTGCCATGCCCTCATCCCGTGCCATCTAGGCCGCCGCCCATGCCCCGTCTTTCCACCTCGAAGCCCGCTCTCACCGTCCCGCCCTCCAATGCCAGCGTCACCACGCTACCGAACGGCCTCGAAGTCCTCGTGCGTGAAGACGCCGCGCATCCGCTGGTCAGCGTGCAGGTGTGGATCAAGGCGGGCTCGTTGCAGGAAGAACAGCACACCGGCGCCGGCATCGCGCATTGCGTGGAACACATGCTCTTCAAAGGCACGGAGAAGCGTGAGGCCGCGCAGATCTCGCAGGGCATCCAGGCGCTCGGCGGCTATGTGAATGCCTACACGACCTTCAACCGCACCGTTTACTGGATCGACGGCCTCGCCGAGCACACCGAGGGCTACCTCGACATCCTCGCTGACATGGTGCGCCACTCAAAACTCGATGGCGACGAGCTCACCCGCGAGATGGATGTCATCCGCCGCGAGATGGCGATGGGCCACGACGATCCCGGCGATGTCACGCAGCACCTGCTCATGGGCACCGTCTTCCGCCAGCATCCGCTGCGGCATCCGATCATCGGCCATCGCGAAGTCTTTGACCAAATCACCCGACCCGATGTGGCGGGCTTTGTGCAGCGTCACTATGTGCCAAACAACGCCTTCGTCGTCATCGCCGGCGATGTGAAGACCGACGAGGTCCTCGAAGCCGTGAAGAAGCACTTCGGCACCTGGAAACGCCGCGCCTTTGATCCGGCGCTGCTGCCGCAGGAACCTCGCCAGCAAGGTAACCGCTACGCCGCGAAGAACTTCACCACCGATCTCACCCGCGTGGCCTTTGGCTGGCAGATCCCCGGCGAGAGCCATGCGGACAAAGCCGCGCTCGACGTGCTCGCCTTCCTGCTCGGCAGCGGCCGCAGCTCGCGTTTATATCAGGAACTGCGCGAGAAAAAAGCCCTCGCGCATTGGGTGTGGGCCGGTGCGTGGTGTGCCGCCGAGTGCGGTCTCTTCACTGTCGAGGCCGAATGCAATCCCGCGGACACCGCGAAGCTCCGCGAGAGCATGACGCAGGTCGTCGAGCAGATGCGCCGCACCGGTCCAGGTCGCCCCGAGCTCGACAAAGCCGTCCGCGCCACGCTCAGCAGCCAGATTCGCACGCTCACCACCGTGAAAGGCCAGGCCAGCTCGCTCGGCCATGGTTGGTTGCTCGCCGGATCGCTCGATTATCAGCGCCAGTATCTCGCCGCCATCAGCGCCCTCACGCCCGATGCGATCCGCGAGGTCGCGCGGCGCTATTTGCTACCTGAAGCGATCTCCACCGTCCTTGTCGGCCCCGAGGTCGAAAACGCAAAAAGCATACCAAACAGCTCCGAAGGCTCCCACGCCGAGATTCAGGCCTTCACGCTCAAAAACGGCCTCAAGCTCGTCGTCGGCGAAAACCCACGTCTGCCGCTCGTCAGCATCCGGGCGAACTTTCTCGCCGGTGTGCCCGCCGAAACCGACCTCACGGCCGGAGTCACGCAAATCTCCGCGCACATGATGCTCAAGGGCACCAAAAAGCGCAGCGCCACCGAGATCGCTGCCGATTTGGAGAACCGCGGCGGCTCGCTAACCTGCAACGCGGACGCGCATCGCTTCATCGTCGGTGCCGATGTCATGCGCGGCGATGAAGATGACGCGCTCGACCTTCTCTCGGACCTCATTTTGAATCCTGCGCTGCCCGCCAGCAGCCTCGCCGATGTGAAGAAGCGCCAGCAGGCCAGCATCCTCGAAGAAAAAGAGGACCCGCTCACTGTCGCGCTGCGCAAAGCACGCCGCGAGATCTTCGCCGGCCAGCCCTTTCACCGCACCGCCCTCGGCAACGAGCAAACCGTCGCCAGCCTCAAGCTCAGCGATTGCCGCGACATGATCCGCGCCAGCTTTGCCACGCACAACGGCGTCCTCTCCGTCTTCGGCGATGTGAAGGCCACCGAGGTCAAAAAGCAGGTCGAGAAGGCCTTTGCGAAGCTTCCCAAAGGCCCGCGCCACAGCACCCACAGCCGCACCTACCACGCCAGCGCCAAACCCGCCGCGTGGACCGAGCATCTCGACAAAGAACAAGCCGTGCTCGTCGTCGGTTTCCGCACCGTCGGCCTCGAAGACCGCGATGTGCATGCCCTCAGCCTCATTGATGAAGCCTGCAGCGACATGGGCAGCCGCCTCTTCAATCGCATCCGCGAAGAACTCGGCCTCGCCTACTACATCGGGGCGCAAAACTTTGCCGCCATGGGTGCCGGAGCCTTCTACTTCTACGTCGGCACCGATCCGAAGAAGGTCAAACAGGCCGAGAAAGAGCTCATGGCGCAGATCAACGACCTCGCCGCCAACGGCCTCCACACCGACGAGATCGACCGCGCCCGCGTCACCTGGCGCAGTTCCTGGCTGCGAGCCCAGCAAGGCAATCCCGGCATGGCCGACAGCCTCGCCTGGCACGAGCTGAATGGCCGCGGCTGGGACTACTTCCAAAAACTCCCCGGCATCATGGCCGACATCAGCGCCAAAGAAATCCAGCGCATCGCCGCCAAATACTTCGGCGAAAAGAAGGCCTTCATCGTCCGCGTGCTGCCGAAGTGAGTAGTATCAACACCCATCTCGACAATGTCCTGGCCTGCTCACTCCGTCCGTATCGTGCGCGGGCATCGTGTTGCTTCGGGTTTGAATGGTGATCCGCGTTTCCCCGGCGGGACGTTGGCGATGCAGGCACCGCACTTTGCGAAGCTGGGCCTGGATTTGAGCAGATATCATCCGAGCACGCTGAATGTGTCCATCGCCCCGCGGCAGTATCGCGTGCTGCGACCGTGGCGGACGTTTGAGAGGCTCCAATGGCATCCGGTGGAGCCTGCGGAGACGTTTTCCTTTTTTGAGGCCCGGCTGCGGCATGGTGGCCGATCGCACGAGGCACTGATCTACCTGCCGCATCCCGAAACGAAGCCCGAGCACTTCCAATCAGCGGACGTGCTGGAGGTGCTGGCACCTTGGATCGATGATCTCGGCTATGGCGTGACGGTCGAGCTGGAAATCGATCCGGCGCAGATGGTCCTCGAATGAGGTGCTGTTTGAAACTTGAAACCCCATCCGGCCCGGCGGACAGTTTCGGCTTTCCTTCACCTACCACCACGCATGAAACCGACTCTCCTCATCCTCGCTGCCGGCATGGGCAGCCGTTACGGCGGCCTGAAACAACTCGATGCCATGGGGCCGAGCGGGGAGGTGATGCTCGATTACTCGGTGTTTGACGCGATCCGTGCCGGCTTCGGCAAGGTGGTCTTCGTGATCCGCCGGGACTTTGAGCAGCTTTTCAAAGATCAGATCGGTTCCCGCTTCGCCAGCCGCATCGCCGTGGATTATGCGTTTCAGGACCTGAACGACCTGCCGGAAGGTTTCACCGTGCCGGAAGGTCGCACGAAGCCCTGGGGCACCACGCATGCGTTGCTCGCGGCCGAAAAGGTCGTGCATGAGCCCTTCCTCATGATCAATGCCGACGACTTCTATGGCAAGGACGCCTACCAGAAGATGGCGGCCGATTTGACCTCGCCTCGTCCCGCCGATGGCAAGAGCCACTACTCGATGGTGGGCTACTACCTGCGCAACACGCTCTCCGAGCACGGCAGCGTGGCCCGCGGCGTGTGCACTCGCGGCGCCGATGGCATGCTGGCCGATGTCACCGAGATGACGAAGATCTTCAAAACGGCCACCGGAGCCGAAAACCGCGAGGTGGAGGGTGCTTTCGTGCCGCTAACTGGCAATGAAGTGGTCTCGATGAACTTCTTCGGCTTCATGCCGGACATCTTCGCCCGTCTGCGGGCCGCTTTCGCCGAGTTCATGAAGGAACGCGGCAGCGATCTGAAGGCCGAGTGCTATGTGCCGAAGGAAGTGGACACTCTCATCAAGAACGGCATCGCCGATGTGCGTGTGCTGGAATCGAACGACTCGTGGTTCGGCGTGACCTACCCGGACGACAAGCCGGATGTCGTCCGCTCGATCCGCGAACTGGTGGACAAGAGTGTGTATCCGGAGTCGCTGTGGGGATGATGGATCAAGAAGTGGTCAAAAGCCTGCTCTCATGCCTTTTTGACATTTTGACCTCCTGATCGCCCTCATGCTGCCGCCCGTTTCTTTTTCCTCCATCGAGCCTCTCATACCCGGCGTGACCTTCACACCGGAGGGCACATGCTTTGTCGTGTTCTCGCAACACGCGGAAGCGATGGATTTGTGTCTCTACGATCCCGCCGATGCTCGCCGGGAGATCGGCCGCGTCCGCATGCGAAAGGCGGAAAGCCACCTGTGGCATGTCACGGTGCGAGCGGCGGCTCCGGGCACGCTGTATGGCTATCGGGCGCATGGCCCGTGGCATCCGGAGATGGGACAACGTTTCAACGCGAAGAAGCTGCTGCTCGATCCTTATGCAAGATCAGTGGCGGGATTGCCAGACGCGGCGGAACACCTGCTCGTCACGCCGGATCCGCTGCATCCACCGGGCAGCATCGACAACGGCTCGCAGGCGCTGAAGAGCGTGGTGGTGGATGAGAGCTTTGACTGGCAGGGCGACCGGCCATTGCACACGCCGTGGCAAGACACGGTGATCTATGAGCTGCATGTGAAAGGCTTCACGCAGACGCACCCGGACCTGCCCACGCATCTGCGCGGCACCTACGCCGGGCTCGCGAATCCGCTGGTGACGAATTACCTCCGCGAGCTAGGTGTCACCGCGGTGCAATTGCTCCCGGTGCATGCGCATCTCGACGATGCCTTCCTGCTCGAACGCAACCTGACGAACTTTTGGGGCTACAACACGCTCGGCTTCTTCGCGCCGCATGGCGAGTATGCCTCATCGCACAATCCGCAGGAGCAGCTCCGCGAGTTCAAGGGCATGGTGAAGGCCCTGCACGCCGCGGGCATCGAGGTGATCCTCGACGTCGTTTACAATCACACCGCTGAGGGCGATCCACGCGGCCCCACGATGCTCTTCCGCGGGCTCGATGATGCCACTTACTACCGGCAGGACGCGGATCACAATTACCTGAACGTCACCGGTTGTGGCAACTCGGTGGACTCGGCGAAGCCCGCGGGCCTGCGTTTGATCCTCGACAGCCTGCGCTACTGGGTCACGGAAATGCATGTGGATGGCTTCCGCTTCGATTTGGCCGTCACGGTGGCTCGTGACGAGCACGATCACTTCAGCCAGCATGCGCCGTTTTTGGCCGCGGTGGCCCAAGATCCCGTTTTGTCCCGTGTGAAGCTCATCGCCGAGCCTTGGGACATCTTCAAAATGGACAGCTATCAGGTCGGTGGCTTTCCCGCTCCGTGGCGTGAGCTGAACGGCAAGTTCCGCGACACCGTGCGGAAGTTCTGGCGGGGCGAAAGCGACAGCACGGCGGAGTTTGCCAAGCGCTTCTGCGGCAGCCAGGACATTTACGGTGGCTCAGGTCGCCCGCCGCTGGCGAGCATCAACTTCATCACCTCACACGACGGCTTCACGCTGCTCGATCTCGTCAGCTACTCGCGGAAGCACAACCTGGCCAACGGCGAGGAAAACCGCGATGGCGATGATCACAATCACAGCGTGAACTGCGGTGTCGAAGGCCCCAGCGATGACCCGGTGGTGCTCGACACCCGTGCCCGCCTCCGCCGCAGCCTCATGGGCACACTGCTGCTCTCCACCGGCGTGCCTTTCATCAATGCAGGTGATGAACGCGGCCGCACGCAGCAGGGGAACAACAATGCTTACTGCCAGGATAATGAACTGAGCTGGCTCGACTGGACAGATTGCGACGAGCCGATGCTCGCCTTCACAAAGCAACTGATCCGCCTGCGTCGCACCCGTCGCACGCTGCGTCGTCTCGATTACTTCGACGGACGTCTCAATCCAGTCACCGGCCTCCGCGATGTGACCTGGCTGGAGGGGAATGGCTCGCTGCTCTGCCACGATGAATGGCATGATCCGAGCCGCACCTACTTCGGCGCCCTGCTGGATGGCATTGATGGCGAGCCGCCGCTCGTGCTGCTTTTCAATCGCGGCAGCCTCGGCAGTGATTTGATGCTTCCCGGCACCACCGAGACCCGCTGGAAGCTCCTGTTCGACAGCTCCGGCATGATTTCCGACACCTCACCGCACCACGGGCTCAACCCCGTACATGTGGAAGGTGCCAGTCTCGTGTGCCTGGAGCTCTCGTCAGGTCCGGCAGTGGGCCCTGACTACTGCTGAGCAACTCACGCCATCGGATTCGCCAGCGTGCCAATGCCGTCGATAGTGATCTTCACCACATCACCGCTCTTCAGCGTGAACTCATCGCCGGGGACGATGCCGGTGCCGGTCATGAGGAAGGTGCCGGTGGGGAAGGTGTTGTCGCGGAAAAGGAAGCCGGCGAGCTCGGATGGCGTGCGCTTGAGCTGGGCGAGTGTCGTCTCGCCTTCAAAGGCCGCGGCTCCAGCGCGGTCGATTTGCAGGTGGATGCGTGTGATTGGCGCGAGCGGCTCGCTTTGGATCAAGATGGCCGGACCGAGCGCGGCGCAGAGCTTGAAGCATTTCGCCTGGGGCAGGTAGAGCGGGTTTTCGCCTTCGATATCGCGGCAGGAGAGGTCGTTGCCGACGGTGCAGCCGATGATTTCGCCGCTGGAGTTGATGGCGAGCGTGAGCTCGGGCTCTGGCACCATCCATTTCGAGTCACCACGCAGATGCATGGCCTGACCGGGATGCGCCACACGCTGCGGCGTGGCTTTGAAGAAGATCTCCGGACGCTCCGCAGCATACACGCGATCATAAAAACTACCGCCGCCGGCATCCTTCGACTCCTCCATGCGGGCCGTGCGGCTGCGGAAGTAGGTCACCCCGGCCGCCCAGACCTCTTGATTGCCGATCGGAGCCAAAATCGTTTCCGCCGCGGGAGCGGCCACCGCGGGCGTGGAGGCGGCAATTTGAGCCAGATAGGCCGCGAGGCCGCTGCGATTGAAAAGATCGTCCCAGGAAGTTTCCGGCACGAGGTGCCATGAGGTGCCGTTTTGGATGAAAATGCCGTTGGAGGAGCGGTAGAGGAGCATGGGGACGCGAGGGTAGTGCGCCTTTCATCACTGGCAAGAGGCGCATCAGGGCTGCAAACGATGGAAAGAACCTGCTTGGCGGTCTCGTGTTCCCCGCCACACTCGCGATACCTCGTCCCGAGCACGCCTTTCGCCCTTTCCCGCCCACATGTCCGATACCGCCGCCGCCTCCGCCCTCGTCGAAAATTTCCAAAAACTCAAAGCCGCGCTCGCGCGACGTATCGTCGGACAGGAGGCCGTCATCGAGCAGGTCTTCATCGCCATCGCCGCGGGCGGCCACAGCCTTCTCGAAGGTGTTCCCGGCCTAGCGAAGACCCTGCTGGTCAAATCGCTCGCCGACGCGATGCACCTCAGCTTCCGCCGCATTCAGTTCACGCCCGATTTGATGCCCGCGGACATCACCGGCACGGAAATCATCCAGGAAGATGCCGAAACCGGCCGTCGGAAGCTCGTCTTCCAACGCGGCCCCATCTTCAGCCAGATCGTCCTCGCGGATGAAATCAACCGCACGCCGCCGAAAACGCAGGCCGCGCTGCTCGAAGCGATGCAGGAAAAGCACGTCACCGTCGGTCAGGAGACCTTCGAGCTGCCGAAGCCCTTCTTCGTGCTCGCCACGCAGAACCCCATCGAGCAGGAAGGCACCTACCCGCTGCCTGAGGCGCAGAAAGACCGCTTCCTCTTCCTCATCAAAGTCGATTACCCCACCCGCGAAGACGAGCGCAACATCGTCGCCCGCACCACCGGCACGGATTCGCAGGAAATCGACGCCGTCATCACCGCCGAGGACTTGCAAGCAGCCCAGCAGCTCGCCCGCAAAGTGCCCGTGCCAGATCACGTCATCGACTTCGTGCTCGACCTCGTCCGTGCCACGCGTCCGAACGAGTCCACCGCCTCCGAATATGTGAAGAGCATGCTCAGTTGGGGCGCCGGCCCGCGTGCCAGCCAGATGCTCGTCCTCGCCGGCAAAGTGCGCGCGCTCCTCCAAGGCCGCACCCACGTCACCATCGACGACATCGAAGCTCTCGCCCTCCCCGCCCTCCGCCACCGCCTCGTCCCCACCTTCCACGCCGAAGCCGAAGGCATCACGGTGGACCAGATCATCGGTGAGCTGATCAAGCAGACGAAGAAGAGCGAAGCGCGTGTTCTGTGAACTCGTGATCCCTTCTCTTTCGACAGGATTCACAAGATGGCTTCTGGATTAACAGGATTGAAGCCAATGATCCAAATTCCAATCCTGTGAATCCCCTCTGAAATCCCGTTAATCCTGTCAAAATCGCCCCGCGACACCCTCAAACGTGGCCACCCTCTCCGACATCCTCCACGCCGAAGACATCACAAGCCTGCAGCACCTGCAGCTCTTCGCGCGCACCGTCGTGGAGGGGTTCACCACCGGGCATCACGCGTCGCCGCACAAGGGGTTCAGCGTCGAATTCCGCCAGCACCGTCCCTATGTGCAGGGCGATGAGATCCGGCGGCTCGACTGGAAGGTCTTTGGCCGCAGCGACCGCTTCTACATCCGCGAATACGACGAGGAGACGAACCTTCGGGCCACCATCGTGCTCGATGCCAGCGGCAGCATGAATTACCGCGGCGGCAAGGGTATCCTGAAGTTCGACTACGCCCGCAAGCTCGCCGCTTCGCTCGCTTACTTGCTCATGAGCCAGCAGGACGCCGTGGGCCTCATCACCTTCGACAGCAAGGTGCGCGATATGATTCCGTGCCACACAAAGATCACGCATCTGCATGTCCTGCTTGAGACGATGATCAAAACGGAGCCCGGCAAGGACACCAGCCTCGCTCCGGTCATCGAATCGCTGGCGCAGCGGCTGAAGCGTCGCGGCCTCGTCATCCTCATCAGCGACTTCTTTGACGATCCAGCGGCCATCTTGAAGGCGGTCGGCATCCTGCGCAAAAAGGGCCATGAGGTCATCGCACTGCAATTGTGGGATCGCGATGAGATCGACTTCCCGTTTGGGAACTGGGCGCGGTTTGAGAACCTCGAAAACGACGAGGACTTCCTCCTCCTCGATCCCGCCACCGTGCGTCAACGCTACATCGAGGTGCAGAAGCAATTCGCCACCGATCTCAAAGAAGGCTTCCGCAAGCATCAGATCGACTACTTGAGCCTGCCGACAGATGAATCGCACTCGTTGGCGCTACGAAACTACCTCGCGCTGCGCATGCGCTGAGAGGTGGTGGACTCGCGGCGGATCGTCGGCATCATGGCGGCATGCATATTCCTTCCTTGATCGCATCGAAGCGCGATGGCGCGGTGCTCACCCGCGAGGAGATCCGTGCCGTGATCGAGCTCTTCACGAAGGGCGACATGCCGGACTACCAAATGAGTGCCCTCGCGATGGCCATCTACTTCCGCGGCATGACGGCGGAGGAAACGGCCGCGCTCACCGAGGCCATGCTGCACAGCGGCAGCACGCTGGAGTGGCCCGCGCATGCGCCGATGCGCATCGACAAGCATTCCACGGGTGGCATTGGCGACAAAACCTCGCTCATCATCGCGCCGCTGCTGGCCTGCGATGGGGCCTGGGTGCCGATGATTTCTGGGCGTGGCCTCGGCATCACCGGCGGCACCTTGGACAAGCTGGAGTCGATTCCTGGCTTCCGCACCCGGCTCGATGAGGCGGAGATTCATCGCGTGATCGAAAAGACCGGCTGCGTGCTCATCGGCCAGACGGACAGCATTTGTCCCGCCGACAAAAAACTCTACTCGCTGCGTGATGTGACCGGCACGGTGCCCAGCATCCCGCTGATCACGGCGAGCATCCTGAGCAAAAAACTCGCTGAAGGTCTTGATCGGCTGATTCTCGATGTGAAGCACGGCACAGGTGCCTTCATGCGCAGCTACGACGATGCGAATGCGTTGGCGCAAAGCATGGTCAGCACGGCCAAGGTGCTCGGTTTGAAGGCCAGCGTGCACATTAACGAGATGAACGAGCCCACGGGTCATGCCGCGGGCAATGCGCTGGAGGTCATTGAGGCTGTCGAATGCCTTCACGGCAGGGGGCCGGCCGATTTGGAAGAGATCTGCCTCAACCTCGCCGGAGCGGTCTCGATCTCCTCCCGCGAGCATTTGCGCACGTTTTTGCACGATGGCTCGGCCTGGCGGAAGTTTCAGGAGATTGTCGAGGCGCAGGGCGGGGATGTTTCGAAGCTCGAAAAGCTCGCGCAGGTGCATCGGGCACCCGTCATTCGCGAAGTGCGTGCTGAGGCATCGGGCGTGCTGCGTCGCATGGACGCTTATCAAACCGGTCTCGCCGTGCTGAACCTCGGTGCAGGTCGCTCGAAGGCCAGCGACCCGGTCGATTTTGCCGTCGGCTGCGATCAAATCGCCAAAACAGGCACGCAGGTGCAGATCGGACAGGTGCTCGCCCGCATTCACGCACGAAGGGAACCGGCCGCCGAGGCCGCGGAGCGCACCCTGCGGGAGGGCATCACGATTGAATGAGGTGACCATGGACTCGCGCAGCCTTCACGACCTCACCTTTGACCAGATGGAAGCCTTGCTCGTCAGCGAGGGGCTGCGCCCGCTGCATGCGAAGACGCTTTGGAACACGCTGCAATACCGCTCGCTCACCGATCCGCTCTCGCGTGACGATCTGGCCCCGCCGCTGCGGCGATGGCTGGAGGCGGCGCTGGGTTCCGGCGCTTGGAAGCTCGATGTGCCGCCACTGAATCTCGATGTGCCCAGCAGCGATGGTTTGACGCGAAAATCGCTCCTCAAGCTCGCCGACAACCAGGAGATCGAAACGGTCATCATGGGCTACGACGGCCGTCACACGGCCTGCATCAGCACACAGGCCGGTTGCGCCATGGGCTGCGTGTTTTGCGCCACCGGGCAGATGGGCTTTGTGCGTCACTTGAGGCCCGGCGAGATCGTCTCGCAGGTGCATCATGCCCGCCGCGTGCTCGCGGAGCAGGGCAAGCGGCTGCGCAATCTCGTCTTCATGGGCATGGGCGAGCCGCTGCACAACTACGATGCCGTCATGACGGCGCTGGACATCATCACGCACACCAGCGGCATCAACATTGGCCCGTCCAAAGTGAGCATCTCTACCGTCGGTGTCGTGCCTGGTATCCTGCGGCTCGCCGAGGAGAACCGGCCTTACAATCTCGCCGTCTCGCTGCATGCCGCCACGGACGAGGAACGCAGCGCCATCGTGCCTGCGAACCTGCGCTGGCCTTTACCGGCCCTCCTTGATGCTTGTCGCCGCTACAATGCGCAGACAGGCCGGCGCATCTTCTTCGCGTGGACCTTGATTCATGGCGTGAACGACACGCCGGAGCATGCGAAACGCGTGGCGGAGCTTCTGCGGGGTCTCGATGCCCATGTGAATCTCATCCCGCTGAACCGCACTGCGGGTTACGAGGGCATCGAAAGCGCCGAGGAGGCCGCGAACTCGTTTCACCAGCTTCTTCAGGACGCTGGGTATCCATGCACCATCCGTCAGCGTCGCGGCATCGATGTGGCCGCGGGCTGCGGGCAGCTCCGGGCGGAAAAACAACGCCGCCGTCAGGCTGCGTGAGCTGACGGCGGCGTCGGAAAGGATTCGTGATGAATTAAGCTTGGGCAGCAGGAGCTTCGGCAGCTTCAGGAGCCTTCGGCATCGTGAAGCGGAAGCGGATCTTGCCACGCTTGGCGGAGGCGCGTGCCTTGCGGCGATAGCGCTCCTTGGGGGTTTCGAAGGCGCGAAGGCGACGGACTTCTTCGAGGATGCCGTCCATCTCAAGTCGGGTCTTCAGACGCTTGAGAGCGCGGTCAACGGGTTCGCCTTTGCGGATTTGAACTTCAGTCATGGTGGGATCGTAGGGGGGGTGGGAAAGGGCGGCGAAAGTAGGGGCAGGACCGCGTCCGTCAAATGGAATGTCAGGCCCTTTGAAGGACATTTTTCAAGGTTTTGCCCCCTCGGTGGCTCTTTTCCCGGCCAGCCGTCGGACGAAAAAGACCACGCCGAGGCCGGTCAGCACGCCCAGAGCCATGCTCGGCGGGATGTCCGAGGGCCAGTGAGCCCCGCAGTAGATGCGCGACCATGCCACCGCAGCCGCGAGCAAATAAATTCCCAGCCCGATGCGCCGATAAAAGCACGCTACCACGCTGGCCACGGCAAACATGTTCACCGTGTGGCTGGAGGGAAAGGATTTGCCGCGCAACTGGCCCCGCGGCAAGCTCGTTTCCCGCACGGGCTTCACAAACAGCCGCATCACCGCCGGCGTGGCATGGCCGAGATCGCGGATGATGACGCCTTCGATGGCATCGCGGGGCCGCACGCGGCCGACGAGCTTTTTGAGCGTGTTCGAGACCAGCGCATCGCCGATGCCGATGGCCAAAGCGGCGCAGAGAAACATCACGCGGGCCTTCCTTCCGCCTCGCATGACGAGGGCCAGAGACACGAGCACCAGCGGCGGCATCCAGGCCTCGATGGCGGAGATCGCGGGCATGACGTAGTCCAGCCAGCCGGTGGACCACGTCTGGTTGATGAGGTGGAGCAAATCGAGATCCCAAGTGTTCATGACGGGCGGATGGCCTTCCAGGTTTTCAGCTTCACGCCGCGGAAGACGCCAAACTCGCGCTTCTCGCTGCCCAGCGGGATGGAGAATACTCCCACACGTTCCAGCTTCTCAAAGGACTCGCGGACTTCTTGCGGGATGTGTTCCTCCGTGAGGCCTTCCGGCACGAGGATCATCGCGTGCTTGCCGATGCATTCCTCCGGTCCTGGCCAGATTTCATACTGCGACTGCGGGAAGCCGCTGGCTTCCCAGCGATAGCTGCGCGGGTGGCTCGGCATGTAAAAGGCCATCCATGCCGCGTGGTAGCGATGGCCGAGCGTCATCACAAAGGTGTTGTCCAGCTCTGGCAGTTTTTGCAGCCAGGCATCCGCCTCGATGCCCGCCTCGCGCCAGCCGCGCAGGCTCGCCACCTTCTTGATCGTCCTCAATTCGGTGCTCATCACCACGATCAAAGCAACATGGATGATCACGGCGAGGCCACCCGCGATGCGCAGCGACCAGCGCCGCCAGCCCTCGCGACCGCTTTCCAGCATCCAGGCCGCCGCGAGGATGATCGCGGGCACAAAGAAGGCCGCGGGCCAGTTGGGGTTGATACGCTGGCGCAGGGCCAGCAGGGCAAAGCAGGCCAGCGCAGGTCCGGCGCAGAGCCACAGGTAACGCATCGGCCGCGAGAGCCCGCGAAAGCCGCGAAACGCACGCCACAGCGCTGCGATCATCGCGACGAAAAGCACCGGCGTATAGACCAGCGCCTGCAGGCCGATGTTTTCCCCCGTGCGTCCCAGCCACTTGCTGAAGGTGGGCGTCGAGGAGGAATCAAAGTGATGCTTTGTGTGCTCCAGCGTGATCCAGCCGTGCTGCTGATTCCACCACAGCACCGGCCCGATGAAGAGCAGGCCCAGCACCGCCGCCATCCAGAAGCCCGGACGCCGCAGCAGGCCGCGATCTTCCGCTGACAGTGCCGCGAAGACAATCATCAGCACCGGGAAGACCAGCATCATCTGCTTGCTCAGGCAGCCAAAGCCGATCACCAGCCCCAGCAGCAGCCAGCGAGACCATTTCTCCGGTGCCTGCGCCGCCCGCCAAAAGAGCCACAGGCCGCAGGTCCATGCCAGCAGCAGCGGCGCATCAATCGTCAGCAGCAGGCACAGGCCCGCGTTTCCCGGTGTGAGCACCATCAGCAGCGCCGCGAGACCTGCCACACGTTCGCCGAGCAGATCGTGAGCGAGCTTCCACGTCAGCAGCAGCGTCGCCAGCCCCAGCAGCAGCGCCGTGAAGCGGATGCCCCACTCCGCATTGCCCGTCAGCCAGCCGATCACTCCCATCATCCAGCCGATCATCGGCGGCTTCGAGTAGTAGCCCCAGTCCGGGCGGCGGCCCCAATCCCAGTAATAAGCCTCATCGCCCGCGAGGTCCGCCCCATTCACCACGACGAGCATCATGATCAGGCGCACGAGCACGATCCCGCCCAGCCACATCCACAGGCGGCGGCCGCGAAGGTTGTCCAAAACAGAATCCCAGGTCATTCCCGCCTCCTAAAGAGCCTTCAAAGCCCTTCGTCATTCGGATTTCGCCTTTTCCAGCACGCTCCAGCCGCCTTTGAAGACGAAGGCATCCTTCACAAAGCCCATCTCCTTCAGCCGCTCCATCACCTTCCGGCTCGCCTCGCACTTCTGGCCGCTGCAATACACCACCACCGGCTTCGTGTTCGTCTGCAAGGTATCCAGATGCTGCACGAGCTGCTCGTCAAACTGCTGCTCGCTCACGTTCAACGCCCCCGGCACATGCTTCACCGCAAATTGGTCCGCAGGTCTCGCATCGATCCACAGCACACTCTCGTGAAATTTCTCGCGGATCACCGCCAGGCTCACCTCGTCATCCCGCAGCGGCTCCTGCGTCAAATAGAGTACCGGAGCCCGTGGATGCCACTGCTGCGTGCCAAACGCCGCCACCGCTGCCAGCGCCACGAGGATCAAAGCCTGCCCGATGGCCTTCATGGAGCCTTCGCGGCCTCCACCGGCTTCGCAGGTTCCGCGGGCTTGTTGTAGATGCTGAAGAAGGCCAGTTGGCGTTGGTACTTCGGGATCGTGCTGTCCGTCTCGATCTTCAGGGCCCCCAGCGTCACGTCCTTCGTGCTCTTCGGCTTCACCGTCACCAGATACTCCCGGCCCGGAGTGACCTCCTTCCACGAAAATTCCACATTGTCCCGCGTCGCCGTGATGTTCTTGATCGTCATCGGCGTGTCCGCATTCATCTTTACCGTCGTCGTCTTCTCCACCGGCTCATCGCCCACCCACCACTGGATCGTCTTCGGCTCGATGTCCACGACCGCCGGGATGTCGAGTATGAAGGTGATCACCCACTCCTTCTGCTCCGGGTCATCGGTGAGGGCGGTGATCAGCTTCTCATGCCGGCCGACAAATGTGGACACCTTGAACTCCGCCTTCCCTGTGCCTTCCTCGCCCGGCTGATACTCCGCTTTGTCCATCTCCGCGCTCAGGCAGGAGCAGGAGCTTTCGAGGTCGAGGATTTTGACCGGCTTCGAGCCCTTGTTGCGAAACTTGAAGGTCGTCTGCACGACCTCGTCCGCCGGTTTCGGCTTCACTTCGATCGCAGGCAGTTCCGTTGCCATCTCGGCGCGGGCGGCACCGAGCATCAAAAACAGCATCCCGAGGCAGGTGGTTGGTTTCATGCCCGAAAATCTACCCCCTCAACCCCGAGCTGGCAAAGCCCTCGTGCAACCAAGTAGGCCTGAGACGCCAACAATGCCCTGCTTTGGAAAACCGCGTCTTGCACAGCCGCGGCGCTGGTTTACGCGTACTCCCCCCATGAGCGACACCACCTCTGAAACGCCCGCCTCTCCTTCAGATCAGCCGGAGGAGGACAAGCCGAAGAAGCCTGCCACGGCCGAGGAGGTCAGCCGCAAGCTCGAAGACTTCATCAAGAACACCCTCGGTGGCCAGGTCCTCTTCACTCGCATCGACGGGCCGATGCCGCGCAAGGTGACTGACGATGATTCCCCCTCGTCAGAGTCCCCTGCCCCGGACAACAGCGCCGCCTTTGAGTTCCGCTTCAAGCCCGCGGAGATCAAGGCGCACCTGGACCGCTATGTCATCCGCCAGGATGAGGCCAAGAAAGTGCTGGCCACCGCGGTGTGTGATCATTACCACCACGCCCGCATGCTGCGCGAGCACCGCCAGCAGAACCCGGATGCCGCGCCGCTGGAATTCTCGAAGCAGAATGTGATCATCGCGGGCCCCACCGGCGTCGGAAAGACCTACCTCGTCAAACACATCGCCGATCTCATCGGCGTGCCCTTTGTGAAAGCAGATGCCACAAAATTTAGCGAGACGGGCTACGTCGGTGCTGATGTCGATGACATGGTGCGCGATCTCGTGAGCAAGGCAGACGGCGACATCGAACTCGCCGAACACGGCATCATTTACCTCGATGAGATCGACAAGCTCAGCAGCGGTCCCGAACGCCTCGGGCGTGATGTGAGCGGCCGCGGCGTGCAAACAGCCCTGCTGAAGCTCATGGAGGAGACGGAGGTGCCGCTCTACGCCCAGAATGACATCCGCAGCCAGATGCAGATGATGTTTGATACCCGCAAAGGCCGCACCGGCCGCGAGGTGATCAACACGCGAAACATTCTCTTCATCGTCAGCGGTGCCTTTTCCGGCCTGGAGAAGCTCATCGAGAAGCGCACGAACCGGAAAGCCATCGGCTTTGTCTCCGCCACCGATGCCGAACGCACGCCCGCCGATCATCTGCTCCGCGATGCCATCACAAAGGACTTCATCGACTACGGCTTTGAGGCTGAATTCATCGGCCGCCTGCCGGTGCGTGTGGTGTGTGACCCGCTCAGCGCGGATGACCTCTTCGACATCATGAAAACCAGCGAAGGCAGCCTCATCCGCCAGTATGAGCGGGAGTTCGCCGCGTATGGCATCAAGGCTGTCTTCCACGATGACGCCCTGCGCGAGATCGCCGCCCGGGCCGCCGAGGAAAAAACAGGCGCCCGGGGCCTTGTCACCGCCTGGGAGAAGGTGCTGCGCGAGTTCAAATTCGAGATGCCTAGCCTCGGCCTGCCCGAACTACAGATCGATGCCGCACTGGTCAAATCGCCTCAAACAGCCCTGGAACATTGCCGTCAGGAAGCGCTGACCTTTGTGAACCAACTCGGAGCCGCACACGCCGATGAGATCGCGGCCTACAGCGACGAGTTTCTACGCCAGCATGGCTTCCGCCTCGATTTCGAACCCGCTGCCATCGCCGCGATCGCAAGCCGAGCCCAACGTGAGGGACGTTCAATCCCCGCAATGTGCTCGCTGCTGTTCAAAGACTATCCGTTTGGCCTCAAGCTGGTCTCGCGAAGCACCGGCGTCACCGAGTTTCGCATCCCGGCCGAGGCTGTTGATCATCCTGATCCATGGTTGAGCGAGCTCGTCGTGCAGGCCTGCCGCCCTGGATCGCACATCGGCTGATTTTTACGCGACTGCTGTCATACAGCGGCGTTTCACGAGGCACTCAGTGCCAGCTTCATGAAACCTGCCCTTTTCCTGCTCCTCGCCACCACCGCGGCCGCGCAAAACGCCGCGGATCTCGCCTTCCAGAAATACGATGCCGATCAGGACGGCAAGGTCACGCCTTCCGAGCTGCCGCAAACCGCCCTCTTCAAGCGCTTTGACCTCAATGGCGATGGAAACATCTCGCTCGAGGAAACACGCAGCGTGATGAGCGGCAGCTCCGAATCGACCGCCGGCATCCCCACCGACCTCAATCAAGGAAAGCGCCTCTGGCAACGGCTCGACAAAAACAAGGACGGCAGGCTCACGCGTGATGAAGTGCCGCAAGCAGCCGTCTTCGCCCGTTTTGATCTCAACAAAGATGGCGTCATTACCCAGGAGGAAGGGCGCAAAGTCGTCGAAAACGCCCTCAAGCCCTCCGCCCCGACTGATTCACCACCAAGCGTGCCCGTCGTCACCTCCGGCCCGCGTGTGCTCAAAGGCACCGAACTCGGCATCGGCCGCCAGATTGCCGATTTGAGCTTCACCGACCTCAACGGAGCAACGCACAAGCTCAGTGAGTTCAAAGCGAGTGTCATCGCCATGACGAGCGCGACCTGCCCGGTGAGCAAAAAATACATTCATAGCCTCGCCCGCCTTGAAAAAGACCTCCGCGAGCAAAACATCACCCTCATTCTCGTGAATCCCTTCGCCAGCGAATCGGCGGACGAGATCAAAGCTCAGCTCGGTGAGGCCAAAATCACCGCCACTTACTGCCATGACAAGGAAAAGGCTCTCGCGGCCGCTTTGGACGCACAGACGACCACCGAGGTCTTCCTCATCGATGCCAAACGCACGCTCATCTACCGCGGCGCACTCGATGACCAATACGGCATCGATTACAGCCACGACGCGCCGCGCACGAGCTACCTGCGCAACGCCGTCACCGCCATGCTCGCCGGTTCGCTGCCCCAAATCGCCGCCACGGCAGCGCCCGGCTGCGAACTCGATTTTCCCGCGAAAAACACCGCAAAAACGACCATCACCTACCACCGCGACGTCGCGCGCATCCTTCAGCAAAACTGCGTCACCTGCCATCGCGACAACGGCATCGCGCCCTTCGCTTTGGACGACCTCGCGGAGGTCACCGACCGCGCGAAGGTCATCAAACGCGTCATCAGCGAAGGCACCATGCCGCCGTGGTTCGCCGCGCCGGTGCCGGAGGGCAAAGACAGCCCGTGGGCGAATGATTGCAGCCTCAGCAGCCGCGACAAAACCGATCTCCTCGCCTGGCTCGACAGTGCGGATCGTCCGCTCGGCGATCCCGCCGACGCACCCGCGCCGTTGAAGTTCGAAGACGAGTGGACCATCGGCAAACCGGACCTCATCGTGCAGCTTCCGCGCCCCGTTTCGATCAAGGCGGAAGGTTTCATGCCCTACCAGTTCCTCACCGCGCAGACCACGCTCACGGAGGACACGTGGGTGCAGGGTTATGAGATCATGCCCACCGACCGCAGCGTCGTGCATCACGTCATCGTCAGCGTGTTTGAAAAAGGCAGCCGTGCGCGAGATCGCGATGAAGGCACCGGCGGTTACTGGGCCGCGTATGTGCCCGGCAATGCCTCGCAGCTCTACCCGGAGGGATTTGCCCGCAAACTGCCTGCCGGAGCCACCGTCGGCTTCCAGATTCACTACACACCGAGCGGCAAGGCCACGCAGGACCAGCTCCGCATGGGCCTCGTGTTTGCCAAAAAGCAGCCGCGCTACGCCGTGGAGACCATCGGCGTGCCCAAGCGGAAGCTGAACATCCCGCCCGGAGCCGCCGCGCATGAGGAGACCTTCACCAAAGCGGTGCCTTACGACATGAACGTCATGGCCTACATGGCCCACATGCATGTGCGCGGCAAAGCCTTCAAATACGAGCTCATCAGCGCCGACGGCACCGAGACGCTGCTCGACATCCCACGCTACGACTTCAACTGGCAGCTCCGCTACGACCTCGCGCAGCCCAAGGTGCTACCCCGCGGCTCCCAGCTCAAAATCACCGCCCTCTTCGACAACAGCGCCGGCAACAAAGCCAACCCCGACCCCACGAAAACCGTCCACTGGGGCCCGCAAACCGTCGATGAGATGATGATCGGCTACATCGAGACCTTCCGGCCGCTCAACAGCACCGGCGCGGAGTGACACTGAATGTGAGGTGGCATGCCGCAGGCACGTTTAGAGCAGCATGCGCGTACTCTTGATGTTTTGGCTGGCCGTCGCCGCCCTTCCGGCGGCTCCGAATATCCTTTTCATCGTCAGTGATGATCAGCGACCAGACACGATTCATGCGCTGGGCAATGCGGTAATCGAGACGCCGAATCTGGACCGTTTGGTGGCACAGGGAACGGCTTTTTCGCGGGCGTATGCCGGTTATCCGATCTGTCATGTGAGCCGGGCGCAAATGCTGACAGGCACACACGCGTTCCGAGCGCTGCCCAAGTATCCAGCGGGTGCTATTGATCCACGTCTGGCGACTTTGGCGGGAACCTTTCAAAAGGCGGGCTGGCACACATGCTACTCGGGCAAATGGCACAATGACGGGCACCCGTTGCAGCGCGGCTACACGACAACGAGCGCACTCTACTCCAGTGGCGGCGCGAAGGGCGTCACTCAACCGGAGGTCGATGCGCGCGGCCGGCCGCTCACGGGGTATCGCGGCTGGACCTTCAAAGATCTGCAAAACCGGCCTGAGCTCGAAAAAGGCGTCGGTTTGCAGCCCGACAACAGCCGTCAGATCGCTGACGGAGCCATCCGTGCCATTCAAACGGCTCCCAAGGGCAAACCGTGGCTGCTGCATGTGAACTTTGCCTTTCCTCATGATCCTCGTCAGTGGCCAGCGGGCATGGAAAACCGCTACAAGGCCGCAAAAATGCCTCTACCAGCCAATTTCGCCCCTCAGCACCCTTTTGATCATGGAAACATCGATGGCCGCGATGAGCAGCTTTTGCCGGTTCCGCGAACGGAAGCGGCGGTGAAGGAGGAACTGGCCCTATACTATGCGATGATCACAGACATGGACGCCCAACTCGGACGCATCATGGATGCGCTTCCAGCGAAGGACGAGACGATCGTCGTATTCACAAGCGACCAGGGCCTCGCACTCGGCAGTCATGGTCTGCTGGGCAAACAAAACTGCTACGAGCACAGCATCCGCAGCCCCTTGATCATTTGCGGCCCCGGACTGCCGAGAAACGAGCGCTCCACGGCGCTGGTGACGCTTTGCGATTTGTTTCCGACCTTGTGCGAACTCTCAGGCCTGTCGATTCCGGCGACGGTGACAGGAAACAGCCTCGCGCCACTGCTGCGGCATGAAAAGGCACGTGTGCATGACTTTGTGACCGGCATGTTTACAGACACGCAGCGGATGATCTGCGACGGGCGCTGGAAACTCATTGTGTACCCCAGTGCAGGACACGAGCAACTTTTTGACCTCGACAATGATCCGCTGGAACAGCACAACCTGGCCGAGCACCCCGAACAAAAGGGAGTGGGCGACACCCTGCGAGACCAACTCAAGACATGGCGGCAAAACAACGCCGATCCAGCAAGGCCTCACGCTCAGCGCCTGAGCCCCTGAGGTTTGTTTTGAACCTTGTCGATCTCGTCGCGATTCAGGTTCACCTCACGTTCGAAACGTGTCTTTTCGCGCCGGTGTTCACGAACGAGGTCAACAGTCCAGAAGGCCCCGCTCAAGCTGGTGACCAGCAGGAGAACGAAGAGCAGATAGCACATGAATGACATGTGCTGCTCCTGCACCCGGCGCACCTCGCGGTCCGTATCCACATCCAACACGCCGAGAAGGTCCATCCACCAGAGCCGCCACACACGTGGATCACGCGCCACGTTCAACGCCCAAAAACTGGCGAAGAGCGTCAGAATGGCTGCGATTGCTAGTCCGATGGGCATGGCTGTGTTCCAATGATGGCGCTAGCGCTGACACGCCCCTTTTACACTCACCAGTTCTTGATCCACTTGGCGGCGATTTCGGGCTTGTCGATCGCGTCGGAAGACTTGGCCGAGGTATTGATGTCATCCTCTCCATACGACCAGATGTCATAGGTTGAGTTGATGGTGGGTTCCACCTCGCCACTCGAACCACCTCCGCCACCAGCAGCAGTGGTTCCCACTGGAGGGGCTTTGGCATATTGGAATGGGTTTTGAAAGCCATCGACAATAAAATAGGCACCGTTCAGCTTCCTCCACATCGTGGGCGGCATGTCCTTGAACAATACGTTGAGCACTTCCGACTCATCAAAATCTCCATCGGAGGCTGCAGTGCCACCACCTGCGGAATTCTCCGCTCCTTTGATGGCATCGTAACCATCTCCTCGGAGAGCCTGATAAAGACAACGCGCCCCGCCCACATTGTACTGTTTGCCCGGCATTGTCTGCACAAATTCCTCTTGGGATGCCGGCTCGGGGTACTCCCCATACTTCTCAAAGTAACGCTCCAGCGAGGACGTGATCGCCGTCATAGTGGCCTCTGTGGTGCGGCGCTTGGAGCCACGCATCGCGTAGTTGTAGCCGCCAAGGGTCAATGCTGCCAAAACGACGATGATCGATATGACAATCATCATTTCAGCAAGGGTGAAGCCGGAGGCCCGGCGGCGTGAGACGGGGAGTTTCATGACAAAGCGGGGTTGAGAGGTTGGAGAGGGAAGCGGCGAGGCGTTTAGACCTAGCCCCCGCCACCACCGCTGAGGTTTTTAATGACGTCGATAAGCGGAAGGAAGAGCGCCATGACGATCACACCGACCACAAGGGCCAGGATGACGATCATCAACGGCTCGAGCATGGAGGTGAGGGCCGAGACGGAATTGTCCACCTCATCTTCGTAAACGTCCGCAATCTTCAAGAGCATCTCGGGGAGCTGACCTGTTTCCTCACCCACGTCCACCATCGAGATCACCATCGGCGGGAAGACGTTACTGGCCTCAAGCGGGCCCACCATGGATTCACCTTCTTTCACCGCATCGTGCACCTTCATGATGGCGTTGGAGACGACGACGTTACCAGCGGTGTCACGAGTAATGTTGAGGGCCTGAAGAATCGGCACACCTGAAGTGACGAGAGTGCCGAGGGTGCGGGTGAAACGCGAGATGGCGGTTTTGCGCTGCACATCACCAAAGAGCGGCAATTTGAGCTTCATCCCATCAATCCAGAGGCGACCGCCCTTGGTGGCGGCCATGGCACGCCAGGAGACGAAGACCGTCACGACCACGGCGATGATGTACCAGATGTATTCCCACATCCAGCGGGAGAAGCCAATGACCCACTTCGTGAGCTCTGGCAGCTTTTCCTTGGACCCGAGCATGTCCTCGAAAATGGTTTCGAAGCGCGGAACGATCACGAGCATGAGGAAGACCATGATGCCCGCGGCGATGCACATCACGATGATGGGGTAAACCATCGCGGCGACGATCTTGTTTTTGAGCTTTTGAGCCTTTTCCTGGTATTCGGCCAGACGATTCAAGACAAGCTCAAGCACACCGCCGAGTTCACCGGCCTTCACCATGTTCACATACAGCTTGTTGAAGATGCGGGGATATTGCTGGAGGCTTTCGGAGAAGGTCGAGCCGGTCTGCACGTTCTCAGCGAGCGTGTTGATCGTGGCTTTCATCACCGGCACTGGCTCCTGGCGTCCGAGCACCGTGAGCCCACGGAGCAGCGGCAAACCTGAGTCGATCAGGGTGGCGAGCTGGCGCGTGAAAATCATGAGCACCTTGCTCTTCACGCGGGCGTTGGCACCCACTCTCACGACTTTCTCCTTACCCTTGGAGGTCTTGGCGCGTTTTTTGATCGCGGCAGCCTGACCGGCTCCTTCTGCAGCCACCTGGGTCGGGTAGTAGCCGCTGGCACGGAGCTGGTTGTAGGCGTCGGCCTCGGAGGCGGCTTCCAGATCGCCGGCAGTCTCCTGGCCGTTCTGGTCGAGAGCGATGTAGTGGAATCGGGGCATAGAATTGTTGTCGGGAAAGGGGGCGAAAATCGCGGGTATGTGTGCTTATACCGAGGGAGGAAGCGTTCTGTCCATCTCAAATTCGCGCCGGAAATCCATCTGCGGTAGATTTCTGGCGGCGAATGGCTGGATCAGGTGTACTTCAGCACTTCTTCGACGGTGGTGTCACCATCATAAATGCTGCGCAGGCCGTCCTCGCGGAGGGTGACCATGCCGAGTTCGATGGCTTTTTGGCGAAGCACCAGCGACGGCGCACGTGAAGTGATCAGATCACGGAGAGGGTCGCTGATGTCGAGCAGTTCGTAGATGCCTTTGCGGCCTTTGTAACCGCTGTTACCACAAGTGGAGCAACCTGAACCCGTGTAGAAGGGCTTCCCGGCGATGTCATCGCGGCTGAGGCCGAGCTGGGTGAGGATGTGGTTGTTCGGCTCGTAGGGGGCACGGCACCCTTTGCAAATGGTGCGCAGGAGACGCTGAGCGAGCACCCCCTCCAGCGTGGCGGAGACAAGGAAGGGTTCGACGCCCATGTCCACGAGACGGGTCACAGCACCAGCAGAGTCGTTGGTATGAAGCGTGCTGAGCACCAAGTGGCCCGTGAGCGATGCTTGGATGGCGATTTGCGCCGTTTCGAGGTCGCGCATCTCCCCCACCATGATCCGGTCCGGGTCCTGACGAAGGAAGGCACGCAGTGCCTTGGCGAAGGTGAGCCCGACGCCCTCGTTGATCGGCACCTGCATGATGCCATCGATTTCGTATTCGACGGGGTCTTCAGCGGTGAGGAGCTTGGCATCGATGGTATTGATGCGGCGGAGGGCGGCATAAAGAGTGGTCGTCTTGCCGGCACCAGTGGGGCCGGTGACGATGAAGATGCCGTTCGGCTTGTGAATTGTCTCGACGATGTAGTCGAAAAGGAAGGGCTGCATGCCGAGCGTCTCGAGATCCAGGTTCACGGAGGAGCGGTCGAGCACGCGAAGCACCACGGACTCGCCATGCTGCGTCGGAAGCGAATTGACGCGCATGTCGATGGCCTTTCCAGCGACGGTGGTCATGATGCGGCCGTCCTGCGGGATACGACGTTCGGCGATGTTCATGTTCGCCATGACCTTCACGCGGGAAATGACGGAGGTGGCGAGGTGCACGGGAGGCGGGGCCATCTCATACAGGGCACCGTCCACACGGTAGCGAATCTTGAATTCACGCTCGAAGGGCTCGAAGTGGATGTCCGAGGCACGCTCCTTGATGGCTTGGGTGAGCACGAGATCGACGAACTTCACAATCGGAGCGGAATTGGCCTCCTGCTCCGCGGACTGCGCCGCGGCACCACCCTTGCCCATCTGGCCAAAGATCTCCTCGATGCTTGGGGCGCTGTTGCCGTAGTGTTTATCAATGAGAGCCTGCACCTGGCTGCGGCGGGCCACGACGGGCACAATGCTTTTTCCGAGACCGAAGCGGAGGTCCTCGACGAGTTGCGGGTTCAGCGGATCCGTGAAGGCCACATGCAGGCCTTGCCCATCGAGCGTGATGGGGAAGCAGCCATACAGGCGTGCCATGCCTGGGGTGATGAGATTCACCACAGATGGAGCTGGCTCGTAGGTGGCGAGGTCAAAGTGCTCTGCACCGAGCTCTTCGGCCACGTGCCCCCAGAACTCGTCTTCGTTCGAGTAGATGCCGTAGTCGAGCAGCGTCTGGAGAATGTCCTTGCCGTCGGTGACGCAGTCGCGCGTCAAATCGTCGGCCTGGCCGGAGTCGATGACGCCGCGGTTGATGAGCATGTCGATGACGTTGGAAACAGTCATGGTGATTTAAGAGAAAAGAGTTACGAGGGAGGAGGAAAGGCGGAAAGATCAATGCGAGTCGGCCATGGTGGCCTCGATGACCTCATCGGCGGTCGTGAGGCCGGCCAGCACCTTGCGGACGCCGTCCTCGCGCAGGGTGCGCATGCCGAGCTCGCGGGCACGCTTGCGGAGCTGCGGCGTGGTGAGCTGCTGATTGATCATGCTGCGCACTTCGTCGTCGATTTTGAAGATCTCGACGAGGCTCATACGACCGCGATAGCCGAGCTGGCGGCACTTGCCGCAGCCCGCAGGTCCCATGATCGTGGCATCCATAGCCTGCGCCGCGTCAAGACCGAGCGAACGCAGCTCGCGATCGCTGAGCGACGAGACCGTCTTGCAATCACCGCACAGTTTGCGCACGAGGCGCTGGGCCTCGATGGCACGCACAGCGGAGGCGATGAGGAAGGGTTTGATGCCGATGTCCGCCAGACGGGCCACAGCACTCGGAGCGTCATTCGTGTGCAGCGTGGAGAACACCAAGTGACCTGTCAGCGAGGCCTGGATGGCGATGGATGCCGTCTCCATGTCACGAATTTCCCCCAGCATGATGATGTTTGGCGCCTGACGCAGCATCGCGCGTAGCGCGGCAGCAAAGGTCATGCCCACATCCTCCTTCACCATGACCTGGTTGATGCCGGGAAGCTCATATTCGACAGGGTCTTCCACCGTGATGATCTTGCGGTCCGGGCGGTTGATGAAGTTCAGGCAGGCGTAAAGCGTCGTCGTCTTGCCGGAACCCGTGGGGCCGGTGACCAGAATGATGCCGTCCGGCAGGGAGATGAGCTCCTCAAAGCTGGCCTGGTCATCCGAGAGGAAGCCGAGGTCCACAAGGCCGAGGCGCAGGCTGCTCTTGTCGAGCACACGCATGACGACCGACTCGCCATTGCTCGTCGGGATGATCGAGACACGCATGTCGATCTCCTTGTCGTTGTAGTTCATCTGGATGCGGCCGTCCTGCGGGACGCGCTTCTCATCGAGCTGCATCGTGCCGGTCATGATCTTGATACGACCGATGATCGCAGCCAGCAGACGCTTCGGATGATGCTCGATGTCCACCATCACACCGTCCATGCGGTAGCGGACGCGGATGTCCTTCTCCATCGGCTCGATGTGAATATCGGACGCCTTGTTCTTGAAGGCCTCGGTCAGCAGGTTCGTCACCAGCTTGATCACCGGCGCGTCATCGCCCGCTGCATCCAGTCCGTGCCCCTTCACCGTGCTGCCACCGATGGCCTCATTGCCGTAAATGTTGGATTGCAGCAGCTTGATCAGCGCCGGCGTGGAGCAGAAAAACTCGATTTCCGGCTGCAACACGTGCGGCAGCGCGTCGAGCGTCTCAAAATCATACGGATCAGCCACCACCACTTGGAGCGCCGAGCCATTCGTGCCCAGCGGTGCGACCTTGTAACGAACCGCCACCTCCAGCGGCACGAGGCTTTTCAGACTTGGATGCGGCTCGAAGCCGTGCAGATCGACATATTCCATGCCGGAGTTAACCGCCACGGTCTGCGCCACCTGCTCGTCGGAGACCACGCCAGTCTTGATCAGCGTTTCCAGAACGCTTTCGCCGGGCTTTTTGGTCGAGGCCACGCCCTGGATGTCGCGGTCAGTCAGCAGCCCGGATTCTTGGAGCAGTTCCAGGAGGTATTTTTCATTCGAGTACATGAAATAGGAGGGGAAAGACGAAAATGGGGCCTGAGGGAGATTATCGAGAAATTTGAGATTAAGCGGGATGGCCTCCGAGTGTCAATCCCTCGACCTGAAATGCGCGAAAAAAGCCGCCAGGCATGACATCTCCCCTGCCCTTCGCTCAACCGACATATTGAGTGATAAAAACCTCGTTCCCTTCCGCGTCGCGGTAGATGCCGAGCAGGATCGGCTCGCCTTCGCGTTGTCCGGGTGATTGAAGGATCACCGCGCCGGCCTGGCGGATGGCTTCGGATTTGGCCAGCACGTCCTCGAATTGAAACGAAAGCCCGGTGGGATTCCGCAAGCCATCGTGCCCGCCGTGCAGCGCAATGATCGCGTCGCCGTGCCGCAATTCGGTCCAGAAGTCGCTCACAAACACCTCCTCCAGTCCGATGACATCGCGGTAAAAACGCACGGCACGCCTCATGTCCGCTGCCATCAGCATGAATTTCACTTTCTCGGGTTTCATCGCCGCAGCATGCGCCGCGCTTGGCAAAACCGCAAGGCACGCGCACACTCCGCCGATGCGAAACCTGCTCCGTCTGCTGCCCATCGTGCTCTTCTTGGCCTCCTGTGGCCCGGAGAAGCCCACGGCAGCGCCCGAGGCCAAATGGCAGGCGAATCTCAGAAACGTGCTCGCCAAGGCCCAAACCACGGACGGCCTCCGCGGAGCCGCCATCGGCCTCTGTGTGCTCGACGATCAAGGCGGTGTTGTTTTTGACTCGCAGGCCCACACGGCCTTCATCCCGGCCTCCGCTCTCAAAACGGTGACCACGGCCACTGCGTTGGAGGTCTTGGGCCCCGATTTTCACTTTGTGACCGAGTTTCGAGCTGCCGCGCCCATGCAAAACGGCCTGCTCGAAGGCGATCTCGTGCTCGTCGGCGGAGGCGACCCGATGCTCGACCTCACCACGTTGGAGCAAATTGCCGCGAAACTCCATGCCAACGGCCTCCGGCGCATCACCGGCGGCATCCGGGTCGATGCCAATCTCATCAAGGGCAGCCTCTACCCGGATTTCTGGAACTGGGGAGACATCGGCAATGGCTACGGCAGCGGCGTCTCTGCTCTCAATTTGAACCACAACCGCTACACGGCCCGTTTCCGCCCCGGCACCGCCATCGGCCAGCCAGCCGCCTTTCTCGGTGCGGAGCCGGAGGTGCCCGGCGTCACCTTCCGCAACGAAGTCACCACCGGTCCCGCGGGCTCGGGTGATCGCGTCATGATCCACGGCGGCGAAAACACACCCTTCATCCACCTTCGCGGCACGCTCCCGCTTGATGCGAAGGGCTTCACCGTCACCGGAGCCGTGCCAGATCCCGCAGCCTTTGCCGCACACCATTTCCAACGGCTTCTCGTGGCCCGCGGCATCCAGATTGATGGCCGCCTCACCTCCAGCGCAGCTCCCGCGAAGGTCGTCCTGCTCCAGCACCTCTCACCGCCGCTCATCGAAATCATCACCAGCATCCACGCCACCTCGGACAACCATGAAACCGAGTGTGTGCTGCGCCTCCTCGGCCATCAACAGCAGCGTGATCCCGTCGCCGTCATCCGTGATCACTGGAAAGGCCGCGGGCTCGACTTCACCCGCCTGCGCATGGAAGACGGCAGTGGCCTCTCGCGGGCAGATTTCATCACCCCACACGATCTCGCCAAGCTCCAGCACCTCGCCAAAACCGGCCCGCATGGTGCTGCTTATCGGAATTCACTGCTCTCAAGCGGCCCGCTCCGCTGGAAAGGCGGTGCCATGTCCGGCATCCGAACCATCACCGGCTTCCTCAAAACCTCGTCCGGCCCCGAAGTGACCTTCACCCTCATGACCAATCACTTCAGCGACGCTTCCGCCGCCGAAGCCCTTCGAGATCAAGTCCTCGAAGTGCTTCAGCAGCAGTGATGAAACTCACTTCGCGGGCAACCACTGCGCCGCGTCGATGATGACATGGCCGGTGGTGCCTTCATTGCGGACTTCGAGCCAGCCGGTTTTGCCAGCTTCGAAGCGGAAGGTGCCGAGAGGGAGCAGATTGAACTTCTCGGTGGGCTTTTCCTTCTGGTTCACGATGACGGTCTTCTCGCCGTCGGCGTGGTGGATGATGACGGGGACTTTTTCGGCGCGATTGCCGAGCGCGGTGTAGGCGATGGAAACGCGATACTGGCCTCCGTTGGGCAGGTTGGGCGTGAAGCGGGCCTTTTGCTCGCCTTTGAGGCTGTCGCCGTCGTGGCGGTAGCCTTGGCCGACGAAGCCGGGTGTGGTGTGGCCTTCGGAGCTGAAGCCGGTCAAATCGGCCTCGCTGTCATCGACGACGATGCCGCCGAGTTGTTCTTTGGTGAACGCGACATGCTCCGGCATGGGCGGTGACTCGAAATCGAGCACCTGGCCGTCAGCAAGGAGCTTCGCTTTGAGCTTGGCGTAATCGAGCTTTTGCAGATCGACGTTGGCTTCGATGGCGAGCACCGCGGCGGTGGCGGCGCTTTGGCCCATGACCATGAAGACGGGCTCCATGCGGATGCTGCCATACGAGATGTGGCTGGCGCTGAGGCACACGGGCACGAGCAGGTTCGTGCATTGCTCGGCCTTTGGCGTGATGCTGCGGTAGCTGATCGGATACGGACGCACGCCGATCTGGATATCGCCTTCGTTGCGGGCAAAGCCTTCCTTCGTGACGTAGCGCTGCGTGTGGTGGCTGTCCATGTTGTAGGCGCCCATGCCGACGCTGTCTTCGACGATGACGCGGCGTTTGCAGTTCTGCTCGCTCATGACGTAGCCGCCGATCATGCGGCGGGCCTCGCGCACATACATCTGGCGCGGCCAGTTGCCGTTGTCGGTGAACTCATCTTTCGCCAGGCCCCACTGCGAGTAGTAGGCACGAATTTTCTCCGGCACCCGCGGATGATTGGCGAGCGTCCACATGAGACCTTTTTGATAATCCTCATGCGCCTTCCAGATCTTCGCCCGCGTGGCGTAATCAGCGTCCGGGTAGTCGTAGTTCATGCCGATCATGTCGGTGCTGAAGGCGAAGTTGTTGTTCGTGTCCGTCTTGCGATTCGGCATCGGCGTCGGTGCCCAAGGATGACGCGGATCACCGGCCTCAAAGTTGCGCAGCAGCAGCTCGAACTGCTTTTCGTCGTAGTTTTCCGGCTTCGGGAATGGCACGCGGTTGGAATCGTCGTCCGTGTTGCACATGCGGAAATTGTAAGCCTGGATGCGGTGATCGCCGTCGCCGTCTTTCCCTTCCGGCATCGGTGTGACACCCCAAACGAGCCCGCTGCTCGGATCACCCGGCTTCACATACGGATCGACGTTTTTGATGAACTGATGATGCTTCGCGCCGGCCATCTGAAGGCCGTTGATGGTCTCGCCATAGAGCGAATTCGCCTCGCGACCGACATGGTAGCTCACGCCTGCCTTCGCCATGAGATCGCCTTCATAAGTGGCGTCGATGAACATCGCGCCTTCGAACTCCTTGCCGCTCTCCATGATGATTTTCGTGATGCGCGTGCCGTTTTTGACGACGCCGTTCTTCAAATCGAGCCGTTCACCGAATACCACCGTCACCTTGTCCTTCACCTTTGCGAGCATGGCGTCGTAAATCTCCGTCGCGGCATGCGGCTCGAAGGTCCACATCGTCGTTTCGGTGCTGGAGTTGCCGTGCGGGCGCTTGGCGAAGTATTGCTCGCGGGTCTGCTGCTTCCACTTCGCGGGATCGGCGTAGTATTGGAAGACATTGGCGTAAAACTCCCGCGAGATACCACCGATAGCTTTTTTGTTACCGATGTCCGTCGCACCGAGTCCGCCCGTGGTCAGGCCGCCGAGAAAATTTGTCGGTTCGATCAAAACAGCCGTTTTGCCCATGCGAGCTGTTTGAATGGCCGCCGTGACACCACCCGAGGTGCCGCCATAAATGACGACATCAGGCGCGGCGAAGGCTTGGACGGCAAGAAGAGTGAAAAGCGTGGTCAGGGCGGGTTTCATGCGGGGCGCATCTCAACGCCTGCGAAAGCCCAAAGCAATCACCAAACCCTCACCCCGGCCTCGATTTGCCTGCTCCGGGCAGGGCGCTGAGGAAGAAGTAGCGGGGAGAGCGCAACAAGTCGCCCACTTCGCGGATGGCCATGCAGAAAAGGAGCTCGTTCAGGCGCTGGTGGGCCTGCGGATGTCGTTCGAGGTGGTTTTCGAGGAAGGCCCGCAGGCGGCGGTTGGCGGCGAATTCGATCATCACCGTGCCGAGATTGAGGAAGGCGAGGAGGCCGAACACACCGGCAAAAGCGAGGATGGCGACCCGGGGCACCATGACGCGTCCGATCATCAGGCCGACGATCACCACGAGAGCGGCCACGGGAATGTAGCGGCACATGCGGATCACGCTTTGCCGCCATTTGAGCTCGCCGAGACCATCCGCACCGGTTTGCAAAGCATGCGCCGCCTCGTGCAAGGCGGTGGCCCAGGTGCTCAAGGTGGTGCCTTGGGCCGTGCTGCGATGCAGAAAAAGGCGGCGGCGCACCGGGTCGAAGTAATCCGTGACCACGCCATTGTGCTCCACCACCTGCACATCCATCACGCCTTCGCTTTCGAGGAATTTCAGGGCGATCTCCGACCCGGTGTAGGCCGTCGGACTGGTGACACGGGAGCCTTTGGCCATCATCGAGGCATACTTTCCCGCCGCCCACTGGCTGATGCCGAAGGCGAGCGCCGCGAGGACGAGGAGGACGATGAAAACCATGCCGCCACCTGTGGCGCGGAGAGCCGGTGATGCAAACCCGCATCCGCACCGGCAAATTGCCGCGTAAACGGGGAACAAACCCCTTGCCCCGCCGCCTCGCTTTTTCATACTCGCCGCAGACCCCATGTCCTCCATCTCGTATCTCCCCGGCAAAGAACCCCATCCACGCGAACACCGCCTCATCTTCAAGAATGTCGATCGCGTCGGCTGGAACACCTCCATCGAATGCGCCATCGCCGACGGCGGTTACGAGATGCTCAAAAAGGCCCTCGGCATGGAGCGCAGCGCCATCACCAACGAAGTGAAGGCCAGCGGCCTCCGCGGCCGTGGCGGTGCGGGTTTCCCCACCGGCGTGAAGTGGGGCTTCATCCCGCCCACGAACACCAAGCCCGTCTATCTCATCTGCAACGCCGACGAATCCGAGCCCGGCACCTTCAAGGATCGCTACATCCTGCATCAAGACCCGCATCAGCTCATCGAGGGCATGACCATCGCCTGCTACGCGGTGGGGGCAAAGCTGGCCTACATCTACATCCGCGAGGAATTCCCGCAGGCCGCCATCATCGTCGAAAAAGCCATCGCAGAGGCCCACGCGAAAGGTTTCCTCGGCAAAAACATCCTCGGCAGCGGCTTTGACTGCGAAATCTACGTCCACCGCGGCGCCGGAGCCTACATCTGCGGCGAGGAGACCGGCCTCATCGAGTCCCTCGAAGGCAAGCGCCCCTACCCGCGCATCAAGCCGCCGTATTTCCCCGCCGCGCTCGGTCTCTACATGAGCCCGACCATCGTGAACAACGTCGAGTCCCTCTGCCATGTGAAACACATCCTGCAGATGGGCGGCGCGGAATACGCCAAGCTCGGCACCCCGAACAACACCGGCACCCGCATCCTCTGCGTCTCCGGCGATGTGCAAAAGCCCGGCTACTACGAAGTGCAGGTCGGCAAAGTCACCATGGGCGAGGTCATCAACGACCTCTGCGGAGGCTTGAAGCCCGGCCGCAAACTTAAAGCCATCATCCCTGGCGGCTCCTCCGCCAAAGTGCTTCGTGCCGATGAGACGTTTAAGCTCAAAGACGGCCGCGAGCTCACCATCTGGGACATCCCGATGGACTTCGACACCATGGCCGCCTGCGGCACCATGGCCGGCTCCGGCGGTGTCATCATCATGGACGACAGCCGCAGCATGAGCTGGGTCATCAACAACCTGAACAACTTCTACGCCCACGAGAGCTGCGGCCAGTGCACCCCGTGCCGTGAAGGCAGCCTGTGGATGAAAAAGATCAGCGACCGCATCGTCTCCGGCAACGCCAGCCCCGACGACGTGGACACCTTGGAGCAAGTCGCCGTGCAAATCGACGGCCGCACCATCTGCGCCTTCGGCGAAGCCTCCGCCTGGCCCACGCAAAGTTTCGTCCGCAAATTCCGCGACGAACTCAAAGCCGACTGCAAAGCCGACCTCGCCGGACAGATCGTGAACAGCGAAGGCAAGGTGGCAGCGGCTTCCATCGGTTGATGAAGCCTTCTGATGCCAAGCTCTCCAGTTTCCGCCGGTGGATGGTCGTGTTGGTCGTCGCCGTTTTGGCGGCTTGGTTTGTCGTTTCGACGAACATTAAGAACTCCATCGCCTACAGCTTGTGGAGGGACACTCGGTTCATGGTCGGCAGTTCGACCGAAAACCTCCCACCTGAGTATGTCGCCTCGAAAATTGGTTCCCATTCGAAAGTAGAATCGCTGCTACGGATCGACTGGCAGCATGATCAAGCCATGATCGACGCCATCGACATGAAATGGTCAAAAGCCACACCCAACAAGGATGCTTGGGGTTCCCTTTTCTACCTTGTCTGCGATTTCAACAACGACGGACAGATCCCCAATCCCGAGACGCTTACCACGCCTCCAAAACCCGGAGCTCCCGCCACACTCAAGCGACGCCTCGCCATCTTTTCTGCCGGTCCCGACGGCGATCCCGCTACATGGGCGGACAATGTGCCACCAAGTTTTGAGTGAAGCCCGGAAGGACCTCTTTCATTTTGCCGTCGTGCTGACCTGAAGAATGAAAGACGTCCGCCCCCCTCTCCTCCTCGATCCCGCCGCGTAGAGCGTCGAGCAAAGGGCGAAGAGTCCAGAGCGGTTCTTGGTTCGTTGTTCTTCGTTCGTAGTTCGGGCTTTAGCCCGCTCTGCGTTCTGTAGTCCCGCCTTCAGGCGGTTCTGGGATCGGAGGGCGCGATTGCATTCGCGCCGACTTTCCAACGCAGACCCACCGCGAGAGGAAGGATAACCGCGAGAGCCCAGATGGTCAGAGCTTCAGAAGTCAGAGGGGAGCGCGGGCACTTCTGCCCGCAGTTCTTGGTTCCTGGTTCGTAGTTCGGGCTTCGGCCACGGCTCACTCCGCCTCTTGCAGGCGGGCATTCCACAACGCCATCAACGGCTGCCAGTCATGCCCATCCGCAGCCTCCAGCGCGGCAAAGTAGCGCTGGCGTTCCTCTTCGGATTCAGGAGCCAGTGTCACACGCGGCAGATCCAGCCGCCTCAGCAGTTCCGTGAGCAGCAGGCGAATGGTCCGCCCGTTGAAATCGCGAAAGGGATGCACCGTGAGAAAACGCCCTTCGGCAAAGGCCAGAAACTCCAGCAACCGCTCCATGCCGCCCGCCTCCGCCTCAGGCCAGCGCGCCTGGAGATCGAGCCCGTAGTCCCGCATCAGCATCGGCAGTTGAAAAGGCGGCGGGGGCTCCAGCCTTCCCACCCGTACCTCGATGTCCCGCCACTTCCCGGCCCATTCCGGCACCAGGTCACCACAGAGACGCCGGTGCAGTTCCGCCACGAGGCGGTCATCCAGCGGCCAGTCCTGGAACACGCCCCCATACAGGGCCGCCTCCACCACCGTCACGCGCTCCGCCAGCAGCGGGGCCAGTTCCGTGTAGCTCAGGACCCCGTGCGTGGTTTCAACAAAGCGGGTGGCTCGATCCGGGCGAGTGTCGCGGTGATCCGCTCCATCGGCACCGGTTCCCGCTCGAAGGCCATGCTCTGCGCCACATCCAGCGGGATCGCCTCCCAGCGGCGGCGCAGTTTCTCCTCCGGCGGCAGGCTGCGCCAGCGGGCGATGTTCTCCTGGGTCGTCATGCTGCATAGGATACGGGCCGCGGCAGCTTGCGCAAGGCCCAGGTCAAATCAAGCCAAGCCCACCGCGAGAGAACGTAGAACAGGTTTGACTCCATCGCTCCCCGCGCTGTCGGGGCGACGCCCCAACCCTGCGGGTTGTCTAAAACGCCTTCAAATCCTCCGGCGTTTTTTCTAACCTGTTTCTGGTTCTTCGTTCGTCGTTCGGGGTTCGCTTCGCGGCTTCGCAGCCTGTCCGCCGTTCTTGGTTCTTGGTTCTTGGTTCTTGGTTCCTAGTTCGTAGTTCGGGCTTCAGCCCGCTCGGCGTTCTGTAGTCCCGCCTTCAGGCGGCCGGGTTGAGGAGACTTGGAGACAGGGAGACCGTGAGTGGTGAGAAGTCAGAGGGGAGCGCGGACACTCATGTCCGCCGTTCTTGGTTCTTCGTTCCTGGTTCCCCGTTCATCGTTCGGGCTTTAGCCCGCTCAGGCTATCGTCTATTGGCTATCGTCTATGCGCGAAGCGCTCCGCCCGCTCGGCGTTCTGTAGTCCCGCCTTCAGGCGGTCCTGCGGTCTCATCCGATCGACTATTCTGGATCGTCTGTCCCCGATGGGCCGTCAGCTGCCCAGCACCAGCATTCCCACGGCGGCGATCCCGAGGAGGATGAAGACCACCAGCAGCACCACGCTTAGCAGCCCCGCCACGGCTCCACCGAGGCTGCCGAGGATGAGTCCGGCGGGAATGCCGTTGGGGCCATAGATCCGGTAGCCTTGCCAGGCGGCCAGCGTCGCGCCGAGCAAGGCACCGAGGAGGATGACACCGAGAAGAAACCGCTCCCGCTGTCGCGAGGCCAGGGCGCGTTGGCGGCACTTGGCTTCATACCGTGGGTCACGTTCCCATTCCCGCTCCCACACCACCCGCAGCCGATAGTTCTTGAGGCGACCCGGCTTCGCCGTCGCCCGTCTCACCGGCCCATGAAAGGAAGGACGCATGCGAGGTGGTGGTTGGATGCCGCCGAAGGAAGTCGGCAGCGATGGCTCCGCCAGCGGAATTAAAGCTTTCTTCAACGACTTTAGCGGGGGGCTGACGATACGACTATTACCGCTCCACAAACGCTGCATTCAAGTGCGGGCAAACTTAGGATTTCGACCAAAGCGCAATTGTCATCTTGCACACCCGGTCGGAAGGCCTTGAATAACTCAGGGTGTTGTAGCGCTTAGGCTGAGCATATCCCATTTGAAGATCTTCACGTTTAAAGCACGCCAAACAAGCGCCAATCACTGACGGCTTCGAATTTAATGGAATCACGATTTTATTGGAAGAAGGGTAAGCCTTTGCGGCAACCAAAATTGAATCTCGGGTTCTAATAGGGTCCCGAGCCGAGAACTCAAAAATCTCGATTCGACGGCATGAGTATGATTGTTGCAGGCGCCTCACAAACTCTGTTTGCTGCTTGAAAAAGTCTGTCGCAAAATTCGCTTCTTTGGGCACCATTCCTATTGATAAAGAGTTTGGTTCATAAGAGGCTATTAAGCTTGATGCTCTTTCAAGTTCATACCCCGGCAAAACAATCAGGTGATTAGGCCTTGATGGTATGATCTCCCCAGGGAATCCGAGAATCGATCTGACTTTTCGTAAACCCTTCGATAACCACAACTTGTTTGGATCCCCATATGATGTCGCAGGGTTGTAAAGGAAGGTTACCTGCGTGTCAGGCGGGAGCTTGAGACGAAGAACTGCTAAAAGAATAGCAAGAGATTCTCTCGTGAATGCCGTTACATCAACCACAATCACTGGGGCTGTTGAATGCACGAAGTCTCGGGATATCGTGAGAAATGCATCGGCCGTCTTGATTGGGTCATCACTATCAAGGTCAAGCGTTGCCATTTGTGGCGGTGCCTTCTCAAAAAGCTGAATCAATGCATCGCGATTCTCACCATTGTATGAAGAATGATTGGCGTTGGAGGCAATGCAAATGCTCTCAATGCGGTCTTTGTCGAGGTTTTTTGCGATCTGCAACGACCGTGACTCAAAGCTAGCGGAAGCGATGAACAGATCAATCCGAGCCGGCAACTCCTCATTTAAGGAGTGTAGTGCGAACTCTTGTACAGTGTCCATAAATCAAAGAAGCTCCAATTGCTCGGAATCAAAGAAGTTTCTGTGCCCAACTTTCTCCAAATCCCGCAAATAGGAGGATGGACTTCGCATCGCTTGTTTCACCCGTTCATTTGTAACAAACAGATAACCTGCGAAGCTCGTTGGATCGAGGTTAAAGCAGGGGGCCAAAACTCGGTTTAGGACGAACAGTTTTGTGCGGCCGGTTCCTTCTTTGTTTCCAATTGTCGATTCGTGAAAATATCCTTCTTCGACACCTAGCCTGAGAGTTTCTGACACTTCCTTATCGAGTTTGTCCGAAAACGCGATTGAGAAAACTCTCCGCTCCGCACGATCTGAATCGAGGAGACCAGCAAAGGTGCCCCCAAGTGCATGTAGTAGGTTTTCAAGTTTATCCAAGGTGGACAGGCGTTCTTCACCCTGGGTTACAAAGTCTCTTTTGAGCTTTTCAATATCCGCGTGAAGAAATTTTAATGCGAACTCTCTCGCTTTCTGATTTTGAATTGCCGGTTCAATACATTTAACAGTACCAGCCGTGCCTATCGTTGCTTTCTGTTCGCTGTACATATGGGAGGCAGGCTCCAAAAAGCACCGAACAACTCCCGATGAAAGGCTCACCAGCTGGTTGAAGCCGGAATACGAATAGGTTGAAGTGGATTTTCTGTTACCACCAAGGCTGCGGATGAATTCGGGGCGGGAATATCTAGTGACATCGTCGCGGCTACGGGCTCCCCTGCCTTCGCCTCTATCCCAGTCAGCTCGAATTCGCTCAGCTATCGTTGCAATTTCTTCAACTTGGTTCTGATCTTCTGGGAAGAACTCTTCTGTGCTCGTTGTGATACCTGCCTTTCGCAGTCTTTTCTCAACGATCGCCTTCACTCGATCAAAGTATCGCCTATGACTTGATGTGTAGATGGTCGAAATCTGAATCTCCGAGAAATCATGAGGGGAGTCGATGCTGCGTCCCGTATGTGTAAGGTACGTCTTGTACCGCAATTGCGTAGAAACTTTGAGACTCACTTCAGAGTGAGTGCGGGTTCCTATCCATGCATTGAGCAATTGAGTTTGAGCGACATTAAGGTTGTCTGCGTCATCTATTAGTAGAAAAAAAGGTGCCTGCGGAAAACATGGCAGCGTGCGTAATCCTCGGAAAAGTGGTAAAATGAAATCATGGTAGCCGCAGAGCGGCCCATCATAATCCTCAACCGCAGCTTGATTCATTGATAGAATCTTTAAGAACGCATTCAGTTCTTGAACTAATTTGAGAGCCACCTCGTGCATCACTCTGAAAAGGGATGGAACCGAATCGATTTTATCTATGTGGTTATCCCCCTTCCATCGACATTGCGCCAGTGGTTTACAGAACGAATTAGTGAAGACCTCCTGAGCTTGCTCGACGGTTGTCGATGCGTAGTCGAACTCTATCTTGCCGGTGCGGAGAGCGTCGAGGAGTTTTTCTACTATGTATATACTGAGAACATGCTCATTAATAACAAAGTTGGCAGCATGCCCTTCAAGTCTCTTTAGTTCCGTGAAGTTCGTCTGCATATTCTTGATTGGAACATATGCGGCGAAATAGGGGAGTTCATGAACCGGTCTACCTTTCGCAATAGACTGGCAATCCGCTTGCATATAACGGAACATCATACTTTTCCCGGACCCTCTGGGGCCATGGATGAATGTATGACCAACCAACGGAAGTTTATCAAAATCCGTGAACACATCGACAAATAGATCATGAGCATCTCCGGCGGAGATGTCATCGGGGCTTTGCACTGCGAATGGATTATCTTTTAGCAGTTCAGACATCGAGTTTTGCCTCCTCGTATTTTGCTTTTAACGCGCTTCCATCCAGCCCATCGAATCCATCGCAAAGCTGTTTGATGTCGGTTGATACCTGGCTTGGATAGCCCTTGTCGGTAAGGGTGAAGCTTAGTGCGTAAAATGGGGCAAACGATTGGTGTGAAACAAAGGCTTTCAAGTCTACCTTGACCCGATCATAATGATTGGGCCACATACGCATGAACTTCATGCAGTACATTAACTCGCAGAACGTTTTTTTGGTCCGCTTGTAGATTTCATCAATCAGGTACTTCTCCTTCACCTTGCTTTTGACGGTGGCCTTGAGATATCCGAAGGGCTTGTTTAAGTCGTCTGGATACAAGACAAACCCGAGTTCAATACACTTGTCTTTCGTGTTGATGCGAACAGTTTCCAGGCACTTGGCAAAACGATGATAGATTTCGCTTTCTCGCGGAATGGTTCCTAATTTGAAGCCATAGTTACTGGCTCTTGACGAGTCATCCGAAAGTTCGTCTGCTAGGCGCAGGATTGCAGCTAACAGTTGGGGGCGAATTGTTTTCCCACATAAATCCACCTGGCCAGACGCGATAGCTTTGCCAATGGTATCTTTATCGTCATCGATCGTGCCACCGTGCACCGTGGCAATTTGCGCAATCAATCGCCATTCCGATGGTTTGAGTTCACCATACTGCGGAATCTTCATTATCACATCCATGATTCTTGCCTCATGCCCCTCGCGACCATAGACATTCCCAACGTCATGGCAGTGGCAACTCAAGAGAAGAATGAAAACTTCGTAGGGTTTTAGCGGGGTCTCGAATGGTTTGTCGTCGCTTGATGTGTCCGACAGCTCTTTTGCTCTACGCATGACCATTGCGATGTGCTCCGGTCCATGATCCGTTAGAAAGCCCTGTTTATCACTAATAGCGGCGAATGACCCCACCTCCTTGTGTATTTTATTGAGTTCTTGCTCAACGCTCAGAAAGATTTTATCGTATGCAATTTGTCCGTGACCTGGAAACTCTTCGGGATCCTTGTTGAATTGTCTTAGCATCCAGGCAGCCATTTTGTTTCTGTGAAGTTCGTCAGGCATGTGTTATTCAGCGTTTAGAATCTGGGAGAAAACGGCTTTGGCCAAAAGAGGTGGCACCGCATTACTAACTTGTTGCTGCTGGAGTCCGATGCTCCCGCAAAATCGGTAAGAGTCAGGAAAAGACTGAAGCCGCGCAGCCTCGCGGACAGATAGACCGCGATGCTGTTCAGGGTGTATCAGCATGTTCTTTCGATAATTGGCGATTACAATCGACGGCTCATCCCAGCTTAATCGTCTGTAGATTCCGGTGTGACGGCTGCGGCTATTCACAAGATTGGAATAATTTTGCATCAGCCTTTTGGGAATATTTTGCCAATTGCCACCTTGTGGAATGTGTGGATATCGCTTGGTAACAGTTGAGTTATTTGCTGTGACTAGGTGACCCGAGCACTCTGTTAGGCCACCACGCATTTGCTTTGCATAGTTGGAACGTGCGGCACAGGGATATGGGAGAACGTCTTCATGAGCCCCGACGCCCAATACAGGTAAATCTGCCAGTGCATGTTTGACCGTGACGATTTTCTTTTGAGGACTGGGTGCCATAGGCACTCTTCCGGTTCGGCTACCAACAAAAAACAATCGGTAGCGCCGCTGAGGCACACCAAAATCTGCTGCACATAAAACCCACAATGCACTTTCATAACCCAGGGTTTCGAGTTGCTTTAGAATCAGTTCTTCGAAGTGGCCATCCGCAGTTTGCCTTAGGCCTTTCACATTTTCCAAAACAATCCAGTCCGGCTGTGAAAACCTTGCAAACCGAAAGAACTCACCAAACAACCAATTCTTGGGGTTATCGGCAGACCGGGTGCGTTGATTGGAAGTGGAAAAGCCTTGGCAGGGCGGTCCTCCAAAAAGGAGCTTTACCGCAGCGGGCTTGGGTTTGAATGCAGGTGGATCAATACTGCGAATATCGGCCTCAATTACTTGAGTTTCAGGATGATTGATCCTGTAAGTGTTTGCAGCGACTCTATTCTCTTCAATAGCATGCGTTACCGTCACGCCGGCTAGCTGCGCTCCAAGAGACAGCCCGCCGGCCCCAGCAAAAAGATCAATGCCTTGAATGAGTGGTGACACGGGAAAAGGGCGCGAAGACTAGGTAGTGAACCATGCTACGCAACCTGCATTTGATTTACACGTTGAGGATTCCCCGGACGCGCTGCCGTTGGGGGCGACATCGGTCGGGAGGCTCTTTCGGTCGAGCAAACTGGCGGCGTTTGAAAAGCGCGGGTTTTCGCTTCCCACGCCGTCCCGGCGGTCTGGTGTAAACAACGCCTCACCCCACCCGTGTCATGAAGGCGAAGACGGCCTAGAAGCGAAACCGGCCTTGCTTGCGTGACCGAGACGGGAAGACTTTGGAGAGCGGCGGAGCCGCGGGATTTTGAAATAAGGAGTGGTGCCACTGGCAGACTTTGAGACGGGGAGGGAAGACTGTTCAGGCGACGGGTGCCGGAGGGTGTTTTCGGGCGTTTGGGCCTGGAATTCTCAAATCCGAGATGGGATTTGGCGTTTCCGAGGTCGGATTTCAGAAATCCGAGCTCGGATTTGGCAAATCCGGGGGCGGATATCGCAGTATCCTAGCCAGGGTATCGGGCAATCCGGGGACGGTTATCGCGGTATCCTAGCCAGGATGTCGGGCAATCCGGGGACGGATATCGCGCTATCCTAGCCAGGGTATCGGGCAATCCGGGGACGGATATCGCGGTATCCTAGCCAGGATATCGGGCAATCCGGGGGCGGATATCGCGGTATCCTAGCCAGGGTGTCGGGTGATCCGGGGACGGTTATCGCGGTATCCTAGCCAGGGTATCGGGCAATCCGGGGACGGATATCGCGGTATCCTAGCCAGGATGTCGGGCAATCCGGGGGCGGATATCGCGGTATCCTAGCCAGGATGTCGGGTGATCCGGGGACGGGGGCACCGTATCCGGGCCATTCCTGGCCCGATGAGCGGGGCAGGAATGCCCCGGTTACTGGCCGGGGGCTGTTTGGGGCGGGCGGGTAGGCGGGGGACACCACTAAGGATTTTCTCTTTTTTGGGTGCGGGACACCCCAATTTTGGCGAGGGGCCTCGCGTTGTAGGCAGGCGGCCCTGTTCCAACCACCTCAGGGCACCCCTGTTTTCCCCATGAAACTGACGCGTCAGCAAATGGAAGCGGAGATGGCGTTTCATCAGCTCGCCTTTGGGTATTGCCTGAAACGGCGGCGGCTGGAGCTGCATCTGGCACAGGAGCAGTTTGCGGCGCAGTGCCACGTCTCACGGGCGGAGGTGCAGCACGCGGAGCATGCGCGGCACGGTCTGCGGGACCCGACGCGACTGTGTTTCTGCATCGGGCTGGGCATCAGCGAGCTCGAGCTGGTGGCGGAGGTGGAACGGGTGAAGCAGACGTGGGCGATCCAGGGCTTTCCCGCCGAGGTGGAGGTGCCTCAAACACTGGCGGCGACTTTGAAGGGGATCGGTGATGCAATGAAAGCCGAAACGACACCGCCGTCATGTCCCTCCGCTACGACACCAGCCCTCCTCTACGCATGGATGCGGGCCTTCGGTTCGACGCCGGGCCGGTAGTGCCGACCAACCGGAGGACTCGACCGATGACCAAGCTGAAATTGGAATTGAAACAGAAGAACACCGCCGAAAAGATCGCCCTCGGGCAGAACCATATCACGGCAATGGCCAACAACCCGACCTACCCCACGGCGGGGCGGGTGCCGAGTGACGCGGACATCCAGACCGTGCAGGACAACCTCGTGGCCGCCGCTGCCGCGGTGGATGCGGCGGAGACGGTATGGAAGCAGCGCATCCAGGAGCGCGAGGCGGCCGAGGAGGTGTGGGAAGTGAAGATCACCTCCCGCGCCGCCTACTGCGAGGCGCTGACGCCGGGTGATGCCGTGGCACTGGCGAGCACGGGCTTCCCGCTGCGCGGAACCCCGGCCCCCATCGGGGCACTGCCCGCCCCCGGTGATCTGCGTGCCACGGCGACCGATAATGCCGGGGTGATCGAGCTGCGCTGTGACACGGTAAAGGGTGCGAGCAGCTACGAGTGGGAGTGCAAGGTGCATGACAACGTGAGCGCCCCGTGGGAGGCGATCAAGACGAGCACGACCTCAAAGATCCTCGTGCCCGCGCTGACACCCGGCACGCTGTATGCCTTCCGCGTGCGTGCCATCGGCAGCGCCGGCCCCGGTGCCTGGAGCGATGAGGCAAGCGGGAGAGCGCCGTGAGGGCTCAAGGAGAGGCACTTGCCAAGTGCCGGGTGGGAACGTGGCATAGGTTTTCAACCTGTGCGCCTGACCGGGGACGAACAGGATGCCATCCTGTTTGACTCCAACGCTCCCCACGTTGTCGGGCTGCACCCAGCCGTCCCGGCTGCCTGTCTCGCCTCCATCCTTCGGCTCGGCTCACTTTCCTCAGCCCGGACTTGGCAAGTCCGGCTCCTTGGCTGCCTTCGGCGGCAATGCAATGCCGCCCTCCTCCCTGAGCCGCCTAAAGGCGGGACTACAAAGCTCCAAGGCGCGGGCTGAAGCGCTTCGCGCATAGACGATAAACGATAGACGATAGCTCCAAGGCGCGGGCTGAAGCGCTTCGCGCATAGACAATAAACGATAGACGATAGCTCCAAGGCGCGGGCTAAAGCCCGAACTACGAACCCAGCAGCGGACAAGCTGCGAAGCCGCGAAGCGAAGCCCGAACTACGAACCCATCAGCGGACAGGCTGCGAAGCCGCGAAGCGAATGTCCGCGCTCCCTTCTGACCTCTGAAGCTGGGTGCGCCCCGAGCCAACCGAGAACCGAGAACAAGGAACCAAGAACCCGTCTCATCCCCATGCCTTTCGATCCGACTTATCCACCCACGAATGCCTTGATCGAATCGGCCCCGCTGCGGGGTCAGTTCAACGGGCTGAAGGACCTGATCGATGCGATTCCCGCAGGACCGCCCGGACCCGAAGGTCCGGCGGGTCCGCAAGGGGCGGAGGGAGCGCAGGGAGCCCAAGGTCCGATGGGGCCGCAGGGGCCGGAAGGTCCGCAAGGTCCCTCGGGTGGGCCGCCGGGTCCTGAAGGTCCGATGGGACCCAGCGGGCCCACGGGTCCGCAAGGTCCGCCTGGTGAGGTGACGCAGACGGATCTGGCGAACGCGGAGCTGAACATGCTGAGCCAGAGCAGCGCGAACAGCAATGGGGTGAGCACGCTGGACACGCCCTTCACCAACGATCCGCCGACTCTGGCCGACATGGAGGTGATGCGTGCGGCTTACAATGCGCTGGTGAATGCGCTGAGGCGGTAGAGGGGTTTGGTTCTTGGTTCGTCGTTCTTGGTTCTTGGTCCCAGGGCAAACTCACGTTTGCCGCTACGAATCCAGCGACGTGGGCGGATAGCATCCCAAGCTGGTGATCCGCAGCCAGATCAGCCGCGCTTCCGCTGCAAGGCTACCACCTCGTCGAGCATGGCCGCTGAGGCGGACTGCCAGTGTTTGCAGAGGGTTTCAAAGGCTTGAAAAGAAGCCTTGTCACCCGCGAGGTCGCCGCCGGGTTTCATTAAACCGCTGGCGAGCTGCCATGCGGCGAGGGATTCGATGTAGGCGAGCCGGTCTTCCGCAGGCACGAGGATCGGAAGAGAGCCTTTCTCGATCACCGCGAGGTTGGCGATCAGGCGTGCAAGGCGTCCGTTGCCATCGGCATACGGATGGATGCGCACAAACGTGGCGTGGCTCCACGCGTAGGCCTCGATGGCACTCACGCCCGCATCCCGGCGGCAGCGTTCGAAGCCGGCGAGCCACTCCTTCATCAGCGCCGGCACATGCTCAGGGGCGGCGTAGGTGTCATTGATGACGGTCCTGCCGCCTTGCTTGGCAAGCGTGGAGTTTGGCTCGCATTTCCACGCTCCCACCGGCTTCAGGTAATCCACTTCGACACTCGTCTGCACCGCCGTGTGCAGCGCGTGCATATCCGCCTCGACCAGCGGACGCGATTCACTCATGATGCGATACAGCAGCTCGATGGCGCGACTGTGCCCGAGGACCTCGTTGTGATGGGCAAGAGGCTTTCCAGCGATGGTGAGCCCGTATTGCAGCACGCCGAGCACCTCGCCTTCGTTGAGGGTGTTTCCTTCGAGGGCGGTGGAGGTGTGTGTCCACCGCACGCGGAGTTTTTGCAGAAAGGCCTCCCGCAGGTCGGGAGCGAGGTCTTTGAGCATGGGAAGGAAACGCTCCAGCATCGGTACAACCCTAGCCCAGCCGTGCGGACACGCCAAGCATCTTCCTCGGAGTTGATCCGGGAAGGTTTCACCGTAACGGGAGCCGGATGTCCTCCCCTGCCCCTCTCACGCCTGATCGTTGGTCGCTCGAATCCTGGTTCTCTGGCTTTGGAAAGCCTGATTACATCGACTTCAAGGCGGTGCTGGTGCGTGACATCGAGGCGATGAAGGCCCGCACGGCTGGTTTGGGCTCGGACACGTCGGAAATCGCGAAGACGATCAACGCCATCGAAGCGCTGAGCGAGCGGCTCGGGCACCTTTCGGCCTATTTGGGATGCCTTTCGGCGGATGATGCCAATGACGAGGCGGTGAAGGCGGATGAGGCCTGGATCTCGACGCTGGAGGCGGAGAGCACGAAGCTCATGGCCTCGCTGCGGTCCACGCTGGCGGCGCTGAGCGATGAAGCCTTCGATGCGATGCTGGCGGATGCTTCGCTAAAGAATGTCGAGCACGCGGTGAAGCGTCTGCGTTACGAAGGGCAGCATCAGATGAGCGCGGAGATGGAATCGCTGGCCGCGGATCTGAATGTGAACGGCCTGCATGCCTGGGGACGGCTTTACGATACGCTGACGGGCAAGATGGAGTTTGAGATGACCTTCCCGGATGGTCACAAGGAGGTCGTGGCGATGTCGCGCCGTCGGGCGCTGATGTCGGAGCCGGACCGCAAGCTGCGCGAGGCGGCGTTTCACGATGGGCAGAAGCCTTGGAATGATCACGCGGTGACGCTCGCGGCGGCGCTGAATGGCATCGCGGGCACGCGGCACAGTCTTTATGGCCGTCGCAGCATCCCGCACTTCCTCGACACGCCGCTGTTTGATGGCGCGATGAGCCGGAAATCGCTCGATGCCATGCTGGAGGCCATTCACACGCACATCGAGCTGCCGCGCCGTGCGCTGCGCAAAGCCGCGAAACTGCAGGGAACAGGCGCTTTGCACTACTTTGACCTCGAAGCGCCGCAAATCGCCGCGCCGGAGGAAAAGCCGCTCGATTGGGATGAGGCCTGCAAAACGGTCGATCAGGCCTTTAGTGCCGCTTACCCGCGGCTTGGTGCTTACTTCCGCGAGATGCTGGCCAATCGCTGGATCGAGGCTCAGCCGCGAGCGGGCAAGCGTCCGGGCGCGTTCTGCACCGGATCGCAGCTCAAACGCGAAGAACGCGTGTACATGACCTTCCATCAAACGGTGCACGACATGGTGACGCTCGCGCATGAGGTCGGCCACGCGTGGCATTCCTGCGTGCTGCGTCCGGCGAGGTCCTTCGCGGCGAATTACCCGATGACGCTGGCCGAGACGGCTTCCAATTTCGGGGAGATGATCCTGCTTTCCGGCCTCATGAACGATTCCAGCATCACCGAGGCCACGAAGGCCTACCTGCTCGACCAAGAGATGCTGCGGGCGCATGCCTACCTGATCAACATCCCGATGCGCTACGAGTTCGAGAAGGCCTTTTACACCGAGCGTGCCGCCGGTGAGGTGAGCGTGAGCCGCCTGCGCGAGCTCATGACCGAGGCGCAGCGGAAAATGTATGGCGACACGCTGCTCCCCGACGGCACGGATCCGATGTTCTGGGCCTACAAGATGCACTTCTTCATCAGCGGCATCAGCTTCTACAACTTCCCGTATGTCTTTGGCTACCTGCTGAGTCAGGCACTCTTCGCCCGCTTCAAAGCCGAGGGCGCGGCCTTCCTTCCCCGCTACGAGGCCTTCCTCTCCATGACCGGCAGCGCCACCTGCGAAGAGGTCGTGAAGCAAACCCTCGGCGAAGACCTCACCAGCCCCGACTTCTGGGCGACGGCGCTGAAAGCCATGGAGCCATCGCTCGTGGCTTACGAGGCGGTGTGAGGTCAGGGATGTAGGCCGGGAATGTTTGGCGGAATGCAACGTCGCCATCATCTTGATCGTCATCGCCAAACTTCCCGTCGTTTGGACGCGTGCAAGGACCTCTGAGCCTCAGACATCCTGATCCAGCCTTCGAGACTGACGACCTGCCATGGAATCCAGATGAACCGTGAATGATCTCCCACAGATTCGGGGAGGCCCACAGATTACCTGAAAAAGAAATCTGTGGGCCTCCTTGAATCTGTGGGAAAACTTGGATTGGGATCATATCCATTCCTCCGAAGTCAGGATGTTTGAGCCTCCAAACCAGTCGGGAAGTTCGGCGAAGAAAGTTTCGCCCGATAGCGCAGGCCACACCCGCCGAACATTCCCGACCTCCTTTTTTTGCGGCCCGGCACGCGTTCACAGCTTCGGCTGCGCAGGCTTGATCGGAGCCTGCTGGCCGCTAACGACGCCTTTGGCCTTGGTCGGGCGTTTGTAGATCGTGTCACCGCAGGCGATGAAGAGCTCGCTGAGGTCTTTGCCGCCGAAGCACACATCATGCGGCTGCTTGGGTGTCGGAATGATGAAGTTCACGCGGCCCGATTGATCGCAGACTTGGATGCCGAGAGATGTCGAGACGTAGAGCCAGCCGTTGGTGTCCACACACATACCGTTTGCGACGCAGGTGCCATCATCGCTGGTCTGAAGCATCACGAAGTCCTGCTTATCCCTCAGCGCATAAGCTGAACCCATGTCTTGTTTCCCCTCAAATGGGTCCAGCTTGTTCGTTGTTGGGACGCCAGTTTTGACGATGCGCAGCGAGGCGATCCAAGGGGAGCCGACTTGTGAAGCGTAAACCAAGGATTGGTCAGGCGAGAGACATAAGCCGCTGATCAAAGCTGTGGTGGCCTCCGCATGGGTGTCGCCAATCAATTTGCCGTTGGGCTGCAAAGGGAAAATCACCGCCCTTTCTCCGGATGATGCAAAAGTCTCATCAGGGACTTTGCCAGCCGCCAAGATCAATCCATCGCGCCGACATACAAACTTGGCAGTTTTGGGCCAAAAGCCGAGGCCGATGTGCTTGCCAGCCGGAGATGACAAAATGTGTTGCCGTCCCTCGCCAGCCACGATCAAGCCCAACAAGGCATCATCTGCCCCCACTTGGAAATCGATCATTCGGCTTTCCTTCCAGGACTTTGTCCTGCCCGCAGCAGCATCAGGCGAGAATACTTCAACGACTTCTGAGGTCGTTCGATTGAGAGCAAAAACGACGCCCGCCGTGTTCGATTCCAACGAACTGAAGTTCATTCCGGCCGAGTAACCATTCAAGCTTTCGGCTCTCCATGCCTCAGAGGTCACCACCTCATAGCCCTTCCAGTTCGACTCGCCCTTCGGGTTCGCTTTGATCTCGATGTTCGTCTGCCAGTCGCGCCAGAGCCAGCGGAGGACGTCGGGAAAGATTTGGGTGGCGTGCTTGGCGTTGTGGCCGCCTTCGCCCCAGGCGTGGTTCACGTCGTAACCGGCCCAGGTGAGGCTGCGCTCCATCATCTGGTTCGCCATCCACCAGTCGCCGCAGTAGAGGTTGTTGTCGCCGGTGCCGCTTTGAAGAAAGACACGGAGGGGCTTGGGCTCGAATTTGCGGACGAGGACGGGCAGTTGATCAGCCCCGTGAATGCCGACGTAGGTGCCCACGCCGGTGAAGACGCGGCGAAAGCGGTCGGGACGATGCCACGCGACCATGAAGGCGCAGATACCGCCGCTGCTGTTGCCAGAGATGGCGCCGTGATTCGGATCGGTGCTGAGTTTCAGGCCGTGCTTGGCTTCGATGGCAGGCAGAAACTCGTCGATGAGGAACCGAGCGTAGGTGGGCGTGATGCTGTCGTATTCATAGCTGCGATTGAACCGCGGCAGCGCGTTGTCATTCACGGCGGGCACGACACCGGGCTTGATGAAGATGCCGACGAGCGGCGGGATGTCCTTCTTGGCGATGAGATTATCGAAGACGACGGGGGCTTGGTAGATCACACCGTCCTGGAAGACCATGAAGGCGGATGCCTTGGTCTTGTCGAAGCCTACAGGGAGGTAGATCTGGTATTCACGCTGCGTGCCGGGGAAGACGCTGCCATCCTTCGCCGTGTAGCTGTCCTTGATCATCGTGCCTTTGGCGATGCCTTCCTGAGGCTTCGAGTCCGGCCCCGGCGGGAAATCATCGGCGGCAAGGCAGCAGACCGTGAGGGCGAGGAAGGCAAAGAGGGAGCGGCGCATGGTTGAAGCGCATCGTGCTGAAATGGGGCGGGAATGCAATCCCGCCCTCCATCATGGCGCGGCACGCTCATCGAGCGTGCGGGAGCCATCGGGCTGCGCTTCGAGGTAAAACCAGCGTGTGTAAGGCGGCAGCAGGTCAGGAAACATGTCCGCCCACTCGACGATGATGACGCCGGGCTCGTTCAAGAACTCGTCCCAGCCGATGCCGATGACCTCGGCGGCGCTTTCCATGCGGTAGAAGTCGAAATGGAAGACCGGCAGGCGGCCGTCGAGGTATTCGTGAACGAGCGTGAAGGTGGGGCTCGTGACATCCGCCTTCGATTCCATGCCCGCGACGATGCCCCGCGTGATCTGCGTCTTCCCCGCCCCGAGATTGCCGCAAAGCGCGATGACATCCCCTGCCGCGAGTGTCGGCGCGAGTCGCATGCCCCAGGCATGGGCTTCGTCGGCGGTTGGGAGCGTGGTCATGCAGTGGTTAAAACTTGAAAAAGCAGCGGTCCATTTACTCGAATCGAACGATAGGCGTAGGCACACGGCGATACGCTTAACAAGAGAGCCAGCCAAAAGTTATTGGTGCTACCACGCCGCATGACTGAGATATTGAAGAGCAGGCAGAGGCCACACAGCAAATCGAGCAACAAGAATGTCCCGAGACTTGTAGGCACATCATTGTATCCGGGACTGATGAGCAAAATGCCAAGTCCATGAAAGCACAACGACAACCACAAGTGGGCTGCATGATCGTCGGAGAACCTTTTCATAAGGCTACGCGTCGGCACTGAGCGCAAAGTGATCCCAGCCGGTGCTTTCAAAGTCGGGCGGGCGGCCTTCGCCGGGTGGGACGAGCTTGCCGATGACGGTGAGAGGCAGGTTCGGGAAGGCCACGGCCCATTTGACCTTCAGCGAACGCAGTGTGCGAGGGTTCACGGCGAGGAGAAGCTCGTAATCTTCGCCATCGCCCCAGGCTTGGTCGAAGGTGCAGCCGGGATTGCAGGGCAGCGAGGCCACATTGACCTGAAAGTGCGTGCCGCTGGCGAGGGCGAGACGAGGCAGGTCCTTCGCCAAACCATCGCTGATGTCCATCATGGCATGCGGATGGGCGTTTTCGGAGAGCCAGCGGCCTTCATCAAGGCGTGGCGTGAATTTGAGGTGCTTGCCCTTGATCGAGCCGCCGAGCCTGCCGGTGACCAGCAGCACATCGCCGGCCTTGCCTTCGCTGCGGGACATCCAGCGCTTCGACGGCACGGTGCCGGTCATGGAGATGGAGAGCATCAGAACGAGCCCGCGTGAGGTCTCGCCACCGACGAGGTTGATGCCGTAGTCTTTTGCGATGGCCTTCATGCCTCGATACACGTCCGTGAGAAATTCAACATCCATGCTCGGCGGTGCCACGAGGGTGATCATGGCATGCCGCGGCGTGCCGCCCATGGCCGCGAAGTCGCTCACGACGCGTGCGATGGCCTTTCGGCCGATGAGCTTCGGCGGTGTCTGGAGCGTGAAATGCACATCCTGCACCAGCGCATCCGTCTTGAGCAGCGTGTGCTCGTTTTTCGTGCTGCGCACCACGGCGCAGTCATCGCCCGCCCCGGCAATGACATCGCGATCGAGCTTCACGCCGCGCATGAGGCGGTGGATGAGCTTGTCTTCTCCGATGTCGGCTAGGGTGGGCATGAAGGGAATGACGAATTTAGAATGAGGAATGACGAATCAATGTCGAAGTCGGAATGACCCATCAGGTGCGAAAGGGCTCATCGGGCTTCGGATTTCGGCCATTTGGGCTTCATTCGTCATTCGCCATTCGGGTTTCGTCATTTTTTGACCACCACGTTCTTCCCGTCGGAATGGAGCCAGCGGCTTTTCAGCCCCCGCATGGCTTGTTTCGGGATGTACACCTCCACGTCACCGATTTGGTGACGGTGCTCGGTGGGAGCGTTCATGCCGCTGAGCCACTCGAGCTGCCACCACTCCTGCCCGGCGAGATCGCCCTGGCTGCAGCGGACGTAGTCGAGGTGCAAGACCTCCCCCGGGTGCCCGAAGTGCTCGATGTTGTGCTTCGACTCCAAGTAGTCGGCAAAGGCCTGCGAGTAGATCAGGCCGCTGCGGAGCTTATGGAGGACGAGTGCCACAGGTGAATGACGAAACCAGAAAGAGGAATGACGAAGAACTTAAAGACAAGGCGCGGAACGGGGTGGCCGTTCCGCGCTTTGCGAGGAGTCAAAGAACGGTTCAGCCGAGGGCGGCGGTGTAGTTCGCGGCGACGGCGGACCAGTTCACGGTGTTCCACCAGGCGGCGATGTAGTCCGGGCGCTTGTTCTGATACTTGAGGTAGTAGGCGTGCTCCCAGACATCGCAGCCGAGGATCGGCGTGCCGGAGCCGTCCATGAGCGGATTGTCCTGATTTGGCGTGGAGGTGACGGCCAGCTTGCCATCTTTCACCACGAGCCAGGCCCAGCCGGAGCCGAAGCGGGTGGCACCTGCCTTGGCAAAGGCTTCCTTGAAGGCATCGAAGCTGCCGAAGGCGGCCGTGATCGCATCACCGAGGCCACCGGTGGGGGCTCCGCCGGCGTTCGGGCCCATGATGTTCCAGAAGAGCGTGTGATTGAAGTGACCGCCGCCGTTGTTGCGGACCGGGCCCTGCACGTCGGCAGGCAGCTTGGAGATGTTTTTGCACAGGTCCTCAATGGACATCGCTTCGAGGTCAGCCTTGCCGGCGATGGCGTTGTTGAGGTTCGTCACGTAGGCGTTGTGATGGCGGCCATGATGGATCTCCATCGTCTGCTGGTCGATATGGGGTTCCAGAGCGTTGGAAGAATACGGCAGGGGGGGGAGGGTGTGGGCCATGGTGTGTTGGGGTGGGGTTCGCGCCCGCTTTGTAAACCGGAGAGCCGGGCGGGCAAGCGCTAGAATGCCGAATTCCCCGGCCCCGCCGGGCTGATTTTCGTCTCAAATCACCGCTTGCAATCAAAGGCGGACCCCGCATTATCCCCGCCCCTCGCGAGTAGCCTCCCCCTACAATTCGCCGTTGGTCTCCGTGCCTGCCTCCCTCCGGGATGCGCAGGAAACTCGCCCGGAGGTAACCCGGCCACAAACAACCACATCATGTCAGCACGTCTCGCTCGATTCGAAATGCCGAATCGCCTCGTGAAAAACGAGGCCACGGCCACCGATACCTACGCCCAGTTCGTCGCCGAACCCTTCGACAAAGGTTACGGCCACACCATCGGCAACAGCCTCCGCCGCGTCCTGCTTTCCTCTCTGGAAGGCGCCTCCATCACCTCCGTGAAGATCCGCGGTGTGGAGCATGAGTTCTCCACCATCCCCGGCGTGCTCGAAGACGTCGTGCAGATCGTGCTGAACCTGAAGAAGATCAAATTCCGCCACAACAGCGAGAGCAAGGAGCCCCGCCTCCTCTCCCTGATCGTCGAAAAAGAAGGCACCGTCACCGCCGGCGACATCAAGGACGACAATCATTACGAGGTCATCAACAAGGACCAGATCATCTGCACCCTCGACAAGAAGACCAAGTTCGAGGCCGAGTTCGAAGTCCGCGTCGGCCGCGGTTTCGCCACCTGGGAAGAAAACAAGCGTGCTGACACCCCCATCGGCGTTATTCCGATCGACAGCATCTACTCCCCGGTCACCCGCGTGAAGTATGCCGTCGAAAACACCCGCGTCGGCCAGAACACGGACTATGACAAGCTCGTGCTCGACGTGTGGACCGATGGCCGCATCTCCCCGCAGGACGCCCTTCTCCAGTCCGCCGCCATCCTCCGCCACCACCTCGACGTCTTCGTGAACTACGACGACAAGGCCGTCGAGTTCGAGGCCGCCCCGGAAGCCCAGAGCGAAGAAAACGCCGAGCTGCGCAAACTGCTCAACATGAGCGTCAACGAGATCGAGCTCTCCGTCCGCGCCGCCAACTGCCTCAACAACGCCAACATCACCTCCGTCGGCCAGCTCGCCATGAAGACGGAGTCCGAGATGCTGCGCTACCGCAACTTCGGCAAGAAGTCCCTCACCGAGATCAAGGAAAAGCTCGCCGAGCTTGGTCTGTCTCTCGGCATGAAATTCGATCCCGCGCTGCTTGAGCCCATCCCTGGCGGCGTGTCCCTCCTCGCCCGCAGCAGCATGCTCGCCGATGACGAAGAGGACATCGCGGACGCCGCTGGCTTCACCAAGCTGGTGGACAGCCATCTCGACGACGAAGACGAGTAAGAATCAACCCAAGCATCAAAGGAACGCACTAACAGGACATGAAACACGGAAGGAAAACCATCAAACTTCAGCGCAAGCAGGACCATCGCGACGCCCTGCTGATGAACCTCGTCATCTCGCTCATCGAACACCGCCGCATCCGCACCACGCTCGCCAAGGCCAAAGCCGTCCGCCCCTTCGCGGAAAAAATGGTCACCCTCGGCAAAGCTGGCACGCTGCACGCCCGCCGCAATGCGGTGAGCTACCTCCGCCACAAAGACGTGGTGAAGAAGCTCTTCGAAGAGATCGCCCCGGCCTCCAAGGACCGCGCCGGCGGCTACACCCGCATCACCAAGCTCGGCCAGCGCCGCAGCGACTCCGCCCCGATGGCCTACATCGAGTGGGTGGACGCCTTCGTCCCGAAGGCCGCTGCTGCTCCTGCTGAAGCCGCCCCTGAAGGCGACGCTGCCCCGGCTGAAGAAGCCGCTCCGGCCGCCAAGAAGAAGGCCCCGGCCAAGAAAGCGGCTGCCAAAAAGGCTCCCGCCAAGAAAAAGGCCGCTGCTGCCGAATAAGACGAGCATCATCATCCCACACGCGGGAGCCTTCACCGGCTCCCGCGTTTTTTTGCGCCGAAAGCAAGACCTCGCGTTTCTCCGCTTGCATCACCCATCTTTCAGAACTATCTGAAATCACAATGCCAGCCACCACACCAGCCGAATGGGAAGCCGCCCGCGATGACTTCGTCGCCCAGTGGGGAGCCCTCGGCAGCCACTGGGGCATCAATCGCACCATGGCTCAAATTCACGCCCTGCTCATGACGGCCCCGGAGCCCATGTACACGGATGAAATCATGGAAAAGCTCCAGATCAGCCGCGGAAACGCCAACACCAACCTCCGCGAACTCGTCGGCTGGGGCCTCATCCAGATCATCCACCGCAAAGGCGAGCGAAAAGAGTATTTCCAAGCGGAGAAGGACGTGTGGAAGATGGTCATCACCATCGCCAAAGAGCGCAAACGCCGCGAAATCGTCCCCGCCCTCGAAGTCCTCAAATCCTGCGCCGAACGCACCAAAGCCGAGTCGAAGGGCCCTGGCCGCGATTTCCACCAGCAAATGAAGGAACTGCAGGAGTTCGTCGAGTTCGGCATCAAGGTCTCTGACACCATTTCCAGCATGAAGCACGCCTCCGCCCTCCAGTGGGCCATGAAGCTCCTCGGTTGATCCCTTTTTTTGATCTTATGTTTCTTTCTTTTCCGAAACTTTAGAAGTTCCCAACATGCAAACCCACGACAACGAAGTCCACCGCATGCACGCCATGTCGGCTCTAACCAACCCGGACGCAGGCCAAGTCGTGTGGTCGCCAAAGAAGTCGCTCTGGTTCTTCGCTCATTTGCTCATCGCCATCGTTGGTGGAGCGATGACCTTCGGCGAGACGCCGGTGCTGCTCTCAGCCATGCTCACGGTGGTCACGCTTTGCCTCGGGTATACTGTCGGGCTGCACCGGTTGCTGATTCATCGAAGCTTTGAATGCCCGAAATGGCTAGAGAGGCTCCTCGTGTATTTCGGGACGCTGGTGGGCATGGGCGGGCCTTTCGGCATGATCTACCTCCACGAGATCCGCGACTGGGCGCAGCGTCACGGCCATTGTCATCCCTTCTTCATTCATCGAGCCGGCTTTTGGTGCGATGCGTGGTGGAATCTGCATGCGGAGATTCGACTCGAAAACCCACCGCGACTCGAAATCGAACCCGATGTAGCCAGCGATCCCTTCTATCGCCTCTTGCAACGCACCTGGATGCTCCAGCAACTCCCGCTCGCCCTCGTGCTTCACTACTTCGGAGGCTGGCCGTGGATCGTGTGGGGCATCAGCGTGCGCATCGTGACCTCGCTGACCGGGCACTGGCTCATCGGGCACCTCGCACATAACCTCGGCCAGCGGGACTGGCACCTCGAAGGCCACGCCGTGCAAGGTTTCAACCTGCCCCACCTGGGCCTGCTGACCATGGGCGAGTGCTGGCACAACAACCACCACGCCTATCCCAAATCCGCACGCCTCGGCTTGCGCCAGGGCCAGCACGATCCGGGCTGGTGGTTCATCGCCCTTCTCCGCCGCCTCGGTCTCGCTTGGGACGTGCGGCTTCCGAAAAACCTCCCGCCACGGCCCGAGCGCCGTCCCCTGCCCCGCTCACGCCCCATCCGCCGGCTTAGCACCTCTTTTGACCTCCTTTGAGGTCTTTGAAACCCAAACCACACCACACATCATGAACGAAACTGTCCTCACCTATGCCCTCTACCTCGCCCTCGCGGTCAGCATGACCGTCTGGGTGGCCCGCACGCTGCACAAAAACGGCCGCGTCTTCCTCGTCGAATGCTTCCACGGCAACACCGAGCTCGCCGACAGCGTGAACCACCTGCTCGTCGTCGGCTTTTACCTCGTGAACATCGGCTTCGTTTCCCTCTACCTCAAGACCACCGAGGAGATCCTCGACGCGCGAGGCGTCTTCGAAGTGCTCAGCTCGAAGATGGGCATCGTGCTGCTCGCCCTCGGCGGCATGCACTTCTTCAATCTCTACCTCTTCACCCGCATGCGGAAGCGTGCACACCTCGGCGCCATGCCACCTCCCGTGCCGCCCGTCATGCGCATGCCACGTCCAGCCAATGCTCTCGACACGCTGTGAAAACCTTCCGCCACAAAGCAAAACTCTCCTCCATGGCGATGGCGATTGGTTGGGCGGCTTGCAACGTAACAGCGTGGATCGTCAGCGGCTTCTACGCCGCCTTCACCTCCACCACCATGCTGACCGCCTTCTGGACTCTTGGAATCTTCGCCATCGCCTCGGGCATCGTGATCGCCGGTGCCTGGTTGCTGATCTTTCTCCCGGTGGATTTGATCGTCGCCGACACATCGCATCTTCGAAAACCTGCCACCGCATGGGTGGCAGGCATGGCTGCAGCGATCACTTTCACCATCATTCACTTGGGCACGGTGCTGGCCTTGAATGGAAGCTTCAACTTCATCGAGGTCCTGCTGCCAGAGCTGCTTTTCACAGGCGTGACCGGCTCCGTTGCAGCTTATGCCCGTTGCCGGTTGGAACCTCGCAAACCACCGCCCTGCCATGACCACCCTCACCCTCTTCTATGACGCCCGCTGCGGCCTGTGCAGCAGCGTGCGCCGTTGGCTGTCGGCCCAGCCGGCCTTTGTGCGGCTGGAGTTCATCCCTTACGACTCACCGCAGGCCAGGCAACGCTGCCCGATGATCGATCAACTCCACGCCGACCAGGAAATCATCGTCCTGAGCGATGAAGGCTATCTCTGGCAAGGTGCCGGAGCCTGGGTGATGTGCCTGTGGGCGCTGCGTGACTTCCGCGAGTGGTCGCAGCGCCTCGCCAGCCCGGCCATGCAAGCCATCGCGAGAAAAGTCGTCCACCTCATCTCCTCAAACCGCCTCACGCTTTCCTCACTGCTGCGTTTGCGTGGTGATCAGGCCCTGCACGACTTGCCTGAGACCGCCACCACTTGCGAGCTGACGGCGTAACCCTCAATCCACATACAGCAGCGCATTGCTGCTCATCAGAGCATGGCAAAGTGCTGTCAAACCGAGAAACGCGGGATCACCGGGCGTCTTCGACGGCGCTCCAAGCTGAACCTCCAGTGGCGTGGGGTTCACTTTGTAAAACTCGGTCTGTGACTTCACAAACTCCACACTCTCCTGCACATCCGACTCGGAAGCATTTCGCCCATTCACCAGCCTCCACGCCAGCCGCACCTGATCGGGCAAATCCTTCCCGCCCTCGCTTTCCACCCGCTGCGCGAACTGCTGGGCATGCACCCGCATCGTGGCGCTGTTCATGAGCAGGAGACTCTGCGGACTCACCGTCGTCACGGCCCGTGCATCGCAACTCGGCTCCATCACCGGGGCGTCAAAGGTGGCAAACATCTCCAGCGGACGCGAGCGGCGGGCCTGCACGTAGATGCTGCGGCGGAACTCATCCCCATTCATCGGGATGACCTTGCCAGTGGGGCGCCCGGCGGTGTCGGTCGTGTCAATGCCGATGACCACCTGTCCCTCTTCGTTGTACATCACCGGCACGGGTGCGCCGCCTATTTTCGGGTTCAATTTACCGCTGATGGCCAGCAGCGAGTCACGCAGCGTCTCCGCCTCCAGGCGGCGGACGTTCATGCGGCTGAGGTAAAGGTTGTCCGGGTCGATCAGGTCGCGCTTATCATCCCGCGTCGAGGCCTGGCGATAGGTGCGCGAGGTCATGATGAGGCGATGAAGCTGCTTCAAGCTCCAGCCGCCGCGCATGAACTCCGCTGCCAGCCAGTCGAGCAGTTCCGGATGCGTCGGCTGACTGCCGAGCTGGCCGAAATCCCCGGGGCTGGCCACGATGCCTTTGCCGAAGTGATGCATCCACACGCGGTTCACCATCACGCGGGCCAGCAGCGGATGTTTGCCATCGGTCAAAGCGTTCGCTAGGGCCAGCCGCCGACCACTTGTGGCCAGCTTCGGATCTTTTTCCGGCAGATCGATCTTCCGCTGACCGGCCAGCACGGTCAGCTCACCCGGGCCGACCTTGTCCTTCGGCTGGTCGTGGTTGCCGCGGTTGAAGACAAAGGTGGCCGGAATGAGTTCCGGCTTGGCCTTCGGCACCTCCGTAAAAGCATGGACGAACTCCTCCAGCGGCTTCTTAGCCCGCACAGCGGTCGCTTCCTCGGTCATCTTCTTCAGCGTGTCGGCGTGCTTGGTCTTGTAAGTCGTGTCGTAAAGGTAGAGCGACCCGGCGCTGAGCTGGTTGATGCGTGGCCAGGCCTTCAGCAGCTTCGTTTGATCCGCGGTGCGCTTCTTCACCTCGGCGCGGTAAGCCGTGCGCAGGGCCTCGCGATCCTTCTCGGGGGCTTTGAGCAGTTCCTTCTCCAGCACTTCCGTGATGAACTCCTCCTGCTTCACCAAGCGGGCGGCATCGAGCTTCTTCGCCTCCGCCTCAATCTTCGCGGACTCGGCCGCTTGAGCATCCGTGAGGAGCGAAACAAGCCTGCCCTGCGTGCTCCGCCAGGCCTTCGTGTCAAAACCCGGCTCAAAGACCGCCCGCAGCCGGTAGTAGTCCGCCTGCGAGATCGGATCGTAGCGATGATCATGGCACTGGGCGCAGCCGATGGTCAGGCCATACAACGAAGTGCCCACCATCTTGATCGTGTCAGCGATGTTCGCGTTCTGCGTGGCCGCGTCGTTCATCTCGCCGGTGCCATTCGGCGCCATGCGGAGGAAGCCGGTGGCCGCGAGCTTCTCGATGGCATCGGCAGAGAGGTTTTTATACGGCTGCGGCACCATCTCATCGCCTGCGAGCTGCTCGCGCACGAACTGGTCGAAGGGCTTGTCCTTGTTCAGCGCATTGATGACATAGTCGCGATACTTCCAGGCCCACTTCCGCTCCAGATCCTTCTCGCCAAAGCCCTCGCTGTCCGCGTATCCGGCCGCATCCAGCCAGTGACGGCCCCAACGCTCGCCGTAGTGCGGCGAGGCCAGCAGGCGGTCGATCAAGGCCCGTGCAGCACCATCGGAATCACGGATCGAGTCGGCCACAAAGGCCTCCACCTCCTGCGGCGTCGGCGGCAGGCCCAGCAGGTCAAACGACGCCCGGCGGATGAAGGTCGCCGGATCAGCCTCGCGGGAGAACGAGAGCCCTTTTTCGATCAATTTGGCCTCAATGAAGCCATCGAAGCTCTTGCGGGTCTGCGACGAAATCGGCTGCAGCGACCACCAAGCCCGTTCCTCATCCGTAAAGGCATGCTCGGGTCCCAGCGTCTCCGGCTCCGGCCTAGCCGTCTTGGCCCCGCCGGCGATCCACTGCTCCAAAATCGCGATGTCGCGCTCTTTGAGCTTCGTTTTGCCCTTCGGCATCTCGCCGGCCTTCACCAGCTCGATCAGATGGCTTTTCGCCGCATCGCCCGGAACGATCGCCGGGCCGCTCTCGCCGCCTTTTTGCAGAAAACGGGCCAGCCGCACATCCAGACCGCCTTTCGTCTCGCCCTCCTCGCCATGGCAATGAAAGCAGTTTGCCTTCAAAATCGGGCGCACATCCTTTTCGAAGGTCAAAACGGCTCCAGCAGCCCAAACAGGGCCGGAGGCGAGCATGGCGATAAGAAGCGGACGAAGCATAACGCCGAGCATACGGCCCGCCGCCCGGCTCTCTTGCCTTCCCCACCCTAAACGATGCTTCCCCTCCGGACCGCGTTCTGATACAAAAATGCTCCCCCAAATGCACCGCATCGTCCTTTTGCTGATCCTGCTCGCCACTTTCGTCCATGCGGACGAATACGACACGCTGCGGGCCAAGTGGAAGGACATCATCCTCGGCAGCGGGTATGACACGCTGGACACGGATGTGGCCTCAAGGCTCACGTCGATCGCCAATGCGGCGAATACGAACTGGACCTCGATGGACAAATCGCCCACGAGGACCTTTCTGTGGAGCGATCTGGCGAGCACGACCATCTCGGCTCACGTCACGAACACCTACTCGCGGCTGATGGGCATGGCGCAGGCGTATGCCACGCCGGGTTGCTCGCTGCAGGGCAATGCCACACTGCTGGCGGACATCGTGAGCGGACTCGACTGGATGTATGCGAACCGCTACGGCGCGAGCACGGTGCAGTATGACAACTGGTGGGACTGGGAGATCGGCTCGCCGCTGCGGCTCACGGACATCTGCGTGATGCTCTACGATCAGCTCACGGCCACGCAGCTCACGAACTACATGAACGCCGTGAACTTCCAGACACCCACGCCGGACATGACGCAGGCGAACAAGGTGTGGAAGGCACGCGTGGTCGGTGTGCGTGGCTGTTTGGTGAAAAGCAGCGCGAAGTTGGTGCTGTGCCGCGATGCCTTCAGCGCGGTTTTTCCGTATGTGACCACAGGCGACGGCTACTACACGGATGGCAGCTTCATCCAGCACGACGTCCATCCTTACACCGCCGGCTACGGCTCCAGTCTCATCAGCACCATGGCACCGATCATGAACTGGCTCAGCGGCTCCACCTGGGCCATCACGGACCCTGCGCAGGCGAATCTTTACCGCTGGGTCTTCGATTCGTATGAGCCGATCATTTACAATGGCAATGTCTTCGACCTCGTGCGCGGTCGCGAGGCAGGACGATCCGGCTCCACGCCGAATGGCAATGGCATGATGGACTCCATTTTGCAGATTGCGCAGTTTGCGCCGCCGGCTGAGGCGCTGCGCATGAAGCGCATGCTCAAGGAGTGGGCGCAAAAGGACTACACTCGAAACTTCACCACGAGTCGCGGCCTGCCCACGCTGGAACTCGCGAAGTCACTCATGAATGACGCGGGCATCACTCCGCGAGGTGAGTTGATCGCACACTACACCTTTGCGGAGATGGACCGCGTGATTCACCTCGGCGCCGGTCATGGTTTTGGCCTCACGATGTGCTCCACACGCATCGCGAACTTTGAATCCATCAATGGCGAAAACCTGATGGGCTGGTTCACCGGTGATGGCCAGACGACGCTCTACAACGGCGACCTCAATGCCTTTGCGGACTCCTACCACGCCACGGTGGATCACTATCGACTCCCGGGTGTCACCGCCGATGTCACGCATGTGAAGCTGCCGCATCAATCGGCCTCCATCGGGCCGCGTGCGCAGGGGCAGAGCACGCTTTCGCCGCATTCGTGGGTTGGTGGAGCCACGCTGGGGAAGTATGGAGCCGCAGGCATGCAGTTCAAAGGTGTGGCCGTCACGCTCACGGGCAAAAAATCGTGGTTCATGTTTGATGACGAAGTCGTCTGCCTCGGCGCGGGCATCACCAGCACCGATTCACGGCCCATCGAGACCACGGTGGAGCAGCGAAAGATCAACACCGCTGGCGACAACGCCTTCACCGTGAATGGCACCGCGAAATCGACCGCGCTCGGCTGGACGGAGACGATGAGCGGCACGAGTTGGGCGCATCTCGCGGGGCATGTGACCGGTTCGGACATCGGTTACTACTTTCCCACCTCACCCACCATCAAAGCCTTGCGCGAGGCCCGCACCGGCGCGTGGAGCGACATCGACAGCGACGGCTCCACCACGCCCATCACGCGGAACTACCTGCGCATGAGCTTTGAGCACGGCAGCAATCCCACGAACACGACTTATCAATACGTCCTTCTGCCCGGCCGCACCGCCGCACGCACCGGCCACTACGCTGCCGCACCGGACATCACGGTCATCAACAACAACGCCAACGTGCAGGCCGTGCGTGAAAACACGCTCGGCATCACCGCGGCGAACTTTTGGACGGACAACACCTTCACCTACGGCGGCATCACCTCGAACAAAAAGGCCAGCGTGCTCGTGCGCGATGATGGTCCCTTCATCGATGTGAGCGTGAGCGATCCCACCCAGCTCAACACCGTCGGCATCAATCTCCAAATCGCGCTCGATGGCGGAACGCTCGTCAGCGCGGACGCGGGTGTCACGGTCACGCAAAGCACGCCCACCATCGCTCTTACCGTCAACACCTCGGGTGCGGCTGGAAAGACCTTCACCGCCCGCTTTTACAAGCTCACACCGCAAACGGTGAATCTCACGCCCGTGGCCGACAGCTATGTGTATGACGCTGCGGCCTCGGTGGACTCCAATTTCGGCACCGCGACCAGTTTCACCGTGAAAAAGAGCGGCACGGGCTTCAATCGCGAAGCTTACCTGCGGTTCGACATCCCGACCGGCAACGGCATCGTGCTCGGTGGCACGTTGAATCTGGCCTGCCTGAGCACCTCCACTCCGGGTGTGCATGCCGTGGCGAAAGTGGATGACAACTCGTGGATCGAATCCGGCGTTGGCGGCATCACTTGGAACAACAAGCCAGCCGCTGGCGCGATCTTGAGCACCTGGACGCCCGTCGCGCTCGCCACGAGCAGCGCGAACGTGACCAACGGCCTGCCAGCAAGTGGACTCGTCTCCTTCAAAGTGTATGGCACCACCCAGACCGCCGATGGCTTTGTCACCTACGGCACCAAGGAAAACTCGACGGCTGCGAATCGCCCACAACTCGCTCTCAGCTACGGCCACACGCCTCCGGATGTCAGCCTCAGCGAACCGGCGGACGGCGCGGTCATTTCACGTGCTGGTAACGTGACACTCACCGCCGATGCCATCGCCACCGATGGCGCGGTGACCAGTGTGGCCTTCTACGATGGCACCACACTCCTCGGCACGGACACATCATTCCCTTTCTCCATCACTCCATCGCTCTCCGGCGGCCCGCATTACCTCAAAGCCACCGCCACCGATGCGAACGGCCTTTCACGCACCAGCTTCATTCACCGAATCGATGTCGCCTATCCACCCGTGGCCAATGGCAGCACGATGAGTGCGCAGCAGAACACTTTTATCGATATCGACCTGCGACCGCTCGTCAGCGATGTCGAAACACCGCTCGCCAGCCTCAAACTCCAACCTGGCACTGGCACGAACGGAACCGTCACGTTGCTCGCCGATGGTCGCACCGCCCGCTTCACGCCCACTGCAGGCTACAGCGGGCCTGCCAGCTTCACCTACACCGTCACCGATACCACACGCGATGACCGAACGATCCTGAACTACGCCTTCCAAAACAGCGATGTCACCGACAGCAGCGGCCAGGGCCGCAACGGCACGCTGAACGCACAGGGCACCGGAGCGGCGACTTTTGCCACCGATTCGCCACTCGCAGGCTACAGCAAATGCATCGCCCTCACCGAAAACGGCACCGCTGGAGCCGTGCGGGTCGAGCGCAGCCTCAACACCGCCGAGGTGGATCTCGCCAATGGCGACTGGACCATCGCCGGTTGGTTCAAACGAAGCACGGCAACGAATCAAGATGTCGTCATGCAGCTAGGCAGTTCAGGCAGCTTCGGCCCCAGTGCGCTGACGCTCGCTTTCTACGGGACCGGCAGCACTCTCGAACTGCGGAACTTCACCAGCGCCAACACTCAGGACATTGGCTTGAGCAAAACGAGCGTGACTGCTGGCACTTGGAATCATTTCACTGTCGTGCGCAGCGGCAGCGTCATCAGTTGGTATCACAACGGCGTGCTCGTCGGCAGCGACAACGCCTTCGCACTTGCCATCACCAACAGCCAGCCCGTCAAGTTCGGCGGCTCCGGCTCCACCAGCGTGACAGACCGCTGGCTCAACGGCTCCCTCGCCGATCTCGCGGTCTTCGATGCCGCCCTCGCTCCCGCCGACATCACCAAGCTGAACTCCACGGCCGTGCAATGGCTGGGCGGTCAAACCACCACCGCCACCATCACCGTCAACGTCCTCGCCCCCATCGACACCTGGCGGCAGACCCAGTTCGGCACCACCAGCAGCACCGGCATCTACGCCGACACCGCCGACAAAGACAACGACGGCCTCCTCAACCTCCTCGAATACGCCTGCGCCACCAACCCCAACACCAGCAACGGCACCCCGCACTCCACCGTCCGCAACGGCGCGAACCTCGAATACACCTACACCAAGAACAAATCGGCCACGGATGTAACCTATGCCGTCGAGTGGAGCGATGATTTCACCACCTGGAGCACCGCCGGCGTCACCCAAGCCCTCGTCCCCGGCTCCGACAACGGCGTGACCCAGCAATGGAAAGCCACGATGCCTGCGGGATCGAATGGACGGAGGTTTGTGCATCTGAAGATTACGAGGCCGTGAGCGCCGCATCCTCCGGCCAGTCCCACCCCCTGAAAACTTTTTTCGGCAACTCGCCGTTTTCGTGGAGGGTTCCTTGTGATGACCGCTGCGGAGAACGACAGACATGACCGCTTCCTCAGGCTCTATGTGGAGCATGAGGAGGCGTTGCGTGAATTTGTGCGCCCGCTCGTGCCCACGCGGCAGATGGCTTCGGAGGTGATGCAGGAGGTGAGCCCCACGGCATGGCGGAAGTTTCCCACGCTGATGGATTATGTGCAGTTTCCGCGCAGGGTCTGTTTGATCGCGCCGCATGAGATTCTGATCGCACGCTGCCGCCATGCGCGGGGACGGCTGGTGCTGGATGAAGACATCGTGGCGAACCTGGCCGAAGAAGGCATGATGTCTAATCTACCCCGAATGCTCCCTGCATCGCCTATAGTTCACCTCTCCAAATGAATGATGCCGCGTTTCACGGCAAGGATGGCGGCTTGGGTTCGGTCTTGGACGCCCAGTTTGGTGAGCATGTTGGAGATGTAGAGCTTTACGGCGCTTTCGGAGAGCTTGTGCAGGGTGGCGATCTCTTTGTTGCTGCGACCATTGACGATCTCGGAGAGCATTTGGAGTTCTCGCGTTGAGAGTGACTCTTGAGAGCTGCGGGCGGTGAGTTTGGCGGCGACGGCGGCTGGGAAGTAGTTCTGTCCGACGGCAACTTGGCGGACGGCGTCGAGCATTTGCGCGATCTCGGATGATTTGGTGATGTAGCCTGCCACGCCTGCCTGGACGGCACGCCAGATGTCTTCCTCGCCTTCAAAGATGGAGAGCAGCAGGATTCGGGCTTGGGGGAACTCATGGAGGATTTGCCCGGTGATCTCGGCACCCGACGGGCCGGGGAGTTGATAGTCCATGATGACGACGTCGGGCTGATGCTGCTTGTAGAGCGCGAGAGCCTCGGGGCCATTGGCGGCTTCTCCGATGAGGGTGAGGTCGGGTTCCACGGCGATGGCTTCGGCCAGGGCGAATCGCATCATGGCATGGTCGTCAACGATCAGAATGCGTGTGCTCATGTGGGGACAATGACTTGAATGTGGGTGCCTTTGCCGAGGTGGCTGGTGATCTTCAGCGCGGCCTGGAGTTTGTTGGCGCGTTCCTGAATGCCGAGCAGGCCAAAATGTCCGCGGGGGACGTTTTGGGTGGTGTCAAAGCCGCAGCCGTTATCATCGATCTCCAAGGTGATGTCTTTGCTTTGGCAACGGAGCCGCACTTGCACGGTGGTGGCTTTCCCATGGCGAATGGCGTTGTGCACGGCTTCCTGGGAAATGCGCAGGAGCTGCATGGCGACCAGGCCGGTGGGTTCGGGCGCATCTCCTGTGACATCCAAAACAAAACAAGCACCGCTTTCCTCGACGATTGGCTGGAGAATATCCTTCAGCGCACCGCTGAGGCCATGTTGATCGAGGGCGATGCTTCTGAGGTCACGGATGGAGGTGCGAGTTTCATCGCGGCAGCGTCCCAGCATCTGCTGAGCGAGGGCGAGTGAGTGATCGGCCTGGTCTGGAGTGCGTTGGATGCGCTGACGGGCCGTGCTGAGCTGGATGGCCAGCCCGGAGAGGTCTTGCTCAATGGTGTCGTGCAGTTCGCGTGCGATGCGTTGGCGTTCTTCGTTGATCGCAGTGCGCTCGACCTCGCGTGCGATGGTGGCCGCCTGAGCCGTCACGCGCCGACGAAGCTGGGTGATCCAGATGGAGGAGATGAGTGCGAGGGAGGCGAGTGCGGCGATGACGTAAAGGAGACGTTGCAGTGTCCACCATGGAGCGGTCTTGAGCAGCCGGAAGTCTGCGGCACCTCGCATGATGATGTGAAACGCATCCACTCGATGGTCGGCAGGCAAGGGGTCGGTGGTGGTGCACTCACAGATGCCGGTGAGTTGGACGAGGTCCGCACTCGAGGGCAGTGTCACGGTGGAGGGTGCGGGATCGGCAAAGCGTGCTTCAAACACCCACTTGCCTGCGCGACACTGGAGCACGGGCGCCTGGTTCTCGTCCACGCGCTGGGAGAGAAGCTCGGCTTCCACGGTGACGAGATTCGCGTGATGTCGCACGACTTGCTTCTCTTTGGGGTCCAGCACGTGAGGCTCGGGAGCAGGCCGTTGCTGAGATACTTTGACTTCGCTCGCGAGCAGCACGGGACGAAACGGGGCGAGCGCACCCACGCCGCTACACTCGACTTTGCTGCCCGGTTGCAGCGTGGGCAGCAAGAGCCCTCTCACGAAGAGTCCTTCTGTTTCATCACGGAGGTAGAAGCCGTCGTTCACCACAGCGGTGACGATGCCACGCACACGCACGAGCTCGCGTGTGCCAGCATCGCTGCGGAGGAGTTCGTGAGCGGCCCGCAGCGGCGGCTTGCTCGCGGCACTGGTGCCTTTGGGGCGGACGCTGATGTGCTCTGGCCCAGGGACAAAGAGATAGCGGCCGGTGAGCTGACGCTGACTGTTAAACACGGTGCCGATGGTGCCGCGGATGCTCACTTCCTTTTGCAAAAGGCCGGCGAGATGCGGCTGCACGGGCACATCATCCGGAAAGTTAATGATGAACGGCCACCCGCCCATCTCCGCGACGAGCAACTGCCGATGGCCCGCCGTCCGCGTGCCTGTGATGACGGCGTTGAGTTCCACCCACTGACAGTCCATGGTGGGAGCCAGGAAGTTCGCGCCGTCCACCTGGAGTGGTGCGGGGGCGGCATTCGTTCCTTGCATCTGAATGGCGTGCGCCTGCAAGATGGGGGAAAATCCGCCGCTGGCAGTCACCCCTTCCAACTTCACCCGTGAGCCAAAACGGACTCCGGGAGGCAGCCCGGACTTCGCCTCCACATACAGACCGTCCTGGCCATCATGCACGAGCAGGCGGCCCGGGTTGATGAAGGTCACCACCGCCTCGATGGATGCAGGGATGGACTGGTCGGCAGCCTCGGGTGGCAGAGCACGGATCGCAGCGATCGATGCCAGCCTATCCTGCGCAATCACGCACCACGGGTGCAGGGCAATGATGAGGACAAGAAGGCGAAACAACATTTTGTGAGTGCGTAGTGTGCATCTATCCAAATCGAAAGGGAACTGGCCTTTTGGGTATATTGAACACACCGTTGCCCTTGTCACTTTCGTGCAGACTCCTTGATGAGAACTACCTTCTTCCTCGCATTTGCCGCCTTTTCGCTCCTGCACGCCTACTCAGCCACAGGTGACGATGTCGTGCTGAAAAACGGCGATCTGGAACAGGTGGCGGAAGGTGAGTCATGGCCGGCCCACTGGGGCAGACAGGTCGAGGGCATGAGTTGGGAGAAGGAAAGCGGCGGACACTACCTCCGCATGCATTCCCAGAAGCCAGGACAAATGATACTGCTCTACCGTGAGGTGGCCGTGCCGCCGAGTGTGCGGGCATTGGAGCTTACCTGGCGCTGGCGCTGCACGGGGCTCAAACGTGGCAAGCAGTCGTGGTTTGATGCACGGCTGATGCTGGGCCTGAAGGGCGATCAGGGGCAAAAGATCACCCCAGCTCCCCCGCACCCCAATTTGGCAAAGGACACCGACGGCTGGCAGACGCGCTCCGTGAAGTTCCTCGTGCCGGAGGGCACCAAAACGCTGGAGCTGATGCCCACATTGTTTCAGGTGGAGAGCGGCACGCTGGATTTCGATGATTGGTTTCTCACCGCGATTGATCCAGCACCGCTCGAAGTGGAGGCCAAGGCGAAAGCCGCAGCGCTGCGGACCAAACAAGAGGCAGACGCGAAGAAGCGCCAACGCGTTGCCGCGCAGACCTTGGCCAAGGACGGCAGTTTGATCCCCAATGGCAGCTTTGAGACGATTGATAAAAAAAAGCCCTGGCCTGCAAACTGGCCCGGCAAGGAAACCACGACGACCCAGTGGCTGGAAGAAGACGGAGGCCACTTTCTGCGTCTGCACGCCGCCGAGCCGGGGAAGATGGTCATGCTTTACCATCAATTTGGCCTGCCTGCCGATACTCGAGCGCTGGAGCTGACCTGGCGGCAGCGAGTCACCGGACTGAAGCCGGGCAAAGAGCCTTGGTTTGATGCCCGCACCTTGATCGAGTTCAAGGACATGGCGGGCAAGAAGCTCAAAGGCAGTCCATCACCGGCAGCCACACGCCGGGACTCCCAGGGCTGGGTGGAGAAGCAAAGCCGATTCCTCGTGCCTGAGGGAGCCATCACCATGGTGCTGATGCCCTCACTGTTTCAGGTGCAGAGCGGCACGCTTGACCTCGATGACTTCCTTTTGAAACCCATCGAACCCGAGCCCATCATCGCCGCCGCCAAAGCCGCAGAGGCAGACCGGCTCGCCTCCATCGTGCTCGCAGAACAGCCCAAACGGGAGTCCTGGCCATCAGAGTTGCATGTGGACGGGAAGCTCGTGCTCACCACCGATGGCAAGCCTGTGCGGCTGCAAGGCGTGAACATCGTCAGCCTGGAATGGATCGCCGTGGGAGAGCGCGTGATGAAGGCCAGCCTCGTCGCCCTGGAGGACTGGAAGGCAAATATCATCCGTCTTCCCGTGGCTCCCAAGTTTTGGTTCGGCAAGGATTCGAGCCAAAAAGACGGCGGCGCGGCTTATCGGCAACTCGTGAGTGATGTGGTCACGCTCGTGGCGAATCGTGGTGCGTATGTCCTGCTCGATCTGCACCAGTTCGGTCCGCCGAGACAGGAGCACGTCGATTTCTGGGCCTCAGCGGCTCCCGCGTTCAAGAATCATCCAGCAGTGCTCTTTGATCTCTTCAATGAACCGCACGGCATGTCCTGGGATGTGTGGCAGCATGGCGGAGAGCCGAATCGAAAAGAGAAGCCCGGTGAGGAAGACGCCTTCATCAGCGCGGAGGACAAAGCCAAGATCCTCGCCGCACGCCGGAGTGTGGGCATGCAGAAGCTGCTCGATACCGTGCGCGACTGCGGTGCGCGGAATGTCGTGCTCGTCGGCGGCCTGGACTACGCCTTTGATCTCAGTGGCATGGTCAATGGCCACATGCTCGATGATCGCGATGGCAATGGCATCATCCTCTCCACCCACATCTACCCGTGGAAGAAAGGCTGGGAGGAAAAGGTGCTCGTGGCCGCCGGGAAACATCCCATCTTCGTCGGTGAGGTCGGAGCAGACGTCCAAAAGGTCACCTGGATGCCCGCCGAATGGCAGGAAGACGCTGTCACCTGGGTGCCCGCCATGCTCGGACTCATCCAAAAGCACGAGTTCCACTGGACCGCCTTTTCCTTCCACCCACGCGGCGGTCCGCCGATGCTTGAGGACTGGAAGTTCACCCCCAGCAAAGTCTGGGGTGAACCGGTCAAGCGTGCCTTCGCAGGTGAGAAGTTCACCTTGGATCGCTTGCGTTGATTTCCAGGCGGCACCCTACCCAACCGGCCATATTGCTGGAGCGGGGCATGGCTGGCATTCATTCGGTCTGAATTTTTTGGATCGTTCATGAAGACTCTTCTCCTTTTGTCCTTTTTCCTCGGCTGGGCTTGTGTGGGCGCATTGGCCACACAGCCCGTGCGTATCGTCGGCACGGGGGCACGCATCGCTTACACGCGCTACACCACCAGCACGACTCACACGAGCTTCTGGCATCGCACACCGCACAAGCTAGGTGGCCCTGTGGCAGAACTCGATGTCGGCTTCATGAACTGGCTGCACACCACCACGGCGGAAGCGGCCAACACGACCAGTGTGACCATTAATCAAGCCTGGATCGTCCGTGCCAGCACGAATCAGGTCCTGCCGCTTACTTTTGGTGGTCAGCGGCAGTTGACGATGCCAGCCAACTCCACTCAGGCCTATTTTTTGGCTGACCCCATTCCATCATCGCTATGGACAGGTGCCGCCCTCGCCAGGGATGAAGTCTTTTGGGTTTGTGCCAAAGGGAGCCTGCCTGCCAGCGGTGGCGTGTGCCTCGGCACGCCAAGCACCTACAGCGGCGCTCGGTTCATTCTCTATGATCCGGTCAACGAGCCCGGCAGCTTCGACATTCCAGGCACCGTGCCGTCTATTTCAGGGCAAAACGCGCGCACCGATGGTCTGCCGATGGTCTTCCTGGGTCGCTACACGGGACCGGGCTATCTCGCTGTGGCTGGCATTGGCGATAGCATCATGAGCGGCACGGGCGACACCGCCAACCCTGTGCCGGTGATCGCCGGATACGGCTTCTTCAACCGTGCAGCTGTGGACAGCAATGGTGCCAATGCCATCGCCATGATGAACGTCTCGCGGCATGGAGAAACGGCCGGGAACTGGACTTCCTCCCATGCCTTGAGGCAGCAGTTGCTCGCGTTTGCGAACGTGGCCGTGGAGGAATACGGCACCAACGACCTCGGCAGCAATGGCACCGGGAACGTGGCCACCCTCTACACCCGTCTCCAGGGCGTCTGGGCCAATGCGCGCGCCGCAGGCGTGCAGCGACTTCTCCGCACACGGCTCTTGCCGCGCACCACCTCCGTCAGCGGCAACTTCATCAGCTTCGCCGACCAAACGCCCAATACGGGATGGGGCGCAGGCGGCGTCCGGGACCAGCTCAATGCGCTGCTGGTCACAGCCCATTCACAAGGCTTGTTTGACACCCTGATTGACACCTTGAGTCCGGTCGCTGATCCCGCCGATGATCACTACTGGCTCACCAACGGCACCATCGACTATGCCACCACGGATGGGACCCACCTGGCACGCGCTGGCAATGCACTCATCGCTACCGGAGTGCGAGCTGCACTCCTCGCCACGCGAGTGGATGACTACGCCGCATGGTCCGCTGGCATCAATTGGCAAAGCAACTCCTCCACCGCCGCTGCCGATGCGAACAGCGATGGCGTAAGCAATCTGATGGCCTACGCACTAGCCGCACCTGCCACCGCTTCCGCCGCCAACTATCTGCCACAGGCCACACGGGACCCCACTTGGCTCAGCTTCACCTACCGCAAAAACGACCACGCTGCCGATCTGACCTACACCGTGCAAACCAGCCCCGACCTCAGCACCTGGACAGACGCCGTGCCCAACGGCACCTCCATCCTCTCCGAAGTCGCCCACGCCGACCCCGATGGAGATGGCCGCTGCCTCCTGCTGCGCACAAGGATCGCCACCACAGGCAGCGGACTCTTTGTCCGGCTGGTTGTCACGCAGAACTAGCCGGATGGCCATATTGCCCGTTTTCCGCCCGGGCAGCATTTTGGCGGAACCACTGCCCGTGGTTTTCCAGCCCATGAACGCCAAAACACATCCTCTCCGCCGCCTCATTGTCATCGGCGCATTCTTTGTCTTTGGAGGCGCACTCCACGCCCAGACCACGGGCTTCAATCAAACCGGAGCGGGCCCGTTTGACTACAACAACACGGCCAACTGGGTCGGCAGCACCATCAATGGCGTGTGGGACTCCAGCTTGACCATCACAGCCACCCAGACGGCCACGTTCGGAGCGGACACCGTGCTCACCACAGGATTCAATTTCGGCTACACGGGCAACTTTGACCTCACCCTGCGCTCGGCTGGCACGGCAAACCGCACCGTCACGCTGGGCGGGGACATCGTCGTCAATCCGGCGAGCAACCGCACCATCACGCTCGGCAGCACCACCGCTAATCAGGGCCTCAATGTCGATCTAGGCGGCACGAACCGCACCGTGACGATGAGCGCAAGCAAGACCCTGGCCTTCCTCAACAACGTCACCAACGGAAGTCTCACCATCAGCGGCAGCAGTCCCACCGCCGGCGGTGGCACCGTGCGTTTTTCCAGTGCCGGGAACGCCGCTTCCTCACAGCTCATCGTCACCCAGAACGCCACGCTCCAGTTTGGCTTCAGCACTTCAAACGCAGGAGCCACCCGCGCCCAGCAGGTCACTCTCCAGTCCGGCGGCAAGCTGTCAGTAGTCGGCAATTCAGCCTCCAACACTGTGGAGAGCATCTCGGGCAATTTGGTCATCAACGGTGCCGCACCTCTGGCGCAGAGCATCTCTGGCTCCATGCCCAGCATCACGCTCACCCCCAACAGCACACGCAACGTGCGCCTCAGCATCGGCGAGTTGCAGCGTTCAAATTTTGGGACCGTGCTCATCCGGGGTGTCAGCGTCGGTGCCAACACCATCGCCAGTGCCACCATCAATAGCACCAACCTCGAAATCACCGGCACCGCACCCGCCCTGATCGGCGGTGGTGGCAGTGCGGGCAGCACCAACATCAGCATCATCCCCTGGGCCGTGGGAGGCACCACCACGAGCGACACTGGCAGCACCCTCCTCACCTACACAGCCGCCAACGGCATACGCACGCTGGACACCGCCACGGAGTTCGCTTCTGCCTTTGGCAGCGCCACGGACAATGTGCGCCTCACCGCCAATGCCACCGTCAGCAGCCCCACCACGGCCAACTCCCTCCTCATCGGAGCACCGTCTGTGGTCGTCAGTGGCACCAGCCCCATCACCGTCACCAGCGGTGCCGTTTTCTTCACCGGCACTTCCAGCAGTATCAGCGCACCGCTGAACTTCGGCAGCGCAGAGGGCGTCATCGGCATGGCGCGTGTAGCCACCGTCTCCGGTAACATCTCAGGCTCAGGCGGCCTCACCCTGCACGGCACCCGCACCGACGAACTGTTAACCCTCAGCGGCACCGGCAGCACCTACACGGGAGACACCCACATCCTCGGGGCCGCCATCATTTCCAACGGAGTCCTGCCAAGCGGCACCCGCACTGGAGATGTGCACGTCAGCGGCACCTTTCGACTGCCCACCGCGGGCGGCACAGTGACCATCAACGGCCTCAACGGTGCCGGTTCCGTCATCTACGGCAACTCGAACGCAGCCACCCTCGTCGTGGGCGACAACAACGCCACCAGCACCTTCACCGGCACCATTTCCTCATCCACCAACCAGCTTGCCCTCACCAAAGTCGGCACCGGCACCCTCACCTTCACCGCCGCCAACAGCTACAACCGCCCCACCACCGTCAGCGCAGGCACCCTGCAGATCAACAACACCAGCGGCTCCGGCACTGGTAGCGGCACGGTCACGGTCAACACCGGTGCCACCCTCGCAGGCGATGGCAGCATCACCACCGCCGCGAACAACTTTGTTTATGTCAATGGCACCTTCCAAGTCGGGCAAACCGGTGCGACTTCCGGCCAGGATTTCTCCCTCACCACCTCCGGGTCCGGCAGCACCGTCTTCGGGGCAGTTAGCTCACTTGATTTCGACCTCTGGAGCACCAGCGGCACCGACATGAGCAGCAACCTCGCTGCCGCCGACATGCTCCGCCTCTTCGGCACCCTGGACATCACATCTGGAGCCATTCTCAAGCTGGGCAATCCCAACTCCCTCAGCTTCCAAAACGGCGACACCTTCCGTCTCTTTGACTGGACGGGCATCGGCACCCGCACCGGCACCTTCGCCATCGACTCCACCGCCCTCGCCCTCAGCGGCAGCCTCTCGCTCGACACGACCAACCTCTACACCCTCGGCACCATCAGCATCCTAGGTGTTCCCGAGCCATCTCGCGCCTTGCTTCTCATGGTCGGCCTAGCCGTCACAGTTTCGCGGCGGCGGCGCACCCTACACGCCAGCCCGGTCGAGTGATCGTCCGTCGATGAGCTGGATCATGCCAGCGGAAGGTTTTGTATTTCCGGAACTTGTGGATGCCAACCTGCACCCAGCCCACGACTACGCTGAACGCCTCCGCGAGCGGTTGCCACGGCGGCTTCAGGAACTGCGCGAGGCCGCAGGCTTCACGAAATACGGTCTCTCTCGTGAAAGCGGTGTAAGTCGCGAATACATCGGCAAGATCGAACGCGGCAAAGCCAATCCTACGCTGCCTGTCAGTGCCCAGCTCAGTTATGGGCTTGGCATGACGTTGGAACAGTTCACGCACGAGCTGGAAGATGAAGACGACGAGGAGTGAAGGCACGTCACCTATGATTGACTAACGCATTGCCGGGAGACGTGTTGGAATAGCAGCAGTCGCAACCAACGCCTGCCATGCTGATCCCTTCCGCCAGTCCAGCTCGCTTCCCGCTCACGGGAGAGCCCGTTTTGCCACTGGGAGCGGTGCATTCGGGCTTGGAAGGGCTATTCCACCTCAAAACAGCCATCCCGCGCCGAATGGTAGGCCTACTGGACGCGACGGTAGCGCTACCGGTGCTGCGGGTAGCGACCCCGCGCCGTGCGGTAGCCATCCCGACGGGAATGGTAGCGATACCCTGCGGCGCGGTAGCCATACCGAACGAAATGGGATGGCTCCCCGGACGAAAGGGTAGGCCTACAGCGCGGCAGGGTAGTGCTACCGCCACGAAGGGTAGCCATCCCCCGGCCAAAGGTATCGCTACCGCACAGCGCGGTAGTCATCCCGCGAGAGCGACCCGTCACCCCGCACGCGGCGGTATCGCCCCAGTTTTGCAGACCCCTCAACCCCGCACCTCGACTCCATGAACTGGGATAACGGCCAATGGGACAGCGGCACTTGGGACCAGCCGTCCGACTATTTTTCACCTCAACCCAAATCCAACCCACGCACCAAAATGAGAAGACAAACCTACTACCCCAGCCGCATCGGCGACCAAGTGAACTGGCTCGACAACTATGCCGTGAAACTGCCCATTCACGGAGCCGCCCTCGGCGTCGTCGCGGGCGACATCACCGCCAGCGTGAACGACGCCAAATACGGCAATTATGTCCTTGGCACCTGGCTCACCGCCGTGCGCAACTTCTCGCCTTCGACAACCGATGCCGTGGATGATGTGCTCGCAGGCTCCGGCTCCGGCCCGATGGTGTTGCCCACCTTCACCGCACCCGCCTTGCCAGCCGGTGTGACCGCAGCCATCCCCGGCGTGCTCACGCGCATCTTCGCCCTCATCGCCAAGATGAAACTCAGCGCAGGCTACACCGAAGCCATCGGCACCGACCTTGGTATCGTCGGCTCTGCCGAAACCGAGAAAGCTTTGCCGAAGTTCAGCGCCGACCTCCTTCAAGGCGGTGGATGCCAATGCGTGAAGCTCACCTTCTACAAATACAACCACATGGGCGTCTATATCGAAAGCCGGCGCGGCACCGGCGCGTGGGAGTTCCTCGCCATCGACACCGAAAGCCCCTACGAAGACGAGCGCCCGCTGCTGCAAGCTGGCACCCCCGAAGTGCGCGAATACCGCATGCGCTTCTGGGACAAAGGCACCCCCAACGGCGACTGGACCGATGTGGTGAAAGTCACGGTGTCGCCGTAATCGGGCCATTCTTGGCCCACCATTCTACACCGGGGCAGGAATGCACCGGTTACTTTCAAACCTCAAACCCCGCGAGTTGGAAAACTCGCGCTACGCCAATGCCCTTCGATCCCACCAAACCCGCGAACAACTCGCCTGCCTCCAGCGCGGAGATGCGCAGCCAACTCACTTCGCTCAACGCCGACATCCAGCAGCGGGCCACCCAAGCCGATCTCGCCAACGCCATCGCGAATGCCCTCCAGCAAACGAGTGCCAACAGCAACGGCGTCGGCACGCTCGGCCAAGGGGCCGATGGCAGCTACAATCAGACTCAGATGCAGGACCTCATCAACAAGGTGGATGAGCTGATCAATGCGCTGCGGCGGTAATCGTGTTTCGGGGCAAGGACGCAGCGAATCAAGGCCGTGGTGCCTGGATGCGTGACTGGCGCCCCGATTTTTGTCAAAAGTGGCGGTTTTCGACGGACTGGCTATGCTCTTCGCATGGCCGCACCTCGCTCTTCCTCACCGTTCACTCGTCTTTCTCGTCGTCTGACGGGTGACGTCCCGGACTGCGGCAGCCCGCTGCCGACGAACGTCTGTCGTCGTCGCAAAGCCGAGGTGCTCCGCGTGGGCGGAGCCCTGATGCTGCGAAGGATGTCCATCGGCCTTCCCGCCAGCAGGCTGGCTACGACGAACGGCAGCGGGCTGCCGTTGACTCGCTCGCTCCCGCTCGTCTCGCCCTTCGGGCTGCCTTCGGCAGTCTCACTCGGCCCTTCCGCCGGGCCTCGGGTGTCCGGGTCTGCGACTTCCGATCAAGGTGTCATCTGGACACGGCAGAAGTGCCGTTCACGGAGGGCAGGCAGGCCGCCCATGTCTGGGAAAAATGGCCGCCCAAGAAAAGTCGCAAAAGCTTTGTCCAAAACGGGCGGCTGGGGTGGACTAGGGATGCCCAACCATGCCCGGACCGGATCGCTATGAACAATTTACCCGCCTGCTGCTCGAACATGAGCCGGAGATTTTGCGAGCCGTGATGGTGTTTGTGCCGGAGCGGGCGGATGCGCGGGACATTGTGCAGGAGACGGCGGTGGCGCTGTGGAAGCAGTTTGATCAATACGATGCGGCGCGACCCTTCGCGAACTGGGCCATCGGCTATGCTCGCATCCAGGTGCGGCGCTTTTTGCGCAGCGGCGTGAGGCGGTCGGTGCTGACGGAGCGGGCGGCGGAGTTGATCGAGCAGGCGCAGGATGAGCGTGCGGCGATGAACGAGCGGCGGGATGCGGCGCTGCGGGAATGCTTGGAGGGATTGCCGGAGCAGTCGCGCGGGATCATCACGGGCTATTATTTTGACGAGCAGACGGTCGAGGGGCTGGCCCGGCAGCACGGGCGCAGCGTGGAGGCCATTTACAAAACGCTGCAGCGGCTCCGCGCGGCGCTGCTGGACTGCATCAACGCGAAACTCACTCCCGCATGAACACCGACGATCTGATTCAACGCTTTCTGGATGGTCAAGCCTCGCCGGAGGAGGCTGCGGAGCTGTCCGCACGCATCGAAACCGATGCCGATGCCCGAAAGCGCTATCTCGACCTCGCGGAGCTGCATGCGGCTCTTTTTGCGGATGAGACGCTGCGCGATGAAAAGCCGCCGGTGGTCGTTTCGAGGCCAAAATGGGCCTGGAAGGCTCCGATGCTCAAAATGGCGGCGGCAGTGGTTTTCATGCTTGGGCTGATTTGGATGCTCAATCCGGCCTCCAGGCTCGAAAAGCCGATGGCGAAGCTGCTGAGCACGGAAAATGCCCGATGGAGCGATGCAGGCACGGAATTGAGCCTGAACGCAGGCGAGGCTCCGAGCGGCATTTTGCGTCTGATGGAGGGCAAAGCGGAGTTTTTGACCTCGCTGGGCGCGGTGGTGATGCTGCAAGGGCCGGTGGTGATGCGCTTTGAGAGTGCGGAGGCCTTGTTTGTGGAATCGGGCAAGGTGCTGTGCCGTTGCCCCACGGCGGAGTCGCGTCTCGTGGTGCGCACGCCGCAGACACGGGTCATTGATTTGGGCACGGAGTTCGTCGTGGAGGCTCGCGCGGATGAAAGCACACGCGTGGCGGTGCTCAGTGGCGAGGTGAAGGTGTCGTCCACCGTGCTGCATCAAGGTCAGGCCGCTGAAGTGCGCACGCGAGGCGTGACGATGCTGCATTCCGAGGTGGTGAACGAAATGCGGCCGCATGTGGCATCGCCACCGAGGGCTGAAGGCACCAATTTGCTGCGTGGCGGGGATTTTTCCTCCGAGTCGGATGCCTGGGAGACGCAGTCGCCGTATGTGGAGATCGAGGATGGCTCGCTGCACCTCCGCAGCCTCGGGCATCGCTCCTGGCCGAATGCACGGCAGCGGCTCTGGAATGAAGCGAGCGGCAGAGTCGTGACGGCGAGCGCCCGTGCGATGCAGCCGAAGGATGATCCGTTGCGTCAGCAGCAGTTCGCGGTGCTGAAGCTGGTGTTCGTTGGCGAGGGTGGCAGACAGATCGCTTATGCCTCGCGGCACTTTCAATTTGCGGGCGAGGAGCCGGGTGTGTTTCAACGTGCCACGATCACCGCCATTCCTCCTCCGGAGACCAAGGGCATCCATCTGGAGCTGCTGCTCAATGCGCAAGGCGACGAGAACGGTTCGGTGATCTTTGATGATGCCGTGCTGCATGTCGGTGAAGTCGCCAAGGAGGTGGCACCATGAGTGGCGAAGCCCTGGACTGCGGCAGCCTGCTGCCGCTTGAGAGAGGCAGCCCTGCTGCCGGGTGCGTCTCCGCGTTTTGCAAAGCTGAGGCGCTCTCGCGTGGGCACAGCCTTGGGGCTTTGATGGGTATCGTTTGGCCTTCCCGCCAGCAGGGCTGGCTCCGTCGAGCGGCAGCAGGCTGCCGCAGTCCGGGTGCTGCCGCACTTCTTCTCCTCGCAAGCGTATTGCACGCTCAAGTGCCTCAATTGCCACCCGAACTCGCTCAAGGCTACCAACTCGCGTGGCAGGATGAGTTTGAAGGCACGGAGCTCAACGAAGCAGAGTGGAACCTGCGCACGGGCGAGCGGTTTGCGTCGATGAACGTCGCTAGGAATGTGAGCGTGGCCGATGGCATGCTGCGCATCGCGTTGAAGAAGGAAAAGGCGGGCAAGCTGGACTACACGAGCGGTGGCGTGATCTCGAAACGGGAGTTCAAGCATGGCTACTACGAGACTCGCTTCCGCTCGCCGCCGGGCGAGGGCTGGCATGTGTCGTTCTGGATGATGAAGAACGCGGGCAAGAGCGAGGGCAATCGCCAGGAGATCGATGTGTGCGAGCACGATACGAAGGATCAGACGAGCTATGGCACGAACCTGCACATTCACTCGCCCGAGCACAAAGGCTTGGCTGGCAGGCGCGTGAAGACGCCGGATTTATCGAAGGGCTTCCACACGTTGGGCTGTGAGTTCACGCCGACGGAGATCCGGCAATACTTTGATGGCAAGTTGGTCAGCGTGATGAACGCGACGAGCTTCCAACACGACGCGATGAGCATCTGGCTGACCACCGTGGGCTGGGCGAAGCTGCCGTGGAGTGACAAAGAGAAGATCGACGACTCGAAACTGCCTGCGTTCGCCGATTTCGAGTATGTGCGCTTCTTTGAAAAGTCGGGCGAGGAGCCTGTGAGGCCGATCACCGTCATCGCGTATGGCGATTCGCTCACCGAGGGCAAATCCGGCGGCGATCAGGCCTGGGTGAAGCAGGTGGAAAAGCAGTCGGAGGGCAAACTGAAGGTCATCAACGAAGGCAAAGGCGGTCGCGCCACCGGCGACGGCAAATGGGACTTCGACAAGATGACCGCACGCCAACCACGCGCCGATGTGATCGTCATCGCGCTCGGCACGAACGATTCCCGCGACCTGAAGCCCGGCAGCGTCGAAAAAGCCGCCAGCAACGTGCGCTACATGATCGACCGCGCCCGCCAATGCTACGGCCCCAGCGTGAAGCTCCTCCTCGTCGGCCCCCCGAACCTCAACAAGGCCGCTCTCGTCGCCACGAAGCCCATCGCGAACGAACGCGAGGCGCAGTTGAAGGCGTTGGGTGCCGCGTTTGAAGCTCTCGCGAAGGAGAAGCAGTGCGAGTTCGTCAGTTTGTTCGGCACCGTGCCGGAGGAGACGATGACGAAGGATGGCGTGCATCCCGATGCCGCCGGCCACAACGCGATGGCGAACGTTTTGAAGGGGAGGTTGCAACCATGACCGGCGAAGCCCCGGACTGCGGCAGCCTGCTGCCGCTTGAGAGAGGCAGCCCTGCTGCCGGGTGTGTCTCCAGGCTTTGCAAAGCTGAGGCGCTATCGCGTGGGCGGAGTCTTCGCGTTTTGAAGCATGTTTTGCGGCCTTTCCGCCAGCAGGGCTGGCTACGGCGAGCGGCAGCGGGCTGCCGCAGTCCGGGTGCTGCTGCACTTCTTTTGCTCGCGTCGTCGGCGCTGGCGCAATCGGGCACGGGGCTGACGGGGCAGTATTATGACACCTCGACCTTCGCCACGCTGGTGACGACGCGGACGGATGCGACGGTGAATTTTGATTGGGGCACCGCCATTCCGGCGGGGACGGCGATCACGAATGCGGACACGTTTTCGGTGGTGTGGACGGGGCAGATCGAGGCGGAGTTCAGCGAGCCGTATGTGTTTTATCTCACGGCGGATGATTCGGCGACGCTTTGGGTGAATGACCAGGCGGTGTGTCATCGGGCGTTTCCGCAGGCGGGCAATCCGGTGGTCACGGGGCAGATCAAGCTGGAGGCGGGGAAAAAGGTGAATCTTCGGCTGGAATACGTCGAGCAGACGGGCAGTGCGTGGGCGAAACTGGAGTGGGCGAGTGCTTCGCGGCCGCGTGAGATCGTGCCGAGCACGCGGCTGTATCCGACTCGCGTGGCGAAGGCGGGTGGATCGTTGTTGAAGGAAAACTGGCTCGGCATCGCGGGATCGGCGATCTCGTCGCTGACCTCGAATGCGAGCTATCCGAACAAACCGGCAGGTCGTGAGTTCATCATGAGCTTTGAGTGTTTCGCGCAAAACTGGGCGGACAGTTATGGAGCACGCGTGACAGGTTTCATTGTGCCTCAGGTGACGGGCAGTTACACCTTGGCGGTGAGTGGTGATGAGACAGTGGAGCTTTGGCTGAGCACGGATGCCACGGTGGCGAACAAGGCCAAAATCGCGAGTGTGGCGTCTCCGACGAGTTTTCGGCAGTGGGACGCGAATCCGGCCACGCAGCAATCTTCGCCGCGAATGCTCGTGCAGGGCCAGCGATACTATGTGGAGCTGCTTCACAAGGAAAACACGGGCACGGACCATTGGAGCGTCGGTTGGATGAAACCGGGCGACAGTGCCTTCTCGGTCATTCCGGGCGAAAATCTCGTCCAGGGCGGTCTGGATCGCGCACAGCCGGCGCAGGCCACGCTTTGCGATACGATGGCGACCGGGCATCCGCGTCTTTATGCCACGGACGAGAGTTTTGCCCGCCTGCGTGCCATATGGCAGAGTGCGACACCGAGCACGCCGAAGACTTGGGCCGAATCGATCATCGCGCAGGCAGATGCGGTGATTCCCACGGCCTCCATGACCTATCCGCTGGATGTCGATAAGGCCCGCGTGGTGATGAACAACATGTATAAGCTCGGCCTCGCGTGGCAGCTCACCAATGACTCGAAATACCCCGAGCGAGCCTACACAGAGCTGGCAGCCGTCGGAGCGTTTGCGGATTGGTTTGATGGCCGGGCCATGCTCGTCACGTCGGAGACGACGCATGGCTTCGCGATCGCGTATGACTGGATGTATGCCTACTGGACGCAGCCGCGACGTGACACGATCCGCACGGCGATCATCAACAAGGGGCTCAATGTCGCGCTGAGCCTCTACAAATCGAATTTCTGGGCGCTGCGCACGAGCAGCGGCAGCGCAAACTGGAACATCGTGTGCAACAGCGGCATCGCCACGGGAGCGATGGCGGTGGGCACGGAGAGTGAGACGCTGTGCGAGGACATCCTCGCTCGTGCGATGAACTCGATGCGGCCCAATCTCGTGCGCTTCACCACGGACCAGGGCATGATTCACGAGGGGCCGAACTATCTGGAGTATGCTCAACGCTATGCCATTCGCGGCCTCGCGGGCCTGGAGTGGTCGCTCGGCAGCGATTTCGGCCTCAGCGCCACGCAGGCCTTCTCCGAGACGGCTGCGTTTCCGATCTACACGGCGGGGCCATCGAATGTCACCTTTGCCGCGAGTGATGATGGTGAGAGTTCACCACGACGCGGCTGGCTTTGGCCTTGGTCGGCGCGTCGCTACAACCAGCCGGTGCACAACGCCTGGAATGCCGCGAACGCCAATCCCATCGCGCTCGATGCGCTGTGGCATGCGAATGGCGGCCTCACGCCATCGGCAGCGGGCTGGCAGCCTGATCTGGCCTTCAAAGGCGAGAGCGGCACCGCCTTCAAACCGCAGGAATACATCGCGATGCGCGGCTCGTGGAAGGATTCGCGCACGACGTTTGTGGCGGCCAAAGCGGGCGAACTGCTCACCTCGCACGGGCATTACGACGTGGGCACGTTTGCGCTCGATGCGCTGGGGAAACGCTGGTTCCGCGATCTCGGCAAGGAGCTGTATTCCATCGGCGTGTCGGTGAATGATCTCTATCGTTATCGTGCGGAGGGTCACAACACGCTCGTGATCGAGCCGGATGCCACCGCTGGCCATGTGAAGCCGTCGAACAGCCCGCTGATCGCCTTTCAGGCCAAAGCGGGAGGTGCGGGAGCCTTCTCGATTTACAATCTCACGGGTGCCTACAGCGGCACGACGCGTGTGTGGCGTGGATTCCGCATGATCGGCAATCGCAGCGAGGTGCTCGTGCAGGATGAGATCCAGGCAGCGACGGGGAAAAGCGTGTGGTGGTTCGCGCACTACGCGAGTCCATCCACGGTGGCCACGCTCGGCGGAGATGGCACATCGGTGATGCTCACGCAGGGCGCGGAGCGTCTCTGGTGCAAAATCGTGAGTGGTGGCGGCACGTTTCAGGTGATGGATGCCGCTCCGTTGCCGACCTCGCCGAATCCAGCGGCGCAAACGGTGAACTCGGGCTTCAAAAAGCTCGCGATCAATCTCAGCGCGGTGACGAACACGACGCTCGCGGTGTGGTTCGTGCCGCTGGAAACCGGCGAGCCGACTCCGACGACCTTGCCGACGATCACGCCGCTCAACACCTGGCAGATCGACTCCGCGAACTATCCGCCAACCGCGAGCAACACCACCGCAGTGAGCGTGAATGACCAGCCAGTGGACATCGATCTCTCCACGCTCGCGGAGGATGACAACACACCTGCCACGGCGCTGACTTTTGCCGTTTCGAATGCGCAAGCGGGCTCAGTGACCTTGCTCGCTGATGGACGCACCGCCCGATTCACGCCCACGCCGGGTGCGAGCGGCATGGCAGGTTTCAGCTTCACTGCGACAGACGCGGGCGCACTCGTCAGCAACATCGGCACCGTGACCGTCGGTGGTTCGCCGATTACCTATACTTGGAATGCGCTGACGAGTGGCAACTGGAGCACGGCGGGCAATTGGAACTCGAACACGCCAGCGGTGAGCTATCGCGGTGCCGACGTGCGATTCCTCACCGGGCAGACTTTGGCAGCGGGCACGACGCTCACCGCAACGAACGACATCGCGGGCACGATGCAGATGAATAGCCTGTCGCTGAATGGCAATCACGCGAGCGGCAGCGCCACGGTGAACCTCGCTGGCAATGCGCTGCAACTCGTGGCCAACGGCCCCACGCAGCCGCTCATCACGCTCAGCGGGCCGACGAGCAACTTCACCTACAATGTCGGCAACAACATCGAGCTGACGGCGGACACGACGTTCAACGGAGCCAACACCGGCCGCGTGAACTTCAACGGCGTGATCTCCGGCACCGGCGGCTTCACACGCACCGGCAGCTACACGACGCTCTTCTTTGGCAACAACAACACCTATCAAGGACCGACGATCATCGGCACGGGCGGCCTCACGGTTGGACTCTCCGGCAGCACCTCCACCGTGGGTAGTCTCGGCACGGGCGATGTCACGACGAGCGGCACGATCACGTTTCAGCGCAGCAATGCCTACAACGTGACCAATCCAATCAGCGGCACAGGCGGTGTCGTTCAGTTTGGCACTGGATCGCTCACCTTGAACCCGGAGAACACTTATTCCGGCAGCACGCAGATCTACGCGGGCGTGTTGATCGCTGCTTCGCTCAACAGCGTGAATGGTGGCGACCCTTTGTTGCCTGCGAGCAGTCTCGGCGCACCCGCCACGGTCGCCAGCGGCACCATTGGACTCGCCTCGGGAGCCACGGCCACGCTGCGTTATGTGGGCACGGGCGAAACGACGGATCGCGCGGTCAATTTGCGTTCCAGCGCCAGCGGCACGATCGAGCATGCGGGCACCGGCTTGCTGAAGTTCACCAGTGACTTCACCGCCACGGGCGCGAGCACGAAGACGCTCACACTCACGGGCAACACCACTGGCATCGGCGAACTCGGAGGCGCGGTGGTGGATAACAGCACGACGAACAAAACGAATCTCGCCAAGTCGGGCACGGGCACGTGGATTCTCAGTGGAGCGACGACTTACACCGGCACCACGGCGGTGAATGCAGGCTCTTTGATCGTGAATGGAAGCATCGCGAGTCCGGCGACGCTCACGATCAGCAGCGGCGCACGGCTCGCGGGCAGCGGCAGCATTGCCTCGCCCATCACCGTGACGGGCACGCTGGCTCCCGGGCATCCGTTTGGCACGATGACGACGACCAACACGATGAGTTTCGGTGCCGCGAGCCGATTGACTTGGGAGATGGGCGGCAATGCGATGAGCTTCGCGGATGCTTTGAGCACGGGAGCGGTGAGTGTGACGAATGGCGCGAGGATTGACCTCGTGTTGAATGCCGCAGGCAGCACCGTGAACTTCCTGCACAGCTTCTGGCGCACGGCCCGCAGCATTCCCGTGGTCAGCGCGACATCGATCACCGGCAGCTTCACGCTTGGAACGATCAGCACCGATGTGGGTGGTCGCGCGGCATCCACTTACGGCACTTTTTCGCTGCAACACACCTCCACGGGCGTGAACCTGCTTTGGACGCCGATTCCAGGTTTCGCGGTGATCGATGATCCGACGGTCGCGCTCGTCTCACCGGCTGAAAACATCGTTTCGCTCGTGGATGTGGCTCTCAGCCTGCGAATCGCGGTGAATGCCACTGGCGGTGCCGGAACGACCGTGGCGTGGACACAGCTCAGCGGCCCTGGAACGGCAAATTTTGTCAATTCGGCCGCTGCGGACACGCAGGTCAGTTTTTCCGCCGCAGGCAGCTATGTGCTCCGCTGCACGGTCACAAATCAAGTCGGCACCACGAGCACGAATGTCACCGTGCATGTCGCGCAGCCGACTGCCATCGTGCTGCGTGAGGGTGTGGATGATTTCACCCATCAAGCCACCTTTGTGCGTGGCGATAGCAACACGTGGAACAGCGGCGCACGCGATTCCGTGCTCGTCGGACGCAGCAGCGCAGCCTTCCGCACGCTGCTCTCTTTTGACATCCCGGCGCTGCCGGTCGGGTCCAGCGTGGACAGCGTGACGCTCGACTTCTGGATCGCGCAGGGTGGCACAGGCGCGGGCACACTCGGCACGCTCGAAGTGCGCCGCCTGCTAACCACCTTCCTCGAAGGCACCGGAAATGGTAGCAGCGCGGCCAACGGCACGGGCACAGGAACCGATTGGACCACTCGCACGGGTGATGTGGCCGATCCGTGGACCAGCGCGGGTCTCGCGTCCGGCACTGACTATGACGCAACGGTGCTCGCGAGCCTCGGTGGGCTCGTTCCCACGAATCTGGCCGTCGGTGCGCCCGTGACGATCAGCAGCACCAGCGCTGCGATGAAATCTGCCGTCACCGCAGCTGCCGGAGCCACCGAACCACTCGGCCTGCTGCTCACCAGTGCCACCGACACGACGCTTTCGAATCATTTCATCCGTCTCGCCTCGAATGACCATGCCACGCTCGAATGGCGCCCCCAGCTCACCATTCAAACCAGCAATCGCCCCGCCCCGAATGTGACCCTGGGAGCCGCTCCGCTTGCCACCGTCGGCTCCAACGTCGTTTTGAGCGCCTCCGCGACGAATGCCACGAGTTCCGCCTGGAGCCTCGTCAGCGGCCCCGGTCAGATTTGGCTCATCAACGCCACCACGATCAAATTCAGCGCCCCCGGTGTCTATGTGCTGCGCTTCTCTGCCACCAACACGCACGGCGAATCGAGCCGCACCCTCAACCTGCCCGTCACCGGCATCACGATGACACCCATCGAGATTTGGCGGCAAACCAACTTCGGCAATCACACGAACTCCGGCAGCGGACTCGACACCTTCGATGCGGACAGCGATGGCGCCAGCAACCTCCTCGAATACGCCACCGCGATGAATGCCGCATTGAACGATTCGGTGCCCGTCACTGCCCAAAAGGCCGCCAACGTGCTCGAATTCATCTACACGAAAAACAAAGCCGCCACCGACGTGACCTTCACCGTCGAATGGAGCGATGATTTGGCGACTTGGAGCACGGTGGGCGTCACCAGCACTGTTTTGACCGACGGAAGCACCGCCCAGCAAATCACAGCGACGATGCCCGCAGGCACGACTCGGCGTTTTGTGCACCTCAAAGTGACAAGACCATGATGGACGACCACACCAACCCGGACTGCGGCAGCCTGCTGCCGCTTGTGAAAGGCAGCCCTGCTGCCGGGCACGTCTCCGTGGATAGCAAAGCCGAGGCGCTACCGCGTGGGCGGAGCCTTGGGGCTTCGAAGGATGTCCCTCAGCCTTCCCGCCAGCAGGGCTGGCTCCGGCGAGCGGCAGCAGGCTGCCGCAGTCCGGGTGCTGCCGCACTCCTGCTTTTGCTCACGACTTCGCTGGTTGCTCAGGTGCCTTCATTTCCTGGAGCGGAAGGCTTTGGCTCCACATCAGCGGGCGGACGTGGCGGGGATGTTTATACGGTGACGAATCTGAATGCTTCGGGTGCGGGTTCGTTCTTTGATGCGAAGAACACCATCCCGGCAAGCGGGCGCACGATTGTGTTTGCGGTGAGCGGGCACATCCGGCTGCCGAGTGGCTCGGGGGGCACGACGGTGAGTGGCTCAAAGCTCACCATCGCGGGGCAGACGGCTCCGGGCGATGGCATTTGCTTCTGGAACAATGCGATGACCTTCTCCGGCAATGATGTGGTGCTGCGGCATCTGCGCTGGCGCTATGGCAAGCAGGCGGCGGGCGGCGATGCGGTGGACATCAATGCCTCGCAGCGCATCATCATGGATCACTGTGAGCAGATGTTCTCCACGGACGAGAATCTGTCCTCGTTCGGCACGCCGCCGGAGTATTTCACCTATCAGTGGAGCGTGAATGCGTGGGGCTTGCAGACGCATTCGGCGGGTGGCTTGTGGGACATCAATCACGCCACAGCGCATCACACGCTGTGGGCGAACAACCACACGCGGAACCCCAAGTGCATCAGCCCTTCCGTCTTCGACTGGGTGAACAACGTGATCTTCGGCTGGGACCTCGGGTTCAACTTCGCGCCCAGCACGGACACGACGGCGCGGGTGAACATTCGTGGCAGCACTTTCAGTCATGGCGGCTCGACGAGCAGCGCGGCGTATGGCGGCGGCTTGAATGCGGGCGGGACGAATGTTTTCAAAGTCCACATCGCGGACAGTGCGCTGGATGGGAACAACAACGGCGTGCTCGATGTGTCGAAGTCGAACTACGCCATCGTGGCCTCGGGCGTGCTTTACGATCAGCAGGCGACGGCCTGGCCGCAGACGGTGAATGGCGTGACGGGCGGCACGGCCATCGGGACGGCGGTGACGGTGGATCCGCGGCTCACGGCTTATAAGAAGGTGCTGTCGCAAGTCGGCGCGACGCGCATGGAGATCGGCTCGCGTCCGTTGCGCGATGAGATCTCGCAGCTCTGCGTGACACGCACGGCAGCGATGCAGCGCGGCATCATCACTGATCCGCTGGAGCTGAATCTGAGCACGGGCACGGCCTTTGCGGATCTTCGCTCCAGCCCGGCGCCGACGGACACGGATGGCGATGGCATGCCGGACTACTGGGAGAGTGCTGTGGGCCTGAGCACGACGACGGCGGACAACAATGCCGTGCTGACCGCACCGCAGATCGCCGCTTCCTTTTTCCCGGCGGGCACGCCCACGGGCTACACGCGGCTGGAGGAGTATCTGCACTTCAAAGCGGTGGCTCATGGCGTGGTCGGCAGGAACACCGCGGCATCGCCGAGCTTTGTGGACATTGATTTGAGCAAGTTCACCAGCGGCTTCACGGCGAGCCCGGTCTTCACGGTGTCGGGTGTGACGGGCGGCACGATTTCGCAAAGCGGCACCGGTGGCAAAATCGCGCGCTTCACGCCGACGCTGGAGACGTTTGGCCGCGCGGGCTTTCTTTTCACCGTCACGGATGCGGCGGGCAGCACGTGGACGCAGCAGTGCTGCCTGATCGTGACTCAAACGCCGCCACCGCGACCGGTGACGTGGACCGGCGATGGCACGACGAACAATTGGGACACGACGACGGCCAACTGGACGAGCCTCGCGGGTGCGACGACCTTTGCTGACACGGATGCGGTGACCTTTGACGGCAGCGGCTCGAACAGTCCGACGATCAAGCTCATCGGCACGCTCCAGCCAGACTCGGTGACGGTGGACACCTCAGTGAAAAACTTCACGCTGACCGGCAGTGGTGCGCTGACGGGTGGCGTGGACTTTGTCAAAACCGGCGCTGGCACGCTGACGATCTCCAACACCGGCGCGAATGCGATCTCGACCATGCTGCTCGATGGCGGCACGCTCACGACGGGCGCTGGCAGCACGCTGGGCGCAGCGGCGCTGACGGTGACGAGTGCCACGCTGAACTTCGGCGGCGATTTGTCCGGGCCGCTTTCGCTGTCGGGCACGCTCCATTTGAATCCGACGGGTTCACGCAGCTTCAACTGCCCTTGGAGTGGCTCGGGCATCGTCAATATCAACAACACGGGAAGCTCCTTGCTCACGCTCGGCGGCAGCATGAGCGCATTTGATGGTGAAGTGCGTTTCGGTGCGAGCACGGGCAGTGCGCGGCTTTATGGCAGCACGGGTTGCGCGACCGCGCGATGGGATCTCGGCACGGGCACCTTCAATCTCTTCACGCGCAACGGCGGCTCGAACTTCGTGCTCGGCGAGCTGGCTGGCGGACCGAACACCTTGCTGAGTGGCACGAGTTCCACCACGACCACGTCGGTTTACTCCGTGGGTGCGATGAACACGTCGAGCACGTTTGCGGGACGCATCGGCAATGGCTCCGGCACGGCGCTCACGGCACTCACAAAGGTCGGCACGGGCAAACTGACGCTCACGAACAACAACTGCACCTACACGGGCGCGACCACGGTGAACGCGGGCGAACTCGAAGTGAATGGCACTCTCGCTGCCACGCCCGTCACGGTGAACAGCGGCGCTCGACTCAGCGGCACGGGAACACTCGGCGGCAGTGTGACGACGGCTGCGGGTGGCATCATCGCACCGGGCAGCGATGGCGCAGGCACGCTCACGGCGGTATCACTCGCGCTCACATCGCCAACGCTGGAGTTTGATCTTTCGGCGAATGCATCGGCTGGAAACGATCAAATCGTCGTGAACGGCCCGGTGACGCTGACGAATGCGCAGACCTTTGTTTTCAACTTCACCGGCAGTGTGCTCGGCGCAGGCACTTACACGCTCATCAGCAGCACCGGTGCGATCACGGGCACGAACGCCACGCTCGTGTCGAACCTGCCCACGGGCTCGCGACAGACGCTCACGCTGGAACGCAGCGCGGATGGCGTGGCGCCGGGCTATGTGCGCCTCGTGGTCAGCGGCGCGAATGCCGATCTCACCTGGACGGGCGCAAACGGCGGCCTGTGGGACTTGCAGACGACGAGCGCGTGGAGCGGCGCATCACCAGCGACTTTCTTTAACAACGATCGCGTCACTTTTGATGACAGCGCGACCAGCGGCAGCGTGACGATCACGCGCAGCGTCGCGCCGCAGAGCCTGACGGTGAACAACAGCACCCGCGCCTACACCTTCACCGGCGCACCGATCACCGGCGGCACCTCGCTGGTGAAAAGCGGCACCGGCACGCTCACGCTGAACGTGCCGCAATACACGCTGACCTGCGGCACGACGATCAACACGCCCAACGTGTCGATGGCGAGCACAGCGGGGCTTTATCCCGGCATGAGCGTCGTCGGCTCGATGTTTCCCGCCGACACGGTCATCAACACCGTGAGCGCTGGCAGCATCACCGTCTCGCAAAACGCCACGGCGACGAATGGCACGGCGAGTCTCGTCTTTGAATCACGCAATACCTTCACTGGCGGCACGGTGATCAACGGCGGCGAGATTCTGCTCACCTCGAATGCCGCGCCGACCAGTGGCCGCACCGCGCCCGCGAATCCGTTTGGCCTCGGCAGCGGTCCCATCACGCTGAACGGCGGCACGCTCACACTGCATGGCAACACGGGGAGCACATCGCCGCTGTATGGCACCTTCTCGAATGATCTCATCGTGCCTGCGGGAGCCACGGCGACGCTTCAAAACACGATGCGTGGCACGTTGGTGGTGCCGTATCCCTCGTTGTCCGGAAAGCTCACCGGCTCCGGCACGCTGAACTATGTCGGCAACTACTTCCGTGCTGCGGTGACAGGTGATTGGTCCGCCTTCACCGGCACGATCAACGCGAAACGACCCACCATCGGCGTGAGCGATCCGCGTTTGCAATTCGGAGCCGAAACCGGCCTGCCACTCGCCACGTTGAACCTCGAACAAGTGCGGATGGAATACACCGCTGCCTCAACCAACGACGCCACCATTCCGATTGGCGCACTTTCCGGCATCACCACCGCGAGCATCTCAGGCAGTCAAAACAACACCACACCGGTGACGTATCGCGTCGGCGGACTCGGCACCAGCACGACGTATGCGGGCAGTTGGGTGCCTTTCAGCGGCGGTGGTGCCATCGGTTTGGAAAAAACGGGCGCAGGCACATGGACCATCACCGGCTCCGGCACGGTGAATGCCGGCATCACCGTCGAACAAGGCACGCTGTCGTATGGCGATGGCTCCAATGACACCTTTGGTGGCACGGGCGACATCGTCGTGTTCAATGGCGCGACCTTGCAGCTCAACAGCGGCGCCACGCTCAACGCCGCCGTGCTCGACATCGCCGCAAATGCCACGTTTCGCGGTCGCGGCACCGTGAATGCCGATGTCACCGCCAGCGGCCTCGTGCATTCCAACAGCGGCGTGCTCACGCTGAATGGCGATGCCGTTTTCACCGGCACCGCGGCTGTGAACCTGCCCGCAGCGCAGTTCGTGAGCAGCGGCACTGTTTCGCTCGGAGGCACGCTCGATCTCATGCCGTCAGTTGGCCTCGCCACCGGCACCAGCTACATGATTCTCAGCAAAACCAGCCTCGGAGCCGCGACCGGCACCTTCACCGCGCGACCCGAAGGCTGCGTGTGGAGCGAAGACGGCTATCTCTGGCGCATCACTTACATCGGCGGCGACGGCAATGATGTCGTCGTGACCATTGCCACCGCCCTCGACCTCTGGCGCTGGCAAAACTTCGGCACCTCCCAAAACACCGGCCCCGCCGCCGACCTCGCCGACCAGGACAGCGATGGCGCGAGCAACCTCCTCGAATACGCCACCGCGATGAACGCCGCCTTGAGCGATGCAGCACCGATTTCGGCGATAAAGGCCGCCAACGTGCTCGAATTCATCTACACGAAAAACAAAGCCGCCACTGACGTGACCTTCACCGTCGAATGGAGCGATGATTTGACCACTTGGAGCACTGTGGGCGTCACCAGCACCGTTTTGACCGAAACCAGCACCACCCAGCAAATCAAAGCGACCATGCCCGCAGGCACGACTCGGCGTTTTGTGCATCTCAAAGTGACGCGACCATGATCGACGAGCGACACAACCCGGACTGCGGCAGCCTGCTGCCGCTTGTGAAAGGCAGCCCTGCTGCCGGGCACGTCTCCACGGACTGCGAAGCCTTGACGCTTCGAATCACATCCCTCAGCCTTCCCGCCAGCAGGGCTGGCTCCGGCGAGCGGCAGCAGGCTGCCGCAGTCCGGGCTTCGCTGCCTACCTTTTGATCCCATGAGCGACTCGATCTCACTTCCTTCTGATGAAGACGTAGCCAGCGGCACTCGCTCCTGGCCGCATGCGCCGCCGCATCGGCTGACGGAGGCAGGCGTATATTTCGTCACGGCTCGTGCTCATGAACAGAAGCACTGGCTGCACACGCCGGAGCGTCGCGATTGGTTCATGCAGATGCTGTTTGAGGTCACCGACGAGAAGGGCTGGAAGCTGGAGGCATGGGCGGTGCTGTCGAATCACTACCATTTCGTGGCTCATAGTCCGTCCGGTGAGGCCGCCACGCTATCTCCGATGCTTCAAAAGCTTCACAGCCTCGCAACGAAGCGATTGAATCAAGAGGACGGAATGCCAGGAAGATCGCGTCTGTGGCAGAACTACTTTGAAAAGCATCTCACGACGCAGGAAGGCTATCTCGCCCGTTTGAACTACGTGCATCAAAATCCCAAGCATCATGGTTTGGTGCCGCTGGCGTCTCAGTGGCGCTGGTGCAGTGCGGAGGCCTTCAAACGTGAAGTCACTCCCGCATGGCTCAAAACCGTCATGAGCTTCAAATACGATCTGATCGCGAAGGAGGACGGCGATGAGTAAAGTCGAAGACCCGGACTGCGGCAGCCTGCTGCCGCTTGGGAAAGGCAGCCCTGCTGCCGGGCATGTCTCCACGGCCTGCAATGCTGATGCGCTATCGCGTGGGCGGAGCCTTGGAGCTTTGATGGGTATCTTTCGGCCCTTCCGCCAGCAGGGCTGGCTACGACGAGCGGCAGCAGGCTGCCGCAGTCCGGGTGCTGCCGCACTTTTGATGCTTGTTTCGACGCTTCAGGCTCAGGTGGCGAGTGTGAGTGTGGATGCTTCGGCGGCGAGCAATCAGGTGACGCTGTCGTGGCCGACAGTCGCGGGTGCGATGGGATACAACGTGAAGCGTGCCACATCGCTCACGGGCACCGCAACGACGCTCGCGAGCAACATCTCCGCTCTCACGTTCTCCGATGCCACGGCCATCTCAGGCACGCGATACTACTACACGGTCACGGCGTTGAATGGCGCGGTGGAATCGACGCCTCGGGGCGTGTGGGCTTCGCCTTCGGTGATCTTGGACAATGCGACGGCGGGCAATACGAACGCGGGAGTGAGCTTCACGGGCACATGGGCGGCTTCGGCGGTGGCGGGGGCGTTTGGGAATGCGTCGCTGTTTGCGGCGCAGGTTGCGGGAGCCACGCCGACGGCGACTTACACGTTCACGCCGACGATTCCGGCTCGCGGGCTGTATGATGTGTATCTGCGATGGACCGCGAATGCGAACCGGGCGACGAACACGCCGGTGGATCTCGTTTTGAGTGATGAAACGCGGACGCTGACGGTGAATCAGCAGACGAATGGCGGTCAGTGGAATCGGATCGCGACGGTGCCGTGTGAGGCGGGCGCGACGATGGCAGTGGTGATCCGCAACAACGGCGCGAATGGCAATGTGATCGCCGATGGCGTGCAGGTGGTGCCGCGCATCGCGCCGTGGGCTCCGGACTCCGAGCTGGCGCGGGATTATGCAATCACGGCGGTGGAGGAGGACTTTGATGGAACGACGCTCGATTCGACGAAGTGGGGCCAGTTTCTCGACCGGCGATGGTTTTCGGTGAGTGATGGGCATCTGCACCTGAAGCCGACGTGGATCGGCACCACGCCACTCGCCTCGGCGTCGAATGCGGAGCTGCAAAACGAGCTCAACTGGGAGGAAGGCGGCATCGTGTCGCGCAGCAGCCAAAAGTTTGGCTACTACGAGGTGCGGCTGCGCATTCCGCAGGTGCCGGCCATCGGCGTGGACACCGCGTTTTGGCCCGCGGCGATGGATGGTTACCTGCACAGCTATGAGATCGACACGCCGGAGTTCTTCAACAAGGACGCCGACGGCTCGTCGAACAACTTCGGCTTTGGTGTGTGGGATCACTTTGCGCCGACCCGCGACTCGGGACATGCGCCGGGCCGCACGTGGGACTACACGGCGAACAACAGCACCATCGGCAACATGGCAAACTACGTCGTGATCGGTCTCGAATGGCGCACGGACAACTCGCAGGTCGTCTATATCAACGGCGTGAAGAAATACACCGCGCCATCGAGCGGCATGAATGATGTCGAGAGCATCCTGCCCTCCGCGATGATCATCAGCACGAAGGTGGTGGACTGGTTGACGAAAAATGTGGAGCTGGATGCCAGCGAGGCGACCTGGGACTACGCACGCTATTATCAAAAACCGGGCTGG
>JAEUHK010000106.1 GCA_016795465.1 Verrucomicrobiaceae bacterium | reverse complement strand
GGCGGACTTTCTCGAACAGGATGTGGTGCTCTCAAAGGACGGCGTGCCCGTGGTGCTGCACGACATCCACATCGACACCGTCACCGACGTGGCCACGCGCTTCCCCGGCCGCAAACGCGGCGACGGCCGCTTTTACGCGCTCGACTTCACCGTCGCGGAGTTGAAGCAGCTCCGCGTCAACGAGCGCATCGACCTCAAGACTGGCAAGGCGGCGCTTCCCGGACGCTTTCCGGCGGGCAGCAGGGACTTCTTCCGCCTGCACACGCTGGAGGAGGAGCTGGAGTTCATCGCCGGGCTGAACAAGAGCACCGGCCGCAGGGCCGGCATCTATCCCGAGATCAAGAAGCCCGCCTGGCACCGGCAGCAGGGCCGCGACCTCAGCCGCGCCGTGCTGCCGCTCCTCGAACGCCACGGCTACCGCACCAGGGCCGACCCGTGCTGGGTGCAGTGCTTCGAATATGACGAGGTGAAGCGCATCCGCAGCGAACTCGGCTGGCAGGGCGGGCTTGTCATGCTGCTCGGCGGCGGAAAAAAAGGCGAGGACGGCACGAACTTCGAGTTTCTGCGCTCGCCTGCCGGTTTGAAGGAGCTCGCCCTCGTGGCCGACGGCATCGGTCCGGCCATCGCCAGCATCATCAGCGGCAAAAGCATCGCGGGTCGCCAAATGACATCGTTGGTGAAGGATGCGCACGCGAACAACCTCGCGGTGCATCCCTACACCGTGCGCGTGGATGAACTGCCGAAGACCGTCGCCTCGGTCGAGGAGCTGCATCGTCTCCTCTTCATCGGAGCAGGAATCGACGGCGTGTTCAGCGATTTCCCGGATAAAACGGCGGTTTTCGTGAAGACGCTGCCGTAGAACGGGTTGGAACCCCGTCCTGCCCGCCAGCCGACACCATGCACATACGATCCGCCACCCCGCACGACGCCGACGCCATCCGCAGCGTCTATGAGGCAGCCTTTCCCGAGGCCGAGAGCGCGACGGTGGCGAAACTCGCCCTCGACCTTCTCACGGAACGGACGGTTCCGCCGACGATACCTCTCGTGGCGCAAGTGGATGGTGTGGTTTCCGGGCATGTGTGCTTCAGCCCGGTGACACGGCATGGCACGGCGGATTTTGTCGGCTACATCCTGGCACCCCTCGCCGTGCGACCGGAGCAGCAGAAGCGTGGCGCCGGATCATCGTTGATCAAGGCGGGGATCGAGCAGGCGATGGCGCATGATCCGGCTGTGATCCTTGTTTACGGCGATCCCGCCTACTACGGCAGGTTTGGCTTCCAGGTTGAAGCGGCGGCGGGCTGCTTTCCGCCTTATCCGCTCAAGTTTCCCTCCGGCTGGCATGGCATGACCTTGCGGAGCCGCGAACTGGACAGCGGAGCAATCGAGATCGCCTGCGCGTCCCCGCTTTGTGATGCGAGCCTGTGGTGACAAGCCGCCAACGATGGAGGGAGCGAAACTGGCGTGGATGCTCAGCTACAGAAATGAGTCAGCGGATGGGAAACTGCCAGAAAAGCTCCTCATGCTTCAAATACGTCCGCACGAGGCTGTCGTGGATGGGCGAGGTGCCCTGGGTGTGGTCGAGCAGGGCGGCCTTCTTGGTCTCGTAGGACTGCGGGGTGAGTTTGAGGCGGAAATGCGGCTCGCGCGGCGGGGGGGCGCCATGCACGACGAAGGAAAGAAAGCGCCCGTCAAACTTCACCGCCCGCAGCGCCTCGCACGCATACCAGAATGCGGCACGATGATCTGCGTGCGTGTCGGATTCGTGCGAGACATAGACCTCCTGCGGCTTGCGCGCGCGGAGGATCTCCGCCAGATCGGCCACCACGCTGGCCTTCACATAGGGTGCTGGCCGCGCGTGCGCGAGTGAGTGGTAGTCGCGCTCCACGAGGCCGTAGGTCTCGCGCTTTTGCGTCAGCATCTGGCGGTAGGCGGTGCTGCCGTCCATCTGCCACATCTTCTCCAGGCCGCCGTCGGGATAGCCCAGAAAGATCAAATCCCCGCGCGGCAGGCCGAGACGCCTCGTGGCATTCACCGCATGACTCTGACGCAAAGCCCCGGCCCGGATGCAATCCTCCGGCGTGAGCTGCGTGGGTTCCTTCTTTGCCACCACGGCGGCGAGCGCCGCGTAGCCGTCCCCATGAGTGAGGATCACGACCGTGGCGCGCTTCTTCGCCGCCAGCGTGCGCAGGATCACGCCCGCGCAGCCGATCACCTCATCATCCGGATGCGGCGCGATGACGAGCACATCCCCCGCTGGTTCGGCGATGGCGAGGGAAGCGGTCAGGAAAAAGCAAAGCAGCCGGAGAAGCATCATGTTCATACGAGAAAAAGAAAGAGCACCATGCATGGTCCCACATCACGGCTGTCCAGGCGTCTGCCCAACATCTGGCGGGAAAAACACAAACGCGACGCTTTCATGCGAGTGTGGTGTGCGCTACTGGATGCGCACGATGACACGTCTCACACGACTCTTCGGAACTCTGGCCCTCGCCTTTGCATCCGCTCACGCGGACACGGTTTTTGACGCATGTCGCTATTCTGATGACGCGGCAGCGGCGAAGGCGTGGGTGGCTGGATGGGAAAGCAAGCCTGCCGTGATGCGCGAGGTGAACGGCGCACCGGCTCTGACGCTGGAATGCAAATTTTCAACGGCGACTTCTGCCGAGCGGGCTGTTTGGGATCGCCAGATCGCCCTCGATCTGGAAGGTGCCGAGGGCATCGAGTTTGACTTCTTCTGCCGGGACGCCGGGCCGGTGTCGAATTTTTCACTCTACTTCAAATCCGGCGACGGCTGGCGCATCGCCTCCTTCCTCCCTCGGCGCACCGGCAGGTGGGAGACGATCACGCTGCTGAAGGGTGACATGCGTGACGAAGGCACGCCCGGCGGCTGGGCTGACGTGTCCACGCTGCGGCTGGCGGCGTGGAAGGGGAATGGTGGCGACACAGTCATCCACCTGCGCAACTTCCGCCGCAAAGGCGTGCTCGGTGAGGACACGAAGATCGTTGTCGCGCGCAATGAAATGGACCCGCGTGATCCCTTCGCGGATCAGCTCTCGAGCCTGCTGGGGAAGCTGGGCCTGGCGCACACCTTCGTGAAGGAAAGTGTGCTGACAGCGGAACTGCTGGCCAAGGCGGAGCTGGTGATGCTGCCGCACAATCCGGGGCTGCCGGATGCCTCCGCCACGGCGCTCAATGCCTATGTGGCAAAGGGCGGGCGGCTCATGATCTTCTTCGCATTGCCGCCAGCACTCCGTCAGACAGCAGGTATCGAGTCATTGCGCTTTTTGAAGCCGGAGCCAGCGGGCCAGTTTTCCTCCATCCATGTGAACGGCGGCGTTCTCCCCGGTGCGCCGGAAAACACCGCGCAGTCGTCCTGGAACATCCATGCGCCGACGCTCATTCCCGGCAAAGCGCGCGTTTTGGCGGAGTGGCATGATGCGGCGGGCAAGCCCACCGTTTTCCCCGCTCTCACCGCCACGGACCGGGTGATCTTCATGTCTCATGTGCTGTTGGATGAGCGCGGAGAAAACAAACCGCAACTGCTACTGGCGATGGCGGGCCTGCTGCGTCCAGCCTGTTGGTCGGAGGTGATTGCCGGACGCCGCGCGCGACTGGATCGTATCGCCGACTTCGCCAGCTATGCGGAGGCCCGCGCGGCTTTGACCCAGCAGACGAAGCCGGGCAGCGAGGCCCGCAACCGGCTGGAGCAGGCAGACCAACTGCTCCACAGCGCCGATGAGCAGGTGAAACAAGCGCACTTCGCCACCGCGCTCGACACACTCGGCCGGGCGGAGCACGCGCTGCGCGAATCCTTCTGCCTGGCGCAGGAGCCAAAGGCCGGGGAGTTCCGCGCCATGTGGTGCCACGATGCTTATGGCGTGTCGGGCATGAACTGGGACGCGGCCATTCAGAATCTCAAAGACAACGGCTTCAACGCCATCTTCCCGAACATGCTCTGGGGCGGCGTCGCCTACTATCCCAGCGCCGTCCTGCCCGTGGCGGCGACCGTGAAGGAGAAAGGCGATGCCATCGCCGAATGCCTGGCCGCGTGCCGCAAGCACGGCCTGGAAATGCATGTGTGGAAAGTGGACTGGAATCTCGGCCACGCCGTGCCGCCAGCGTTCCTGGAGCAGATGCGGAAGGAGGGAAGGTTGCAACGCAGCGCCCAAGGAGACGAAGAGCCGTGGCTCTGCCCGTCGAATCCGGCCAACTTGAAGCTGGAGCGCGAGTCGCTGCTCGAAGTCGCACGGAACTACGCTGTGGATGGCATCCACTTCGACTACATCCGCTATCCGGACTCGGATCACTGCTTCTGCACGCCCTGCCGCAGTCGTTTTGAAAAAGCCACCGGCAAACCCGTGGCGAAGTGGCCGGATGACGTGCGCGGCAAAGGCGCACGGCGTGAAGAGTGGATCACGTGGTGCCAGGAAAACATCAGCGCCCTTGTGCGCAGCACCAGCGAGCAGGTGCGCCAGGTCCGCCCCGGCATCAAAATCAGCGCCGCCGTCTTCCGCAACTGGGACGTGGACAGCCGAGTCGTCATGCAGGACTGGAAGCTATGGTGTGAAAAAGGCTGGCTCGATTTCCTCTGTCCCATGGACTACACGCCGGGCAACAGCACCTTCGACAGCTGGGTGCGGCGCCAGCAGGAGCTGCGCGGCCCCGCCGGCCTCGTGCCCGGCATCGGCGCCTCCGCCACCGGCATCTCCATGACGGCAGACCAGGTCATCGGCCAGATTGACATCACCCGCCGCCACGGCACGAAGGGTTTCATCATCTTCAACTACGGCGAACGCGAGGCGCGCGACACAATCCCGCTGCTCGGCCTCGGTGCGACGCGGGATAGGTGAGCGCAGCTTTACGATCCGGCAGGCTGCGCCAATCAGCGGACATCCGATCCCGCCCCAGCATGAGGCGACGCGTGTCCATGGGGGAGGAGCGGGCGAAGCGTCGGCGGCACTCTGAATTATGCCTTGCCTTGGTTTCAAACCTGCCGCAATTACCCACGCTCAAAACAAGCGGCGTTAGCTCAGTGGTAGAGCGGCTGCTTTACACGCAGCGGGTCGGGAGTTCGAATCTCTCACGCCGCACTCCGCTGTGCAAAAGGCACCACCTGCCTTCATCCGCAGTGTTGCTTTTTGTGGCAGAAAGTCTGTTTGATGAATCTTGCCCCCGTGAAACTCAGCGCAGCGGGAGGAGCGAGCGCTCCTCCCAAGCTCCGAGAAGATTGAAAACATCGCAAAAAAAGAGCCGGGGAGGAGCATCCCGGCGAGGGAGGAAATTATAAAACAACCCGCCGGGAGTTCCTGGGCCGTTTTTGACTCCTCGCTTGCCAGATTCTCCAAGCATGCTAACTAACCAATGGAAATTGAAAGCTGATGGGGTTGAATTTTTCGGAGACTAAATCTTTTAGTTTTTCTAAAATTTCAAACTTTTCCTTCAAATTCTAAAAATATCTTGCGGCAACAAGGTGTTTCGTGTTACTATAACTTTAATTGCGGGTATAGCTTAATGGTAAAGTTCCAGCCTTCCACGCTGGCCATGTGGGTTCGATTCCCACTACCCGCTCTGAAGACACGCTCGCCTGAACTTTATCACATAGCCGCATATGAAAGCTGCATTCACCACTCGCACTGCGAGCGCCTCCGCCTGCATTTTTATGCTGGCTTTTGCACCTGTTGGAATGGCCCAGTCGTCCAGCAACTGCGCTGAGATATCCAATGATGTACGAGTCGCCGTCGAAAAAGACCCGGGCAAGGTGTTGATGGTCGTCGAGGACGCTTTGGTCATCAACGAAGGCTGCGCGGCGGACATCGTCAAAGCCGCGATTGTTGCTTCCAAAGCCGACGCGGCACTGGCGGGGCAGATCGTTCAAACGGCTGTCTCCGTGGCTCCGAAAATGGCGGCGGTGATCAATGATGCCGCTGGTTCCGCAGTTCCTGGACTTGCAGCCATTGCTCCTGTCGATGCGGAGATTCGGCCGGTGACGGCGACAGGTAAAAACCCCGGAAAAAACCCGGTCATGCCTGCCGAACCCGCCCGGGAGGAGGATTTCTTCATTCCTGCCAGCATTCGCGGTGTGTACCTGATCCAGCCACCCGCCTCAGGGCCGCTCCCTCCCCGCACCACCACCACGCCGGTGTCCCCGGCTGCCGCAGTTCCATGATGGGTTTGATGCCGCCGCATTTCCCTTCCGCCAAGATCCCGAACCTGTCATCACTCCACTCCCATGCGTTTCACACTTGCAAAGCTGCTTCTGGTGGCCGCACTGCTCAGCCCGGCGGTGGCGAGCGCCCAGGGACTCGTGGCGATTCAAAATTACTCGGCGGATTTTAGAACCGAACAGCCGCTTACATTCTCAATCACCGGGCAGGGCGGGTATGATTCTCTCAGGTACCGGGTGACCTCCCCGCTCGTTCAGGACATCGAGTCCTGGTTTGTGCAGGGAGGGGTCGGGGCGGCCTACACGCGTCTTGATCGTACCACGCCGTGGAGTTTCAATCTCGACACCAGCGTCATCCATTACATCGACGGCGTGCCGCGCTTCGGCGGCACCTTTTACAACGCGCGCGGTGCCTTCAACATCGAGCATCGCTTTTCGGAACGTCTCAAGGTTAGCAACAACTTCTATCTCACTTACGGCGTGGATCCTGGAACCGCCTATGGCTACGGTGCCTCCACCACGCTCTGGAACGGCCAGTATCTGTATGGTTACAACAACTTCAACGTGAGCTACGCCTGGTCGCCGCGGTTCTCCACCACGACCTCCTACACCATTGATGGAATTGGTTATCAGGACGATCTAGTGGCCAATCCCGAGGATCGTTACACCCACTTGTTCGCGCAGCAGTTCGCGTATGCCATCTCGAAGCGCACCAGCTTGACGGCCGAGTATCGCTACCGCATGACCACCTACGCCAAGCAGGCGAACAAGAACTTCGCCTCTCATTTTGCCCTCCTGGGTGTGGATCATGCCTGGAGCGAGAGGTTCTCTGGTTCCGCGCGCGCCGGTGCGGAGTTTTATGACTCTGACATCGTCAACAAGGCGGCGCCATACGCCGAGGCCGCCCTCAATTACGCCGTCGCACGACAGACCATGGTGCGCTGGTTTGCCGCGCTCGGGTTCAATGGGGCGGAGCTGGCCGCGTTCAGCAGCCGCTACGGTCTGAACACTGGGCTGCAGATGAGCCACAACTTCACCAAACGCCTCAGCGCCAACGCGGGTGTGTCCTACTCCTTCAGCCAGTTCGACAACGGCGGCGCGGGCGATGTCAGCGAGCACGCGGCGCTCCTCTCGGCCGGCATCGGCTACCAGCTTCTCGAGAACCTCAATCTTAACGCCAACTACTCCTACTCCACATTGCAATCCAGCAGCGCATTGCGTGAATTTGACCGCCATCGCGTCTCCCTCGGGGCCACAGCTACTTTTTGAGCTCCACCTCAACAGCCAGACACCCAATCCGCCGGCGGGCAGTTTCGACATGACGAATCTCCCGCTGGCGGCATTTCCAGACCACTTTCTTAACATCTCCAAACTTCTCATCTCTCCGCAGGCATGAACGAGCCGGGTACAGAATTGCAAAAACACGCGATGGACACCTGGCAGGTGGTCAAAAACCGCCTCGGTCTCATCTCCCTCTCGTTCATCCTCATCTTCGCCGCCGCCGCCGTTCTCACCTACATCATGCCGCGCAAATATCGCGGCCATGTCGAGATGACCATCGAGCGCATCACCCAGGACATCAATGTCTTCGACCGCAACCGTGGTGACAGCCTCGCCTTCACGCAGGAATACATCAAAACGCAGTTCGAGACGATCACCAAGCCAACCACGCTCTATCCGGTGATCGAAAAACTCGATCTGACGAAGCGCTGGGAGCTGCCCTCGCGGCAGGCGACACTCGGGAAGCTTCGCGCGAACCTTGAGACGCAGTCCATGCTCCGTTCGGACTTCGTCGTCATCGATTACTACGACCAGGATCCACGGCTCGCGGCCACCATTGCCAACGAGATCGCCCGTAGTTACATGGCGCAGCGCAACAACATCGAGACCGAGAGGAAGCAAAAAGCGCTTGCCGTGCTCGAGCAGAAGATATCCGACCAGGAAAAACTGCGCGAACAGGCACAGGTCCGCGCCCAGGAGGCCAAACGCAAGGCAGGTATCGTCGGTGAATGGTTCATGGGCGGCGGCAGCTCCCTGAGTCCCGGCAGCGATCTCCGCACCTCCGAGGAGAACATGCAGATGTCACGCGAGCAGTTGCTCATGCAGGCCGACCAGGACATCCTCACCCTCCAGGCGGAGATCGACCAGATTGGCAAGCTCTCCGCGGATGAGGTCATCTCCCGCGCCTCCGGCTTGAAGCTGGAAAACCCCTCGCTGGCGGCCAGCACCTCGAAATACAACGAGTTCAAGGTGCAGCGCGAAGGATTTCTCAATGCAGGCATGGGCCGCCGGCATCCGCAGGTCGAGAGCCTCACCAGTCAGATTGATGCGCTGAAAAAGCAGATCGTCGATGAGGCGCAGGCGCATGTGCAGGGTCTGCAAAACCGCCTCGATGCCTCGAAAAAGAAGCGCGAGTCGCTCCAGACCTACAACGAGGACGCCAAAAAGGAGATCATGGGCATGCAGTCGCTCTACAACGAGTACAAGACCGCCAAAGACGAGGTCACTCAGCTCGACAACATCATCGTCAACCTCCGCTCCAGGAACCTTGAGGAAAAAGTCGGCATCGAACTCCAGAAATCACCCGCCACCATCTACGCCGAGGCGGAACCCGAGGCAAAGCCCGCCAAGCCCAATGTGCCGCTGCATCTCGCGCTCGGAGGCGTGCTCGGCCTCATGTTCGGTCTCGGTCTCGCCTTCTTCCTCGAATACATGGACACCACCGTGAAGAACCTCGATGACGTCGAGCGCTTCCTCGGTGTTCCCGTGCTCGCCGTCGTGCCGAAGGGCGTCGGCGTGCTCCACCGCTCCAGTGGCTTCAATCCCGATGCCGAGGCCTACCGCATCCTGCGCACCAACATCGAATTCAACCGCAAGTCAGCCGATGCCAACTGCATCAGCGTCGTCAGCGGCAGCGCCGGCGAGGGCAAGTCCACCACGATGGTCAACCTCGCCTACGTCTGCGCCCAGGGCGGCTACAACGTCCTGCTCATCGACGCCGACCTGCGCCGCCCCAGTCTGCACACGCATTTCGATGTCAGCCACGCCACCGGCCTCACAAACTACCTCACCACCGACATCAGCCTGGAGGACGTCGTCATCCGCACGCAGGTTGAAAACCTCTTCTTCCTCCCCAGCGGCCTCCTTCCCGCCGACAGCGCCGGTCTGCTCAATTCTCAGCGCATGGTCGATCTCATCACCGAGGTGAAGAGCCGCTTTGATCTCGTCCTCATCGATTCTCCGCCCATTCTCGGCGTCAGCGACGCCTCGGTCCTCGCCAACGAGGCCGACATGACCATGATTGTCGTCCAGCATCGTAAAATCCCGCGCCAGATGCTCGCGCGTGTGAAGCAGTCCGTCGAAAATGTCGGCGGCAAGGTCGTCGGTGTCGTCCTCAACAATGTCGATCTCCGCAGCGACGCGCAATACCAGTACTACACCAGCTACTACACCTACTACTCGCCCACGAACTCGCCCAACAGCGGCTCCGGTGGCAAATCCCGCCGTCGCAAGGTCAAGGCCGAGACCACCGCGCCCGCACTCGCCGCTGCCGGCACCCGCCCCATGTCCCGCTCCGACGGCGACGATGTTTTTTAAACAGTGAACTGAGAACCGCGAACAGAGAACTCAAAACCATGAACCTCCGCAAAATCATCATCGCCCTGGCCGTCTTCGGACTTGTGCTGGCTGCGGCCAACGCACAAAACGGCGAGCTCGCCCTCAAGGCCAACGACCGCGTCACCCTCTCCATCGGCGGTATTCCCGACAGTGAAGTCGCCCAGATCAAAGGCATCTACACCGTGAGTGATGCCGGCACGATCAACCTCCTCTACATCGGCGAGGTGCGTGCCGCCGGCCTGAAGCCCTCATCGCTCCAGCGCAGCATCGAGCAGACTTACAAAGACCGCGAGATCTACACGCGTCCTACCGTCACGGTGTCCATCGACGGCGACGCCGCCACCGCCCGCATGGTCTATGTGATCGGTGGCATCAAAGGGAATGGCACTGTTCCCTACAATGCCGGCATGACGGTGCTGAAGGCCATCTCCGCAGCAGGTGGCTGGACAGCTTTCGCCAAGCCTCACAAGACCAAGCTCATCCGCAACGGCGTCGCCACCGAGATCAACCTCAAGGACATCAGCTCCGATCCCCGTCGCGACATCCCGCTCCAGCCCGAGGACCAGATCATCGTGCCCGAGTGATCTTGGAGCGCGGACGCCCCCGTCCGCCGGACCTGGATGGATCAGGCGGACGCTGCCTTCACAGTCCCAGATCTGTCACCGCGCCGTGGCTCGCATCGCTGGTGAGCTTGGCGTATTTGGCCAGCACGCCGCGGGTGTAGCGCGGTTTGGGCTGCTTCCAGGCTTTGAGGCGGGCTTTGAGCTCCTTGTCGGGGATGCCGAGGGTGATCTGGCGTTTTTCGGCGTCGATGGTGATGGGGTCGTCGTTTTTAATGATGGCGATCGGGCCGCCGACGAAGGCCTCGGGCGTGACGTGGCCGACGACGAAGCCGTGGCTGCCGCCGCTGAAGCGTCCGTCGGTGATGAAGGCGACGTCTTTGCCCAAACCCTTGCCCATGATGGCGGAGGTCGGCGAAAGCATCTCACGCATGCCGGGGCCGCCTTTCGGCCCTTCCATGCGCACGACGATGACATGGCCTTTTTTGACTTTGTCGGTCAAAATGGCCTGCAGGGCTTTTTCCTCGCTCTCGAAGACGATGGCCTTGCCGTCGAACTTGAGGCCTTCTTTGCCGGAAATCTTGCCGACAGCGCCATCGGGGCAGAGGTTGCCTTTGAAGATGACGAGGTGGCTGTCCTTCTTGATGGGATTGGACAGCGGGCGGACGATGGTCTGGCTCTTCGGCCATACGATCTTCGAGCGCTGCATGTTTTCCTTCATCGTGCGGCCGGTGACGGTGAGGCAGTCGCCGTGCATGAGGCCTTCCTCGACGAGCATGCGCATGAGCGGGACCGTACCGCCGATTTTGACGAGGTCATTCATGAAGTATTTGCCGCTGGGGCGCAGATCGGCCAGCACGGGTGTTTTTTTGCCGATGCGGACGAAGTCCTCGATGCCGAGCTTCACGCCGGTGCTGTGCGCGGCGGCGATGAGGTGCAAAACAGCGTTCGTGGAGCCGCCGAGCGCGATGATGAGCGTGATGGCGTTCTCAAATGCCTCCTTCGTCATGATGTCGCGCGGCGTGATGCCCAGCTTGATCATGTTCATGACGGCCGCGCCGGCGTCGAAGCAGTCGATGAGCTTGTCGCTGCTCACCGCGGCCTGGGCCCCGGAATTCGGAAGGCTCATGCCCATCGCCTCGATGGCGCTGGCCATGGTGTTCGCGGTGTACATGCCGCCGCAGGAGCCTTCGCCGGGGATGGAGTGCTCCTCGATGTCCTGGAGCTGCTTGTCGCTGATTTTGCAGTTCGCATGCTGGCCCACGGCTTCGAAGACGGTGACGATGTCCGCGTCTTTTTTCTCCGCGCCGACGCAGCCTGGGAGAATCGTGCCGCCATACACAAAGACGGCGGGGCGATTCATGCGGGCGATGGCGATCATGCAGCCGGGCATGTTTTTGTCACAACCACCGATGGCGACGTAGCCGTCCATGCCCTCGCAGCCGACGACGGTCTCAATCGAGTCCGCGATGACCTCGCGCGAGACGAGCGAGTACTTCATGCCCTCGGTGCCCATCGAGATGCCGTCGGAGATGGTGATGGTGTTGAAGATGATCGACTTGCCACCGGCGGCATCGACGCCCTTCGCGGCCTCTTTGGCGAGACGGTCGATGTGCATGTTGCACGGCGTGACCATGCTCCAGGTGCTGGCGATGCCGATCTGCGACTTCTTGAAGTCCTCGCGCTTGAAGCCCACGGCATGCAGCATCGCCCGGCTGGCGGCACGTTCCGGTCCATCGACGACGATGGCGCTATGTTTGCGATGAAGAGACTGGTTGGAGGCGGCTTTCTTGGGCATGGCGTTGGGAAAAGGGCCGCCAGTGTGGCGCGGAGAGGCCTTCTTGCAAGGTGAGGCTCGCCAAGGAATCCACGGAACACACGGAAAGGAGCCAGCGTATTGGTTTCCAACATGCGCCTCATCCTTCCGTGTCTTCTGTGTCTTCCGTGGTTGTTCCTCCGGGGCTTGGACTTCCCCTCCACCACTCCCGTGGAGCCTCAAAACGCCGCGAAGACATTCCATGTGCTCGATGGCTTCGAGATGCAGCTCATCGCCGCGGAGCCGCTCGTCACCGATCCGGTCGCCATCACCTACGATGCCGATGGCCGTGCCTACGTGTGCGAGATGAACGACTACCCCTACACCGACAAGGCCGCGCACAAGCCGAGCCAGGAAAACCCCACCGACCAGTCCATCGGCAAGGTGCGCCTGCTCACCGACACCGATGGCGACGGCATCTTCGACAAGGCCACCGTCTTCGCCGAGGGCCTGTCGTGGCCGACTGGTGCCGCGTGCTGGAAAGGCGGCATCTTCGTCACCGCCACGCCGGATGTTTGGTATCTCAAAGACACAAATGACGACGGCGTGGCCGATGTGCGGCAAAAAATCTTCACCGGCTTCAAAAAGCTCAACGTGCAGGCTGTTATGAACAACCCCATCTGGGGCCTCGATCACCGCATCTACATCGCCGGAGGCTCAAATGGCGGCGAAATCCAGCGCGTGCCCGGCAGCGAGAGCGTCATGCCGTTGCCGAAGGACTTCAAACCGCTGCCCATCAAGCGAAACGACTTCTCCTTCGATCCCAGCACCGGCGATGTGCGCCTCGAAAGCGGCGGCGCACGTTTTGGCAACACCTTCGATGATTGGGGCAACCGCTTCCTCTGCAACATCCGCAATCCCTGCCAGCACGTCGTTCTGCCGTATCGCTACCTCGCGCGGAATCCGTATCTCGTCGTCCCCAGCGCCCTCAACGACTGCGCCGAGGCCGGCGACCAGCTCCCCGTCTATCGCACGAGCCCGCCCGAGCCCTGGCGCGAGTTCCGCGCGAAGCGCTGGGTGCAGGAAGGCAGCCACCTGCCGAAAAGCGAGCTCGTCGGTGCCGGCGTCGTCACTTCATCGAGCGGCATCACCGTCTATCGCGGCGATGCCTATCCGAAAGAGTATCGCGACTTCGCCTTCGTCGCCGACGTGGCCGGCAATCTCTTCTACCGCATGAAGCTCGTGCCCGATGGCGTCACCTTCAAAGCCGTGCAGGTCGATGGAAACAAAAACTTCTGCGCCAGCGACGACCTCTGGTTCCGCCCCGTCAATTTCGTCAATGCCCCCGACGGCTGCCTCCACGTCTGCGACATGTATCGCGAGGTGATTGAGCACCCCTGGAGCATCCCCGACGACATCCACACCGCCGTCGATCTCCTTCGCGGAAGGGATCGCGGGAGAATCTGGCGACTCACCCCACGCGGTTCCGTAGTCCCGCCTTCAGGCGGCTCAGACAAAGCACCGGCTAAAGCCGGGACTACAAAACGAGTCACTCCCAAGCTTAGCCACGCGAGCACCCAAGACCTTGTCGCCCTCCTCGACCACCCCAACGCCTGGCACCGCGAAACGGCGCAGAGGTTGCTTTTTGAGCGGCAGGACCAAGCCGCCGTGGAGCCGCTGCGGGAGGTGGTGAAGAGCGGGAAGACAGCGCAGGGAAGAATTGCTGCGTTGTGGACGCTGGCTTCTTTCGAGGTTCTGCGAGCCACGATGATTCCGACGCTTGGTGGCCCACTCAAGCAGGAGCTGGTGACCCTGAAAATGGGTGACGGCACTCCTGCGGTGAAAGCGACCGAGGATTCAGATGCCAATGTGCGAGAGCATGCCTTGATGATCCTCGGAGCAAGTTTAGCAAATCCATGGAATGGCCAAAGGAAGATTGATTCGAAGGGCTTTGGGGACGGCAGCGGAACTCCCGGACCTTGGCTGGATGCCTGGCATGCCATTCAGGCGAGAAGTGAAGATCCGTCTATCAGGGTTCGTGTCTGTGCAGTCGAAGCATCCAGCGTATACAGCTTCGGTTTCGGCGGTTCCCCCATTCAGCATATGATCGGAATGGTGCTGCCGAAGGACGGCAACGATATGTGGGCTCGCCGCCGAGTTTTGGGAGCCTCTCTGGGCTCACAATTCACCAGCATGATGTTGCGACGGCTCGTTAGCCGTCGGCGCGACAATGCTGCGCCGATCGAACTGGACCTGATCAGGGAGACAGCCACCATCGCTGTCGCCTCCCAACGAGCTCATGATCTCGCCGATGCCCTCGTCGAGTTGGGTGAGCCTAGTGCTACAAACTCCGACTCCTTGATCGAACTGGCCGCAATCATCGGCAATGCCATGCTGCGCACCGGTTGGACTTGGCGCGATGCGCCATTCAAAAAAGACGAAACAACATCTTTTGACGTAAATCTGCTTCAGTTCATGAAGAAGCTCGAGCTTGAGCTTCTTCGCCGACTCCGAGAGTCCCACACTTCAACCGAACAACGAATTCAATGCCTCACCGGATTAGCCTCGATGCGCGGCCTCGAAGATATGAAGCCCTCTCTTGCTTCGTCATTACAGCCCACACAACCCGCCGAACTCCAACTCGCCGCCCTGGAAGCCCTCGGCAGCTACCGCGAGCCCGCCGTCGCCGACATGCTCCTCGACGCATGGCCGAAGATGACGCCGGCGTTGCGTGACAAGGCCACCACCATCCTGCTTTCGCGCACGGATCGCATCGCGAAGCTGCTGGATGCCATCGAGGCGAAGAAGATCACGCCTGCGCAGCTCAGCGTCGCCGCGAAGGCGACGCTCGGGCGGCAGAAAACGCCCGCGCTGGCCGAGCGCATCGCCAAACTCATCGGCGATGGTTCATCAGCGAACCGGAAGGCGGTCATTGAGACGTATCTGACGGCGATGCAGGGCAGTGATGCGGGCACTCCTGCCCGCAAGGAAAGCGTGGTTGCGGGCAAGAGTGCCCGCATCACCGGAGACGCCACCCGCGGTGCTAAAGTCTATGAAACCGCCTGCATGGTCTGCCACAAGTTCGCGGACAAGGGCAACGACGTCGGCCCGCACCTCGGCACGATCAAGGCGTGGACCGCAGAGCAGCTCGTCACGAACATCCTCGACCCGAACCGCGAGGTCTCGCCGAACTTCAGCCTTTACCTCGTCGAAACCAACGACGGCCGCACCTTGAGCGGCCTCATCGCCAGCGAGACCGCCGGCAATCTCACCCTCAAACGCGCCGATGGCGGCACGGACACCGTGTTGCGAAGCGAAATCAAATCCCTCAACAGCCCCGGCATCTCCCTCATGCCCGAAGGCCTCGAAGCCGCCATCACCCCGCAGCAAATGGCGGACCTCATTGCCTACCTGAAAGCGGAGTGAGGCACTGGAGTGATGGAGTTGTGGAGTATTGAATGAATCCATCCATTACTCCATCCCTCCACCACTCCAGTCCCCCATCACTCCACTTCTCCATCACCCCGCTCCGCCTCGCATGATCCGCCTCGTCCTCTCGCTCTGCCTTCTCACGCTTTCCTGCGCGGCGCAGGGACTGCCGCCGGTGTTTGAAAAGTGGACCGCCGACCAAAAAAACGTCGGCGATATCCAGGTGAGCTTTCAGCAGACACGCACCACGCCGGTGCTGAAGGAGCCCGCGAAGAGCGAAGGCCGGTTTTGGAAGATGCAGGACGGTCGCTTCCGCTGGGAACTCGGCTCGCCACCGACCACCACCCTCCTCTTCAACGGCGAAAAAGCCTTCCTCAAAGAAGGCAAAGAGGCCGCCTGGCAGACGCTGAACCCCGACGACCGCCGTGCCCGCGCCTGGATGCGCTTCCTGAATGGCCGCGAGATGGACACCGCGTCTCTCACGGAAAATTTCACCGTCAAAGTCACCCAACAGGAGGCGAAGTTTGCCACCATCACCCTCGTCCCGAAGCCGTTGCTGGTGAAAAAGCATCTCAAGCAGATCGACCTGCAAATCGAGCCCGGCGGCAAACGCCTCTACCTCCTCCGCATCATCCAAGGTGATGGCTCCACCCTGACCATGACCTTCGGCGAGCCAAAACCCGCGAAAGCATCCCAAGAGCTGTTTACGGCCCAATGATCCCTGCAGGGTAGGATTGTATTCCTGCCCTTCAGGTTCACACCTCTCCGGCTGTCACGGCGCGGATGAGATAGCCGCTGTCGCCTTTCTTTTCCAAGCGCACGAGATCGTGCTCCTGCACCGCCTCCAGCAATGCACTGAAGCTGCGGAAGCCATAAAAACGCTCCTCAAACTGCGGCTGCAGGCGGCGGATGGCCTGCTTCACATGGCTGGCCCACACCGCGTCCTTGTCTCCACGAGCAAGCAAGGCATCGATGGTCTCCATGACCATGCGGATAGCCTCTTCGGGATCACCGGCGGGCTTGTCGGGCTGCTTTTTGTCCTGCGGAGCAGGTTTAGGCGCTGCCTGCTTCGCCTGTGCCACACGGGTTTTCGCCTTCTCCTCATCACGCACCAGATCATCGTAAAAGATAAACTCATCGCAATTGCCGATGAAGAGGCCGCTCGTGCTCTGCTTCACGCCCACGCCGATGACCGTCTTGTTGTTTTCCCGCAGCTTGCTCACCAGCGGTGAGAAGTCAGAATCGCCGCTCACGATGGCAAACGTATCCACATGCCCTTTCATGTAGCAGAGGTCGAGCGCGTCCACCACCATGCGGATGTCCGCGGAGTTCTTGCCGCTTTTGCTCACGTGCGGGATGTCGATCATCTCAAAGGCCGCCTCGTGCATTGTCGCCTTGAACCCCTTGTAGCGTTCCCAGTCACAGTAGGCCTTCTTCACCACCACGCTCCCTTTCAGCAGCAGCCGCTCCAGCACCTTCATCATGTCAAAGCGGTCATACTTGGCCTCCCTCACGCCGATGGCGAGGTTTTCGAAGTCGCAGAAAACAGCGATGGTATGCGCACGATCATGTGGAGTGGCCATGCGCCATGTCTAACCTCTCCGGCGGGCCGTGGCGAGCGGCAAATCCGCCTCACGGCACCGGCTTCGGCTCGATGTCCGTCTGGTTAATCCAGTTCGCCTTCAACGGCTCACCGCGCATGAACCGCTCGTAGAATCCGACGTTCGCCTTTGCTGCGTGCTCATACTTGTCGAAGACATCGCCCTTGTCCTCCATGCGCGGGTCGCCCTGCGACTTCAGCTCAGCGTGAAGTTTTTCCTTCAAAGCGGTCACGCGTGGATCGGCGGGCACATTCTTCACGAAGTCGGGATCGCTCTTCAAATCGTAAAACTCCATTCCAGGCCTCAAACCGAAGCAAAGCTGCCAAAACGGGTCGTTCGGGTTCTTCCGATGCGCGTCGATGATGAAGCTCTTCGTCGCACCCGCATCGCAATCCATGTAACCCGTCTCCGGATTGCCGCCCGGCCAGCGCGAGGGCTCGAAGTTCTCGATCAGCACGCTGTCCTTCGTCACGATGGCGCGGATCGGATAGCCCCAATCATTCGGACGGCCGATGTCCGTGCGTTCCTTGCCGAGCAGCACATGATCCCGCGTGTGCTTCGGCGCGTTGGCAAACAAATCGGTCAAACTACGGCCCGGGCTCGCCGCCATGCCTGTGTCACTCCATTTCAATCCGGCCACCTCGATGAAAGTCGGCGCGAGATCGATGAAGCTCACGAAGTCCTCAATCACACGTCCCGGCGCGTTGATGCCGCCTTTCCACATCACCGCAAACGGCACGTGGTTCGCCTGCACATTCGCGTTTCCTTTGCTGCGCGGAAACGGCATGCCGTGATCGGCGGTGACGACGACGAGCGTGTTGTCGAGCAGGCCTCGCTTTTCGAGCTCCGCGAGCATGCGGCCGAGGTGCGCATCGAAATGCTCCACCTCGAAAGCATAGTCGAGCATGTCATTGCGGATCACCTCGTTGTCCGGCCAGTAAGCAGGCACGTGGTCGATGTCGCTAAGCTTCTTGCCGCCCTTTTTGACACCGCTGCCGAATTCATAACCGCGATGCGGCTCGATCGCGCCATACCAGAAGCACCATGGCTTCTCTGCCGGCGCGGCATCGAGGAAATCGGCGAAGTTCGCCGCGTAGTCGCAGTTGCTGATCTCGCTGGTCGGCGGCTGGAGCTTCTTTTTGTTCCAAGCCTTGCCCGTCATCTCGCGCGGCTTGCCGTTCGCCTCCTTCGCCGAGCCCGGCCCCCAGCCTTTCGTCGTGTGACCGACATTCCACCCCTTCTCAGCCAGCGCCTCGCCCCAGCCTTTGAACTCCGGCGGGAAGTAGCAGATGTGATTCGCCGCCTCTTTGAGCTGCCACGAATTGCGACCGGTGAGGATGCACGCACGCGAAGGTGCGCACTTCGCATTCGGCGTGTAGGCGTTTTTGAAAAGCAGCCCGTCCTTCGCCACGCGGTCAAATGCCGGCGTCTTCACCCACGGCGTGCCGTAAGCACTCGCATGCGGCCCCCAGTCATCCGCGATGGCAAACAAGATGTTCGGCGTGGCCGCGAGCAGCGAAGGGCAAAGGGCGATGAAAATCAAAAACAGGCGCATGGCAGCCGCGTGAACGGTGCCAAACCGTTCAATGCTTCATCAAGCTGACAAACATCGGCCTCAACACTTCGTCCCGCCTTCGCCTTGCCGACTCTGAACCGCCTTTTTCGGCCTTCGTGACGACTTCGGTGCGTTTTGCGGATCATCGGAAGCCACGTCCACATCGAAGCTACTCCTCCGGCTCCGGCGTGAGTTTCAGCGCGAGGCTGCGGAAGTTCTTCACGCGATGAAACGTGGCGTGATCGGCATCGTGCTGATTTGGCGCGTTGATGCTGCTGCGCGCGATGATCGCGAGGTCGTCGCCGTCGATCACCGGCCGCGCATACATGAAGGACTGCGAGATTTTGCCCGCCTGCGCCACACAGCCGGCCTGGAACCAGTTCATGCCATCGAGACCATACATGAGCATGAGAAAGCGGCGGTCATTGCCGCCCACGCCGCTGGCAAAGGCGACATTGCCGCGCTTCTCGCCGTCCTGCCACCAATCGTAGGCACCCTGGCTGTCCACGACGATGTTCGCCGTGGCCCAGAACAGCTTCGATTTCTCATCGTAGAGGATGCAGAACTTCAACTGCCCGCCCGGCATCGGATGATACTGCGTGAACTTCAGCTCGATCGGCCCGCCCTTGTCCTCAAAGTCGAGCACGGCGGCAAGTCCGGCGGTGGACTGGCGTTTCGGCTTTACGGTCATCATCACGCGCAGCTTTCCACGCACCTCGATCACGTTCGGCTCCAGATACTGGCTGCTGAGCTTGTCGAACTGCGGATTTGTCATCGCATCGGGCACACCTGGAAACGGCACGGGCTCGGACAAGCGCCACGCTTTCGGATTCATCGGATCGTGGCTCAAATCGCCCGCGATGATGCGCGGTCCGCGCAGCTTGCCGAGCGCGAGATCATCCGTGGCCCAGTAAAGCCGGTCCGCCTTCTGCACCATGCCCGTGTGGCAGTTCCAGAAGTGCCCTTCAAACAACGTCACCGCTTCCGACCACGTCTTGCCACCATCCGTGCTCTTCAAGAGCAGCAGATCGTCATTGCGCACCTTCGTGCCGCCCTTGTTTGCGAAGAGAAAAAGCTCGCCCTTGTGAATCCACGGCGCGGCAGAGTAATAGGGCAGCTCCGATACCTGTTCCCAATTCTGCCCGCCATCGCTGCTGCGCAGAATGTGCGTGCGGCTCTGCGTGGCCCGTCGCTCGGCACTCCACTCATTACGCGGCACCACGGGCACCACCGCGATGAGTGAGCCATCATTCATCCGCACCAAGCCAGGTCCCTCGACATAGCGCTCGCGATCTGGATTGTGAAACACGACGCGGTAGTCCTGCGCGAGCGGTTTCGCCTGTGCGTGTATGAGCATCGGAGTGAGCAGCAAGCAGCAGAGAAGAAGCGGTTTCATGAGTCAATCAATCACGTAGCTATAGAGGTCTCCATTCAGCAGATGAAAGCGGAGACGGATGGGCTTGCCCGCGGGAAGCGCTTCCGCGTCTTTCCAACGGATGGCCAGCTTCACGGAATCCCGCTTTTCGATCATGCTGGTTTCCTTTTCGTAGCCTGAGATGACTTGTCCGTCGGCATCCAGCACCTCCACGGCGAGACTGCCGCTTTTGACATCCGCATTGACCGTAAGCTTGCTGCCTTCGGGGACAAACTCATGCGTTTCGATGCTCCCCGGCTTGTCCTTGGCCTTCAACGAAGCCAAGCCGTCGATCCGCCACGCGGCACAGGCGATGGACTGCTCTTTTTCCGGTGCCAGGCCGCCGTGCGGGGTGGTCGAGGCGGTGTAATACATCCACATCTCATCGCCGACGATCACGGGCGCGTTGCACAGGCCAAAAATGCTGCCGGCATCATAGGCATGCGGCCCCAGCGGGATGACCGGACTGCGATCCGAGCAGCGGTGCCAATGTCGGCCATCGCGGCTGGTGACGAGTTGCACATCGATGATGCCAGTGGCGGATCTTTTGCGGCCATTCACCTCGTCATTGCCGAACAAAGCCGACGGCGGCTCGACGCGTCGGAAATGCGTGACAAAGCCCAGCCATTGGCCCGCATAAGGAAAGGCGGAGAGGTTGTAGTATTCCGAGTAAGTGCCGCCCTTCAGCTTGCGCGTGGCTTTGTTGTCCACTTCATCAGCCACCACCACAGGATGCGGCTCGGACCAGTGCTTCATGTCCTTGCTGACCGAGAGAAACACATGGCGGATGCCGATCACACGCGGATCGCCCTGACGCTTGTGAAAGGCGAGGTATTCGCCCGTCACCGGGTCCTGCGACAGCGTGATGGTGTCGCAGCCGAGCAGGATGGGCTCGGGATCCACCTTCCAACGCAGGCCATCGGCGGAATGAGCCGCGTAATACAGGCGCTGCGTTTTGTCCCGATACCAATCCACCATCTCAAACTTGTCCTTGAGCCGCTGCAGCTTGGCATCGTCCACTCCGGTGCTCGCATTGCCAACCGCCTTGTAGCGCTTCGCCGGGTCCGTCTCGAACTTGTCTTCGATGATGCTGGGACTGTGCAGACGCAGATCTGTTTCATTCGTCGCTCCCTTCACCTTCAAAACCGGGCGCTCCCAGTGAATCCCATCGCTGGAGTTGGCGTAAAGCACGCTGCCCGCATCGGCATACCACATTCGGAAGGTGCCGGTTTTTTCATCTCGCAGCACCGTTCCGTAGATGTTCACCCGCTTGTCGATGATGCCGCCCACGGTCCTCACTTCCCAAGGCATGTCAGCCGTGAGCACCGGGTGCTCCAGTTTCTTCGCCGGGTGGATGACACGCGTGACGCCCTGCTTGCTTCGAATCATGACGCTGTCCACGAAGAGCTGCTTTTCACCCTTCTTCAAAACCGGCGCAGGCGGGCGCTTGAGTGCGGCTTCTTGCGAGAGCAAAGGCGCGTTCAGTGTCAATGCACCGAGATAGAGGATAGGAGTGAGAAGTCGCTTCATCGCTTACTTGGAGTTCAACTTGTTCCAAAGGCTGAGAAGCCTTGCACCGCGCTTTTCAGCCGTGGCGGGCGATTTGTGGGCCTCTGCGGCGTAAACGACCTTCGCGAGCTGCATCGGCTCTAACGTGCTTTTTTGGAGTTCTATGAAACCATTCTCCCATGCGGCCTTCACCGCCTCTGTGAGCGGTGCGTCGAGTTTGGCATCGTAGCTCGCTAAGAAGCCCTTCGTGCCGAAATACTGCGCGGCGGCCACTCGCGGATCATTCGCTGCAACATCCACGTCGTTGAAGAACGAGACCATCACGTGGCTCATGGCCAGTTTGCGGATCAACACATCGGGATCGAGCTTCGCAGGCGTTGTTTGGGCTTTCACGGCCAGTGCGGCGGCGAAACCGGCGCCTTCGCCGAGTTGCATCCACACGGGTTCGAGGCGGATGCTGCCCCAGCCGACGTGCGAGGCGCTGATGGCGACTGGGACGAGGAGGTTTTCGATTTCGTTTGTTAGGATGGAGCGATACGGCACCTGCGCGGGGCGGGATTCTTCGCCGAGGAAGAGAATGCCGTCCGTGTTGCCGCCGGGTGCCTTGCGCGGCAGGCAGGCGACGGAATCGACCGGCCAGTCGGTCATGGCGATGCTGTCGGCGTGAATGGGCGTGCGGGAGATGCCTTCGGCGATGACGTTGTCCTGTTCTTTGAAAACATAGCGCCCGACAAGTCGCCGCGCTTCGCGGACGTAGATTTCATACGGCGCATGGCCGTTGTCGGGGAACTCATCGGCCGCAAGGCCGTAGTTCGCGAATTGCTTGCGCTCCTTTTCTGGAGCCTCGGGATCATTTTGCACCCACCAGAGACGCATGAGCATGGCGTCGAGGTAACGCTTTGAAATCGCCTCACGCGTGGGCCAGTCGGCACCGGGATACTCGTTTTGCGGGCCAATGAGGCGTCCGCCATTCCACGCGACCTTCTTGTTCGGCAGATTCGGCACGAAGCCGCCGCCACCAGCGGCTTTGGCGATGGCGAGATCGAAGTTCGCGGGCTTTTCGACCCTGATCCGGTTCGCTGGATCGCGTGTGAGAATGAGGCGGTAGTTGTAGGCCATCACGCTGCCATCCGCCTCGCCGCTTTGCGGCCCTTCGACGATGTCGGCGGTGGCATGGCTGTTGTAGCGGATGTTCAGCGTGCCTTCATCGGCGGCCTTCGGAAAACCGCGCTGGCCGGGTTCCTTGTGGCGTTCCTGCGTGTAAATGACGCCAGCATGCTTCTCGCCGTATTGCGCACGGGATTCGCGGCCGATTTGCGTCTTCACACCAGCCACGGCCATCAAATCGCCCTCATACATGCCGTCGGCGAAAACCTTGCCGCTGACCGTGATCGTCTTTTCGCCATGCATCGGCTTAAGCGTCACGCTTTGGATCAAAGCGCCGTCGCGCTCTGCTTTCGTGACGATATGGCCGAGTAGCACTGTGAGCGTCTCCTCCTTGGCGACCATCTCGTTGAAAAGCATTTCCGCGATGCGCGGCTCGATCTTCGGACGGTCGATGTGCGCACGGCTCGTCTTGCTCGGCATGGAGGCGATGTGCTGCGGCGAGCCTTCGCCATAGGTCTTCGCGTAATACTGCGCCGCGCCCGTGATCATCTCGCCATAGATCGGCGAGCGCAGACCGTCATACGGTGCCTCCCAGCCGCCCGCGCCACTGGTGACGAAGCCGCCGAGATGCTGCGTGTGATTCACCAGCAGCACGCTGAGTCCCTCGCGTGCCGCACGCACCGCACAGGCGATGCCACCAGGCGTTCCGCCGATAACGACGAGATCATACGACTTGCCATCCACATCCTGCGGCTTCGCGGCACTCTTCAAAAGCATCGGTGGTGGGATTTTCACCGACACCGCGGCCTCGCTCGTCTTCATGGGAAAGCCCGAGTCAGCCCGCGTGTTGCGCTCCACGATGGCTTCGGTCTCTGGCACGATTTGCAGGCCATCGACGACGACGAAGCCGTCCGCGCCCGCGTTTGAAATCTCAATCGTGCTCGTTTTGCCCTTTGCAAAGGCGAACACCCCCAGCGAACGCGGAATGCCATCTTCCAAGCAGGCTTCACGCTGGTTTTGCGTGACGACTTTTTCGCCCTCGGCACCGCGGATGGTGATCGTGGCCTTGCTGGTGCGATTGGAGGCATGGACATACAACAAGCGCACTTCGTATTTGCCATCTGCTGGAATCTCCGGGGTGAAAGTGGCGATGGCATTCTTACTGCGATCCGCTCTGCGGTAACTGGAGGAGACAAGTGACTGGAGTTTGTTGCTGGCCATCCACGGTCCAGTGAACTGCGCTGCGTCATCGTCGAGCACGCTGCCTGCCGCTTTGCGTTCGGGAGTTGCGTCGGTCGTCTTCTCCGCCTTGTCGGTCTCCGCGAGCGTGAAGCGCGTGCTCACCACCGAGTTCTGCTCGGGACCTTCGCGATACTTGATGTAGGTCGTGGCGACGGCCGAGCCATCCGGCAGCAGTTCGAGGCCCGGATAGCCGCAATCGCTGCCTTTGTGGCTGTGTAGCAGCTTGATTTTGTATTCGCCGTCCTTCCCGCTGACGATGTCCTCGTATCGGCCCACCCACGCGACGAAGTGATTCTTCGTCGGACTTTTCAAACCGGTGTCGCGGAAGGCGATCACGAGCCTTCCATCCTTCGCATACACCGCTTTATGCCGGTCACCGTGCAAACCGAGCGGCAACGCCTTCACCTCCGACCACGTTTTGCCCTCGTCATCGCTCGTGATGAAGTGCGCGGGTTCCGTGCGGATGTTTTCGCGCATCATGCACAGCAATTGTTTGCCATCGGGCGAACGAATCACTTCCGGCTCACAGGGCTTCAGATCACCGAGATCAACGAGGATGCGCCACGGGCTCCAAGTGAGGCCGCCGTCGGTCGATTCGCTCTGCGTGACGACATTCGACCGCTTGTCCTTCGTTTCGCCGGGTCGTCGGATGTTCGAGAGGCCGATGAGCTTCTTCCCGCCCTCTACCGGCATGATCGTGCAAAACGGCATCACACACACGAGGCCGTTGCTCTGCATCGGCGACCACGTTTTTCCTTCATCGGTGGAAACCGACTGCTGCATCGTGCCATCCGGACCCTGGCCCGCATACACGATGAGCCGCGGCACGCCCTGCGGATCAGTGAGGCGATAGATCGCCGGGCAATTTTTGACCTTCCACCAGTTCTCCGGCACCGGCAGCTCCTCGCTCCATGTCTTGCCGCCATCATCGCTGCGCTTCAGAGGCCCCGCCGTGCCGCCATGCCCGTGCGTCCACACGCAAAACATCGTTTTGCCATCCGGCATCAACAGCGTCGTCGGATGGCCTTGATAGACCTCCTCGGTGCCTTGAGACACGATTACATGCCGTGAGGTGTCCTGCGATAGATCAACCACCGGCAGCGCCGCATGAAGAATGGGTGCGAGGGCGAAAAAGAGCCAAGAGTGCTTCATGGGAGCAAATGGAGGGATTTCAGGAAAGCATCGGTTTTAGCGAGGCACTCGTCATACAGCGGCTGCGTGCGCATGAGGTAACCGTGATCCCCGCCCTCGTGGATGACGAGTTCGCTGCGGTTGCCGGCCTTGAGCATGGCCTCGTGGAAGATCTGAGCACCTTTGAAGGGCGTCGTGGGATCGGCGGTGCCGTGAAAGGTGATCGTGGGTGGCAGACCGGGACGCACGTTGTGCGCGGGCGAGATTTCCTGCCAACGCTCGCCGATGCGGGCGTTGCCGTAGCCTTCCTTCGAGGTGTCGATGACCGGGAAGAGCAGCACGAGTGCATTAGGTGCCGCCGAGACCCTCAAATCGTCGCTCTTTTCGTTGATGCCGTCGAACATCGCCGTCGAGGCGGCTAAGTGGCCGCCGGCTGAGCCACCGCTGGCGATGATTTTGCCAGGATCGATGCCTAGCTCGCCCGCATGCGCCTTCACATAGCGCACCGCCGACCGCACGTCCTTCACGCAATCGAAGACAGTCGTATTCGTCTTCGCGCTGGCCAGCCGATACTGCACGCTGATGCTCACGAGGCCGAGTTTTGCAAAATGATCGGCAAACGCATACATGCGCTCCGGCCCCATGCCCGTCCAGCCACCACCGTGGATGGTGATGAAGCACGTGCGCTTGTCGCTCGCCTTCCAACCGTCCGGTTGAAACACATGCAGCTTCAACTCACGGTCCGCGACCTTCTTATAAACGAGCTGACGCGTCGGCGAGAGCTTGGCGACGAGTTGCGCGACGTAGTCATTCGCCGTTTTGGCCTTGGGCGCGGGCGTTTGCGCCAAAAGCGAGGAAGCGGCGGCGAGGACGAAAAGCGGGAGCGGAAGTCTGAGCGAGATCATCGCGTGTCAACGTGCGCGCTTCTCGGTGCTTGCTGGCAAAATCAGATGACCATCACGCGGTCATTCGTGCCAGCACCTCGTCACCCACAGGTTTGCACGAGCGATAGCCTTCACCTTGCTCCGGCAGATCGGCGAGAAAGGCGCTGCGTTGGGCCGCTTCTTGAAACGTGAGGCCGATGAGGGCGCGGCCGACGCGTTCGCCGGATTGGCGGTAGTTGAAGTAGCAGAGGCTGGCGCGGTCGCGGATGAGGCGGGAGAGGAAGTCGTGCAGGGCACCGGGGCGTTCGTAGAAATCGAGGCGCAGGAAAAGCGGATGCGTGAGCAGATCACCGCGCAGCGGGATGGCGCGGAAGGCCACATCGACCGCGCCGCTAAGGTCCTGCCACTGGAAACCGCCTTCATCGAGCCTCGCGGGCAGTTCGGCGAGTTTCGCGGCGCTTTCGGCGGTGACGGTGAAGACCGGCCAGGCCTCGTCGGGATGATGCAGGCCGTATTGGAAGTCGGCGATGTTCAGGCCCTCGAAACACGAGTCGAGCAGCGACAGCATCGCGCCGGGGCGCTCGGGAATGTTGATGCGCAGCGTGCGGGACACCGTGCTGGCCGCGCCTTCGCTTTGCGCGATGAGACCGAGCTGGAGGAAGTCGATGTTCGCTCCGGTGATGACGATGAGCACCTTCTTGCCGGCGAGCGACGCACGTTCCTTGAGCACGGCGGCGAGTCCCATCGCGCCGCTGGGCTCGGAAATGCAGCGCAAGGTTTCCCACAGCACGCGGATGGCCGCGCTGACCTCCGCGTTCGTCACGGTGGACATGCGATTGAGCATCGTGCGACAGATTTCAAAGGGCAGGGCACCCGCTTTGCGAACCGCAGTGCCATCGCAGAAGATGTCGAGGTCGTGCAGCTCGACCGGTTGGCCTTTTTCGATGGCCTCTTTCATCGACGCCTGGCCCACGCCTTCCACGCCGATGATTTCGATGCCCGGCCAGTAAGTTTTGAGCCAGTCCGCCGTGGCCGAGGCCATGCCTCCGCCGCCGATTTGCAAAAACGCCGCGTCGAACGGCCCGTGGCCCGAAAGCACGATCTCATCCGCCAGCGTGCCCTGACCGGCCATCACCGCGAGATCGTCGTAAGCATGCACATAGACTGCTCCGCTGGCCTTTTCGTATTCGCGAGCCGCGAGCACCGCTTCGTCGTAACTGTCGCCCGTGAGCACGATCTGCACAAAATCACCACCGTGATGCCGCACGGCGTTTTGCTTCACTTTCGGCGTCGAGCGCGGCATGTGGATGCGCGCCTGAATGCCGAGCGTTTTCGCCGCGAGGGCCACGCCTTGCGCATGATTGCCCGCCGAGGCCGTCACCACGCCGCGCTCGCGCTGCTCCAGCGTGAGTTGCGCCATGCGATTGCACGCGCCGCGCCATTTGTAGCTCTTGATCGGCGAAAGGTCCTCGCGCTTCACCCAGATCTCCGGCTCAGGCTCGTTTCCGGGCAAAATAATGCGCTCCATCGGAGTCGCCTGCCCGAAGCGATACACACGCTCACGCGCAAAAAGAATCTCCTGCCTCAATCGGCGGTCCAGCGGCAACGGGTCACGGTCCATGAGGCGTTCCTTCATCAGCGAAAGACACGCGGCAAGAGGATTCCCGACTCAGTGCGCACCGCCGCGCTCTTTGTGTTGCCATTCCACCACCTGGCCGTCCTTCATGAGCCGGGCCTTCAGCTTCTCGTAATCGACCTCCTGCGCGGCTTTTTTGTCCTGCAAAGCCATCACAGCCGCGGTGGCCGCACTCTGACTCGTGATCATGAAGACGGGCTCCATGCGGATGCTGGCGAAGGCGGTGTGGCTGGCGCTCAACGCGAAGGTGACGAGGAGATTCGTGCACTCGCTCTTCTTCGGCACGATGGCGTCGTAGCCGATTTGATACGGTCCGAAGCCACCGCGGCCTCCGGCGAGCTTGCCTTCGCGGATGACGACGCCGTCTTTGACGATGCGGCGGATCTCATGCACGTCCGTGCCATAGCTGCCGAGGCCGATGGACTTCGGCGCGGTGGTTTTGCCAAAGGTGTGATGCTCGGTGAGCACGAGATCGCTCACCATGCGCCGCGCCTCGCGGATGTAGAGCTGGTGCGGCCAGCCGCCGGTGTCCTGGAACTCGTCCTTGGGCAAACCGAAGCGCTGCATGTCCTCGCGCACCTTTTTCGGCACGCGTGGATCGGTGGCGAGGAATTGAAGCAGGCCGCGGTGGTAGTTCTCGTGCTTCTTGGCGATCTTTTCGCGCTCCGCGTAGCTCGCGGCAGGCCACGCATGCGAGGCACCGGGCAGATTGCCGCCAAAAGTGGCGGTGTTGAAGTCCCACTTGTCGTTCGGCAGCGGATCGTGCTTCGAAAACCAGCGCAGGTCCATGTCGTCTCCGTTTTGCAAACAGGCCTCGATGAAGCGCGCGACGATCTCATACGTTTTCGGGTCGTAATCGGCCGGAGGCGTGATGGGAAGGCTGTTGGCCTTGTTTGTGGTGAGGCAGAGGCGGTAGCAATAGGCCTGCACACCGGGCGCGGGATCGCCGGGCTTGCCGACCTCATCCAGCTCCACCAGCGGCAGCACGCCGCTGTCCTTGCAACCGATCACGACATACGGATCGAGCGGAAAATCACGATCCCACACGCCGAGGCCGTTCTTGAGCCGACCGTTGCTGCCAGGCTGCGCGAACTCGCTGCGCGGCTTGAAGCGCTCGTCGTATTGGATGCCATTGAGCGTCTCGCCATACTTCGCATTGCCCTCGCGCATGAGCGTGAAGCTAACACCGGCCTTCGCCATCAAATCGCCCTCGTAGGTGGTGTCGATGAACATCTTGGCGCGGATCACGTCGCCGTTTTCCAGGGTGATGGAGGTGATTCGTGATGCGTGATGCGTGACTCCGGCAAGGCGAGCGTCACGAAGAACACGGACACCCGCTTCTTTGACCATCTCATCAAACACGCGCTCCGCCTGATGCGGCTCGATGGCATACGCGCCGCCCGTCGCCGGGCCGCCGGTGCTTTTGAAGGGCTGATCCCACTCCAATTTTTTGCCATAGGCCGCGACGAGCCGCGTGAAATACTCGCGTGCGATGCCGCCGACACTGCGCGGATCACCGATGTCCACCGCACTGAGCCCGCCGCTCGTCATGCCGCCGAGATGACGGCCCGGCTCGGCCAAAACGACCGTTTTGCCCATTCTCGCGACCTGAACGGCCGCGCTGACACCGCCAGACGTGCCACCAAAGACGCACACGTCTGCCTCATGCACCGCAGCGAAGGCGGAAGAGGCGAAAAGAAGGAAGAGAATCGGTTTCATGATATGACCCTTGAAGACGAAGAGAGACCGCTGGCTTTGCTGGTCAAGATGCATGACCACGCCTGCTGATTGCCGAGTTGCCTCGTGAGGCAGTCTCCGCATCATGCGCGGCTCTAATGCCTTCCGAAACTCTCAGCACCCGACTCAGCCGCAGCGTCTCGGCGGATTTTTTCCGGCCGTTGGCGCGGCCGTCGGCGCCGGTGTATGTGGATTGTGCGGACCGTTTGATTGATGAGGCGGGCGAGGCGGGCAGGCTTTCGCAGCGGGAGACGATTGAGATCATCAAGGAAGTCATCGCGCGGCATCCGCTGTCGCTGCTGGCGGAGGATGAGGGCGCGGCGCTGCGGGATGCGCGGCAGCGGGCGGGGCAGTTTTTCAACCGCCTCATCGCCGCAGGCTGGCTGGAGGATCAGACGCTCGGGCTGCATGAGCGCTGGGCAGTGATCACGCCGGGGCTGCGGCCGCTGCTGCGCATGCTGCGGGACCTGGCGGAAGATCGAGTGGCGGAGCTCAAGACGTTCGCGGACACGCTGCGTGGCCTTTGCCAGACGCTGGAGGAGCGCGGCGTGCTCGATCCGCAGATCCAGCCGCCCGATCAGCTCCGCTCGACCATCACGGACCTCACGCAGCGTCTGGAGCGGGCGATCGAGCAACTGCATGCGGTGGAAAAAATCGTCACCGGCTTTGAGCAGCGCCAAAGGCAGACCGCCACGGCCGCGGACACGCTGAACCTGCTCTACGAGGAGTTCGGCCAGGGGCAGCACATGGTGTGTTACGATGCGCTGCGTCGCGGTGGACTGCTCACCCGCATCGAAAATGCCCGCAGCGCCGTGTCCGAGTGCCACGACGATCCGCTCATGCGCGAGCGTCTCGCCAGCGGCCTGCGCGAGCATTACGGCTACGACGACGCCGATGCCTACGACCACGCCGTGGCGATGCTCACGCGGCTGGAGCGTGATCTCGGCGGCCTCAAACGCCGCGCGGAGGCCATCGACCTGCGCATGGCCGCCTTCAACCGGCTCAGCCAGCAGCGTTATCGCTACCAGACGGAGCTGCGCGGCCGTCGGCCCGAGATCATCAAAGCCTACTGCGATGCCATCAATGCCGCGCATGCGGGCGGTCGCTTCTCCGAGTTCGCCGGCCAGAGCGCCGACTTCGCGCCGCGCTGTGTGGAGACGCGGTTCTTCTTCGGCACCGAGTCGCTCTACAAGCCACGGCGCACGAAATCGCCCGTCGATCTGCGTTTTGGCGAAACCGGTGCCTCAAAGCAAAGCGAGGACGACGTGCTCGCCGCATGGAAAGAGCGCCAGCGCCTCGCCCTCACACCGCAACGTGCCGCGCGACTCGTGGCGAAGCTTTTGCCTGCCAAAGGCCGCACCACAAGCACCGAGGACATCACCCTCGAAACCACCGACGACCTGCTCGATCTGCTCGCCGCTGTCGCCTATGAGCACGCGCCTGCTCTCACCGGCAAACGCGTCCGCTGGAGCGTGGACGGCCTCCGCCGCCGCAACGGCCTCGAACCGCACATTTTGGAACACGACGAGATCGCCGGGCACCGCGTGGAGCGGTTTGCGATCACGCGGGAGGGGTGAATGATGGCGTGAATATGACGAGGCTGCTTTTCACGCTCATTCTGCTGCCACTGCTCTGTCAGTGTATGGCACATCGTTCCTCTCCCAAATCCTGGGAAAGCGGTCTGGGCATGCCAGACACCTACAAGATGGTTGAAATCTACGAGACGCATGGCCTGGAGATTTTTAAGGGTGATCGAAAACGAGCCGATGAGCAGCGCCGCATGGTTGCAGAAGCCTTCTGGGGGTACTTCTCGAGTGTTCTTGAACTCGACGGCATCGAAGAAGCCATGCGTATGCTCAGATTTTGCGTTCACAAGCATGGTCTCAACTCGGCTTTAATCACACCGGTGCCCAAGCGGACACGCCCCGCTGAAGTGGATGCCGAGGTGGATAGGCTCCTGATGGGCAAAACGAAGAAGACGCCTTTCCTGCTGCGCATTACCTCGGAGCCTTGTGATTTGAAGCGTGTTGATCGGTTCCGCCAAGGAGAGAATACCTAGCTTTCAGTGTTTCCAACGTTGGCACTAGTACAGGTATTGGGGCACCAATTGTCGCGCCAGCGTCGTGGAGTGCGGTGGCAAGCCTTGGCGCGACACCGCTGTCGTGTGCCGGACGGCGTGGTTTGGCCTCTGAACGACCTTCAGCGCCCGAAAGCGGTGTCGTCGGAGCAATTCTGCGCCTTGCTCCTTTGCCACCGCACTCCACGACGCTTCGCGTTTGACGTCCGCCTTTCATCTTGCCACCCACCCGCCCTGTTCTACCTCTCACGCCCCCATGACCTCCGCCCCCTCCGATCCGCTTTGGCCGCGCTCTTTTTGGAGCGACGTGCCGGATTCGGACCACGCGGCGCTGCGGGAGGTGCTGGCGGAGTTGCTGGGGCGTGGGGTGCTGCTCGGCGATGAGGGAGGCGGGCGGGAGCTGTATCTGCTGGCTCGTGACCACTATCGCACGCATGTGGAGGATTACCTCGCGCCGCTGGCGCTGGAGTTGATCGTCGATGAAGAGCGCTCGCTGCTGCAGGCGAGACCGCGCACGGAGTCGTGCCTGCTGTTGGGCCGTTTTGACAAGGACGAGACGCTCGTGCTGCTGGCGCTGTGGCGGCTTTACGATGATGAAATCAGCACCGGCAGCCAGGAGGCGGTCATCGTGACCGTGGACCAGCTCTGGGCCGCGCTGAAGGTGTACTTCGACAAGATCAGCACGCCGGAAAAATCGCAGATCGAGGCCTGCCTGGCACGCATCCGCCGTCATCGCCTCATCCGCACGCTGCGGCCCGAGGGCATGACGCAGGCGGGCGAGATGCAGATCGAGATTTTGCCCTCGCTGGCCCGCGTGATCCCGTTTGATGACATCGCCGCGTGGCAGCAGCGCGTGGAGCAGTATCAGCCGGTCAAAGACAGCGCGGAAGACGGGGAGGTGGCCGCATGAGCGCCCCGCGCATCACCTTGAGCCGCATCCTCGCGGTGAACTGGTATGGCTACCGCCAGTTCATCGACGTCTCCGGCCTCTCGCTCATCACCGGCGCGAATGGCAGCGGCAAGAGCGCGCTGCTCGATCTCATCCAGTTCGTCATGCTCGGCGAGCAGCAGAGCAAGTTCAACAAAGCCGCCGCCGGCGCGGGCAGCGGTCGGTCGCTGCGCGGCTACTGCCTGTGCGACACGAACACGACCGGTCGCGATGGTGCGGAGCGCTACCTGCGGCCCAGCAGCGTCACGCTCGCCGCGCTGGAGTTCACCTGGCCGCTGCAATCCGGCGAAAGCGAGCCGCGACGCGAGACCTGGGGCGCACGCATCGAGTATGAAAGCCCCACGGCGAAGCCTTCGACGATCTGGTTCCGCACCGGACGCCGCCTCGCGTGGCAGGATTTCCTCAACAGCGACGCCGGACCGCAGGCGATGCAATTTTTGCCCGAGGACGAATTCCGCACCCGCGTGAAGCGCGAGCTCGACGGCGATGTGTGGGACCGCCAGCAGACCTACCGCGATGAGATGGCGCTGCGCAGCCACCTCGGCTTCGACGCCGAGCAGATGGCGAAGACGCTGCCCCGCGCGATGGCTTTCGAGCCGGAGAGCAACTTCGAAAAATTCGTGCGCGAGTTCCTGCTCGAGCCCGGCATGCCGGATGTGAAAGCGGTGAAGGCCAGCGTCGATGCGCATCGTCGGGCACAGGAGCGACTGGAGAAAATGTACGACCAGCTCGAGCGCCTGAAGCGCATCTCCGCGCATCATCAGGACTGGCTCACGTCGAAACGCGAGTCCGCGCTCTACTCGCACCTCAGCGATGCTTTGAAGCACGAGGAAGCGCTCGAAGGCCTCAACCGCCGCCGTGCCGAACTGGAAGACAAACGCGCCGAGCACGCCGAGAACCTGCAAGCGCACGAGCAGGCCATCCGCGAGCGCGAACGCCTCGAACACGCCGAGGAATCCGCCCGCGCCGCGCTGGGTGACAAGGCCTTCAAGCTCGAAGAGATCGACCGCCGCCGCCGCGAGCTCGACAGCGAGATCGAGCGGCTCAACGCGGCCTCCAGCAGTCTTCACGAACGCATTCGCGCCCATCTCCGCCGCTGGCAGGACTGGCAGCTCCACGCGTCGCGTCTTGGCCTGCAAAATCTCGACGAGGCCTCCGCCGCCATCTCCGCGATGCAGAGCAAAGACGAGAGCAAGGCGCTCGCCGCCGCACGCGACACCGCGCGTGCCTACATGCGGCTGAAGGACGAGGCGAACGAGCAGCTCCAGCCGGTGGTGGCCCGCTTGAACGAGCATGAGCTGCGCAAGGCCGCGCTGCACAAGGACCTCGCGCAGCTCCGCGAAGGCCACGCCACGCCCTCACCGTTGCTCAATGCGCTGCTTTCCCGCGGACAAAAAGCCGTCGCGCTCGGTCGCGTGGTCGAGGTGAAAGCCAGCGCCGAAAAATGGTGGCCGCTCATCGAGACCGTGCTCGGCATTCATCGCCGCGCCGTCATTCCCGAGGACTTCCGCGCCGCGTGGGATCAGGCGCAGCAGACGCAGAATCCGCACGAGCCGCTCATTCATCCCGATGAAGCCGCGCAAACCACCACGAAGGTGCTCAAAGGCTCGCTGCGTGAGATGGTGGAGACCAAACACGATCTCGCCGGCAAAGTGCTCGATCATCTGCTCGGCGGCCTCGTCGCCGTGAACAAGGCCGCGCAGCTCGACAAGCATGAGCGGGCGATTTCGCTCGATGGATGGCTCAAAGATCCGCCGCGCCGGGTGAAGCTCACGCCTGAAAAAGAGCTCACGCTCGGCGAGGAAGGCCTGCGCCGCCTCCGCGACCTGCGTGAGAACGAGCTTCGCGAGACCGACGCCGTCATCGAGGAGGTGCGCAGCGATTGCGATGACCTCCGCGCCTTTTTAAACCGCGGCGCTGAAGGCCATCTCGACCGCTTCACCGCGCCGGAAGGTGCCGATGAGGTCCAGCGCCTGCCCAAACTGCGCGAAGAGCTTCGCGAGTTGCAAGAGACCTGGAACCTCCTCGCCACGCCGGACCACGAGAAGGCCATGGAAAACCTCCGCGTGCAAAAAGCCACGCTCAAAGGCATCCACGAACGCATCGGCAGCCTCAAGACCGCCATCACCGCGTTCACGCTTGAGCAAACGCGACTCGAAGAAGCCATCCAGGAGGATGTGTTTCAGGAAGAGCAGACCCGCATCGCCCGCCAGGCCTCGCGCATGCTCGTGCATGGTTTTTCCGACGACGAAATCACCACGCGCATCACCGCCGAACGCCAAAAGGCCACGAGCTGGCGCAAATCCATCGAAATGGCCGCCGCGCTCGCCATTCAGCTCGACACCCGAGCCCAGGAGGCACGCCGCCTGCGCGATGAGCAGCGCCGCGAGCTCGTCACCGTGCACGCCGACCTCGGTGATGCCCTCGATGCCGACGCGGAGGACAACGCCGCCTTTGACCAGCGCCGCGAAGACCTCGAAACGCATGAGCTGGAGCGCTTCAAGACCGCCGCCGATGAAGCGCGGAAGGAATGGGAGGATCGTTTGCAGCATCAGGTGCTCGACGTGCTGCGTGAAAAGCTCAGCGAGGCCGACCGCACCAAGCGCGAGCTGAACCGCGCCATGGATCACGAGATCGGCGGCTGGCGCTACCAGCTCACCAGCCGTGCCGACAAGGCCCACAGCGCCATCTGGACGCTCGTCGAAAAAGGCCTGCCCAGCGGCAGCGAGATGGAACTTTTCAACGCCGCCGGCCGCGAGGACATCGAGAGGGCCAAGGCCGAGCTCATGGCCGCCATCGACGCCGCCGACAACCCCGAGGACAAGCGCCACCAGCGCATGCTCGACTACCGCTACTACCACCACTGGGACATCGAAGCCAAGCCCGCCGGTCGCGGAGATGCCGCTGCGATCAGTTTGAACAAAAGCGCCAAGAAACAGAGCGGTGGTGAAAACCAGGCACCCTTCTTCGTCGCCACGCTCGCCGCCTTCCGCCGCGTGTATGACCTCGGCCGCCGCGAGGAGCAGCAAAACCTCGGCCTCGTCGTCATGGATGAAGCCTTCAGCAAACTCAGCGGCGACCGCATCGACGACTGCCTCGCCCTCGCCCGCAACTTCGGCCTCCAGCTCATCATGGCCTTCCCCGAAGACCGCCTCCCCACCATGTTCCAACACGCCGACACCGTCGTCCAATGCCGCGTCGAACGCAGCTACGACGAAGCCACCGAGCAGATCCAAAACATCGAAAACTGGGTCGTGCGAGTAGAAGGCTCCAGGCTCGCGGAATTGATGGAGTGAAAGTGATGCGGGCACTCCTGCCCGCAGACGAATGATTCCCATTGCGGGCAGGAGTGCCCGCATCACTCATCATCCATGCGCTGGCTCCAAACCCTGCACGAACAATGGATGACCGCCCGGAAACGGCGGGTGGAGGCATCGGTGCGGGCGTTTCGGCGGGATTGGGAGACGCTGCTCGATGATGCAGGCCTCACCTCCGCGGAAGAACGTCAGGCCGCCCAACGAGATGCCGAGAAGCTGCCGCTGAAACTCATTCCCTTCCGCCACAAGCCACGATTCATCGACAAGATCGAAGTCCCCCTCGAATCCGAACCTTGGCTTCATGCCCAATTTGGCTCGCAAACTGGCGCGGAAGCTCAACAGGCCGCGTTGGCCGTGGTGGAGCAGTTTTCAGCCAAAAGCCATCCGCTGCTTCCCGAGGCCTGGACCGCTCTTTTGAGCCATTTGAAGGCCGAGTTTGCCCTTCCGCATGCCGTGGAGCCGTTTCGATGGCGCGAGGCGAATCGTGTCAAAGAACTCTTGAAGCTGCTTTTCGACCTCACCGCACGCGAATGGCCCGAAGGCACGCTGATTCGCGATGCGAGCACGCAAATCGGCCGCGACTCCAAATACCTCGAAGCGCAGCAAAGCTTCATCGAGCGGGCGCTGGAGCTGCTGCTCGGCCGCGAGACGCCGCTGGAGGCGCTCGGCATTCAGACAAGCAATAGCGTCTTGCATTACAGCGGCCCGCTCGTGCTGCACTTCGACGATCGCGTCAAAACCCTCGACCTCCGCTTCGAGTCCACGCTCTCCGTCGCCGAGCTGGAGCGTGCCACGCACCTTACCACGACCGCGCAGCGACTCCTGACCGTCGAGAATCGCAAAACCACCTTCCTCCAGCTCACGCGTGCCGATGCGGCACGCAGCACGCTGATCGTCGCCACCTCGTTTCCGACACAGGCCGTACGTCTCCTCCTGCAAAAACTGCCGCCCGACCTCCCCCATCATCACTTCGGCGACACCGATCCCGCTGGCTGGGACATCCTCCGCAAACTCCGCGATGTCTCCGGTCGCACCGTCCATCCCTTTCACATGCACTGGCGTCCAAAGAGCAGCGCACCGCTCCTTACTCAACGCGATCAGCAGATCCTCTCTCGTCTCCTCGCCGCCCCCACCATGTCTGACTGCCACGTAGCCCTACACGCCATGCGCGAAGCCGGGAACAAAGGTGACTTCGAGCAGGAATCCCTCGGTCGGCCGACTTTGGAGGAATGGCCGTTTTATGCGTGAGGAGGATTATTTGCCGAAGAGCTTTTTGAGCTCGTTCACGCCTTGCTTCAGCTCCTGAGAATCGACTTTGATGTTGCTGCCTTTGAGCAGGCTTTCGACGGCACCTCCAGCGCCAGCCTTGGTGGCTTCTTCGGAGAGTTTGGAGAGGATGACGGCGGTGAGTTCGGCAGGCGTGAGGCCTTCGGGACCGGTGCCGAGATCGGTCAGTTTGATCTCGGGCAGGGTGACGGAGGCTTGAGCTCCGGGCAGCACGCCGGCGCTGGCATTCACCTTGGCTCCGGTGATGAGGAGTTCATTGACCTGGAGCTTCATGTCCTTTTGCGGCTGCTTCGGGCGCAGCACCGGCGAGGAGGATTGTTTGGCTTCGGGCGCAGCAGGAGTGATGGAATCCGCGGTGGCACGGGCGTTCTTGGCAATCTGCGAGAGGTTTGTGCCGCCGGGTCCGACCTCGAGGTGGATGTCGGGCTCGTTGAAGCGGATGTGCTGGATGACGATGCGGTCTTCTTTGCTGGCGGCGGTGTTGATGGCGATGTCCGCCTGGTTGATGCGCAGGGAGCAGGGCACGCTGAAGCCGGCGGGCGTGCCGATTTCCAGGCCCTCGATGGTGCCTGCACCGGAGAACATCGAGATTTTGAGCTTTTGAATCGTCACCGGTGCCTGCAGCGCCTCGGTGCCAGCTTTCTCGATGCCCATCTTCAACAGGTCATCGATCTTCGAGTAGCCAAACCAAAGCAGTCCGGCGATGAGCACTGCGAGAACGACGAGGATGCGGATGAACCATTTCATGACCCGCCGAGTGTGAGGGAGGGCAGGGAAGGTGGCAAGTGCTCAGTGGCTCACCGACTCAAGCAAGCGCCTCACTTCTTCGTCTTCGCCTTCAAACTCGACAAATAAGCCACGACATTGCGGATCTCCGTCTTGGTGAGGATGCCGAGCATCGGCGGCATGACGCTGACCGGCGGCGTGCGTGAGGCGATTTGATTCAGCGGCACGGTTTGGAGTTTTCCGTCGGGGAGTTTGAGGCGGATTTGCTTGGCGTCTTCTTTGTCGAGGATGGCGGAGAGGGTTTTGCCGTCTTTGAGGGTGAGGGTGATGAGGCCGTAGCCGGGGGCGACGGTGGCGAGGGGGTTGAGGAGGGACTCGAGGATGTATTTTCGGTCTTTGGTGCTGCCGATGGTTTTCAAGTTGGGGCCGACCTGGCTGCCTTCTTTGGCTTCGATGGTGTGGCAGGCGATGCAGTTGGCGCCGAGGTGGTTGGTGGCGATGTCGCGACCGCGGGTGACGTCGCCGCCTTCGAGGAGTTCGGTGTTTTGGGTTTGGAGGGCGGCGAGCTTGGGTTTGAGGCTTTCGCGGGTGGCAGCGGCTTCGAGGATGTCGAGCTGGATGGCGGCGGGGGCTTTGTTGGCCGCGAGAAGGTCGAGCCACTCGGTGATGACGGTGTCGTCTTTGGATGAAGCGAGCAGCGAGAGCGCGAGTTGCTTCGTGGTGGTGTCGGCTTCCTTCAACGCGGTGGCGGCGGCGGTGATGGCGCGGTCGGGTTGATGGGAGAAGAGCTGTTTGAGAGCTTCGCGACGGAGTTCGGCGGGCGATTTTTTGTCCAAGGCGAGATCGAGCGAGGGACCGAAGTCGCCGGTGCTGGCGAGCATCTTCAATGCGCCGGCGCGGAGGCTGGCGCGGGCGGTGACATCGGCGACGATGCTTTGGAGCACGGCGGGCTCGACGCGAAGCTGGAGCTGCATGAGCAATTCGACGGCCTTGGCCTTGAGCTGGCCGTCGGTGAGGTCGAGCAGCGAGTCGAGGCGCGATTGCACGAGCGCGGCGAAGGCTTTGGCATCGCGCGGGGCGATTTCATGCGCGTGGCCGTCGATGCGGTCGAGTCGCGGCGGATTGGTGAAGACGAGCAGGAGGTCGAGGGCCTCGCTTTGCAGCGCGGAGGGCTTCAATGCGGCCTGGATGAGCGGTTCGGCGATGCCGAGGCGCAAACAGGCGTTCAGCCCGCGGCGCGAGAGTCGCGTGGTGAGCGCGGGAAGGGCCTCGGGGATGCCGGCGTCGTCGTGAATGGCTCGTTCGGCTTCATCGGGGAATTTGGTGAGAAACTCGGCGACCTTCGGCGAACGCTGCCGGGCGAGTGCGAGGAGGCTGCAGAGGCTTTTGTCCTTCACGAGCACCTTCGCGTCGGCGCAGCCCGCGAGGCCGGTGACGATGGCGTGGCGCATGAAGGGATCGTTTTGTTCTTTGGCGGCGAGTTGGAGGAGTTTCGGGGTCGCGGCGGGGTCGCGGAGTTTGCCGAGGGCGATGGCGGCGTGGAAACGGACGCGTGATGCGTGATGCGTGAGGAGTGAGATGAGCTCGGGGACGCGTGTGGTTCCGTCGCCGAGGGTTTTGGCGGTTTGGGTGAGGATTTCGGGATCAGTGTCGGTGAGGAGTTTGGTGAGCGACGAGGCTTCGAGCTTTTTGGCGCGGAGACCTTGGCCGAGGCCCCAGATGGCGTGGATGCGTGCGAGTTGGTTTGCCTTTCTATCGGCGGCGATGGCTTCGAGGGTTTTGAAGTCGTTGTTTTTGACGAGTTGGAACTGCGCACGCAAACGAACGCGTTGATCGCGATGAGCGAGGTGTGAGGCATCGAGCGTGGCGGCGAGCAATTTGGCGGTTTCTTGGCGCTCGGTGCTGTTTTGGCCGGTGGGATCGTCGGCGAGCCAGATGTGGCCGACTTCATCAAGCGGGTAGCCGCCGCTCCAGTCGGCGACGAGGAGGCCGCCGTTGTTCGCGAAGCACAAACCGATACCCATGAGGCCGCTGTGGATGACGCGTTCGTTTTTCATGACGAAGGACGCGCCGCTCGGAGCGAGCTGGAAGGCGGTCATCGCGCCGCTGGGGAATTGATCGAGGATGAAATGGCCGCGCAGCGAGGCACCGAGTGCGGTGCCGGGCTCGTGCGCGAAACCGGCGGGGCCGTTCGAGTAGTTTTGCAGCGGCGGCGTGATGAAAAGCGGCTGTCCTTCATGCGCGGGCTTCCACAGGCCTTCGAGGATCCAGCGGCTGTGCTCTTTTTGATACTGATGGCCACAGCGCCAGCCGGAGTCGCTGCGTTCGGTGATATACACGAGGCGTTCTTTTTCGCCGGGGAGGTCGGCGTCGTTGTCCACGCCGAAGAGATTGCCGAAGTCGTCGAAGGCGACCTCCTGGATGTTGCGCAGGCCGTGCGCGAAGACCTCGAAGCCGCTGCCGTCCGGCTCGCAGCGCATGACGCAGCCTTCGTGCGGGTAATACCACTTCACGCCTTCTTTGCTGGTCACGTTCACGCCTTTGTCACCGATGCTCCAGTAGATGCGGCCATCCGGGCCGATGCGCGGGCCGTGCATGTCATGCCCGGCATACGCGATGTGCATGCCGAAGCCATGCGCGACGACTTCACGCTCATCGGCGACGCCGTCGTCATTCGTGTCGCGCAGGCGCACGAGGTCGGGCGCGACGGTGAGATAAACCCAGCCGTCGTGATACAAAATGCCCGCGGCGATGCCGGTGACGACGCTGTTGAAGCCTTCGGCGAAGGTGGTCATCTTGTCAGCAGTGCCGTCGCCATCGGTGTCTCGGAGCTGGTAGATGCGCTCGCTGTGCACGGTGAGGTCCTTCCAGTCGATGGAGCCGTCTTGGTTGTGATCTTTGAGTCCGCCGCGTGGCAGGCGCAGCTTGCCGGGAGCGAGCTCGCGCTTCAAGAAGGCCTCTTTTTCCTCCACACTGGTCAGCGAGACGTCATCGGCGATCCACATCGAGTGCTCACGGATGTCGAGATCGGCCACTTTGCGCCGCGTGGTGGCGGCGACATAGACGTGACCTTTTTCATCCGTGGTCACGGCGACGGGATCGGGCACGTTGAGATCGCCGGACCATTTGCGGAGTTCGAGGACGGACTTCGGCGCGGGCTTGGCGGCAGCTTTTTTCTCCGCGGCGGCGCAAGGCAGCGCCAGCAGCGCCGCGAGGGCGATGAGCGTGGGTTTTTTCATGAAATCGGGGGATCGAGAGAACACAGCGGGTGCGTTTGTTCTTGCCGCGTCGGAGCGGACTCGTCAAAGTCACGCTTCGTTCGCCACGGCGAATCCGATTCACGAAATACCAACCCAACATACCCTCATGGCCCAGATCGTTCCCCTCATCAGCTCCGGCATCGCCGGCCCCCTCGGCGTCCTTCATCTTCCCCGCCTGTGGCAGAAAGCCTCCCTCGCCGCCGCTGGCAAGCTCCACCCTGACTATCCCGGCATCGGCTGCGGCTACGACCAGATGACCCTCGACGCGCTCGGCATCAACATCGACACCTTCAAGGCCTTCATCGACACGAAGCCCAGCTACACGCAGCTCGAGTCCTGGATCCGGTCGCAGCCCGGCGTGAACCTCACCAAGGGCAACATCTACAAGCACAACGCCGCCATCCGCGGCTACATCCACGGCGATGACGTTCGCAAAGGCATCCTCGATGCCTGCGGCCTGCCTGATGACGGCAGCGTGAACCCCGGCGCCGTCGATCTGAACAACATCGACGACTGGAACACCTTCTGGAACGTTGAGATCAAGGGGTAAGCTTTGGCCCTCTGATTTACGAAAACCCCGTTCGTCGTGAGGCGGACGGGGTTTTCCATGGTCCTTTCCTTTTCACGAGAGCACTCCACCTTCCCCGCATGACCTGGATCGATTGCATGCACGAGCACCTGGAGGCCATCCGCGCCATCTTCAACGAGGCCATCGTGAACTCGACCGCGCTCTACGACTACGAGCCACGCTCGCTGGAGGTCATGGAGGCCTGGTGGGCCGCGAAAAAGTCTAGCAATCTGCCCGTCATCGGCGTGCTCGATGAAAATGGCACGCTCATGGGCTTCGGCAGCTACGGCCCCTTCCGCCCGCATGCCGCCTATCAATACAGCGTCGAGCACTCGATCTACGTCGATGGACGTTTTCGAGGTCGTGGGCTCGGCAAGGAGCTGCTGCGCCGCCTCATCGACCGTGCGACTCAGCAGGGCTATCACATGATGATCGGCGTCATCGATGCCGAAAACACCGCCAGCATCGCTTTGCATGCCAAAGCCGGCTTCGAGCCCTGCGGCCACATCCGCCACGCCGGCTACAAATTCGGCCGCTGGCTCGATCTGGCGCTGTATCAGCTCGTTTTGCCGGTGCCGGAGAGGCTGGCAAATGCATGAAGACGACCTTTCGCGGATGAACGGATGCGCTAAAAGCAGGCGACCATTTTTTGATTCATGTGCCCGCACGACCTCCCCGACCTCGAAGAGCGCCTCTCACGCCCCACCCCGGCGGTGATCGACCTGATGCGGCAGATTCCGGGCGATTTCATCGTGCTCGGTGCCGCAGGAAAGATGGGCCCCTCACTCGCCCGCATGATCAAACGCGCCAGCGACGATGCAGGCACGCCGCGACGCGTCATCGCGGTGTCGCGATTCAGTTCGCCGGGTTCGCAGGAAGAGTTCAACGCGCATGGCATCGAAACAGTCGCCCGCGATCTGCTCGATGCGAACGCGGTGGCCTACCTCCCCGCCGCGGCGAACGTCATCTACATGGCGGGCATGAAATTCGGTGCCACGGGCAATGAATCGCTCACCTGGGCCATGAACGCGTGGCTGCCAGGCATCGTGTGCGAGCGCTATAGCCGCAGCCGCATTGTCGCCTTCTCCACCGGCAACGTGTATGGCCTCACACCCGTCGAAAACGGCGGCAGCCGCGAAGAGGACACGCTGAATCCTGCCGGTGAATACGCCATGAGCTGCCTCGGCCGCGAGCGGATCTTCGATCACTTCAGCCGCGTGCGCGGCACGCCCGTCTCGCTCATCCGCCTGAACTACGCCTGCGATCTGCGCTACGGCGTGCTCGTCGATATCGCCCGCAAAGTGTGGGCCGAGGAGCCCGTCGATGTCACCATGGGCCACTTCAACACCATCTGGCAGGGCGATGCGAACGCGCTCTCCCTCCTCACGCTCGTCCACGCCTCCTCACCGGCCACCGCCTACAACATCACCGGCATCCGCACCCTCTCCGTGCGCGAGACCGCGCTGCACTTCGGCGAGCTCTTCGGCAAAACCCCGCACCTCACCGGCACCGAGGCCAAAGACGCGCTGCTGAGCAATGCCACGCGCTCCGTCATCTCCCTCGGCCCGCCCTTCGTCAGCGAGACCGACCTCATCGAGTGGACCGCCGACTGGATCAAACGCGGCGGCGCCTCCCTCGGCAAACCCACTCACTTCGAATCCCGCGATGGCAGGTTCTGAGCACACTTGGGACCCAAACCCGACAGGTTACAAACCTGTCCCACTTTCTTCCACGTCGCGGCACGCGGAAAGTGGAACAGGTTTTCAACCTGTTCGCCTTGTTGCACAGCAACAAGGCAACTTTGATGTTCGCGCCGCGCTGCATCGCGGCCTTGTCATTCCCGCGTGCCCGCTGGCACTGAATGCCTCGCGCAAGCTCGACGAACGTCGTCAACGCGCCCTGCTGCGCTACTACCATGCCGCCGGAGCCGGTGGCGTGGCCGTCGGCGTGCACACCACGCAGTTTGCCATCCGCGATCCGAAGCACGCGCTCTTCGAACCCGTGCTCACGCTGGCAGCGGAAGAGTTTAAAGTGGCTGCGGCTTTAGCCGCATCAGATTCGGCTAAAGCCGAAACCACTTTCCCAAACCGCCTCGTCCGCATCGGCGGCGTGTGCGGACTCACCCCACAGGCCGTTCGCGAGGCCACCGTGCTCCGCGAGCTCAGTTACGACGCGGCCCTTTTGAGCCTCGCCGCCCTCAAATCGGCCACCGAGGCCGAAATGGTCGCTCACTGCCGCGAAATCGCGCAAATCATCCCCATCGTCGGATTTTACCTCCAGCCCGCCGTGGGTGGAAAAGTGCTCCCGCGCTCGTTTTGGCGAAAATTCGCCGAAATCGAGAATGTGGTGGCCATCAAGATCGCGCCGTTCAACCGCTACCAGACGCTCGATGTCATCCACGCGGTCAAAGACAGCGGCAGGACCGACATCGCGCTCTACACCGGCAATGATGACAACATCGTGCTCGACCTCATTTCGCCGTATCCGGTGCGCATCGTCGGAGGATTGCTCGGTCATTGGTCCGTGTGGACGCAAAAAGCCGTCGAACTGCTCGCCAAGTGCCACCGCGAGCCTGTTTCGCCGGAAATGCTTCGGCTCGCGAATGAAGTCACCGACAGCAACGCCGCCTTCTTCGATGCCGCGAACGGCTTCGCCGGCTGCATTGCCGGCCTCCACGAAATCCTCCGCCGCCAGGGCCTTCTCGAAGGCATCTGGTGCCTCGACGAGCACGAGACGCTCAGCCCCGGCCAGCTTGCGGAGATTGATCGCGTCTGCGCCGCCTACCCGCATCTCAGCGATGATGATTTCGTCGCCGAGCATCGTGATGCGTGGCTGCGATGAACTCACTCCTTGTTATGAACCCCCTTCCCGCATGCCTCGCGCTATTGGTCATCCAGACCGTGGCATCGGCTGCGTCTCCCGCTGTGATCCACGCCCCCGTCGCCGAACAACGCCCGCACTCTCAAACCCATCATGGCATCATTCTCGATGATCCTTGGCACTGGCTGCGTGACCCGAAGTATCCCAAAGTCACCGACAAGAAGGTGCTCGGCTACTTGAAGGAAGAGAACCGCTACTTCGAAGCCCACATGGCGGCGCAGAAGCCGCTCGTGCAAAAGCTCTTCGAGGAGATGAAAGGCCGCATCGAGGAGGATGAGAGCAGCGTGCCGCAAAAAGATGGCGACTGGATCTACTGGTCCACCTTCACGAAGGGCTCGCAGTATCGGCGTCACTATCGGAAGCCCGTGTCGGGCGGTGCTGACCAGCTCATCCTCGATCAAAACGAGCTCGCCAAGGGCAAGGACTACTTTCATCTCCACGCCCTCGTCATCAGCCCGAACGGCCAGCTCATGGCCTACGCCTACGACGACGATGGCTCGGAGCGTTTCGAGGTGCATGTGCGTGATCTCACGACGGGCAAAGACCTGCCGGATGTCATTCAGGGCACGCTTTCGAACCTCGTGTGGACCTCCGACAATGCTGGGCTCGTCTTTGGCTATGCCAATGACAACTGGCGCACGGACAACATCCACTACCACCGCCTCGGCGACGACGTGAAGAAGGCCAAACTCATCTACAAAGAGCCGGACGCGGGCTTCATTTGTGATGTGGACCTGAGCGTGCAGGAGGACTGGATCATCCTCAACGCAGGCGATCAGGTGACGAGCGAGGTGCGGCTCATCCCGGCCGCAAATCCGCTCGCCGAGCCGATCCTCATCAGTCCGCGCAAGGTCGGCCGCGAATACGATGTCGATGTGCGTGACGGCGTGCTCTACATCCACACGAACGACGAGCATGTGAACTTCCGCATCGCCACGGCGTCGCTGGAGAAGCCCGGTGAATGGAAAACGCTCATCGCAGGCAGCGACCATCACTACCTGATGGACATCGGCCTCTTCAAAGACTTCTTCGTCACGGAAGGCCGCATCGACGGCCTCGACCAGATCGAGATCCGCCGCTACGACGAGCCGTTGAAGCCGGAGCGCATCGCCTTCCCGGAGGCCAGTTACACCGCGCAGCTCGGACCGAATCCCGACTACGCCATGTCGAAGCTGCGCATCGAATACGAATCGATGGTCACGCCCGACACCGACTACGATTACCACGTCGCCGAGAAGCGATTGGAGACGCTGAAGGTGCGGCAAATCCCGAGCGGCTACGATGCCAGCCAATATCAAACGGAGCGCCTTATGATCACGGCCCGCGATGGCGTGCAGGTGCCTGTTTCCATCCTCACGAAGAAAGGCTTCAAGAAAGACGGCAGCCAGCCGCTTCACCTCTACGCCTACGGCGCGTATGGCATCGCCACGCCGCCGGATTTCAGCACGAGCCGCCTCTCGCTCGTCGATCGCGGTTTCGCGTATGCCATCGCCCACATCCGCGGTGGAGATGACATGGGCCACCAGTGGTATCTCGACGGCAAGCTGCAAAAGCGCACGAACACCTTCAACGACTTCGTCGATGCCGCCCGCAGCCTCATTGAACGCGGCTACACCGCGAAAGGCCGCATCACCGCCAGCGGCGGCAGCGCCGGTGGCGAGCTCATGGGCGCGGTCGCGAATCAAGCGCCGGAGCTTTTTGGCGCCATCGTCGCCCACGTCGCGTTTGTCGATGTGCTGAACACGATGCTCGATGAAGAACTGCCGCTCACGCCCGGCGAATGGCCCGAGTGGGGCAATCCCATCACCGACAAAGCCGCGTTCGAATTCATCCGCAGCTACAGCCCGTATGACAACGTGACTGCCAAAGCGTATCCGCCGATGCTTTTCACTGCCGGTTTGAACGATCCCCGCGTCACCTACTGGGAACCCGCCAAAATGGTCGCCAAGCTGCGTGCGATGAAGACGGACAAAAATCTGCTCCTTCTCAAAACGAACATGGGCGCTGGCCACGGCGGCAAATCCGGCCGCTACGAGCACCTGCACGAAGTCGCCGAAGAAATGGCCTTCATCCTCTGGCAGATGGGCGTGGAGAAACTCTAACCCCGCATCGCTCGCTGGCGAAGGAAGTGATCGGCGAGCACGAGATGCACCATCGCCTCCACCATCGGCACGGCACGCGGGAGCACGCAGGCATCGTGACGGCCACGGGCGGCGAGTGTGGTGTCCTCGCCGGTGTTTGTGACGGTCTTTTGCTCGCGCAGCACGGTGGCGGTGGGCTTGAAGGCAACGCGGAAGACGATCTCCTCGCCATTGCTGATGCCGCCTTGGATGCCGCCGCTGCGGTTGGTGCGCGTGCGGACCGTTTCGCCATCCATGTAAAACTCGTCGTTGTGCTCCAAACCGGTCATCGTGGTACCAGCGAAGCCGCTGCCGATCTCGAAGCCCTTCGTCGCGGGCAGGCTGAGCATCGCCTTGGCGAGATCCGCCTCCAATTTATCGAAGACCGGCTCGCCGAGTCCGGGCGGCACGCCGCGCACGACGCACTCGATCACGCCGCCGACGCTGTTGCCCTCAGAGCGGACTTTTTCGATCAAAGCGATCATTTGCTCCGCCGCGGCGGGATCGCAGGTGCGGACGATGTTGGATTCGATCAGCTCGGCAGTCAGCGCCGCGCCTGTAGGCACCTCGGCGGCGATGTGTTGGATCGTTTTGACGTAGGCGAGGGCTTCGTAGCCGGAAAGGGAGTGCTGCAGCACCTTTCGCGCGATGGCTCCGGCGGCCACGCGGCCGATGGTCTCGCGGGCGCTGGAGCGTCCGCCGCCGGAGACGGCGCGGATGCCATACTTCGCATCGTAAGTGTAGTCTGCGTGGCTCGGGCGGTAGGCCTGCTGCATCTCCGTGTAGGCGGAGGGCCGCTGGTCGGTGTTGCGCACGAAGATGCCGATGGGCGTGCCGAGCGTCTGCCCGTCGAGCACGCCGGAGAGGATCTCGGCAGCATCGTCCTCTTTGCGGGGCGTCACGATCTTGCTCTGGCCTGGGCGGCGACGGTTCAGCTCATGCTGGATGTCCTCGACGCTGAGCGGGATTTTTGGCGGACAACCGTCCACGACCACGCCGACTCCCGGGCCGTGTGATTCGCCCCAGGTGGAGATGCGGAAAAGAGTGCCGAAGTTGCTCGCCATGCTGTTCACTTAGGGGTTCAGGTTCAAAGTTCAAGGTTCAAAGTTGTGCCCGGGGCTGATCTTCGCTTGGATAGACGCATGAACCTCCCTCGTTGGATTCTCGCGGCCTTTGGCTGTGCCGCTCTCGGCACGCATCTGCATGGCGCGGAGGTGGTGGAGCACGACAGGGCACGCTATCACCTTTTCCGCATCGACCGTGCTGACTGGCCAAAGCTCAAGCTCGCGTGGCTCGGAGCCGATGGGAAGCCGCTCGGCGACTTCAACGGCCTCCAACGCGATCTCGCCGCCAAGGGCGAGAAGCTGCTGTTTGCCACCAACGCGGGCATTTTCGAGCGCGGCCCCAAACCCTGCGGCCTCACGATTCTCGATGGCCGTGAACTCGTCCCGCTCAATCTCCGGCCCGGTGATGGAAACTTCTACCTGAAGCCCAACGGCGTCTTTTTCCTCGATGACCGCCTCGGCCCCGGCGTGATGGAGGCCGCGGAATTTGCCCGCAGCGGCCTCCAGCCACGTCTCGCGACACAAAGCGGTCCGCTCATGCTGCGAGGAGGTGTGATTCATCCGGCCTTCAACCTCCATTCACCCAACCGCCGCCAGCGAAGCGCCGTGGGCGTGCGGGAAAAGGATCAGCAGATCATTTTTGCCATCAGCGACCGCGAGGACCCAGAGCTTGGCGGCGTGACGTTTCATCAGTTCAGCCGCTTCTTCCTTCATCTCGGCTGCCAAGACGTGCTCTACCTCGATGGCGACATTTCAACGCTCGTCGTCGAGCCGCCCGCGGGCACCAAGTTCAAAGCCAACACCTTCGCTGCCATGTTTTACATCGCGGCGAAGGCACCGTGAGCTCTTACACGCCGTCGGGCACACAGACTCGCGGCCGCGTTTTGGAGTGCTCCAGCCCTCTGGAGCTTTTCGCAGGCCTGGCGACGCCCGAAAGCGCCGGAGGTCCGGCGCACGCCAGGACGCTATCGCGCAGCTTCAACTGCATGATGACAGCGCAAATCACCGCCAGCCCATGGGCTGAGTCCAGGCCATCTCCTTTTGATCCTTAATGGAGGGATTCGGATGTGGCTTCGATGAGGTGATGGAGGCGCGGAAGTAGAGTTCGTTGCCGCTGGGCGTCCATTCGATGACGGGGCCGGTGAGGGTGGCGAGGGTCTTGCCGATGTCATCGGAGTAGTGTTTGCGCACGGGATGGAAGTCGCCTTTTGGTGTGGTGACCTCGGTGGTGGTGGCGTCGAAGCCTTTTAAGGTGCCGCGGATGACCGTCGTGTAGGTCACGCCTGGCTCGGCATGAATCTGGATGCGCAATTTGCCACCGGTGAAGCTCACGTCATCGAGCGTGACGCCGCTGCTGGCATAGAAATCGCCGCGTTTCATGGCCTCGACGAGCGCGTTGGCCTCCAGCTTGTCGGCGCGGACCATCACCCAGCCGCGGCCGGGGCTGCTTTCCTCGCCGTGGTAGTGGTGGGAGTCATCGGTGCCCACGCCAAAGAGCGGCGCGGCCTTGAACTGCGTGAGGCGCAGCGTGTTGGCGATGTCCCAGATCTTCTCGTGGCTGTCGCGGAGCTCGTCGCCCTCCCACTCGATCATCGGGTGGCCGTTGTAGATCTCGAAGAAGTTCTCCTCCGTGACTGCGGCGAGGTCATCGGCGGTGAGTGCCCAGCGGAAGTTCGGATGGTTGATGTGGGTGAAGATCGGCACGCCGAGGCGCTTCGACTGCTCGGCTACGTTGCGGAGATTCGCCCGCATGGTCTCCTGGATGTTGGTGAGGTCCTTCACTGGCTGAAGCTCTTCCTGGAGGTTCACCGCGTTCATGTGGATGGGGGCCTTGTTGAAGGAGGCGCTGATCTCCTCGGCCTTCACGAGGAGGAATTTGCCCGGCTCGTCAAACTTCGGCGCATACTCGCGCATCTCGCGCAGGCGGACCTCGGTGGAGCCTTCTTTTTCGCGGGTGATGACCCACTCATCACCGAAGCGGGCGCGATACTTTTCCATCGTTGTCTTGCCCAGAGCTTTGCGGCGCTTCTCAACGGCCTTCACATCCATCCACACTTCCTTGGCCTGAAGGATGTTGTGATCGCTGAGGGCGAGGAAGTCGTAGCCGTGCTGCTTGTACCAGTCGATCACCATCTCGGCGAAGTCATTGCCATCGCTCCAGAGCGTGTGGGTGTGCGTGTTGCCCTTGAACCATTTTGACTGGGCGGAGGCGGGAAGAACAACGAGGAAGATCAGGGCGAGGATGCGGTGCATGGCAGCCAAACGGCGGGAAACAAAGGAAGTGACAAAAAATGTGCCGCTGCGCATGCTCGCCGCATGAAACCCATCCTGCTCGCCCTCGCGTGGCTTTCGCTGAGTTCCGTCTTGTTCGCCCAAAAGCCTCTGTCGCTGGCCGGCTCGGCGCAAAACATCGCCAAGGGCATGCCGCGTGGCTGCATCGTCACTGGCGAGTGGCGGGACGGAAAGGCCGTGTATGCCATCGCCGGTCCTGACAAGCCTGCGAACGTGCCCGCGGAGAAGGTCGTTTTTGAAATCGGCTCCATCAGCAAGGTCTTCACCGGGCTGCTGCTGGCGCAGGCGGTGCTTGAGAAGAAGCTCACCTTTGAAACGACGCTGAAGCAGGCACTCGATGCGAAGCAGGCCTTCGCCGATGACAAGGTGGCAGCGATCACGCTGGCGCAGCTCGCCACGCACACGAGCGGGCTACCACGCATGCCGGACAATGCGGATTTCACCGTGGCGGACCCTTACGGTGCTTACGACACGAAAAAGCTCGGTGAATGGCTTTCGAGCGTGAAGATCGATAAAGCCGGTCCGCATGAGATGAGCTACTCAAATGCCGGCGTGGCCATTTTGGGTCATGTCATCGAGCGGGCGCTGGGTGATACATGGACGAACCTCGTGCGTGACCGTATCACCAAGCCGCTCGGCATGCACGACACGATGCCGGTGCCGACCGCGGAGATGCGCCAGCGTCTCGCGCCGCCCTTTGATGGGAAGAAGGAAGCACATGAGTGGACCTTCCAAGCCTTCGCGCCCGCTGGTGGGTTGCGCAGCACGGCGGCGGACATGATGCTCTTCGGCCGCGCTTTGAATCACCCGGAGACCTCGCCGCTGCGCGAGGCCATCCAGCTTGCGGTGAAACCTCTCGCGGAAGGCATCGGCTGCTGCTTTTTCCTCGGCGACGATTTGATCGGGCACAACGGCGGCACGGGCGGTTATCGCACGCTGCTTCAAGCGAAGCCCAAGAGCGATCAGGTGCGCATCGTGCTCATCAACAACGCCGAGATGGAGCCGGTCATGGTCACGCGGCCGCTGGATCGTGAGCAATTCAACGCGGTGGAAGGTCCCAAGCTCAGCGAGGCGGAGCTGAAGCCCTACACCGGTGTCTTCAAGCTGGGCAAAGAGACCAAATTCACCTTCATCATCCGCGATGGCGGCCTGTGGTGCAAACTGACCGGCCAGGTCTTCCTGCCTTACCTGCATGAGAAGAAAGATGTGTTCTTCCATCGGGGCGTGGCGGCGCGGGTGATCTTTGGCCGTGATGCCAGCGGAGCCATCACGAGCGTCACGCTCGATCAAAACAACCAGAAGCAGGTGGCGAAGCGGCTCGATGAAAAAGCGCCGGAGTATCTCTTCCGCCCGGCGAAGGAGCTCGAGGAGTTCACCGGCGTGTATGACTTCTTCCCGCCGGACAAGGTCTTCACCATCGAGCTGCGTCGCGGCATGCTGTTTGTGCAGCTCACCGGCCAGCCGTTCCTGCCGGTGTTTGAGACGAAGCCGGGGCACTTTGAGTATGACGTCGTGTTTGCGTCGCTGGAGTTCGAGCGGGATGAGGCAGGCAAGATCAAGCGCCTGCACATCACGCAGAACGGACTCAAGCTGCCTGCGTTGAAGCGGACGAAGTAACCTCCCGGAAAGTGGAACAGGTTTTCAACCTGTTCGGCTCCCGTCACGGCACCAGCAATGAGGGAGCCTTGTGCGCTTCTTCGTGCACTCGCACCGTCGTCCCCACGCGGCACTTCTCATAAAACACCTTCTGCCCTTCCTCCGGGCAGCGGATGCAGCCGTGGCTTGTCGGTTTTCCACGCTCAAACCCGCCGACATGCATGCCCACGCCGTCTGCGGTGAGCCGCATCCACCACGGCATCGCGATGCCGAGATACGCCGTCCCCTCCGGTGGCGGCCCCTCGTGCTCCCACGCCCGAGCCACCACCACCTCTTCCGTGCTCTTCTTCACATACTGCCCGTAAAGGTTCGAGCGCTTCAGCGGCAGCTTCTCTGTCACACGAAACTCCCCGGTCGGCGTCAGATGTCCCTCCACACCCGGTGACACATCCATCTCCGCCAAAACCGTGCCGTCCTTCGACAGCAACTGCGCCGTGCTCGATGCCAGCGACACATCCACCTTTACCGGCCCGCTCACCGTTTCACACTCCGGCGAAACCTTCCACCGCGGCGGCAATGCGTGCGCCACCAGCGGCTTCGGCGTGTGACACGCAGTCAAAAGGGCGGCGAAGGCAATCGTCAGTCGGAACAGCATCGCCGCCGTCTAACGCGAAGATCGAAAACCGTCAAAGGGACATGTCTTCGCCAATCGATTCGGTGGGGCAGCCTTCGAGGGCTTCACGGCAGAGAGCGATCTCCTCCTCGGTCACAGGTTGGCGGAAGACGAAGCTTTGGGCGATGTCGTCATCGCGGCGGAAATGATTGGGCGCGGTGGAAGGGCACTGGCCGCAGTCAATGCAGGTGGAATCGACATAGAAGCGTCCTGGGACGTTTTGGGGCAGGCGATCAAGGATGTTGGCCATCGGATGAGTTGGTGTGGGTTTGCGGCCCTGATCTCGCATGGCTCAAGAAATGCGTGAACTGCATAAAAAGCATGGTTTGATGCAGCTAATGCAACAATACCTCGCCACGAAGCCTTTCGACCTGCACGCGCTGCATCTGTTTCACCTCGTGGTGAAGCATCGCAGCTTCACGCGGGCGGCGCGGGAGGCCGGACTATCCCAAAGTGCCCTCACGCGGCAGATGCAGTCATTGGAAAGCCGCCTCGGGCTGGATCTGATCAATCGCACCACGCGGTCGGTCGAGGTGACCGAGGCGGGGCATTATCTCGCGGCTGAGGCGGCGCGGCTCATCGGTGGTGTGACGGCGACGCTGGATGGCCTGCACGCCGCCTTCGGCAGCGCCCGACCGGAGGTGCGTGTCAGCGTGTCTCGCACGCTGGCGATGGCGCACATGCCCGGATTGTTTCACGCGAATCACCAACGCCACCCCGAAGTCGCCTGCCGGGTCAGCTACCACGCCGGCAGCTCGATTCTGACCGCTTTGGATGCGAGCGAAACAGACATCGGCGTGCTATGCCCGCCCGCGAAGCTTCCGGACTCGGTCAAGATCACCCATCGATTCAAAGATCGTTTTGAACTCATCGCTCCCGCAGCGCTCGTCGCGCCGAAACGAGCTGACAGGCTCAAACTCTGGCTCCAGCAGCAATCGTGGCTCATGATCGACGCCGGAACGAACACCGGCCAGTCCCTCCGCCGATGGATGAAGCGACATGGCCTCGCCGTGACTCCATCGATGGAACTCGATAGTTTCGATCTCATCATCAACCTCGTCGCCAGCGGCTACGGCGTCGCTTTTGTGCCTCGCCGTGCACTGGCGCTGTATCGGCGGAAGGAATCGCTGGTGACGCTGCCATTCGCCGAGCACTTTGACCGCGAGGTCGTCGTGCTCACACGCAAGCACCGCAAACTGCCGCCGCATGTGGCGAGGTTTGTGGAGAACATTCTTTTCTGACTATGAGAACATCCCTCGATCACTGGCTGCCGCTGGCGGAGCGAATGGGCATCGTTGGCGATGCGGCTGGATGGCATGAGAGGCTGGTGAAGGCCTATGGGGAGCCGCAGCGGGCTTATCATTCGTTGCAGCATCTGGAGGAGTGTTTGGGTGTTTTGGATGAGGCGAAGGCTTTCATGCAGCAACCCGATCTCATCGAGATGGCGCTTTGGTTTCATGATGCGGTCTATGAGCCGAAAAGTGGCGAAAATGAGGCGTTGAGCGCGAAATGGGCCATCGAAGCACTTGGAGGCACCGCGGCGGCACATGAGGTGGCGCGGCTGATCATGCTGACGAAGTCACACCAGCCCGGCGAAGGGGCGGATGATGCGTGGATCATCGACATTGACCTCGCGATCTTCGCACAGCCGGCTTCGCGGGTGCTTGAGTATGAGCAGCAGATTCGTGAAGAATATGCCTGGGTGCCGGAGGAGGTTTATAGCGAGAAGCGGGCGGAGGTTTTGCGCGGCTTTTTGGCTCGCGAGCCGATTTACCGGACGCCGTGGGCTCGCGAACGGTTTGAAACGCGTGCGCGGGAGAATTTGCGAGGCCTGCTCGATGGATGGCGTTAATCTCCAAGCATGACAGCCGACGAAATCACTTCCGCGCTCCACATCATCCGCCAGGAAACGGATTTGAATGCCAAGGCGCTGCTGTTGGCGGCGGTGGTTTCGGAGTTGTTCCGTGAGCGTGGCTTTGAGCCTGTGGTCGTGGGCGGATCGGCCATCGAGTTTTACACGGATGGAGCTTACATGTCCGGTGACACCGACATCTGCTGGACCGGTTGGCCGCAGCCTACGGAGGATCAAAAGGAGGAAATCATGCGTCAGATTCCCGGCATCAAGTCCCACGGTGGAGGCAAGAGCTGGGGTATTGAGGGCCTATGGGTCGATTTACTCGGTGAGGTTGATTACAGAGCCGACAAAGCTTTTTCAAAGTTCTTCACGCCGTTCGGAGAAGTGCGCTTGATCCCCGTGGAGGATGCCCTGGCTGGTCGAGTGTATGCCGCTCGTTGCTACTGTAGCGGCTATGACGAAAAAGATGATGATTGTGCGAAGAAACTGATGGCCGCCGCGCTCAAATGCCAGATTCCTATCGACTGGGAAGAAGCTCGGAGCGTCGCGGCAAGTTCCAAGTACAACTGCCTGAAGGAATTTGATGCGATGAAGACTGAAGTCCAAGCTGCGCTGGTCAAAACACCTTCTTGAACTATTCTCTGGCATTATGACCCCGTCGAAACTGAAAACCAGTCCCGACCGCGTTTGGACCTGGGAGCAATGGCAGGCGGGCCGCGCTGAGCGCCGTCGCCTGGGGAATCTCGTCGCGCCGAAAAACATCCGGCGGAAGAAAAGCGAGGGGGATGAATACCTGCGCGAAACCTACGGCGGCGAGCGTGGACCGAAGTTCAACAAGCCCTTCGATCCTTCGGCAGATGAGGTCTGATCGGAGACGAAACTGAATCAAATCGCCAGCGCGTTTTCCGCGTCGCCGAAGTGGGCGGTGTGGACGCCCATGCGGTCCATGAGGGCGATGTGGAGGCGGCAGAGTTTGCGGTTTTCGTCTTTGCTGAGGTCGTGGAAGCGGCCGCCCTGGATGGTGCCACCGCCACCGCCGGCGAGGACGACGGGGAGTTGCCGCGAATCGTGCGCGTTGCCGTCCATGAGGCTGCTGGTGAGCAGGATCATGCTGTTTTCGAGCAGGGTGCGCTCGCCTTCGTTCGTGGCCTGCATCTTGGCGAGGAACTCGGCCCAGAGTTTGACCTGATGCTCGTTCACACGCTGATACATGCTGAGGCGGTGCTCGTCGCCCGCGTGATGCGATAGCTCGTGGATGCCGCCGCTGATGCCGTCGAGGCTGGGGAAGCGCATGTTCGAGAGGTCGTTGTTCATCATGAAGGTGGCGACGCGGGTGCGGTCCATCTGGAAGGCGAGGAGCATGATGTCGAACATGAGGCGCAGGTGGTCCTCGCTGCTGGCGGGGATGCCGGCGGCGGGTCGGCCGAGCGTGACGGTTTTCACACTGGGCTGCCAGCCCTGGCCGTTGGTCTCGGCCTGGCTGATTTTTTCGGCGAGCTCGACGCGCTGCTCGATCTCGCGCACGGAGGTCAGGTATTCGTCGAGCTTTTGTTTGTCACGGCTGCTGAGCTTCGGTTTGAGGCTGCTGGCGTCTTCAAGCACGAGATCGAGGATGCTCTTGTCGCGCTTGCGCTTGCTGCCGTCGTCGAAGAGCTGGTCGAAGGCCTGCTGGGGGAAGATTTCCTTCGGCGCAGGCGTCGTGGGCGTGCTCCAGGAGATGTAGGCGGAGTAAATCGACGTGAAGCCGCTATCGGTGCTGTAGCTGGGCCGTTCGGTGCCGAGCACGACGCTGGGCACGGGCGTGAATTTGCCGGAATGCGCGGCGATGAGTTGATCCATCGTGGTGCCGACCTCGACATCGGTGGTGGTCTTTTTCACCTTGAGGCCGCAGAGCACGTTCATCTTCGGGTAGTGGCCGCCTTCGCCTTCGACGGTGGTGGGATTCCACAAGCCTTGAAAGACATTCACGTGCTTCTTGAGTCCTTCGAGCGGTGTGAGCGATTTTTTGAAGACCATGCCGCCGGGCGTGGTTTCGGCACCCCAGTGATGCGGATTCACGCCATTGCCGGTGAAGCACACGGCGAGGCGACGTGGCGCGGTGTTGTTTTTGACCGATTCAGCTCCGAAAGCGCAGAACGACTCCAGCCACGGCAGGCCGAGGGCCACGCCGGTGCCACGGAGGAAGTGACGACGGGAAGATTTCATCATGTTTTGGTGGGCAAAAGACACGCGGCGAGGTCGCGCTTTTTTGCAGGCTTCTCAAGGGAAGCATGCTGGAGGCCAAATTTGGTCGCAGGAAGGCCGCTGATTGCCTGTTCGCGGCAGTGGCCTAGCTTGTGAGATGCTTCGAACCGCCCTTCGCGTCTTGTTTGGTGTCCTGTGCCTCGCGGCATGTGGTCGCGTGCAACCGCGGGCGGATTTGGTGTTCATCCAGAGTGCGGAGCCGGAGACGCTCGACCCGGCGATCGTGTCGGATCAGGTGAGCATGCGCATCTCATCGGCGTTGTTCGAGGGCCTGTGCCGCTTTGATGAGCATGGCAAGCCGCAGGCGGGCATGGCGGAGCGTTGGGAGGCGTCGCCTGACCAGAAGCATTATGTGTTTCACTTGCGTGCGGACGTGAAGTGGAGCGATGGCCGGCCGGTGGTGGCGCAAGATTTTGTGGATGCCTGGCTGCGCATGTTGAAGCCGGAGACAGGGGCCGATTACACGAGCCTGCTGCATGTGATTCGTGGTGGCAAAGACTTCACCGAGGGCAAAACGACCGATGCGGCCAGCGTCGGTGTGCGGGCGGTGGATGAGCGCATGCTGGAGGTGTGGCTGGAGAATCCCACGCCCTTTTTCCTCGATCTGTGCGCCCTCGTGCCGTTCTCACCGGTGCCGCTGCGCACAATCGAGCAGCATGGCACGGCATGGATCAAGCCGGCGCATGTGGTGAGCAACGGCTCTTACCTGCTCGAATCGTGGCGCATCGATGACTGCATCCGTTTGCGCCAAAACCCGGACTACTGGGACGCAGCGAACGTGAAAATGGCCACGGTGGAGATCCGGCCGGTGGCGGATGCGAACACGGCGCTGAATTTCTTCCACACCGGCCAGTGCGACCTCATGATGGACAAGGGCATGACGCCACCGACGCTGGCGGGAAAGCTCAAAGAGCAGCCGTGGTTTCACACGGGGCCGTTTCTCGGCACGTGGTTCATCCGCCTGAACACAACGAAGCCGCCCTTCACCGATCCGCGGGTGCGGCAGGCCTTTGCCCTGGCGGTGGACAAGCAACGCATCGTGCAAAACATCACGCAGCTCGGCGAGTCGGCGGCGCGTGGCATCACGCCGCCCGGTGCAGGAGCGGACTATCAACCGCCTGCGGGACTCGCTTACAATCCGGTGAAGGCTCGCGAGCTGCTCGCAGCGGCGGGTTTTCCGGACGGGAAGGGCTTTCCGCTCGTCGAATACCTGCACCTGCCGCTGCCGGTGGAGCGAAACATCGCGGTGGAGCTGCAGGCGATGTGGCAGAAGAACCTCGGCGTGACGGTGAACCTGCAAAAGCAGGAGCAGAAGATCTGGCTGAGCAGCATGCGCAGCCTGGACTATGACCTGTGCCGCAGCTCGTGGGTGGGTGATTACAACGATCCGGGCACCTTCCTGGACATGTTCACCACGGGCAACGGCAACAACAACACCGGCTGGGGCAGCAGCGTGTATGATGAGCTGATCGCAGCGGCGGCTCGCGAGGCTGATCCGGTGCGGCGGAATGCAATTTTCGCGAAGGCGGAGCAGATGCTGGTGAGTGATGAGGCCGCTGTGCTGCCGGTGTATTACTATGTGGGCGTGCAGTTTTACCAAAGCGACCGCCTCACGGGCGTGCGGGCCAATTTGATCGACGATCATCCCTTCCGCTGCATGGCGTGGAAGTGATGCGGGCGACTTCTTTCTTGCCTCTCCGGCACGGACATGGCTACTCTCGCGCCCATGTCGCAACAAAAAGAAGCTTGGGGATCACGTCTGGGAGTCATCATGGCCGTCGCGGGCAGCGCGGTCGGTTTGGGGAACTTTCTTCGCTTTCCCGGCCTCGCGGCGCAATACGGCGGCGGGGCCTTCATGCTGGCCTACGCCATCAGTTTCCTCATCATCGGTCTGCCGATCGGCTGGGCGGAATGGGCGATGGGGCGCTACGCGGGCAGCAAAGGCTTCAACTCATGCCCCGGTGCCTTCGCGGCCATCTTGAACAAGCCGTGGGCCAAGTACATCGGCATCATCGGCGTCATCGTGCCGGTGGTGATCTACATGTATTACGTCTTCATCGAGTCCTGGTGCATCGGCTACGCGGTGAAGTTCTGGACCGGCCAGGTCAATCTCACGAGCACCGAGCAGACGGTCGCGATGTTCAAAGCGATGAGCGGACAAGTCGGTGACGGTGCGGCGCTGGCCTTCTCGTGGAACTCGGCGCTGCCGTGGCTGGCCATCGTGTTCGTTTTCAACTTCTGGCTCATCTACCGTGGCCTCTCCGGCGGCATCGAGAAAATGTGCAACTACGGCATGCCGCTGCTCATCGTGCTGGCGCTGGTGGTGCTGGGTCGCGTGATGACGCTCGGTGCGCCTGATCCGGCCAAACCGCATGACAACGTCGTCAACGGCCTCGGCTACATGTGGAATCCCAGCAAGGTTCAAATTGAGCGTGTGCAGCCTGCCGAAGGTGAAAAAGCACTCGTGCGCGAGGTGGTGGGAGAGGTTTCCATCGCCGAGGCGGAGAAGGAGGTCGCTGCGAGCGGTGGCAAGCTGAAGCTCGTCACCATCACGCCGTGGCAGCAGCTCAAAAACCCGCTGCTGTGGATGGCGGCGGCGGCGCAGATCTTCTTCAGCCTGTCCGTGGGCTTTGGCGTGATCATCGTGTATGCCAGCTACTTGAAGAAGGAGGACGATGTGGTGCTCAGCGGCCTCACCGCGAGCAGTGCGAATGAGTTCTGCGAGGTGGCGCTGGGCGGATTGATCACCGTGCCGGCCGCGGTGGCCTTCCTCGGTCTCGCATCGGTCGCGGGGCAGGGAACGTTTGGCCTCGGGTTCACGGTTCTGCCGCTGGTGTTCGCGAAGATGCCGTTTGGGGCGTTTTTTGGCGGCGCGTTCTTCTTCATGCTCTTCCTCGCGGCCATCACGAGCTCGATTTCGATGCTGCAACCGGGCATCGCCTTCCTCGAAGAGGCGATGAATGTCGGCCGCAAGGTCAGCGTGACCATCCTCGGCCTGCTGACGACTTTTGGCACCGGTTTCGTGGTCTATTTCACCGCTGACTTGAAGGCGCTTGATACGCTCGACTTCTGGGTGGGCACCTTCCTCATCTTCATCCTCGCCACGATCCAGATCATCGTCTTCGGCTGGCATTGGGGCATCGAGCGAGGGCTGAAAGAAGCCCATTCGGGGGCCTCGATCCGCATTCCATCGTTCTTCGGCGTCATCATGAAATGGCTCTGCCCGGCCTTCCTGCTCGCGATTTTTGGCCTGACGGTGCTGACGAGCCTTTTCGGCTTCGACCTGACCACGAAGACCTTCGGCTCCGCCTCGGCCTACGTGATGGATTTGATCGGCGGCATGAAGGACGGCAAGGCGGTGGGCACGAACCAGGCCGCGCAGCTCAGCGTCGTGCTAATCATCGTCGTGGCGATTTTCTTCAGCCTGCTCTCCGCCCGCTCGAAGGCCTATCAACGGGCCGAAAAAGGCCTCAACAAGCACGACTAACCTTATCCGTTTTATCCTCCATGACCACCTCCGGCCTTCTCGTCATGCTCGCCTCCGTGGGCACTGTCACCGTCCTTTTCAGTTGGTGCGTTTACAAGGTGCTCACCACGCCGAATGAGACAGAAAAAGTCCATGGCGTGGAGTTTGAGACGCCGGACATGGCGGAGGACCGGTGAGTTGTGCGGAAGAGGGTGATTCCGTGCTTGCGGGGAGGCTGATTCTCGCCCCCATCCACGGCCTCACGCGGATGCCCGCGGGTGCGTTGCATGCGCGTTGCCATCCTGATTCCCAGCTACAACACCGGACGACTTCTGAAGACGACTGTCTTGCAGGCGCTGGCTCGGTGGAAGGATGTGTGGGTGGTGGTGGATGGCAGCACGGACGGCAGTGAAAAGGATGCGGAAGCCCTCCAGCCGGAGCATCCAGGCCTCAATGTGGTGAAACTGCCGGTGAACCGCGGGAAAGGCTCCGCCGTGCTCGCCGGGGCGGAAATGCTCTCGGAGGCTGGTTTCACCCATGTGCTCACGATGGACTCGGACGGGCAGCATCCAGCGGAGTTTATCCCGAAGTTCCTTTCGCTCGCCGAAGCGCATCCGGAGGCCGCTTTGCTCGGCCAACCGATCTTTGGCCCGGAGGCGCCGCTGCTGCGCGTGCGTGGCCGCCGGCTCTCGAACCTGTGGGCACACATCGAAACGCTCGGCTGGGGCATCGGCGACTCGCTTTTCGGCATGCGCCTGTATCCGCTGCCGGCGCTTTTGAGGGCCTTCCGCGGCACGCGGTTCGCCCGGCGCTTTGATTTTGATACCGAGGTGGCCGTGCGGCTCTGCTGGAATGGTGTGCCGGCGATCAATGTGCCCACGCCGGTGAAATATCTCACGGCGGCGGAGGGCGGTGTGTCCCAGTTCCGCTACTTCCGGGACAACACGCTGCTCACTTGGATGCACGCACGGCTGCTGTGCGGCTTTTTCCTTCGCCTGCCGCTGCTCCTGTGGCGGGCGGTTCGTGGGGGGAATCCCGCCAAAAAGGTCACTCTTACGGAGAGGTGACCTTCAGGCGCAGGAAGCGCGGCGTGGCGTCCGTGTAAGGCACGTTGTCCTTGATCGTGACGAGGGTGTGGTCCGCGTTGTTGGCCGCGGAGGCCACATTGGCAGCGCCAAAGCCATCGGTGCTGGTCCACACGGTGCTCCAGGAGGTGAGATTGCTGGAGCCTTCGACGGTGTAGGTGAGGGTGGCGAACTTCCGCACCTTGAAGGTGATCGAGGCCTTTTTGTCCGCGCCGTCCGTCGTGGAGCTCACCACAGGATCGGAGGATCCGTTCGAGGTGCCCGGGCTGCTCATGAGCGCGTATTCGAGGAGGTTTTTGCGCCCGTCGTTATCAGGATCAGCATCCGGTCCATCCTGGCCGCTCGGGAGGCCTTCCGCGGTCGCCCAAGCACCGAGGGTGTTCATGACGGTGACGTTGAAGCTGAGCGGCGTGAGGAGCTGGTTGCCATCGAGGTCGGAGACCTGGAGGCTGATGGTGGAGGCACCGCCAGTGAGGCCGTTGAGGGTCAAATCGGTCCCGCTGATCGTCGCCGAAACCGCCGAGCTGTTCGTGTTTCCGCTGACCGTGTAGCCGTTGAGCACGGGCACGCTGCTGACGACGGAGTCGATGCGCAGCAGCTTCGAAGCATCTATCGGCGGCGCAGGAGCCGTGCCGGCATTGTAGGGCATGGAGGAGAAGGCTGACGGTATGCCGTAGGTGAGAGGGCTCGTAGCGGATGCCGTGGCCGGATTGGAGATGGTGATATTCGTGGTGCCGTTGACGGCGGTGACCGTGGTGTTGGCCGGAATTCCGGCACCACTGACGCCTAAACCGGCGACTATCGAAGCAAAGGAGGCAGGAACGATGGTGGTGCTGCCGGATGTCATCGTCGAATTTACGACCACTGTCGGCAGGCCGTACTTGAGGGAAGACGTGCCACTCGCGGTTGCTGGATTGGAGATGGTGATGTTCGTGGTGCCGTTGACGGCCGTGACAAAGGTGTTGGCCGGGATGCCGGAGCCGGTGATGAGTTGCCCTTTGCTAATAGATTCAAACGAGGAAGGAACGACGGTGGTGCTGCCCGATGCTGTCGTCGAATAGATGGCCACCGCATCGACCAGAACCTGGTAGTTTGCCGGCTGGCCGCTGGCCGCCGCAGGCGGAAGTGGAAGACTTGCCAACGCTGAGAGTGTGGCAAGCGAAGGCTGGGCGACGCGTCCGAAGACGCTGAACCCCTCGTTCTGAAAATCGAGATTAGCCGTGTTGTCCGCGAGGTTGAAGAAGAAGTCCGTCGTGGCGCTGTGGGGATTACCCGGCAATTTCGCCATGGCGATCGTGCCGGCCAGATTGGGCACGCCCGGCTCGTTCTGGATCGGAGAGTTCTTCGTTACATGAGCCAGAGCGTTGGAGGCGGCCCCTGGAAGAGGGCTGGAGCGGTTTGCCCCACCTTGGAGAATGAATCCCTGCACTAAGCGATGGAAAACGCTGGCTGTGTAGCCATCGGAGGCGTTGTTGAGGTAGGAGCGGAAGTTCGCCACCGTGCCGGGGGTGACGCTGTCGTTCAGAATGATTGTCATCGAGCGAGCGCCGGGCGTGCCGTCCGGTCCCGGCAGACCGATGGCCACAGCCGACTCGGAATCCGGATCAGCAAAGGTGAATTGCAACGGGATGGTGAGCGATGCTCCCGCACCACCGAGCGTGAGCGTGTGGTCGGCGATCGGGGTGACCACCTGAGGGCGGGCCGGGCGGTAAATCGGGCGCAGGTGCAGCGTGTAGGTGGTGCTCCAGCCATTGGACCAGGTGACACTCAGCGTGGGTGTGAAGGCACCGCGTGCTGTCGGCGTGCCGCTGAGCACGCGGGTGACGGAGTCGTAGGTGATGCCGGGCGGCAGCGTGCCGGTCAGGCTGGTGGAGGAGATGGTGCCCTGGCTGGTGGTGGCGGTGAAGGTATAGGTGAAGGCCTCGTTCACAAACATCGGTGGGGACAGGTCGGAGGTCGCTCCATCTTTCGTGGTCGCGGAGCCGGTGGCGGCGGTGCTCAATGACGAGCCGAAGAAGGCATACACCTCGAACTGGTAGGTCGTGTTGGGTGTGAAGGGCGTGTTGGAGCCGCTGTCCACGAAACGGGCACTGAAGGTGGTCAGATTTTCGTCCACGCTGCCACAAAACTGAAACTGCGAGTCGGTCGAGGCCTTGCAGTAGATGGCATATCCGGCCTCGGCCCCGGAATTGTCCGTCCACGACAGATTGAGCTGGCGGTCGCTGGCCGCAGTGACGGTGAGTGCCGTAGGCGGCTTGAGCGCTGGATTGGCGGTGATGATGTTGGAGAAGTCTGAAAAGTAGTCTGGTCCGCTGCCATAGGTGGCGCGCACACGGAACTGGCTCCCCGGAGGCACGCCATTAATCGTGACCGTGGTCGTGCCCGCCGCCAGGTAATCGTAGTTGGAGAACGTGGTGGCTCCGGGCAACTGATACTGGACCTCGTAGTTGCCCTCGTTGCCTGAATTATCCGTCCAGGTCAGCACCACCTGCTCGAGCTGCGGGGTGGTGTGAGCCAGATTTGTGGGAGCGGTGAGAGGCGGCGTGACCACGGTGGCGATGTTGCTGTAGGCCGTGCTGGTGGTGGCGTTGACCGCTTTGATCTGAAACTGAATCGTGCTGGATGGGGGGAAGCCGCCGATGCCGCCGCTGTTTTGATATCGTGAGTAGGCTGTGGAGTTCAGCGTGCCCAAGGAGGTGAAGGTGCCGCTCGTGCCATACCGGAACTCGATCTGGTAGCCTGTTTCGGTCGTGGCGTTGTCCGACCAGAACATCTGCACCTTGCCATTGTCCGCCGGCGCGGTGACGCGAAGGTTGGCGGGGGCATTGAAGGTGGCGGTCGTGGCTCCAATGGTGGATGAATAGGCCGAAGCAATGGCAAAGGGGCCATTACCACGCAGAGCCCTCACGCGGAAGTCGAGCGACACATTCGCGGTGGTGCCTGTGTTGAGATAATCTCCGATGCCGAGGTTCGTCGTGGTGCTGGTTGTGTTATCCACGGTCCAGATATCGGCGGTGACGAAACTGGTGTCCGCGGCGCCAGCACCCTTGTATTGCACCTCGAATCCAGTCTCGTTCGTCGAGGTGTCGTCGAAATGCACGCCGAAGTAGTAGTTGGGGGAGCTCAGCACGGAGGCGACAGAGAGATTTGTTGGAGCGGGTGGAGGTGTGGCATCGTAGGTGCCGGACATGGTGACCGTCGCAGGATTCGAGAACCCGGTGTAAGCGAGTGCCGAGTTGCCGTAGGCGCCACTGTAACGCGCGGCGCGGAGTTGCAGTTCGTAGGTTCGCCCCGGCTGGAGATAGTAAAAGACGCTCGCTGGCGAGGAACTGAACGGAATGTTCACCAGTTGGATGAGGCTGCCGCCAGCGGTGACATCGCGGGCCCAGACCTCATAGAAGGCCTCCTGAGTGGAATTGTCCGTGAAAGTGAGGGTCGCCACGTTCGTGTTCGCGGTGTTGGTGACGCTGAGGCCCGTGGGTGCATTGAATGAGGTAGCGGGCAAACTCACAAAACCGGACTCCGAGCCTCCGTAGATGGGACCGACCTTGGTCGGCCTCACCCAGAAGTACCAAGTCGTTCCATTGGCCATGTTTTGTGTGCCCAGCGTGAACTCGACGGAGGTGGAATTGGGATCCGCATAGGCCACCGGGTTGGTTCCCATGTCGGCAGTGGTCGAGGCGAAAATCGCATAGTAGTCTTCCGCGGTGGCATTGTCCGTCCAGGAGACACGGTAGAGGTCCGCGTCCGTGGACACAGACCTGCTGACCCTCACCTGCACATTGGAGGGATTTTCAAGACCTTGGGCAGAGGCTTGGTTTTGTGGCAATAGCCCGAAACACGCCGAAACCAAAAACAGCCAGAGGATTCGCGTGGAAGGCAGCAGCTTGGAAGACATAGGGGGAAGCCGGGATGATACCCGGAAACGGTCTTCTTAGTCAATGCGTCCCTGTAAAATGTTCGTTCATGGCCCTGTCATGGCAGCCCGCACAGGAGTTGGAGGAATCGCAGACCCTCGACGGTCAGCTTTCCCGTGCTGCCGCTGCCGGTCAGCAGGCCGCGGGTGTTCAGGTAATGGGGCAGGCCGGTGTCCTTCACCCACGTCACTCCGGCGGCAGTGGTGTTTTCAGCGGCAGGAAGCACTTCAATCGGGAAGCCCCACCGGGTGAAAGTGACCTCCCAAGAGGCGGCACGGGCTGTTTTGCCCCCGGCGAGCCAGGGGTGACGGCCCAGCATCTCCATCCGGGCCGTGCCGGGCACACGCACGCGGAAAGCAGGCTCCTGGCTGCGGATGAACTCCGGCAAGGTCACGCCCGGATTTTTCGCGGCAGCCAAGTAAAGGCTCTGGAGGTCCAAACCGATCAAATTGAGCCCGTTGTAGAGCCCGTGATGGTTGGGGGTGGTGAAGTTCTTCGCGTGCCAGGCCTCGAACTGGCTGTCGAGCAGCAGATTCAGCTCCACGTGCACATGCGCACGGCGCTGGTCGATGCCAGCACCCGTGTAACCCATCACGCCGATGGCCTGGCCGGCCTTCACGGCATCACCAGCCTGCACACCCGCCTGCTTCAAATGGGCATAGAGCGAGAAAAACGGCCCTGAGCCGGCAAAATCATGCCGCACCACGATGTAGCGCCCGTAGTTGCTCAATCCGGTGGAGACCGTCACATACACCACCTGGCCGGCAGCGATGGCTCGCACCTCGTCGAGCGGTTCGCCACGTGCGTCACGGCGCACCGGCTTCACGTCGAGACCTTCGTGAAACCTCGCAAAAGCGATCCTCGATCCCACGCGGCGTGGATCGCGCACAAAACCGAACTGCCCGCCCTCCCACGGCGTGGTCTTTTCGCCCTCGAAAGTGCGGTCCACGAACTGGAAGTAGCCAGCCGGCTCCTTCGAGAGCAAGGCGGTGTTTTCCGTCGGCAGCACGAGGCCCAGTTGAGCCTGAATCGAAAGTGGCGCTGCCAGCAGCAGGAGGCAGGTGAAAGCCTTCATCAGGGTCATTCGAGCGGGATTTCCTTCGTGCGCGGCGGCTTGGTGATGTCCTCGCCGCGCTCGGCACGGCGAGCCATTTCCTCGAGGTATTTCTTTTCCTCGATCTCGGCTTTGCGAGCGTCCTTCTTCTCCTTGTCGGTTGAGGGCAGCATGTCGAGGTACTTCCCGGAAGACTTGACCGAGGAGATGTGTGCCAGCCTTTTGCCCATCTGCTCCACGGTCTCGTCCGAAACGCCGCGCCACACTACGAATTTTCCGTCCGCCACCGGCTGGTCGATCTGGATGATGTCCACCGGCACGCCATTGACGATGGTCAGCAGCAGCTCGCCCTGATGCGTGCGGGTGACGGCCTCAAGTTGGTTGCGGCCGTGCGTGTCGAGCTTCAGCACGAGACCGTTCCCCACGCCGTCTTCTGATGGAAACGACTCAAACGCCGCGATCGACCGCTGTGAGAACTCCGGCACCTTTTTGAAGATGAACTGCTGCCCCTGGTAGGGGAACTCGATGACGTCCCGCGGCATGTCCGTGTTGGTTCCCTGCACGTGGACGGAAATTTGATACTTCGGCTTGCCCAGGGTCTGCAGCGTGTCGCAACTCGAAAGCGCGAGACACAGCGTGGCGGCAAAAACAGCGTGGAGGGGGAATTTCATCAGCGGCATCCAATCAGATTCCGCGGGGCTTTGCAATCGCTCACTCGTGCCACGTCCGGGCGATGCGCTCTATCTTCAGTGCCTTGCCGGTCTTCGGATCGAGGGTGATGAGGGCACCGTTCAGCCTGACGGCCCCGGTGCCTACGCCAAAGCGGGTGGGCATCTGCGTGTGAAAACGCTCCAAAACCGGCTCGATCTGGCTGCCGATCACGCTGTCCATCGGACCGCACATGCCGGCATCGCTTTGAAAGGCGGTTCCCTTCGGCAAAACACGCTCATCGGCCGTCGGCACATGCGTGTGCGTGCCCACCACGGCACTCACCTTGCCATCGAGATGCCAGCCCATGGCCACTTTTTCGCTCGTGGCCTCCGCGTGGAAGTCCACAAAGATGATCGGCGTCTCCTGCCGCAGCTTTTCCACGCACTCGGTGATCACCGGGAAGGGATTTTCGAGCTGCTGGCCCATGAACGTCCGGCCCTGCAGATTCACCACGGCCACTTTGCCCTTCTTCGTCTCCAAAACGACGTAACCCTGCCCCGGAGCGCCTTCGCGATAATTCAGCGGTCGCAGCAGACGTGGCTCGTCGATCATGTAAGGCACGATTTCCTTCTGATCCCAGATGTGATCGCCCGTCGTCACCACCGCCGCACCCGCCCGCATGAGGCCGATGGCGATCTTTGGCGTAATGCCGCGACCGCCGGCGGAGTTCTCGCCGTTCACAACGATGAAATCGAGGTTCAGCTCCTGCTTCAGCAAAGGCAGCAGCAGGGACACCGCCTTGCGCCCGGGCTCGCCGACGATGTCTCCCAGGAAAAGCAGCCTGAAAAGCCCGTCATCCGTCTGTGCCGCCGTGTCGTTCGTCGCTTCGTTCATTGTGGAGGCATTTAGTAGATGATGCCCGGCAGGTTCAAGCTAGGATCGCCGCCATGATCGAGAAAATATCCCGCGTCCTGCTCTCTGCCGCCGTGCTGGCAGGCACGGTGGCCGCGCAGTCGCCGACGCCACCGCCAGCGCCTCCACCGGCCACCGTCACGCCATCCAGCATCCTGCCCGGCACTGCCGCGGCACCGAATCCCATCCTCCGCTTCGCGAAACTCAGCCCGCTCGGTGATTCGCCCGATTGGTCCAAGCTCCAGGCCTTCGCGAAAACCATGACCCGCCCCGAGCTGGAGGCCGCGCTGAAGGAAATTTACACGGACAACTCCACTCTCCCCGCCGCCTGGCGCATCGAGGGCAATGCGCTGCTCATTCAAACTGGTGATCCCGCCAATCCCGAAGTCCGCATCGAGCTCGAAACCGTCTCGAAACCGCCCGCCGAGAGCACCCGCCACTGGCATCGCGTGGCCGAATTGCAGCCGGTCAAAGACCGCCCCGTGCTGAGCGATCTCCACATCGCTCTCGACCCCGGCCACATCGGCGGAGGCTATGGCCGCATCGAGGAACGCTTCCTCAGCTTTCAACCGAACGAATACATCCAGGAAGGCGATCTCAGCCTCGTCACCGCCCAGGTGCTTGCCGAGCGCCTAAAAGCCCTCGGTGCCTACGTCACGCTCGTTCGCGAGAACTCGGAACCTGTCACCAAAGCCCGCCCGGCCACCCTCCGCGATGCCGCTTTGAAACTCCTCAAAGACGCCGGCTTCCCCGAGCCGCAAGAAGGCTACGACGGCCTCACCGGCGATGCGAAGCTCCTCACCGTGCAGTGGCAGAGCGAAAAGCTCTTTTACCGCGTCAGCGAGATCCACGCCCGCGGCAAAAAAGTGAACACGCAGATCAAGCCCGACCTCGTCGTCTGCCTCCACTACAACGCCGAAGCTTGGGGAAATGCCACCTCCCCGCAGTTCTCGCCGCAAAACCATGCGCATGTGCTCGTGAATGGCTGCTACTCGCCCGCCGAGCTCGAGCAGGCCGATGTGCGCTTCGAGATGTTCCACCGCCTCTTCTCCCGCATCCACGAAGAGGAAATTCCGCTCGCCGATTCGGTCGCCGAAGGCCTCCTCAAAGCCACCAACCTCCCGCCTTACGTTTACACCACGCCGAATGCCCGCCGCGCCGGAGCCAACACCGCCGTCTATGCGCGGAACCTTCTCGCCAACCGCATCTACGACTGCCCCGTCGTCTATCTCGAGCCCTTCGTCATGAACCACGAAGAGACCTACCGCCGCCTGCTCGCCGGTCATTTTGTCGGTCGCACGCTCATCGCCGGGCGTTTGCAGACCAGCGCCGTCGAGGACTACGTCCGCGGCGTCGTGGACGGCCTCGTGGCCTACTATCAAAAGAACCGCAAGCCGCTATGACCATCCTCATCGCAGGCTGCGGCTTCGTGGGCGAGCGTGCGGCTGATTTGCTGCATGCCACCGGACACACCGTCATCGGCCTCACGCACAGCGCCGCCTCCACCGAGCGACTCCGCGCCGCCAAACCCTGGCGTGTCGAGGCCTGCGATGTCTCCAGCGAGACCTCCGTCCGCGAGCTCGCCGCGAAAATCGCCCCGCAGCCCGTCGATGCCTTCATCCACTGCGCCAGCTCCAGCCGCGGCGGAGCCGAGATGTATCAAAGCGTCTATGTGAACGGCATGCGGCACCTCCTCGCCGCCTTCCCCGGGGCCTTTCCGCTCTACACCAGCAGCACCAGCGTCTTCCCGCAGATCAACGGCGAAACCGTCGATGAGACCAGCTTTGCCGATCCCGACCGCGAAACGGGCCGCCTGCTCCGCGAAGCCGAAAACCTCGCTTTGAACGCCGGAGGCTGCGCAGGCCGTCTCGCCGGCATTTATGGCCCCGGGCGCTCCTTTTTGCTCAAAAACCTCCTCGAAGGCAAAGCCGCCATCGAAGGCAATGACGGCCACGGCCGCTTTCTAAACCAAATCCACGCCGACGATGCCGCCAGCGCCCTCGTGCATCTCGTCACGCATCGCCTCAGCGGCATCTACAACATCGCCGACGACCAAAAAGTCACCCAGCGGGACAGCTACCTCGACCTCTGCCGGCTTTTCGGCCTCGCCATGCCGCCCGCTCGCGATCCCGACCCGAATCGCAAACGCGGCTGGAGCCACAAACACGTCTCGAATGCCAAACTCCGCGCCAGCGGCTGGCAGCCACGCTACCCCACCTACCTCGACGCTGTCCAAAACGATCCCGAACTCGCCAGCAGCATCCTCCGCGCCGTCATCGACGAGGCCGCCGTGCCGCTTCCGCGACAGCCAAACATCATCCTCATCGGCCTCATGGGCAGCGGGAAGACCACCGTCGCCCGCATCGTCTCCCAGATGATCGGCTTCCAGTGCCTCGACACCGACCAGCTCATCGTCGAAACCGCCGGTCAAAGCATCCCCGCCATCTTCGCCGCCGAGGGCGAGCCCGGCTTCCGCCTCCGCGAGAGCGCCACGCTGCGTTCCCTGCTCGGCAAACGCGGCTGCTGCATCGCCACCGGCGGCGGCATCATCACGCAACCGCGCAATCTTCCGCTGCTGCGCCACCTTGGCTACATCGTGTGGCTCGATGCCGATCCCGCCCTCCTCGCCCGCCGCACCTCCCACAACAACGACCGCCCCCTCCTCGCCGGCGAGGAAGACCCCAAAGCGAAACTGACCCGCCTCCTCGACGAGCGAAAGCCCCTCTACAAATCCCTCGCCGACCTCCGCATCCAGACCTCCGAGCTCACCCCGCAAGAAACCGCCTACGGCATCATGGAGAGTGCGCGGGTGTTCTTCTCGAAGATGAAGCGTTGAGCATCTGCCAAAAACTCTTCTCGCGGCTCCGTTGCATCCAATTGAAAAACCTCCGCGTATCGGCTTACAGTGACACTTCACGCACGACGCCATGCTCAGCGATTTTCTCCAGGACCAGGCCACTCTTTACGTCTCGGGTTTAATGAACCCCGAGGAACGGGCGAACTTTGATGTGGTCATCGATTACCATGAGGAATTGCGTGATTGCATCTCCAGCATGGCCGAGGCCGGTGCGAGCCTTGTGACCGCCACACTCCGTCGCCCGGTGCATCTGCCGCCAGCCTCGCTGAAAAGCCGAGTCACCGCCCAGATCGCAGCACGCAGCATGGAGTTCAGCCCGGAAGGTCGCGTGCTTTGCGATGCCGGTGGTCGCGTGCAGTGGGTGAATGAAGCCTTCACCGCCATGTGCGGCCATGCTCTTGAAGAGCTGCGCGGCAAAAAGCCAGGCCCCATTCTCCAAGGTCGCGATACCGATCCTGGGTCCATCGACCGCATGCGCCGTGCCGTCCACCAGTGCCGTCCGTGCACCGAAACGCTGCTCAACTACCACAAAAATGGCGATGCCTACTGGGTGCAGGTCTCCATCGCTCCGATCCTCGATGATCGCGGTGAGCTGCTGTGGTTCGTCGCTCGTGAACGCGAGCTGAAAAACCACGCTGCAGCCAGTAACTGACGGCGAATCCGCGTCGTCATGCGTTTCGAGCGTCTGCAAACCATCGCCTCCAGCGTCGTCAAAGGCACGCTCGCCTCCCTGCCGCCGGTCATTCGCGATGAGGCGACTGCCTGCACCATCGAATTCGCGGAGATGGACGCTCTCGTCGAAATCGAGCCGGACCTCGATCCCGATCTCCTCGGCCTTTTCGAGGGAAACGCCCGCTGTGATCCGCCTCCCGCCGCACCGGATGAGCTGCCGCGCATCCGCCTCTTCCTCGACAACCTCTGGCACGACTGCGACGGCCATCTCGAAACCTATCGCGACGAAGTCCGCATCACGCTCCTCCACGAACTCGGCCACTACCTCGGCCTCGACGAGGACCAGGTCTCCGCCCTTGGGCTCGCCTGAAAAGCGAAGTCGTAGCGGAAAACGTCAGTTTCCGTCATCGAGTCACTTTCACCCCTCCGGCGGCTGCCCTTCGATCACCGTCGTATCCGCCAGCAGATCATGCACGCAGCGGTTGTCCTCGCGGAAGATGAAGCAGACATCGACGAGACCATAAAACGGCACAAACTGCCCGATGAGGCCATTCACGAAGGAACGCAGCAAAAAGCCCTTCACGAAGCCCGGCTTCTGCCCGTCCGGAAAGGTCACGATGCGGATGCCGAGCCATTTTTTGCCCAGCGTCTGCCCGCGGGTGGAGAGCAGCACGATGTTCCAGATCGTCAGCCCGAGAAAAGCCAGCCCCGCCAGCGTAAAACCGGCGATTGCTCCGGCGGGCACATCGTCGGACCCGGAGTTCTCCATCTGCACCATGAAGAAAATCGCAATGCCGATGGGAATGCCAATGCCGATGATGCCCGTGAGACAATCGAGCAAGCAGGCCCCCAGCCGCACGCCTCGCGAGGCTGGCACGAGACCCGGCAGATTCGACAGCACCTGGGACTGCGGCGCGGCATACGGATTCACGTTGCTCACCGGCGGCGGCATCGGAGCGGATGGTGCAGGCGTGGCAAATTTCGCCCCCACCGGCTGCCAGTCCGCCATGCCCTCCGCCCAGCACAGGTCACCGCTTTGAAAACGGCCCGCAGCCAGTCCCGAGCGCACTTCTTCCTCGGCAAAAGTCCCGATCTGCTGGCCGCCGCGTGCGATGTGATAAGTCATGCGTTCAAACTAGCCCACGCAAGAGCCGCCCATCAACAGCCTTTTAACAGATGGAGGCATGAAGTAATGGAGTCGTGATTTCCCACCACTCCATTCCTCCACCACTCCATCGCACCGCCGACCCCTTATGCGCCATCTCACGCTTCCCGCCCTCCTCGCCGTGCTCAGCCTCTGCCTCGTCGCCTGCGAAAAGCAGCCCGCCGAGGTCGATTTCAGCGATCCGAATGTCGAGATGACCAATGAGGGCAAAGCCGCCAGCTACAAAACCAGCCCCTACACCGGCCTCATCCGCCGCAAGCACTCCAACCAGAAGGTCGCCGGCGAGTATCCGTATGTGAACGGCAAGATGCACGGCGTCATGAAAGAGTGGTGGGACAACGGCCAGCCATCCGCCGAAACCAACTTCGAGAACGGCCAGCGCCACGGTCTCAACCGCTACTGGGACATGAAAGGCAAGCTCACCAAGGAGCAAACCTACGACCACGACAAATCCATCAGCGAAAAGCACTTCTAACTCTCCGCTCTTAGCCCTTCGCTCTCCGCTTCATGTCCGCCATCATCGCCCTGCTCGTCATCGCGCTCGTCTCGCTCCTCGCGGTGCGAGTGGGTTCGACCGCGCTGATGATGACCGGGCTCAGTTGGGACACCGCGAGCTTCCAGTCCTACTCCGCGTTCTTCGGCGTGGGCTTCACCACAAAGGAAGCGGAGATGGTCGTGAACCATCCCGTGCGCCGCCGCATCATCCGCGACCTCATTCTCGCCGGCAATGTGGGCCTCACCTCCGCCCTCGCCACGCTGATCGTCACGCTTCTGCAAAGCAGCTCGGACGGCGACACGGTCAAAATGCTCGCCTGGCTGCTCGGCGGCCTGCTGGCGCTCTATTTCATCTCGCGCCTCGGCTGGGTGCAGAAGGCGCTCGATCATCTCATCCAGCATGCGCTGGAGCGTGCTGGCCTCGTGCGGGCGCTCGACTACGAGCTGCTGCTGCGCATTCAGCACGGTTACGTCGTGTCGGAGATCGAAGTGCTCCCGGACACCTACCTCGCAGGCCGCACGCTGCGTGATTCGCGCCCGTGGGATCGCGGCGTCGTCATCCTCGCCATCAAACGCGATGGTGAAACCCATCCCGGCATCCCCAGCCGCGACGATCTCATCCAGCCCGGCGATGTCCTCACCGCCTACGGCAAAGAAAAAGATCTCCTCGCCATGACACAGCCACTCACTGCCTGAACGTTTTCTCATTTTATCATGCGCCACCCCCCGTCTTCCGCCCTTTTCGTCGCTTTAGTCCTTGGTGTCCCTTCGGTCCTTTCTGCCGCCGAACCGCCCATGCCAGCCCAAATCGAGTTCAACCGCGATGTACGGCCCATTTTGAGCGACAACTGCTTCTACTGCCACGGCCCGGACAAAAACCATCGCGAGGCCGATCTGCGTCTCGACCTCCGCGACGAGGCCATCACTGCCAAAGCCATCGTCCCCGGCAAAACCAGCGAAAGCGAACTCATCGCCCGCATCGTCACCGACGACGAGGACGACCTCATGCCGCCGCCGGATTCGCACAAGAAGCTCACCGAGCGTCAGAAGGCCATCCTGAAAAAATGGATCGAGCAAGGTGCCGCCTACCAGCAGCACTGGGCCTATGAAAAGCCGATTAAAGCAGCCATCCCTGCTGGCAAGAATCCGATCGATTATCTTGTGCAGAAGCGCCTCGGCGAAATCGGGCTTAAGCCTTCGCCAAAAGCGGATGCGCGCACGATGATCCGCCGCCTTTACTTCGACCTGCATGGCCTTCCTCCCAAACCGTCTGACTTGTCGGACGGGTCGGACCTGTCAGACCAAAGGCTCGACGCGTTGGTCTCGTCCCTCTTCAAATCCCCCCACTACGGCGAGCGCATGGCCATCAGTTGGCTCGATCAGGTCCGCTTCGCCGACACCATCGGCTACCACAGCGACAACCCGCACAACGTCTGGCCTTACCGCGACTACGTCATCAAATCCTTCAACACCAACAAACCCTTCGACCGCTTCACCATCGAGCAGATCGCCGGTGATTTGATGCCCGGTGCGAATCAAGAGACCCGCGTCGGCTCCGCCTTCAACCGCCTGCTCCTGACTACCGAGGAAGGCGGTGCGCAGGCCAAGGACTACGAGCAGCGCATGCTCACCGACCGCGTCCGCGCCGTCGGCAACGCCTGGATGGGCCAGACCACCGGCTGTGCGCAGTGCCACGACCACAAGTTCGACCCAATCACCATGCGCGACTTCTACCAGCTCGGCGCTTTCTTCGCCGACATCAAGGAGCCCATCCTCGGCCGACGCGAGGACGGCATGCTCGTGACCACGCCGGAGAACGAAAAGAAGCTCGCCGAACTCGACGCCAAACTCGCCGAGGCAAAAAAGGCACTCGCCAAAGTGCAGCCGGAACTCAACAAGGCTCAAAAAGCCTGGGAAGCCGAATTCCTCGCCAAAACCGATCACAAAGACAAAGAAGCCAAAGACGTCCTCGCCGCCCTGAAGGCCAAAAATCCCAATCCGAAGCAAAAACAGCTCATCGACGCCTACTTCGCGAAAATCAGCCCGCTTCACAAAGCCGAGCGTGAAGCCGTCGCGAAGGCCGAAGCCGCCCGCAAAGCCTTCTACGATCCGCTGCCGAAGTGCCTCGTCTCTGTCAGCGATACCAAGCAACGCACCGTGCGCATCCTGCCGCGTGGCAACTGGATGGATGAAAGCGGCGAGGTCGTGAAGGCCTCCCTGCCCAGCTACCTGCCGAAACCCAAAATCGAAGGCCGCGACCTCACGCGTCTGGATCTCGCCCAGTGGCTCGTTTCCAAAGAGAACCCGCTCACTGCTCGCAATGTGATGAACCGCCTTTGGAAGCAGTTCTTCGGCACCGGTTTGAGTAAGGTGCTCGACGATCTCGGTGCCCAAGGCGAGCCGCCGGTGAATCCTGCGCTGCTTGACTGGCTCGCCTGCGAATTCATGGACAGCGGTTGGGACCTTCAGCACATGATCCGCCTCATCGTCACCAGTCACACCTATCAGCAGGTCAGCACCTCGACAAAGGAACTCACCGCCGCCGATCCCTACAACCGTGAGTGCGCCCGCCAGAGCGCCTTCCGCCTCGATGCAGAGCTCGTGCGCGACAACGCGCTCGCCATCTCCGGCCTGCTCGTGCCGAAAATCGGCGGCCCAAGTGTGAAGCCATACCAGCCCGCCAAATACTGGGAGAACCTCAACTTCCCGACTCGCGAATGGCAGAACGACAGCGGCGAAGGTCTGTATCGCCGCGGCATGTACACCTGGTGGCAGCGCAGCTTCACGCATCCGTCCATGCTCGCCTTTGACGCCCCCAGCCGAGAAGAATGCACCGCCGAGCGCAACCGCTCCAACATCCCGCAGCAAGCCCTCGTCCTCCTCAACGACCCGACCTATGTCGAAGCCGCCCGCGCCTTCGCCGCCCGCATCCTCCAAAGCGATGGCGATGCCCCCAAACGCATCACCTGGGCCTTCCAACAGGCTTTGCAGCGCCAACCCACTGCCAACGAGATGAAGACACTTTCGTCTCTCTTCTCCAAACACCTCGCCGACTATCAAAAAGACCCCGCAGCCGCCGAAGCGCTCCTCAAAACCGGCGCTGCACCTGTCCCCGCCACTTTGAACCAGCCCGAACTCGCCGCGTGGACGCACGTCGCCCGCGTCTTGCTGAACCTCCACGAAACGATCACGCGCTCGTAAGCCTCGTCACGGCTTGAGCAAATCCACCTGCTTGCCGCTTGCTTCGATCGTCGCCTGCATCTTGGTGAATTTCCACGGGCCGCTGCCTTTCTTCGTGCCCACCGTGTGAATGCTCGCCGAGCCTTTCGGGCCGGAAACTGGCACGTTCACATCGGCAGTGCCGTCGCCGTTGTTGATCTTGATATTGCCCGAGACCACCCAGCCCATCGTGATCGGCTCACCCAGCTCCACGCGCATCACTTCCGACTCCTGGGCCGCCTTGAGCGACATCTGACAGGCATCCGCGCCCTTCATGAAACTCATCACCAGCATGGCTACGGCTGCTCCGAGGAGCATGACCGCTGCCACGGCCGCCGCGCAGCCACCACAACCAAAGAGCACGCCTTTGCCAACGGCCGAAGCGTGCTCCTTTTGAATATTCGACGGATCGCCAAAGGGCAGGGGAGGCGGCTGCGTGCTCATGGGAGCAATTTGGGTGCCTCGCGCCCGACTTCAACACTTACCAGCCGTAAGGGCTGTAGGGCTGCTGGTAACCGTAGCTGGGGCTCGGGTAGTAGCCGCTATTGTTGTAGTAACCGGGGTTCGAAGGCTGGCAGTGACCGCCTTGGTAGCCGCCGTAAGGCTGGCCATAGCCGTAGCTTTGGGCGGCACGACGTTCGCGGCTCTGCTGGATTGCACCGCCAGCGAGGGCACCGATGATGCCGCCGATGGCAGCGCCTTCGAGCCCGCGACGACTTTGATTGCCGATGATGCCACCCGCGGCGGCACCGAGGAGAGCTCCGCCGACGGCGGCATCCGCACGGGAAGGGGCACCGTAGCCGCCCCAGTCACCGTAGCCGTAGCCGGGACCGTAAGGGGCGCAGGAGGTGAGGGTGAGCGTCACGAGCAGGCTGGCGACGGTGAAGAGGCGAAAAGCAGATGTTTTCATGGTTTGCAGTGATGTTGCGGCATGTGTGACGCCCCACCGCCCACGGCATTCAAAGAAGCCTGAAGTTTTTTGTCCGCCTGCCGGGCCGCCATGGCCGGGAGAACCGGCTTTTTCAGTGGTTGTCAAACCCGCAAGTTGTCCTAGCATGCCCGCCCCTCCGGCCCGGCCTCCCCCCGCCAGCCCCCGCGACGGGACCTGACCGCCCTCGAAATTCCCCGCCATGAACATCAACGTCGAACACCAGCCCAACTGCCGCGCCGTCGCCCACATCCGCGTGCCTGCCGATCAAGTCTCCAAGGAGCGTGACCAGATCGTCGCCTACTTTGCCCGCATGGTGCAGCTCCCCGGCTACCGCCCCGGCAAAACGCCGAAGAGCATCGTGGCCAAGCGCTATGAAAACGAGGTGAAGGACGAGCTCGAAAAGCAGCTCATCAATGACGGCCTCCGCCAGGCCGTGAAGAGTGAGGGCCTCGAAGTGCTCAATGTGCTCGCCGTGAAGGACAAGATGTATCACGACACGGACTCCAGCTTCTCCTTCAGCATCGAGATGAGCCTCACGCCGAAGTTTGAGCTGCCGGAATACAAAGGCATCCCCGTGAAGCTTCCCCGCATCGAAGTCACCGACGCCGACATCGACCACGACCTCCTCCACATCCGCGAAAACCAGGCGTCCTACGAAGACGTGACCCGCGCCGCCGCGAATGGCGATGTCGTCGTGCTTTCCACCAATGGCAGCCTCGACGGCCAGAGCCTCGATGAGGCCATGCCGGACGCTCCTGCGCACCTGAAGGAGATGAAGGAAAACTGGTTCCTCCTCGCCGAGGAAGAAGATTTCCTCCCCGGCTTCTACGCCGGTCTCGTCGGCATCGAAAAAGACGGCGAGCGCAGCTTGAACCTCACCATCCCCGAGGACTTCCGTTACGAGGCCCTGCGTGGCAAAACAATCACGCTGGCCGTGAAGTGCCATGGCGTGAAGAACAAGGCCGTGCCGGAGCTCACTGAAGAATTCATCAAGAAGATCGGTGGCGATGAAATGACCCTCGAAACCCTCCGCAACGAGGTCCGCGATGCCATCCGCCGTCGCAAGGAGCAGGCCCGCGACACCGCCAAGGGCAATCAGGTCATCGCGCACATCTTTGAGAAGGTCGAATTCGACCTCCCGCAGGAAGTCGTGAACCGCGAAGCCCAGCGCCGCACCAACGAGATCGCCATGCGTGCCATGCAGCAAGGCGTGCCTGAAGAGGAACTGGTCAGTCAGCAGGAGGCCATCCTCGATAGCGCCACCAACCAGGCCCGCCACAACGTGAAGGTCAGCTTCATCCTCGAGCAGGTCGCCAAGAAGGAAGCCCTCGAAGTCCCCGGCCAGAAGGTCGCCATGGCCCTCGCCCAGATCGCCGAGCGTCAGAACAAGCCCGCGAAGAAGTTCATGGCCGAGGCCCAGAAGAACGGCCTCATCGACAACGTCCGCGCCGACCTCCTCCTCCAGGAAGCTCTTGAGTTCCTCAAGTCGAACGCCGTCGTCGAAGAAACCGACCCCGAGCCGGAGAAGTGCGACACGCACGGTCATTGATCGTGTTCCAAAAAAGGGCGCTTGGATTCCCAAGCGCCTTTTTTGTGCCCAAATGCGATCTTGAGGAAGAGTTAACGCCCCTTCCGCTTCACCACCTGCTGCGTCTGCCGGGTCTTCACCATCAAATCATGGCCCAGCACGCCGCCGAAGTGCGTCAGCGGATACAGAATGGTCCGACGGCCGAGCAAACTGCCTGGGCTGATGACGCTGTTGCAGCCGATTTCCGCGTAATCACCGATCACGGCACCGAATTTTCGCAGGCCGGTCGGCACGACGTCGTTCTCCGTGCGCACCGTGACCTCCTGGCGGTCCAGCCGCACATTGGAAAGCACCACGCCCGCGCCTAGATGAGCCCGATGACCGAGGACGGAGTCGCCCACGTAGTTGTAATGCGGCACCTCGCAGTCATCGAAGAGCACGCAGTTCTTGAACTCGCAGGAGTTCCCCAGCACGCAGCCATCGCCCACCAGCACGTTTTCACGGATGTAGCAGCCCGCACGGATCTGGCAGTTCCGCCCGATCCACGCCGGTCCGCGGATCACGCATCCGGGCTCCAGCGTCGTGCCTTCGTCGATGAACACATCCTCGCCGATGAAGGCCCCCGGCGGCACCTGGCAGCGGATTTCTCGTTGAAGACGAAACTCCAGATACTGCTCGATGCGTGACAGCGCGGCCCAAACCGGCGCATCATCAGGAAAGAGGATGCTGTGCTTTGTGTGCGTGAGGTCGAGAAAGTCGCGGGCGGAAAACATGGATGAGCGTCCGCGAAAGTGGACCGGAAACGCCAAAGGCAAAGGAGTTAATCACCTGCCAACGACTCCTCATTTGGATGCCACCTGCGGCTCCGCACGTCGATTCAGGAATTGACGGCTCTTCACGATCTCGAGCACCGCGGCGGAAAACTTGCCGTTTTTTGCTTTCATCGAGGTTTGCATCTGCTGGAGGAGCTTTTTGTCGCTGGGGAGGGTTTGGCGGCCGAGGGCGTAGCCGAGGAGTTTGCGGGTGAATTGGGTGAGGAACTGGGGTTCGTTCTTTTTGAGGTAGTCGCGCAGGCCGGCGAGGCCTTGGAACTTGGTGCCGTCCATCATTTCGCCGGTGTCGTCGATTTTGCCGCCGGCTTCATCGGTGGGGCGGAAGCGGCCGATGGGGTCGTAGCTCTCCAAGGCGAAGCCGAGCGGGTCGATGCGCTCATGGCAGACGGCGCAGGCGGAGTCGGTGCGGTGCTGCATGAGGGCCTCGCGCAGGGAGGAGGGTTTGCTGGTTTCTTTGAGCTCGGGGACGTTCGGTGGCGGCGGCGGGCTGCTGAAGCCGAGCACGACTTGATAAAGGTAGTCGCCACGCACGACGGGGCTGGTGCGGTGCGGGCGGGAGGTCTTCGTCAGGATGGCGCCCATGCCGAGAAGGCCGCCGCGATGATGCTGGCCGACTTTGACCTCGCGGAAGTCGTTCCCGACGATGCCGGGCACGCCGTAATGCCAGCCGAGGCGCTCATTCATGAAGGTGTAGTCGCCGCTGATGATGTCGGAGACGCTGCGGTCATCGCGCACGAGATGGGTGAAGAACTCGACGACCTCGCGATGCATGTCGGCGCGGAGTTCGGCGGTGAACTGCGGGAATTTTTTCTCGTCCACGCTGTTGTGCGCGTCGAAGCCGTTGAACTTCAACCACTGGCCGGCGAACTCTTTGGCGAGCGCGGAGGCCTTCGGATCGCGAAGCATGCGTTTCGTGTGCTCGGCGAGCACTTCGGGCTTCAAGAGGCTGCCATCATCGGCGGCTTTGCGGAGCTGCCAGTCGGGCAAAGAGGCCCAGAGGAAGTAACTGAGGCGTGAGGCGAGTTCGTGCGCATTGAGCGGCACCTCGGTGGTCTTCGCGTCGGCGATGGGCGGCAGTGTCTCGGCCTTGAAGAGAAAATTCGGCGAGACGAGCACGCGCACGAGCACCTCACGCGCGGCGGACTCGCGGTCGAGCTCCTTCGCGCGGCTGGCGAAGTAGAGCGCGTCGAGTTTTTTCTTTTCCTCGTCGCTGATGGGCCTGCGCCAGGCTTTGCGGGCAAACTGCTGCAGGTGCCAGAGCAACGCGCCGTCGTATTCCTGCTGCTGCTGTTTGTTGAGGTTTGGGTTGGCGTTGTAGCCCCAGTCTTTTTTCATCGCGGCGAGCATGTCCTTGTCCTGCTGGCCAAGCAGTGCGCCGAGTTGCTCGTCGGAGTAATAATAGACGCCGATGCCCGGTGACCTGCGGTGCATGTTTTCGGCGACGATTTCGAGACGACGCTCGAACATGTCGGCGAAGGCCTGCTTCATCGAGTTGAACTCGCCCATGGTCTGTTGCGCGGCTTTGGTGCCACGTTTCCAGACCGTGAGCACGCCGGACATGACCTTCGTCACATCGCGTGGCTTGTCGGTGCTGAGAGCCCACTGGATGGTCGCATTTTCGACCTCGGGATTCTGCATGTCGAGACGTGTGTCCACCTTCAGCCAGTGAGCGCCTTCGGGCAGCGGCAGGGTGAAAACGATGGGCGCGGCAAAGGCGAGCACCTGCGGCTCAATGGTGCGGCCGGGCTGCGGATGCTTGCCATAGGCGGCACGCATCTTCTCCAACTCGGCAATGCGGGCCTTCAGCACGTCGAGATTTGGCGGCGGTGGATTTGCGGCGGCCTGCTTCTTTTTTTCGTCGAGCGTCTTGGTGAGCCAGTTGAAGTAATTGAGCTTCTGCTTGCCGACGCTGACCTCGATGTAGGTGACGAGTGCGATGTCGCCCTTGTTGCCATCGGCGGTGTCGCCAAAGCAGAGGTGGACGTGTGTTTTGCCATTCACCGAGGCCTGCATGGGATACGGGCGAATGCCATCGCTGTCCTGCTGCCATCGCTGCGGGCCTTCGCCAGGGCGTTTGGGGTTGTTCCAAGACTGCCGGTCTGCCGCAATGGTCTGGATGATCGGCAGCGCAGCTTTTTCATCCGCAGGCAAGGCACGCCAAGGCACACGAGTGAGGTCGAGGAAGCGTGATTTCGGCTCCGTGTTGTTGAGATGCTTCCACCAGTTCGCGAGGAAGTGGATGTTGAGCGTCATGTCCTTCGCGAGCTGCTCCAGCGGCACTTTTTGATGCTGATGCTTCCAACAGGCGTGCATGTAATCGGCCTCGCGCAGCGGCTGGTCGTCCGTCGGCAGATGCGGCGCGGCCTTCTGCTGAAGCCAAACATAGAGCCCCTGCTGCGCCTGAGCTTTCACCTGCTCGGGACCGCGAAGGCCGATGCGGTTCGGATGAAAGACGATGCCCGTGCCCGGCATGATGGTGGCATGCTCGGAGAGCTTCCGCGCCGCCGCGAAATACTTGTCGATGGCCGCCGGGCTCATGAAAAGAACGTCGCCCGTGTTGGTAAAACCTTCGCCGCCGCCGCCGTCGGTCTGGAATTCCTTCGCGAGGGCATAATCGCGGCCAGTGAGGTCACGAATGGTGTTGTCATACTCCGCGTTCGTGAGGCGGCGCATCGTCACCGGACCCGGATCGCCGGATTTGGCCTCCGCGAGCACATCGAGCGAATGCTGCACCCAGCCGGTGATGCCGGCTTTTTCTTCGGAGGTGAGCTGCTTGGCCTTTCGCGGCGGCATGTCGCCGTTGTCGATGGTGTCCTTCACCGTGTTCCAGATCTCGAAATTCACAGGCACATCCGGATTCGCTGCGAACTGCTTCAAATCGACATCGCCCTTCATTTTGTCGGCGTTGTGGCACTCGTAGCACTTCGCGGCGAGCATGGGTTCGACGGCCTTCCAGTCAGGAGCGGCGGCCAGGGGCGCTGAAAGGGCAAAAAGGACGGAAAAGGGGGCTAAACGGGACATGGGGGGACGAAAGGAACGCTGATGCTCAGGCATTTTTCATGCCCGGATTGCCGTCGATACTGCAAGATGTGTCCGTGTTCACCACCACAGCACATCGATCAGGAAGGTGGCGATCATCGCCAGAGAGATCAGCACGCGCAGCACGAGGCCAACTCCGGTACCCAACAGGGTGCCCCAGGTGCTTTTCATGGCCGGCTGGAGGCGTTGCTTGGCAAATAGCATCTCAAAAGCGAAGCCGCCCACCAGCGGCCCGAGCAGCAGACCCAGCGGACCAAAGAAAAGCCCCACGATGCCGCCGATGAAGACACCTGTGATGCCCCAGCGGCTGGCACCGAACCACCGCGCACCCATCATGCCGCTGAAGAAATCCACCGCGTAGGCCAGGCAGAACCACACGATGAGCAGCACGATGCCCCAGGTGCTCATGCCCTGCTCCGGCAGCAGCAGCGTGTGCACGATGCCGGCGATCACGATGAGCATCGGGCCGGGAAGGAACGGCACGATGGCACCCACGAAGCCGACGATCAGCAGCGAGATGGACAGCGTCCACACGCCCGCCGTGCCCCACGGCAGGCTGCTGAAGAACTGCGCGATGCTGCTCCAGGTGCTGGAAAGCCACTCAAGCATCCGCGGTGGTCCTCCAGATGATTTTCGATGCCACCGGCTGGCGCACGCTCCGCGGCCAGTTTAGCCCGGCACGAGGCCAGCCAAGGTAGATGAGGCCTACGCAGCGATCCTCGGCATTCACGTTTAAAAAGGAGCGGAACGTGGCACCATCAAGCAGCGGCGGAGATGACCAGTAACTGCCGAGCCCCGCCGCCGTGGCGCTGAGCATGAGGTTTTGCAAAGCGCAGGCCATCGCCTCGATCTCCTCCACCTCCGGGATCTTCGCGCCGCCGCGGCGTTCCATCACGCAGGCGATCACCACCGGGGCGAGCAGTGGATTCGTGCCAATCTTTTCCAGCTTGTCCTCGCGGAATTCCGCCGCGGGCGTCACCTCGCGATACGTCTGCTGCATGCTCGCGATGAGAGCGTGACGGGCCTCGCCTTGAAACACATGAAACTTCCATGGCTCCGTGAGGCCGTGGTTCGGAGCCCAGGTGGCGTTTTCGATCAATTCAGTGATCAGCTCCGCATCGACCTCGCGGGCAGGATCGAGGTCCTGCGGCTTGATCGAGCGGCGGTGGCGGATGAGGGCGCTAGCTTGCGCGAGGGTGACGGGGCTTTCCGGCATGCGTGCCATCTCTTCCACAGCCACGCGGCAGATGCCAGCGCGAGTGAGTGACACTCAGCTCACCCGTTCGTAGGCTGCGAGGAGGCTGGCGGTGCTCTTTTGCCAGTTCAGCTCCGTTTGCAGCCGCTCACGTCCGGCAAGGCCCATCCTCTCGCGACGTGGCGCATCGTCCAAAAGACCCGCGATGGCTTCGCCGAGCTTCACCGCGTCATTTTCCATCACATACTCGCCCGCCTCACCTGCCGAGAAACGGCCCTCAATCGTGCCAAACATCACCACAGGCTTCGCGAAGGCCATGTACTCCAGCACCTTGTTCATCGTGCAGTGATCGTTGTAGCCATTGATCGGGTCGCAGGCCACGCCGAGGTCCATCGTCTGCAAAGCGGAGCAGAGGAAGGCATCGCTCACGCGGCCAGGCATGGTCACTTGCTGCGTGAGGCCCAGCTCATCGCGAAGCTGGCGCAGCGCCTCAAGCTCCGGTCCGCTGCCCATGAGCAGGAACTGGATGTCATCGCGGCCCTTTTCGCGGATCAAATGATGCGCCGCATGCAGCAGATGCTCCACGCCATCGGCGCTGCCCATCACGCCGATGTAGCCCACGAGATGCCGGCGGCCCTCGCGCATGCCTTCATCACGCGGCGCGGCAGTGTCGAGCGTGCTCGGCGCCGTGCGCACGACAAACGCCGCCTCATCACGCAGGCCGCCGCGCTGCTTCACGATGCGCAGCACGCTCTCATTCGTGGCCAGCACCACATCCGCGAGCGCCAGCGTGCATCGCGATGCCAGTTTCACGAGGTGGTAAAGCAGCCCGCGGGAGCCGAACTTCACCTCAAACATCTCCGGCCACAGATCGTGCACATCAAAAACCACACGTGAGCCGCCCAGCAGCTTGAAAGGCAGCGCCACGAGGAAGAGCAGGTCCGGTGGATTGCACAGATGAATGACATCGAAGCGGCCGTGGCGGCACCAGGCCTTCAATGCGCACCCAAATTCACCCGCGAGAGCGCTGGCATATTCGAGGAAGAAACCCGCGGTGGATCGAGCCTCGCCGCTAATCCAGTGGCGGTAGATGCGGATGCCATCGAGCACCTCCTCCACCTGCGTGTGCCCTCGCATGCGTGGGCAGATCACCGTCACGTCATAACCGGCATCACGCAGGGCGCAGGCCTCCTGCCAAACCCGCCGGTCGAAAGGGACCGGCAGGTTTTCCACGATGATGAGCACTCTGAGACGTCGCGAAGCCAAGCGGCGCACATTCTTCGCGGCGATGGCAGCCTGTCGAGATGAAGCTGCGATGCCGCTCAGGGCTTGCCGCTGATTTTGAGTGCCCGAATCGAGGCTGTCTGACCTCCGACCGCAATCCAGCTCTGTGTCTTCACGCTCGCCAGATAGGTATGCGAGGCATCGATGGCGAGGTCGTTCACCTTGAGCGTGATGTGATCGCCGCTCCACGCGAAGCTCAGACGGTGCCACTCGCCAGATTTGAGGTCGGCGGGCGCTTTGGCGATGGTGTGGCTCGGTTTCACGGAGTCCTCGGCGATGCTGATCATCTTGGGGCCGATCACGACACGGCCGATGTGCGCGAGGCCTTTGGGTGTCGTCCCATCGCAGCCGAGGATGAGGCTTTTCGAACCGTCGAAACGGAATTCACATTCGATGAGGCCGCTGTTCCAGCCCACCTGATGCCAAAGCACGGCCACATGCTTGTTCTCCGGCTTCTCGGCGCACACGAGCACGCCGTCCTTCGGCTCGTAAATGCCGTGGGCGATCTTCCAAGTCGCATCCAGGGGTGATTTGAAATCAGGCGCGGCGAGGACGGGCAGGTCTTCGGCCAGGGCGGGTGTGACGAATGCGAGGAGGGCGAGCAGCGGGAACAGTTTCATGAGGTGAAGGTTCAACGAAGCGGCGGCGCTGGTCTTTTTCGAGAACCAGACGAATTGCCGCGAAGGTTTGGCGAGCGGTGCGCATACTCGGCGCATGTCCCTGAAGCTCGTCACCGAACTGACCGACACCGACCGCAAGCTGCTGCACCGCGCCATCGACGGCTTTGTGCCGCAAAAGGTCTTCGATGCGCACACGCATCTGTTTCACAGCCGCCATTTCGCGGAGGGAAAGCGTCCTGTGTTCCTCGATGAGGACCGCGGCTACGGCATGGCCGATTTTCAGGCCGCGATGAAGCTCTGGATGCCGGGTCGCGAGGTTGAAGGATTGTTCTTTGGCTATCCGAGTGCTGGAAACAACCGCGTTGGCGAAAACGCCTGGCTGCACTCGCAGATCGACATGAGCACCAACTCGCGAGCACTCGTGCTCGCGGCTCCGACCGATGATCCCGCCGAAGTGCGCCGCCTCATGAGCACCGGCGTGTTCGTCGGGATCAAGCCGTATCGCCTGTATGCCGATGTGCCAGACACGAAGGAGGCTGAAATCGAATCCTTCGCGCCGGAATGGATGTGGGAGGCCTGTCACGAGCACAACGGCATCATGATGCTGCACATCATGCTCGCCGATGGCATCACCGATCCGCGCAACATCGAGGCGATTCAGCGTCTCTGCCGCCAATACCCGCGCTGCCAGCTCATCCTCGCGCATGTAGCGAGGTCGTTTAACTACCGCCATGCCCGCGAAGGCCTGCATCACCTCATCGACCTCGACAACGTGGTCGTCGATACTTCCGCCGTGACGCAAGCCGGGGCGTTTCGAGCCGCAATCGAGATTCTCGGACCTAAACGCGTGCTTTGGGGCAGCGATTACATGGTCAGCGAGCTCCGCGGCTCCTGCATCACGCAGGGCGATGGCTTCACCTGGATTCATCCCGACCTCGGCACCGACAAACTGACCATCTTCGGCCAATACACGACCGTCGGCATCGAATCGCTCCTCTGCCTCCGCGAAGCCTGCGAAGACACGGGCATGACGCAGGGTGATCTCGATGACATCTTCCGCGAGAACGCGCTGCGGCTGGTCCAGCGAAGTAATGGGGCCATTCCTGGCCCCTCTGACGGGGCAGGAATGCCCCGGATACTTGGCCCCAAACTCTGGGAAGAAGCCAAAACCAAGATCTCCTGCGGCACCGGCCTGCTTTCCAAACGCGCCCACCTCTTCGATCCGCAAACCTGGCCGTCCTACTTCAGCCGCGCGAAAAGCTCCAGCATCTGGGATCTCGATGGCAAGCGCTACACCGACTTCACCGGTGGTGTCGGAGCCATTTTGCTCGGTCATGCCGATGAAGAAGTGAACGCCGCCGTGAAACGTCGCGTGAATCTCGGCAGCTATGCTACGCTCGCCTCGCCGGATGAGGTGAAGCTTGCTGATGAGCTGCTCGATTTACATCCTTGGGCCGGCAAGGTGCGCTACGCCCGCGGCGGTGGCGAGGCGCTCGGCCTCGCGGTGCGCATCGCTCGTGCAGCCACCGGTAAAAGCGGCATCGCCTTCTGCGGGTATCATGGTTGGAGCGATTGGTATCTCGCCGCGAACCTCGGCGATGATGCGGCGCTCGATGGCCACCTGCTGCCCGGCTTGCAACCGCTCGGTGTGCCACGCGAGCTGGCGGGCACCGCGGTGCCGTTTCGCTACAACGATCCCGCGTCCTTGCAAGCCGCGTTGCAGAAGCTCGATGGCAAGCTCGCCGCCGTGGTGATGGAGCCGATGCGCAGCGAGTTCCCGCGTGATGGTTTCCTGCAAAACGTGATCGATGCCTGCCATGCCGCCGGAGCCGTGTTTGTGCTCGATGAAGTGACGAGCGGCTGGCGATTTGGATTTCCCGGTGCCGCGCCAGTGCTCGGCATCGAGCCGGACATGGCGGTGTATGCAAAAGCGATGAGCAACGGCTATCCCGCCGGAGCCATCATCGGCAAAAACGAGGTCATGGATGCCTCCAACAACAGTTTCATCTCCAGCAGCTACTGGACCGATGGTGTCGGCACCGCGGCCTCGCTGGCCTGCATCGGCAAAATGAAGCGCGAAGGCGTGCAAAAGCACGTCTGGAGGCTCGGCGAGCGCTTGCAGGCCGGATTGCGCGAGGTGGCCTCACGGCATCCCGCGCTCGGTTTGAAGGTCGGCGGCATGCCCTGCGCTCCCTCGCTCGTGTTTGCCAATCCGGCCGCGAAACCGCTCATGATCCGTCACATGCTCCAGCGCGGCTATTTGATGTCGAGCCAGCTTTATGTGACCTGGTGCCACGATGAGGAAAAAGTCGCCAGCATGCTCTCAGCGTTGGATGAAGCACTCTCTATCGTCGCGCAAACACCGCTCGAAGCGGCGCAAGGACCGCAACAAGGCTTTGCGCGACTCGTTTGACTTCCATCATGCTCATTGACTGCCACAATCACCTCGGCGCCGACCTGCTGTTTTACCTGCACGGCGACTTTCCCTACTCGCAGCAGCTCGTGCAGATGCAGCATGAGGGTGGAACGCTCGGCATCACTCACTGGATCGCGTTTCCCTTCGTCAGCTACGCGGCGATGGACGTGACGAAGTTTCGCAGTGGCGAAATTGGATTCGGTCAGGGTGGCCTCGAAACGGTGCCTTATGCTTTTGAGAACAAACGCCTGCTCGATGAGTGCCAGAAGCTTTTTCCCGAGGAGGGGAAACGCATCCTGCCCTTCGTCATGGTCGATCCGATGCGGAACACGGACGCGCAGGCAAAGGAGTTGGTGAAGCTGCGCGGCGAATACCGTTTCCACGGCATCAAAATCCAGAGCACGATCATCCAGTCGTTCATCAAATGCCTCGCCGATGAGGGCAAGGTCTTCCTCGACCTCGCTCGCGAGTGGGATGTGCCCTTCATCATCCACAGCAGCGTGGCCAAAGATGATCCTTGGGCGCAGGCGCATGACATCATCGACATCGCCGAGGCGAATCCGGACATCCGTTTCTGTGCCGCACATTCCTGCCGCTACGACAAAGAATGCCTCGACCGCATCCAGTCGCTGCCGAACGCGTGGTTCGACAACTCGGCACACTGCATTCACTGCGTCGGTGCCGTGGATGACCTCCCCTACATTGCGCCACGCGAGCGTCGCTTTGACAGCGATTACACCGATCCCGGCCGTGTGACTGCCGATCTCGCCGCCGCGTATCCAGACAAGTTCATCTGGGGCAGTGACTCGCCCTTTTACAGCTACGCCGCCGAGATCAGCGGCAAGGTGGTGAAGCTCATCAGCACCTACGAGGCCGAGATGAAAGCCCTCCGCGCCGCCGGTGATGAAGCCGTCCAGCGCATTACCTGCACGAACACCCTGAAGTATCTGAAGCTCGCCGATGAAAGCATTCTCTCTTGATGGCCACGCCGCCCTTGTGACCGGTTCGTCACAAGGCATTGGCCTCGCGATGGCACATGGGCTGCATGAAGCAGGCGCTGGCGTGGTGTGCCATGGGCTTGCCGAAAGGCCTGCGACACTTCCTGAATGGGCCTCATACGTCTCATGTGACCTATGTGACCCATCCGCACCGGCGGCGCTCGTGGACAAAGCTTTCGAGTTGGAACCCGGTCTCGACACGCTTGTTTGCAATGCGGGCAGCTTCTTTGACCTGCCGTTCCTCGAAATGACTCGCGAGCGTTTTGACAAGACGATGCAGCTCAATCTCGCGTCGGCCTTTTTTACCGCGCAGGCCTTTGCGAAGCGGCTCGTGGCCGAAAACCGTGGTGGCAGCATCGTGATCACGTCTTCGACGAATGGCTTTCAGGGTGAGATGGACTCCTGTGCCTATGACGCGAGCAAAGGGGCGCTCGTGATGCTGACGAAGTCGCTCGCGGTGTCGCTCGCGGATCATGGCATCCGCGTGAACGGCGTTGCCCCCGGTTTGATCAAGACGCCGCTCACATCGCAGTGGATGGAGTCGAAGGACCGCTCGCTGCTCGATCACTACGAGAAGAAGATTCTGCTGAGGCGTGTCGGAGCGCCGGATGACGTCGCGGGCGCGGTGACGTTTCTTTGCTCAGAGGCCGCGAGTTATATCACGGGCGAGATCATCGTCATTGATGGCGGGCTGACGAGCTGCCAGATCGGCCGGATGTGAGCCGATCTGGCCCGGAGTTCAGCGGGTGACCTTCAAATGAAGGAAACGGGGCGGCCCTGAAAACGGAATGCTGGCCGTGGTGGTGCCATCGGGCAGCGGCATGCCTTGATCTACTCCGACGGGACTCCAGTTGATGAGATCGTAGGAGGCTTCGACGACGTAGGTGACCTCGGGCCTGACGCGGCGATACGTGTAGGTGAACAGGGGTGGTGCAGCCACGCCTTGGATTTGAGGACTGCTGATCATCGGGGAGAGATCGAGGGCATATTCGAGGAGGTTGCTGAGGCCGTCTCCATCCGGATCGTCAAGATAGCCCTGCTGCCCGACGGGCACGGCAGCGTTGTTGAGGAAGGTCACAAAGTTGTCCACAGGAGCACCGGGATCGGCGGGGATGTTGTCCACGCCGTTGAGAACGACGACGCGGCTGGTATTGACGCCGCGATAGGTGCTGAAGGCACCACCGACCCACACGCGGCCGAGGCCGTCCTGCGCGAGGCTGTTCACCGTGCTGTTAAACCCGCTGGCGGAAGCAGCGGCGAAGGGCGTGTTCAGCGTGCCGTTGCTATTCAGCAGCGTCAGGTAATTCGCCGTGGTGCTGTTGTAGAAGAGGAACGAGCCGCCGATGAAGTAGCCGCCATTCACTGCGAGCAGTTCCGTGACGCCCGAACTGGCCGCTGTGCCTGTGGCAGGCCATGGCGTGACCAGCGTGCCGTTTGCCGTGATGCGCTGCATGCCGCCACTGCTGCCGCCGATGATGAAATCGGTCGAGGATGGCACCGGCGCAATCGAGGTGACGACCAGACCGCCGCTGTAAGCGAAGGTGCCGTCCGCAGTGCCGTTCGCATTCAGTCGCACGATCCCGCTGCTGGTTCCGACGAGCAATTTGCCATCGGAGAGCACGTGCACGCAGTTCACGTTGCTGCTCACCGCGGCGGTGAAGCCCGTATCGCGCGTGCCATCGGCCGCATTCAACCGCACGAGGTAATTCGCGCCCGTCGCACCGGCGAAGTTCGTGAAGCCACCACCGACGAGGACGTTGTCGGAGGCATCAACCGTGACCACGTTCAGATTGGTGAGCGCCGCGCTGAGCGGGCTGTTGAAGCCGGTGTCCAGCGCGCCGGCGGAGTCGATGCGGGCGATGCTGTTGCGCGTGACGTTGCCGCCGGTGGTGGCGAGCTGCACGTAGTTCCCGATGAAGATGAAACGGCCCAGTGAGTCGCGCACGATGTCGTTGATCGCGACGCCGGCGGCGCTGCCCTGCGGGAAATTGGTGTCCAAAGCTCCCGCGCTGTTGAAGCGGGCCAGACCACGACGCGTGGTGGAGAAGCCGCCCACGGGCGTGACATTGCTGAAGAGCCCCACAGCGATGAATCCATCCGCGAGCGGGATCACATCGTTCACCTGACTTCCAAACGCCGGTAGCGTGACCGCCGCAAGGCTGGACGCATAGCTGGCGAAGGTGACGAGCACCGGCGTGGTGGTGACCATGCCGAGACCGTTCGTGATGCGCACGCCGTAGTAGGCGGTATCGGCGAGCGTGGGCGTGGCGAGCGTGTAGCTGGCGCTCGTGGCACCGGAAATGTCCGCGATGGCGCTGCTGCTCGTGCCTTTGAACCACTGATACGTCAAAGTGGCCGCTCCACGGGCCTGCACACTGAGTGTGCGGCTGATTCCGATTTCGGAAACGCCGCCGAGTGGCGCGGTGAGCACCTCGGGAGCACCGAGGTAGATCAATTCGGCATCCACGGACGAAATGGTGCCGGAAACGGTGCTGGTGGCCTCGACGTGATACAAACCTTCATCGCCGGGGATGACGTTCGCGATGCTCAAAGTGGCACTTGTGGCTCCAGAGACGCGTCCGCCATTGCTCAGCGGCGTGCTGCCTTTGAACCACTGCCAGGTCACGGGTGAAGCGGCTGCTACACTCGCGGTGAAGGTGGCGGTTTGACCGCCCTCGACCTGCGCGGTGACGGGATGGCCCTCAAAGGCCAGCGCGGGCAGATCGCCATTCAAAACGAGCAGTCGTGTGGCCGTGGCGGGGCCGTAGGTTTGATTGAAGGTGCCGCCGAGCCAGATGCGGCCGGAGGGCTGAATCGCGAGCGCCGTGACCGTGGCCATGAGCGCGTTTGAGCGCGTGAAGAGCGGATCGACCGAGCCATTCGGCAGCAAACGCAGCGGCGAGGAGTTCGGCAGGTTGAATCCACCATTGAGGACGATTTTTCCATCCGCCTGCACGGCCACGTTGCCGACGTTGTTGTTCAACGCGGCGTTGAAGGAGTCCTGCGTGCCGGTGCTGAGCGAGTAGCGGCCGAGGAACGGCGAACCTGACCAGGCGACGTAAAATTGCGTGCCGTCCGGTGTCAGCGCGAGATCGAGTCCCACGCCAAACGGGCCGCTGAAGCCTCCGACGACGGCTCCGGCCGCGGTGATGCGCTGAACGCTGATGTTGTTGCCCGTGAAGAGGAAATCGCCATTCGGCAGCGTCAGGATGCGCGAGACAGCTTGCGTCACGGACAGGCTGAAAGCGGTGTCGAGCGTGCCATCGGCATTCAGGCGGGCGAGATTCTGCCTTCCTGCGCCGCTGCTGCCGTTCCACTGCGTGAACATGCCTCCGACGTAAATTTTGCCCGTGGTGCTGTCGATGCCAAAAGTGCTCACCTGGCTGTTGGGGCCGGTTCCGGCGTCAAACGTGGCATCCAGCGTGAAATCGGCATTCAGGCGGGCGATGCGGTTGCGCGGGATTCCGTTCACGGAGATGAAATTGCCGCCGATGAGCCATTTGCCGTCGTTTTGACGCGCGAGGGCGTTGATGCTGCCATTCGCGAGCACGTTCGGATTCGTGTCATAGGTGCCATCGGGCTTCACAAGGGCGAGCGAGGTGTTGTTGTTGCTCGTGCTGCCTGCGCCGCCGTTGAAATTCATCTGTGAGATGCCAGCGACGAGCATGCGCCCGTCCGGCAATGCGTGAAACGCCATGACCTGCGCACTCGCGGCGAGATTGCCGAGCGCGGGCACGCGTTCATGCGGCACGGGGCGCACGAGTTGGAAGACCGGCGTGGTCGTCGCAGTGCCGAGTCCGTTCGTCACGGTGAGCGTGTAGCTGCCAGTATCGGTCGCGAGAGCGCCGGTGAAGGTCAGTGTGGCCGTCGTGGCACCGCTGATGCGGCCGCCATCGGTCACGATGACGCCATCGCGCCTCCAAACATACGTCGCGGGTGCCTGCGCATACACTTGAGCGCTGAGCGAGGTGTTTTGGCCCGCGTAAATCGTCGTCGCGACCGGCGGCGCATGCACCACGGGCGCTCCGAGCACATAAACATGCGCCACAGCGGAAGTGAGCGTGGTCGCGCCGGTGACTTGCACGGTGTAATCGGCGTCATCGGCCGTGGTGGCGTTGCTGAGCGTCAAAACGGCCGTGGTGGCTCCGGAGACGTTTCCTCCATCGCTCAGCGGCGATCCGTTTTTGAACCACTGGAAGGTCAAGCCGCTGCCAAAGGTGCCGACACCGAGATACGCCGTGTCTCCAGGCGCGACGCCGGTGGTGGCTGGTTGCGTGACAATGCCGGGCGTGAGTGGATCGCCATTCAGACGCACCACTCCACTTGTGGCGACGCTGTTGAAGGAAGAAAACAGCCCCGCGATCCAAACCGAGCCATCCGGTGCCACGGTGAGCACACGTGCATCCGCATCCGGCCCGGTGCCGATGGAGAAGGTGCTGTCACCATCGTTGGAGCCGGGAGTCGGGAACGGATTCGTGCCGAGCAAACGGAAGACACGGCCCGTGCCCGAGGTGCCGGTGCGTGTGGCGAGAATTTTGCCGCCGGGCGCCTGCGCGATCTGGAAGACCTGATCGGTGCCCGCGATGTTGGAGATCTGCGAGCCGGTGTTGGAGAGCTCGATGAGCGTGGTGGTGCCGCCCATGGCGAGCAGCACACGTCCATCCGCGAGCACGAGCAGGTCATTCGGCGTCGTGGTGCCGCCAAGCGAGCCGGTGTAGGCGGCATCACGCGTGCCATCCGTGTTCAAGCGGCCGAGGCGCGAGGCAGCCGAGCCAGCCAGCGAGGTGAAAAAGCCGGCGACGATGAGTTTGTCATCCGGCTGCACCGCGAGGGCGAGCACCGTGTTGTTCACGGCCGGTGCGTAGCCGGAATCGATCGCTCCAGTCGAGCTCAGGCGTGCGAGATAGGACGCTCCGCCCAAATAAATGCGACCGAGCGAGTCGAAGGCGAAGTCATTGATCTGCACCGCCGGGATGGAACTGCCAAGCGCCGTGGTGAACGCGGTATCGACGGTGCCGTCGGCATTCAGACGGCGCACGCGGCCGGTGAAGGAGCCTGCGATCAAGATTTTGCCATCGGACTGCTTCGCCATCGCGGTGATGTTCGCGCCGGGCGCGTAGGTGTAGCTGGTGTCCGTGCTGCCGTCCGGTTTCACGCGGATGAGGTAGGACTGCGGCACATTCGCGACGGCGTTCGCCGTGAATGAACCGCCAATGTAAGCATGACCATCATTTCCGACGACGATGCCAGTCGGCGCGGAACCGAAGGCCGGACGTCCGAGCGTCGCCTGCCCTGCCGCGGGCCTGCCGGGCTGCGGACGCACCGAGACGAGCGACGGCGTGCTCAAATACGTGCCGGAGGCATTCGTCACGCGCACATGATACACGCCACCATTCGCCAACAGAGCCGCAGGCACACTGTAAGTCGCCGAAGTGGCTCCGCTGATGGCCACGCCATTGAGATACCATTGATAAGACAGCGCGGAGGGGCTCGTGGCGGCCACACTGAGCGTGAGCGCCTGTGATTCATACAACGCCGTGGAGGCCACGGGCTGCGTGTTGATCGTCACAGGCGTGTCATCGTCGATCAAAGTGACCGTCGCCGGTGCTCCAGCGCCCGCAGGGCCGCTTGGATTGCTCAGCGCGATGGTGAAGACACGATTCGCGTGAATGGCGGCATTGTTGAGCTTGGTGATGGTGATCGTTTTGTCAGCGGAGTCGCCCGCGGCCCAGGTGGCGGTGCCATTCGCGGCCACATAGTCCACACCGGCGGTCGCGGTGCCGTCCACGGTCGTCCAGTCGATGGATGCGGCCTGCGTGCTGTCGCCGTAGCGTTTCAGCGTCAGCGTGAGCGTCGCAGCCTCTTCCAGTGTGGTCACACGCGGCGGCGCAAAGCCCAGCGTGCCGATTTGCGGGTTCCCCACGATCAGCGCGGCGGAATTCCGCGCGACGCCTTTATAAGAGGTGAATCCGCCCGCGATGAAAATCTCGCCCGAGGTGGTGTAACGTGCCGCATTCACCGAAACCGCGCCGCCCGCGATGCCTGTGCCAGCGGAGAAGCTGCTGTCGATGGAGCCATCGAGATTCACCCGCATCACCCCGGCCTGCGTGTTGCCATTCACCGTGGTGAAAGCCCCAAACACAAACAAACGGCCATCGCGATAGATCACGCCGTTGGGATTCCCATTCAGAACTCCCGTGGCGAACTGAAACGTGGTGTCGCGGGTGCCGTCCGCATTCAGGATGGCCAGGTAACGCTGCCCCGGCGTGAAGAAGTCCGTGTTAAACCGAGCCGACACCGCGAGGCGGCCATCCGGCAGCACATCGAGGCCGTTCACCCAGTTGCTGGTGCCAAAGTCGATGTTGCCATTCGTGCCAAACGTCGTGTCGATGGTCCCGTTGGAGTTCAGGCGCGTCAGCCGGTAGGTTCCGCTGGCGGTGCTGCCGTGGCGATGGCTGATGAGCACTTTGCCATCTGCCAATTCACGGATGAGCACCACCGTAGCGCCTGTGCCTGCGGCGATCGTGTTCACGGTGGGCACCCAGGTCGCGTCGGTCGTGCCATCGGCGTTGAAACGCTGGATGCCGTTCGTGGAAGTCGCCGCAGCGGAGGTGCCGACGTAGAATTTAGCCGAGTTACCGAGCGCCAGCGCGGTGACCGGCCCGTTCACAAACACCGACCACGTGGAGTCGATGGTGCCGGTGGCGTCATTGTTGACGCGGAAAATTCGGGTGCTGAGATTCGAGGTCGTGTTGCTCGGCAGGTGTGTGTAGGGGATGGAAAGATTGCCCGCGACGATCGCCCGTCCGTCCGGCATGGCCAGCACCGACGTGCCGCCGCTCACATTGATGCCAAAGCTCGTGGTGGGCTCCAAAACACCATCCGTGCCCAGGCGACGCAGCGCCGTTGTGGAGAGCATCAAGTAGCGCCCGGCGCTGTCGATGCTCACCCCGTGTGCGGTGGTCACGATGGGTGTGCCCGAGCCCGGCGCGAACGCATTCACGATGGAGCCTGCGGGGATCGAGATCGACACCACCGCGGTGCCGCTATTCGTGAAGCCGTTCGCATTCGTCACCACCGCGCGATACGTGCCCGCGTGCGTCGCCGCGCTGGCATTGGTGACGGTGTAAGTGGTGCTCGTGGCACCGGGGATGTCCGTGAAGCCGGAGCCGGTGTCGATCTGCCACTTCACCGTGGCGCTCAGCACGCTGTCAAAGGCCGTGCGCAGCGTGAAGCTGGCGCCTTGCTCCAAACTGACCGCCTGCGGATTCAGCGTGATGAATGGCAAGGCATCGTCATCGAGGATCGTGACCAGCGTGGACGTGCCCGCGCCCGGCAGGAAGGCACCGCCCGTCGGCGAACTCAGCGTCACGGTGAACGTGCGCGCGCCATCCTGCGCTGCGTCCTGCAAAATCGGCACCGTGATCGTTTTCAGGCTGCCATCGCCATCCGCCCAGTTCAGCGTGCCGCTCACCGCCGTGTAGTCCGTGCCTTCCACCGCGGAGCCTGCCGTGATCGAATAAGAAACGCCCACCGCGCCCGTCAGTCCGGTGAAACGCGAAACCGAGAGCTCCACTGTGCCCGCATTCTCCGCCGTCAATCGCGTCGCGGACACCATGCGCAGCGTGCCCGGCTGTCCCGGCGCGTATTCATTCGTGATGCGCGCCAGATTGTAGCTTTCCACCGCCGTGTCGATGATGTGGTCAAACCAGCCGCCGATCACGAGCTTGCCATCCGGCTGCACCGCAAAGGAATAGGTGTGCGTGAGATACTGACCCTGCACCAGCGTGTAGGGCGGCACCGCCAGCGCCGCGTCCAGCGTGCCATCCGCATTCAGCCGCGCGATCGAGGCCCGCGGCTGGTTGTTCCAGCGATTGAAGATACCACCGACCAAAATCGTGCCGTCCGGCTGCAGCGCGAGCTCACCACCGGTCCAGCCATTCGGCCCGCTGCCCACATTCGCCATGAAGGCCGTGTTCACGCTGCCGCTCGCATTCAAGCACGCGAAATTCAGGTTCGCCGTCGTCCCGGGAAAGGTGAAATCACCGCCGATCAAAATGCGGCCGTCAGGCAGCACCAGCAGCTCGTCGATGTCGCCATACTCGAGCGCCCAATTCGCGGTGAAGGAGGTGTCGAGCGTGCCGTCGGCATTCAGGCGCACCAGAAGCGGAATGTTGCCGCCACCCGGCTTGTAGGCCGCGCCCGCGACGAGGATTTTGCCATCCGGCAGCACCGCGATGTCCTGCACCGCGTTGCTGTTCACCAGCGAGGCATTCACGTTGTTGCAAAACGCCGTGTCGCGCGTGCCATCGCTATTCACGCGGAAAAAATTCGCTGCGCTGAACACACTGCCGGAGGTCATGCGGTTGAAAGCACCGCCGACGAGCACCTTGCCATCCGTTTGCTCCGCGATGGCCAGCACGAATCGCACGCCAAAGGCAACGCTGTTCGACACGCCGCCGAGATCGAAGCCCGTGTCGAGCGATCCATCCGCATTCAGCCGCATGATGCCGCTGCGCGAGGTGCTCTGGTAGCTTTGGAACACACCGCCGACATACATTTTGTCGCCACCGACCACGAGGATCTTGTTCACCTCCGTCTGGCCCTGCGTGTCCGCCAGCGTCGAGGCGAACGCATTGAAACCCGAGTCAAAGGTGCCGTCCGCATTCAACCGCTTCAGCGATGTCATCGCCGAACCTGCGGGCGGAGCCTGATATCGCGACACATTCCCGCCCACGATGATTTTCCCATCCGACTGCAACGCGACCGCATTCACCGCGCCCGTGCCTCCGCTGAAGGATGGATACGAATCCGGCGTGATCCCCGGGCTGATCGTCGTCGTGAAAGCCGGGTCCAGAGTCGGGTCCGTGGCCCATCCACTCACCGGCATCAGAATTGAAACAACAACACCTAACAGCGAACGAAGGGATATAGATAGTCTCATGGAAAATGGCAGGCGGGTTGGTAGCAGGAAGCAAACCAGCTTCAATCTCCGGAGATAAGCCATTTGTGATCTGAACAGGACCACAATTGCACAGGCGCAGTCGCTCAATCCAACATCTCACTTAGCGACGTGAGGCGGCCAGGCCTACAACGCATGCCGTGAGGCACCCAAGCAGGCTAAACCAGACGAAAGAGACGAGCTGCACAGGCTTTTCCGCCGTGAACCATCCATTTTGATATAGAAAGACCCCGAGCAGAACGGCAAATCCTGTGAAACAGCCTGTAAGGGCGCCGCGTGCGGTGACACGTTTTGTGAACATGCCGAGGAAGAACAATCCGAGCAGTGGCCCGCCGACTAGTCCGATGACGGTGTTCACGGACTCGACGAGATTGCCCGGCATCGCCGATACGGCAAAGGCGAGCGCCATCACGAGCACGCCGTAGCCGACGGTGATCCAGCGGGCATTGCTGACCTTCGTCGAAGCCGCCCCATCGGCGACACCGGAGAGGCGCTGCTGGAAGTCGATCACCGTGGCGGAGGCGAGGGAGTTCAAGCCGGCGCTGATGGTGGACATGCTGGCTGCATAGATCGCCGCGATAAGCAGGCCGGGAAGACCGGCGGGCAACTGCGTGACGACGAAGTAGGGCAGGATTTGATCTTCCTTTTGAATCAACCCGGCCGCGAGAGGATCGCCGTGGGTTTTGTAGAAGGCGTAGAGCACGAGCCCGGTGCCGTAAAAGAGCACCAGCACCGGCAGCACGAACCACAGCTTGATCCAAAGCGAGCGCTGCGATTCCTTCAAGCTGCCGGCGCTGAGGTAGCGCTGCACGCTGACCTGATCCGTGGCCATTTGCACGAGGTGCAGGAAGGCACCGGCGAGGAGGATCGCGCCGAGGTTCACGCGTTCGGCGGGATTGAAGGAGAGGCTCAAATTCATGCGGCCATCGGCCACCACCGTGTCCCACATGCCGCCGAGGCCGCCGGGGATTTTTCCCAATGCCACGATGACGATCATGAGCTGACCGCCAAAGAGCACGATGAGCTGCATCACATCCGTCCAGATGACGGCCCGCATGCCTCCGAGCGCGGTGTAGAGCGTGGTGAGCGTGCCTGAGGCCAGGATGGTGAGCCACAGCGGCAGGCCGGTGACTTTTTCGAGTGCCAAAGCCGGGGCGTAAGTGGCCGCTGCCAGCCACAGGGCCACGCGGAAGATGAAGAGACCGGACGCGAGCAGTCGCGTGGACAGCGAGAAGCGTTCTTCGAGAAACTGGTAGGCCGTGAAGTAGCGTGATTGATAAAACTTCGGCAGCATCCAGAGCGTCGTGAAGGGCGTGGCGATAAAAAACGCCAGCACGATGTAGGCGAAGGCGAAGCCGTTCTTGTACACATCCGCCGGACCGGCGAGGTAGCTGATGCCGGAGAACAGCGCCGCGAGGATCGACATCGCCACGAGGATGCTGCTCATGCCGCGACCCGCGAGAAAGTAATCGCCCAGCGATTTCGAGCCACGGGCGGAGAGCAGGCCCACGCCCACCGATGCGGCCAGATACCCGCCGAAGATGCTGTAATCGAGCCAGGAGAAGTGTGTCATGCGCAAGAGGCTACCGGAGACATCAACGCGGCTGCAACGCCGCATTTCGTGGTTTCCTCGCGGAGCCACTGGTTTCGCCGGAAAGTTCGGCCATGCTGGCGACGACTCCACGCCATGCCCGCCGACACTGTTTTGCCTTATCCCGACACCAAACCGGTGGGGCATGCGGATTTCTACTTCGCGACGAACGCGACGTTTCGCTTCATCAAGCAGCGTCACGGCATTGAGGGCCTGCGGCGTTACTGGCAGGACATTGGTCGTGAGTACTACCGGCCGGTGTCGGAGCAGTGGCGGGAGAAGGGGATGAGTGGAGTGGCGGAGTATTGGCGGGCCTTTTTTGCTGCGGAGCCGGGTGCGGAGGTGGAGGTGCATGAATCACCGGACGAGGTGACGCTCGAAGTGAAGGTCTGTCCGCTCATCCGGCATCTGCGGGAGCATGGGCGCGACATCGTGCCGGAGATCTGCCAGCACTGTTATTTTGTCAGCGAGGCCATCGCGAAGCCTGCGGGCCTCGCGGTGCGTGTGTGCGGCGGCAATGGAAGCTGCACGCAGCGCTTCGTGAAACGTCACGCGGCCCTGGAACCACAAAACCTGGAGGACATCGCCACCGCGTCATGATTGGCTGCTACGACTTCTGCGGGCATTACGAGTGGACCTTCGAGTGGCTGAACCTTCTCGGCGGTCACGAACTGGTGAAAGCCTACTGGGACGAGGCGATTCATCGCGATTCGCAGCTTCACGCGTCCGAATTGATCGGGAAAAAGGGCTTCGAGGGCATGAAGGAGTATTGGGGACCGACGCTCGCGGATGAAGGCGCGGTGTATGAGCGCACGGTGACGGACGATGTCTTCCGCATCGACATGCACGAATGCCCCTCGAAGGGCTTTTTGATCCGCAACGGCCTCCATCAATACAGCGACTACTGCGATCACTGCATGGGCTGGATCGGCCCGCTCATGAAACAGGCCGGTTTCGTCATCGACCACGAGCACAACCACTGCGGCCAATGCTGGTGGGAGATGCGGCGTGAGGCGGATGCCACTCCCGCAAGCGCTCCCGGCGAACTTAGCGGTGAGAGCGATGTGCGCCTCCGCCCCGGCTGGAAATCCGAACACACTGACCACTATGAACGAGCCACTGATCCCGATGACAAAACGGTTGTTTCTTAGCCTGGCGCTGACCTCCTCTGCTTTGGCCCAGTGGGAGCAGCTTCCGCCGCTCCCGGAGCCGAACGGGGGATTTCTCGGTGGGCATCATGGCGGACAAATCGTGATCGTGGGTGGCACGAATTGGGAAGGCGGGAAGAAGAACTGGCTCAGCGGGGTTTACACCTTTGCTCCAGAGAACCGTGTGTGGGCCAAACGGCACGACATGCCCTCACCCATTGCCTATGGCCTTGGTTTTTCGCATGTGAGTGACTTGCTGTTGCTGGGAGGGAGCGATGGACAGCGGACGCTCAAGATCTTCGGCCACGCGAAGGCCGGGAAACTGACTCCGCAGGACGAATTGCCATCGACGATGGTTTTACTCAGCGGGGGTCTGATTGGCGAAAGAATGTATTTTGTTGGAGGAACTGATGATGCCGCTAATCTCGCCGGTGTGACCCAAGCGGCATACAGCCTCGAAAAATGTGGGCTGACCCGCCTCGCCGACTACCCCGGCAAGCCCTTCGCCACCGCGGCCTCAGCGGTGGTCGGAAATGAGTTGTTCGTGTTTGGCGGGATGAACTACGACGCAGAAGCCAAGCTGCCGGTGAACACGGCAGAGGCCTATGCCTTCTCGCCGGAGAAGAACGTGTGGCGGAAACTGGCCTCGATGGCGGCTCCGACGCGGGGTTTGACGGCGGTCACGCTCAATGACGGCCACATCTACATCGCTGGCGGGTATCGTGATGACTTTACGGCGGAGGCCGTGATCTATGATGTGAAGGCCGACCGCTACCGGAAAGCCGTCCCGCTGCCCTACGCGGCGATGGTGGGGCTCGTGAAGATGGGCGACCATGTCTATTGCCTGGGCGGCGAGGACAAAAAGCAGTCGCGGACGGACAAGTTCTTCCGCATCCCGGTGGCGGAGCTGCTGAAATGAACAGCGGAGGCTGTGGCCGAGGTTTTTGAAGGTCGCCAAAAGGCCTGCTGAGCCCCTCGTGCGGGACTTTGTGAAATTTTTCACAAAATGCGGTTGCCGCCCCTCGCCCCCGCTCGCATCATCGGCCTTCCCGTGTGGTTTTTGGCCTTTGGCGTGCTTTCTGAGCCCCATCCGTCATTCGTCATTCGGATTTCGATATTTCCCCGCATGCCTCCGCTTCTGTTTTACCTCCTCGCTGCCATCACTCTGGGCTTTGGGCTCATGGTGGTCACGGCGCGGAATCCGGTTACCAGCGCCCTGTCGCTGGCCTCGTGTTTTGTGGGGCTGGCGGCCCTGTTTGTAAGCCTGGACGCCTACTTCATCGGCACGATCCAGATCCTCGTGTATGCTGGCGCGGTCATGGTGCTCTTCCTGTTCATCATCATGCTGCTGGACATCAAGGCGGAGGAAGGCAAGCAGCCGAACCTGGCCGCCATCGTGAGTGGCATTGTGGTGGCCGTGCTGCTGGTGACGCAGATCATGACGGTGGTGGGCCACACGAAGCTGGCGGAGAAAACGCCGCAAAATACCCCGCTGGCCCTCGTGGAGGCCGCGAGCAAGGCGGAAGGTGCGGCGAAGCTGCCGACCATCGCGAACGATTTGAAGGCCGGGATACTTCCCGATGCCAAATTGATCGGTTTCACCCTCTTCAACCAATACGGCTTCCACATCCAGGTCGTCGGTCTGCTGCTGCTCGTGGGCACGGTGGGCGTGGTGGTGCTGAGCAAGCGTGAAAAGAACCCAGGAGGTGCCGCATGATCACATTGGGCCACTATCTCGTCGTCAGCGGCATGCTTTTCGCCCTCGGTCTGGCCGGGGTGATCGCCCGCCGGAACATCCTCATCATCTACATGTGCCTGGAGATGATGCTCAGTGCCGCGAACCTGGCGCTGGTCGGCTTCAGCCGCTTCCATCTCGTCAACGGCCTGCCGGATTACACCGCGCAGTCGCTCGTGTTTTTCACCATCACCGTGGCCGCCGCCGAGGTGGCCGTGGGCCTCGCCATCATCGTCGCGCTGTTCCGCACCCGGCAAAGCGTGGAGACCGAGGCCATCACCAAGCTCCAGGGCTGACCCGCACCTCTCGACCGCCGCCCCATGCCTCCCGCCGACGCCCAATCCCCAGGCCAGTTCCTCCCCACCATCCTGCTGCTGCTGCCGTTTTTCTCGGCGCTCATCATCCTGCTGGGTCACCGGGCACTGAAAAACGCCAGCGTGCTCATCTCCGTGGGCTCCTCGGTCATCTGCTTCCTCGCCAGTCTGGCGCTGCTTGCCACGAAGGGTGCCGAGGGCACGGTGGGCATCCTGAAATTCATCGACGTCGAGGGCATGAGCGCCGGGATCGACGCCATGATCGACGATCAAAGCCGCGGCATGATGTTCATCGTGACCTTCATTGGCATGCTCGTGCACATCTTCTCGATGGGCTACATGAAGGACGATGAGGCCAAGCCGCGCTTCTTTGGATCGCTCTCGCTCTTCATGTTCTCCATGACCGGCATCGTGCTGGCGGGGAACCTGGTGATGATGTTCATCTACTGGGAACTCGTCGGTCTGAGCTCCTACCTGCTCATCGGCCACTGGTATGAAAAGGCGAGCGCCGCCGAGGCCTGCAAGAAGGCTTTCCTCACGAACCGCATCGGCGACTTCGGCTTCATGATCGGGATCTTGATCCTCTTCGGCCTGAACAAGGGTGATCTGAACATCGATAACCTCCAAGACGCTTTCGTCACCGGCGGACCGCTGGCTGAGGTGCTGAAAAACAATCCCGGCATCATCACCGTCGCCGCGTTGTGCCTTTTCATGGGTGCGGTTGGCAAATCCGCCCAGTTCCCGCTGCATGTGTGGCTGCCGGACGCGATGGAAGGCCCCACGCCGGTCTCCGCGCTCATCCACGCCGCCACGATGGTGGCCGCGGGCGTTTACATGCTGGTGCGTGTGAGCTTTGTGATCGTCACGCCGCTCGCCGCGGAGACCATCGCGGGCATCGGCTGCTTCACCGCGCTGCTCGCGGCGCTGATGGCCACGCAGCAGGGCGATATCAAGCGCATCCTGGCCTACTCCACGCTCAGCCAGCTCGGCTACATGGTCATGGCCGTCGGTGCCGTGGCGATGGCGGCGCTGCATGGTGAGGCCGCGCACGGGGCGCATCCCGGCCATCCGGCGATGTTCCACCTCTACACGCATGCTTTCTTCAAGGCGATGCTCTTCCTCGGCTCCGGTGCCGTCATCTACGCCTGCCACCATGAGCAGGACATCTGGAAGATGGGCGGCCTGCGCAAGCACATGCCGATCACCTTCTGGACCTTTGCCATCGGCACTGCGGCGCTCATGGGCGTGCCGCCGCTGAGTGGTTTCTGGAGCAAGGAAGCCGTGCTCGGTGCCGCGTTTGATAGCGGCTGCCGCGTGCTCTTCCTCGCCGGTGCGGCCACCGCTGCTCTGACCGCCTTCTACATGACGCGACTGCTCGTCGTGGCCTTCTTTGGCAAGGCCCGCACGGAATCCGCGCATCACGCCGCCGAGGTGCCGCTCGTCATGGCGCTGCCGCTGGCCCTGCTGGCCATCTTTTCGATCTTCTCGGCTTGGGGACCGTTCTCCGACTTCCTCCAAGCGATGAAACCCGAGCACGTCGAAGGCCACGACACCGTCCTGTGGACCTCGGTCGCCGTGCTGCTCATTGGCTCGATCAGCTCCTTCCTGCTCTACAAGGGCAAGGACAGCGATCCGGTGTGCATCAAGCTCTTCGCCAACAAATTCTACTTCGACGAGATCTACGCCGTCATCGTCCGCGTGGGCCAGGACGGCCTCGCGTGGGTCGTCACCGCGATGGAGCGCATCTTTGTCGATGGACTCGTCGCACGTCTGCCCGCGGCCCTCGTGGCTCGCATCGGCGCGGCCACCCGCATGCTTCAGGGCGGGCATCTGCAAGGCTACACCTTCCTGCTCGGCGGCGGCATCATCGCCGTGGTCTATCTTGTCGTGTTTGTGCTGCCCCGCACCCATTGATCCCCTTTCCGAATGAGCGTCCTCGAAATCGTCATCCTGCTCCCGATCCTCGCCGCCCTCGCGGTGCTGTTCGGAGCGCCTGCGCGTGCCGCCTCCGTCGGAGCCACGCTGGTGAATCTGGTCATCGTGCTGGCCCTGAGCTGGCAATATGCCGCCAAAGGCAGCACAACCCTCGCCTACACACATGCGCGTGAAATCCTCGCCAATCCGGCGATGAGCTTCTCCGTCGGCGCGGATGGTGTTTCGCTCATTTTGGCCCTTTTGACCGCCATCGTGATGTTTGCGGCCGTCTGGCAGATTCAGGACCGCCCGGCCATTTTCTACGTCGCCTCGCTTTTGATCGGCGGCGGTGCGTTGGGAGCCTTCCTGACGACCGATGTCTTCTTCATCTACGCCTTCCACGAACTGGCGCTGATCCCGACCTTCCTCATGATCGCGCTCCACGGCCACGCGGAGCCGATTGAGCGCAAAAAAGTCGCCTGGAAGGCCACGATCTACCTCGGCATCGGCAGCTTGGTGCTGCTCGCGGGCCTCGTGTGGCTCGTCGTTGAGTTCAGCGAAGGTCCGCATCTCACTTTCGACCTCGAAGCGCTGCGTGCGCAGGCCAAGCAAACCCCGCTGCCCATCGAAAAACAGGGCGCGATCTTCTTTGTGCTGCTGCTCGGCTTTGGCACGCTCGTCAGCCTTTTCCCCTTCCATAGCTGGGCGGCTCCGGCCTACGCCACCGCCCCGACGCCCGTCGCCATGCTACACGCGGGCGTGTTGAAAAAATTCGGTCTCTACGGCCTGCTGCGCATCGCTTTGCCGCTGCTGCCACAGGGTGCGAACGTCCCGTGGGTGCAAAACGCGCTGCTGCTCATGCTTTTGGGCAACATCCTCGTCATGGGTCTCGTCACCATCCGTGCCAGCCGCCTCGACGACACGCTCGCCAACTCCAGCGTGATGCACATGGGCTACATCTTCCTCGCCCTCGCCGCAGGCAGCGAGATCGCTTTGAAAGGCGCGGTGCTGCTCATGTTCGCCCACGGCGTGTCCATCGCGCTGCTGTTTGCCCTCACTGGCAAGATGCGCAACCAGCTCGGCACGCTCGAATACAGCAAGCTCGGCGGTCTCGCCTCCCACGCACCGGCCTTCACCGTGCTGTTTGCCTTCGGTGCCTTTGCCAGCATCGGCCTGCCCGGCCTCAGCAACTTCGCGGGCGAGGTCATGGTCTTCGCCGGCAGCTTCACCGGTTTCAAAGGAGCGCTCACCAATCTGCACTGGACCGTCATTCTGGCCCTTTGGGGTGTGGTGATGAGCGCCGTGTACATGCTCCGCGCCTACCGCAGCATCTTCCACGGCAGCGCCACCACCGGCCTCTTCATGAGCGACCCCGCCCTGCCGCAGCGCCTTCCTCTCATCCTCATGGCCGCCACCCTCCTGCTCACCGGCTGCTGCCCCTGGCTGCTGCTGAATCTGCTGAAGGGCACGCTGGCTGCCGGTTAATCTCGTCCTTCCATGTCCGTCTTCACCCTCGAAGCCAGCCTCGCCCTCCTCGGCCTCGTCCTCCTGTTGCTGGAGGCCTTCAAGCCGGAGATCTCCCGCCGCACGCTCGGCTACACGGCCATGGCCGGCACCGCGCTCGCGCTCGTGCTGCTGCCCGCCTGCGGCACGCAGCTTCCCGCCTTCATGCAGCCCTGGCACCAGATCGACACGCTGGCGCTCTTCTACAAAGGCTTCGCGCTCGTCATCACCCTGCTTGTGCTGTGGCTCACGCTCGAGTGCGCCCCCTACCTCACGCGCTTCACGCTCGATGGCAAACTCGCCGAGATGTTCAGCCTGCCGCTCATCGTCTGCGCCGGCATGATGTGGATGGCTTCCGCCCGCGACCTCGTCACGATCTTCATCACGCTCGAACTCGTCACCATCAGCTTTTACGTCCTCGTCGCCTTTGCCCGCAAAAGCGCCCTCAGCCTCGAAGCCGGCGTGAAATACCTCATCCTCGGCGCTCTGAGCACCGGCGTGCTCGTTTACGGCATCGCCTGGATCTACGGCGCCACCGGGAGCATGAATTTCGACGCCATCGGCAAGGCGCTCGCCAATCCCGCCACCAGCAAGGCTGCCGCGCTCTTCGGTGCTGCCATGCTCCTCGTCGGCCTCGGCTTCAAGGTCGCCGCCGCGCCCTTCCACATGTGGGTGCCGGATGTGTATCAAGGCGCACCCACACCGGTGACCACCTTCCTCTCCGTCGGATCGAAGGCTGCGGGCTTCGTCGTGCTCACCCGCGCTCTCGATGCCTTCACCGCCAAAGGTTCCATCATCGCCGATGAAGTGCAGGCCGTGCTGCTCGTCGGCGGCTCGCTCACCGTGCTTCTCGGCAGCCTCCCCGCCATCTTCCAGACCAGCGTGAAGCGCCTGCTCGCCTACTCCAGCATCAGCCACGCCGGTTACCTGCTCCTCGCGCTCGCCTGCGGCAGCGGCGGCCGCTTCGACATCGGCAGCAACGGCATCGTCGCCTTCTACCTCGCCACCTACCTGCCCATGACCGTGCTCGGCTTCCTCGCGCTCGGCCTCATGCGTGTGAACGGCCAGGGCGAGGACCTCGGCGACTTCCAGGGTCTCGCCAAACGCTCGCCCGTCCTCGCGCTCGTCATCACCATCGCCTTCGCCAGCCTCGCCGGCCTGCCGCTCACCGCCGGGTTCATCGGGAAGATGTTCGTGTTCCTCAGCCTCGTCGATCACGGCTACTGGGGTGCTTTGAGCTGCGCCGTCATCGCCGCCGCCGCCGGCTTCTACTACTACTTCCGCATCATCCTCTCGATGTACACCACCGAAGGCAGCGAAAAGCCCGCCCTCACCCTCGCCCCGCTCACCAAAGCCATCGCCTGCGGCCTCGCCCTCGTGATCCTCGCCCTCGGCGTCTATCCCCGCCCGCTCCAAAAGGTGCTCACGCCTCCAGCGGCGGGTGTGGCGGTGAAGTGATGGTGCTTGAGTGCTCGTAGTGCGGGCTTCAGCCCGTCCCCGACCACGGGCTGAAGCCCGAACGACAAACTCCGAAGCTCCTGATCACGTCTGTCAGATCGCATGTCCTGGATTCTGCTCATCATCGCCGGCCTTTGTGAAGTCGCCTGGGCGCTCGGCCTGAAGGCCACCGAGGGTTTCACCCGCCTCGGGCCCACGCTGCTCACCCTTGCCGCCCTCCTCATCAGCGTTGTGCTGCTCGGCATCGCGGCCCGTTCCTTGCCCATCGGCACCGCGTATGCCGTCTGGACCGGCATCGGCGCGGTCGGCACCGTGCTCGGCGGCATCCTGTGGTTTGGTGAGCCCGTCACTGCGGCCCGGCTCGTCTGCGTGGGCCTCATCGTGAGCGGCATCATTGGCCTCAAAGTGGTCGGCTGAGTCCCGCTCAGCCCTTTTGCCCGGCCTCCAGCTCCCGCACCGCGTCGGCGATCAGGCATTCGAGCACGAGATCGCGCGACGGCAGGTCCCTACTGTGTCCGCCCGAAACGGCCCGCCACGGCCGTGTCCACGCCAAACGGGAGCCGTGAGGTCCTGCCACGGCCGTGTCCGCATCAAACGGGAGCCGTGAGGTCCAGCCACGGTCGTGTCCGCGCCAAACGGGAGCCGTGAGGTCCAGCCACGGTCGTGTCCGCGCCAAACGAGAGCCGCGAAGTCCTGCCACAGCCGTGTTCACGGCAAACGGGAGCCGCGAGGTCCCGCCACGCTCGTGTCCGGACCAAACGGGAGCCACGAAGTCCTGCCACGACTGTGGCAGGACCTGTTGAGTCCAAAACGCACAGAGGTTTTTTCGCCGGGAACGGCCATGTGCGATTGGCGTTACATCATGAAGGCTGGACGCCGGAATTGACACCCCCTTTGCCCGCCTGCTAAAAACGCCGCATGACCTCACGCGTCCTTTTTCTCGCCCTCGCTGGTTTTGGCGTCGCCTGCCTGCCGCTCGTGGCGCAGGAGGAGGCGGGGGAGAGGCGGCGGCCGGAGCTGGCGGCGGACCTGGATGCGCTCATCAACGTGGCCACGATCTGGACGACCTCCTCGGACGGGCTGGAGATGCTCTACTCACCCAAGCTCGACGACCCAAAGCAGCAGAAAAAGCCGCCGCAGTTTGAGTGGATGAACGCGGAGAAGTCCCGCGCCCGGTTTTCCCGCCACATGTTCTCGAATGTGGAGACGAAGCTCACGATGTTCGGCGGCTCGATCAAGGTGGAGGAGGCCGTGCTGGAGTTTGTGAATGGCAAGGCGGCGAAAACGACGATTTCCTTCTACAACCGGGGCGACAGCGGTGACATCGAGGTGAAGGACTTTGACCGCATCTTCAAAACCATCGGCCAGAACCTCGGCCAGGTGCTGAAGGTGGCTCCGAAGCGCCAGATCAACTCGACGAATGCGGCGCTGCCCGTGGCGGGCTGGATGTGGACCTCTCCGCAGGCCACCGCGCTGCTCGAATACAACGAGTACCAGGTGCCGGGGAAGGTGATCAAACCGGAGTTCCTCCGCCTGAAGCTGGCCGCGCCGGGGCAGACAGACTACACGATGGGCAAGATGGTCACCGGCGTGCAGAGCATGGAGCTGATCAAGCGCGTGACGAAGAAGCCGGATGGCGAAGTCTATATCACCGGCGTGCCGATGGTGGATCAAGGCCAGAAAGGCTACTGCGTGGCGGCGAGCTGCCAGCGCCTCTTTGAGTACATGCGCATCCCCTGCGACCAGCACGAGATGGCGCAGCTCGTGCAGGTCGATGCGGACAGCGGCGCGAATGTCTTCGGCATGCAGAAGAGCCTCGCGAAGATCGACCAGCATTTCAAAGTGGCCTTCAAGCCGCTGGTGAACCCGGAACTCTACTACAACAACGGCAAGCGTCGCGTCTCGGAGAAGGAGTTCATGAACCTCGTAAAGGAGTATGTGAACAAAGGCGTGCCGCTGCTGTGGGCGCTGGAGCTCGGCAAAGCGCAAGAAGATCCACCCCTGCCCGGCAGCGGGCAGACCCGCGGCGGCCACATGCGCATGATCATCGGCTACAAGCTGGAGAAGAACCAAGTGACGCAAATTCTCTTCACGGACTCCTGGGGCGCAGGCCATGAGCTGAAGCGCATGGGGGCCTACGACGCCTATGATGTGACCATCGGCTTGTATTCGATGGCTCCGCGTGGGTTGTAGCCGAGAGCGAAGGGCAAACAAGGTACGTTGTTCACGCTTGAGCGTGCCTCTGGGAGCCAATCCCACGCTAAAGCGTGAACAACATGCTCAAGCAGTTCCATCGAAGCTACGCTGCCCGGCCTTCCTCGACGTCCATGAGGTCGAAGAAGACGACGATGTCGTCGCGGTGGCCGAGGCCGGCTTCTTCTTTTTGCTTTTGCAGGCCATTCGAGGCGGCATCGCGCCAGCCGCGCTTGTTCATGAAGCCGTTCCAGATCTCGATCTGCTCGGCATCGGGACGGCGGCCGTTTTGAAAGCACCATTCGAGCACCTCTTCGTCCGTGCCGCCTTCCAGCGTGCGCTTGGTGAGGTCCTCAAAGCTCACGCCGAGGAAGCGGCACACGCGGTCGTCAAAGGTGCGGCTGCCCTCGATGAAGCCGAGGTGGTAGCCATCGGGCAGTTTTCCCTCGCGGGCGAAGTAGCGGATCTTGTCGAGGATGCGGCCAAAGACGCAGATGCCGCCGACGGTGTCACGAGGAGAGCGAAAAGGGAATGCCATGCGGCCTCCTTAGGCCGGGTTGCAAACTTCGCAAGGGCGCGGCCCTTGCCTGCGATATGTGATCACCATCATGAACCGCCGCTCCTTCCTCCATCAAACGTCCGCGCTGGCCGCGGCTGCCACCATCACGAAACTCCGCGCGGCGGATGCGGCGCAGAAGAAGCTCAAAGTGGCCGTCGTCGCGCTGGGTCGTGGCATGGGACACGTCAGCGCCTTGCTGAAGATCCCGAATGTGGAGATCGCCTATCTCGCGGAGGTGGACTCGAAGCGTCTCGAAGCCGGGCTGAAGTTGGTGAACGCCACGCAACAGGTCTCCTGCCAGGGCGTGAAGGACTTTCGCACCTTCCTCGATGACAAGACGCTCGATGCGGTCTTCATCGCCACGCCGAATTTCTGGCACACGCCCGCCGCGCTGCTGTGCATGCAGGCCGGAAAGCATGTGTATGTCGAGAAGCCCGGCAGCCAGAATGCGAATGAGGCGGAGATGATCGTGGCCGCAGCCAAGAAATACGACCGCCTCGTGCAGATGGGCAACCAGCGTCGCACCTGGATGAAGGACGCCATCACCGCGCTGCACGAGGGTGCCATCGGCACCGCACGCTTTGCCCGCGGCTTTTACTACAACAGCCGCAAGACCGTGGCGGTGAATGAAAAGCCTGCACCCGCCGATCTCGACTTTAATTTGTGGCAGGGGCCGGTGCCGGATGACGCGAAGCATGATCCGAAGAAGATCGCGCACTACGACTGGCACTGGTTCTGGCACTGGGGCAATGGCGAGCTCGGCAACAACGGCATCCACTCGCTGGACATCCTGCGCTGGGGCCTGAAGGGCGAGTATCCGCTGAAGGTGACTTACAACGGCGGTCGCTACTTTTACGATGATGAGCAAGAGACGCCGGACACGGGCACGGCGGTGTATGACTTCGGCCACGCGGGTTGCGAGTGGGTGCAGAGCTCCTGCCATCCGCGTGCCGCCGAGAAAAACATCGGCGAGGTCGTCTTCTACGGTGACAAAGGCACGATGGCCATCTCACGCGACACCTGGTCGATCTTTGATCCGAAGGGCGTGGAGATCAGCAAGGGCAAGGCGAGCACCGCTGGCACAGGCGATGTGTCTCACATCGGCAATTTCCTCGATGCCATCCGCGGCGAAGCGAAGCTCAACAGCCCCATCGATGAAGGCCAGAAGAGCACGATGATGTGCCACCTCGGCAACATGGCCTACCGCACGAACACGGTGGTGCGTTGTGATCCAAAGACGGGCAAGATCATCGACAACGCCGCCGCGGAGAAGCTGTGGGGCCGCGAGGGAGGCTATCGCAAGGGCTGGGATGTGAAGCTGTGAGGCACGTTTGGGTACGTTGTTCACGCTTCAGCGTGGCTGCATACGGACACGCTAAAGCGTGAACAACGTACACCCAGCCGTCACTTCACCCGCTGCTTCAGGATGCCGAGGAAGGACTGGCCGTCGAAGGTGAGGTTTTCGAGCACGGCGGTGCCGTGATGCACGCGCACCTCGGCGATGACGCCTTTGCTACCGCGGATGCTTTCGGCGAACCATTTGTCGGCCTCGGGCGCGAGGGCTTCGTTGAGGTAAAAGCGGTCAAAGGGCCATTCGATGTGCGCTTTGCCCTCGGACTCCCAGCGGACGGTGACGCGAACGAAGTCGCCGGAGGCCGGAGGCTCGGCGAAGAGTTCGTCGAGAGTCGTGAGACCATCGGTGCCGGTCTTCAGCGTGGCGTAGGCATGCTGGCCGGTGTGGACTTTGGCCTCTTTGGCGATGGTTACATCGTCTTGGTCCGGTCGCACGGCGAGGTAGCGGCCACGCAGCGGATCATAGGGATCAGGTGCGGAGCATTTGAGGCGGACGAGCGTGCCTTTGGCGAGCGTTTGCTCGTAGCGGGCGATTTGCGAGAGCGGCGCGGCCCACTGCGCGAGCGAGACGAGGGCAAAGAGGATGAGCGGAAGAGCTTTCATGGCTTCGGAGTGGTGAGGCGGGCCTTCAGGCGGCCCATGAAGATGTTGAAGGCGAGGAAGGCCACACCGATGGCGATGAAGGCGAGACCTTTGGCGAGCAGCGATAGATCACTCTCGCACATGCGGGCGATGAGCAGGATGGAGAGCAGGGAGGCACCGAGCCTCGGAGCGCCGCGTCGGCCGCTGAATTCGAGCACGATAAGCGTGATGCCGAGCACAAGCAGATGCAGCGTCATGAGCCACGGGATGGCGGATGAGGCTTTGGCCCCAAAAACAAGGCCCACGAGCGGCACGAGCGTGATCGAGCTCACCGCGAGCACGGCCCAGCGATGCGTGCGAAGGGCGTGAAAGGCGAACACCGCGGCGGTGGCAATCAAAACCCATGCCCAAGGCATCTTGGCGGCAGCGGCATAGCCTTTCACGATCTCGGCACCGGAGCTGAGGAAAGTGTTCGTGATGCCAAACACGAGCAGGTAGAGGAAACCGAGCACGATCTGCGGTTTATGTCGTGATGGAGCGGCGAGGGCATTTGGACTCAGCGGGAACAAAGCCATCGCAGCCGCGGTGAAGGCACCGAGAGCGAAGAAAGCCTCTTCATGGCCCCAACTACGATCAAAGTGCTGCTGCGTGGCAAAGTAAGCCGCGGCACCCAGGCCGAAAACAGCGCTCAAAGCCATGATCCAGCGCAGCGTGACCGAGAGAGGCTTGTCGAGCCGCAGGCCGGGCCAGAAGGGAAACAGGCCGAGGAGCAGCAAAGGGTAGATGAGCGGGCTGTGGTGCCACACCTTGCCCAGATCGCACTGATGAATCGACCACTCGGCGATGGCGATGAGATAGAAGATGGCCACCGAGGTGGAGCGCATCAGCCACACGAGCGGCAGGCTGAGCAGGAACCACGCAAAGAGGAAGTCTGGCCACTGCCCGCCAAGATTGTAGATCTGTGAAACGAGGGCGATGCAGGCACCCGTGGCCATCGTTTGCAGCATCGCGGCAGTTTCACGCACCCACGCCACAGCGGCGTCGCCTTTTCGCAGCACGATGAAGCTGAAGATTTGCGAGCCGAGCAGCGGCAGGAAGGCAAACAGCAGCCGCACGGGCCGTGTGAAGTCATCCCAGTTGTAACCGATCACCGCAATGAGCCCCGCGCCGATGAGCATCGCCCCCAGTGCTCCCATGATGAGCTGGGCCACGCCGGGCTGTGAATCATCCACCGGATGCCGCTGGCGCAGCGTGGCGGCGTTTTCAGCCGTGACGAGGCTGTCGCGTTCCCATTGCGGGAGTTGATCGTGCAGCCAGCGGTGATGGGAGGCGTTCATGACGGCCGGATGGAAGCCGTGTTCGTCACCACAAGCCAATCGAAATTCGCAATGCTGGCATCAAACGACTGAATGAGCCGCGAGCACCTCCATGAGTCGCTCGACAGGCAGCCCGACCACATTCGTGAAGGAGCCGTCCATGCGCTCCAGCAGCATGTCGGTGTGCGCTTGAATGCCGTAGGCACCGGCTTTGTCGAGCGGGTTCACTTTGGAATGATAATCGCGGATCGTGTCATCGCTCAGCGGCTTGAAAGTGACATGCGTGATCACGTGAAAAGCCTCCACCACCGCCCCATCGCGAGCCAGCACGACACCGGTGCAGACCTCGTGCGAGCGGCCGGAGAGCCTGCGCACCATGCGCAACGCCTCCTCCATGTCCGTGGGCTTCGCGAGTGGATCGCCATCGACATACACAAGTGTGTCCGCACCGAGCACGAGACGGACCGGACGCATCGCAGAGCCCGCTAGAGCCTTTCGACGGGCGTTTTCCACGGTGAGCTGCTCAGGCGTGAGCGAGGCATCGTGAGCCTCTTCGACATCGGGTGAGATCACTTCGATAGCCACACCGGCCTCGCGCAGCAATTCAGCACGACGCGGCGAGGCGGAGGCCAGGACGAGGGAAGGGAATGAAGGACGCGTGGAGCTCACGCGTTGCGTTTCTCGATGGCTGCCACGTCGTCCTTGCGGATCACGGCGTCGCGATTTTCCCGCGTGCGGTAGCGGTAGTAGCCGGTGCTTTCCTGAAGGAGAGGTTTGCCATCACACAAGACCTCGCGGCCATCCCGTGTCCGGATGCAGTAGGCACCGGGGGCGGAGTTGAGGTCAGGTATCGCGCACGCGGAAAGCAGCGTCAGCACAGCGATGATGGCGAGGCTTTGGAGGGTTTTCATGGGACTCAGATTCTGGGGGCAAAACGGCCATTGTGAGACGGCCCTTTCCGATACGATGTTCATCTGCGGACGGTTTTTCAAGCAACGAGCTGTTTGAACCTCGCCGCGGCCTTTCTACCCTCGCGGCCGCATGACTGACTCTCCACCTGCCATTGGCATCATCGGCGGCTCCGGCCTTTACGACCTCGACGGCTTCTCGAACCGCGAGGAGATCAGCGTCTCGACACCTTTCGGGCCGCCGAGTGACAAGCTGATCGCGGGTGACTTTGCCGGGCGGCGTGTCGTTTTCCTGCCGCGGCATGGCAAAGGGCATCGCCTCCTGCCCACGGAGCTGAACCATCGGGCGAACATCTGGGCTCTCCGCAGCCTGAACGTGCGCTGGATCATCGCCGTGACGGCCGTGGGCAGCCTGCAGGAGCAGTATCATCCGCGTGACATCGTGCTGCCGGACCAGTTTTTCGACCGCACGAGCCGCCGCGAGCATCACACCTTCTTCGGCCGCGGCATCGTGGCGCATGTAGCCTTTGGCGATCCGATCTCGACGGGCCTGCGCACGCTTTTGCATGAGGAAAGCCAGGCTTTGGGCCTCCGCGTGCACAACGGCGGCACCTACGTCTGCATGGACGGGCCGGCTTTTTCGACACGCGCAGAGTCGAACGCGAACCGCCAGCTCGGTTTTGATGTCATCGGCATGACGAATCTGCCGGAGGCAAAGCTCGCCCGCGAGGCGGAGATCGGCCTCGCCACGTTGGCCATGATCACGGACTACGATTGCTGGAAGGTCGAGGAGGAGGCGGTGACCGCGGAGGCCGTCATCGGCCACCTGCATGCCAACGTGGCCTCCGCCAAGGCCGTGCTGGCCCGTGTCATTCCTCGCATTCCCACCGTCCCGGACGCCCCCGAGCACCGCGCCCTCGACAGCGCCATCATGACGGCTCGCTCCCTCTGGCCCGCAAGCACCGTCGAGGAGCTCCTGCCCCTCCTCAGCCGCTTCATTTGACACACCGGAGCCCCGCGCCTAGTATCGGCGCACTTTCCTCCAGAACAGGAAATGGCGAGGTAGCAAAGTGGTAATGCACTGGTCTGCAAAACCGGTATGCGCGGGTTCAATTCCCGCCCTCGCCTCCACCTTGTAAAATCAAGGTTTCGCACGCTGTAACGTGCAAAGTAAGAACAAAAGTAAGAACATGTTCGACCACTTCTGTGGATGTTTGGCGGTGTCTGAAACCAGTTCCGGCTTCTCCTGCATGCATCTTTGTTTATCAGAGGAGCTTTCCGTGAACACATGACTGCAAGCCTGCGCACCTGCCTCCGAGAACCCATACCCGAAATCGGCGAAGCTGCGCGTCTGCTTGAGTCTGCGGTCCTGGCACACCTCGCTGGCAATCCAAAGCTGGCTCACGAATTGATCCGTCAGGCAGACATCCCTGCGATTCGAGATTGGACGGAATCCCTCTGGGGCAGCAATAGCCCGTATGTGCAATATCGCCCGATTGAGAATGCGCCGCCCAGTATTCCCAAAGAGCACCGGGTAAAGCTCCGCATGCCCACCACTGCCGAAAAGAACGCCCTTCATCAACGCGATGGGTTTCACTGCCGGTTCTGTGGCATACCCCTCATTCGCAAGGAGATCCGAGAGCGCATCAAGAAGGCGTATCCCGATGCGCTTTCATGGGGCTCGAAGAACCCCGAACAACACGCTGCATTTCAGGCGATGTGGTTGCAGTATGACCACCTCCTTCCTCATGCCCGTGGTGGAGACAACAACCTGGACAATATGGTGATCACTTGCGCTCCGTGCAATTTCGGGCGCATGAACTGGACACTGGAAGAAGTCGGCTTGATTGACCCAAGGACACGTCAGCCAGTTCGATCTGCATGGACAGGGTTGGAGGAATTCAGGTAATCTCAACCGGCGAGAGTTGGCAAGTATAAACCCGAACTCGGTCGGTGATCGGATCAAAAGCCCGTCAGAGCCGAGGCGTTCCAGAAAAAATATTTCGTCTGCGGATGGTTAGCAAAGTTCGAGGTAGTTTGGGCTCCTCATACGATTCAAAATTTGCTTTTCACGACGCCTTTTGACCTCACTTTTGGCAAGCCTTTGAAGTCAAAACAGATCGTTTCTTCGGTCACTTTTTATGGAGGAGGTGCCCAATTCTGAAACAGGGATTGGGGCTAGCCAAACGCCCTCCGATGCGAGGATGAAACTTCCGCGATCAGACACCGAAGGCAGGTCGCCGACGGACTGAAACTCAGCTTCTAACCGGGATGGATTGGGCCAGAAATGGCCGGGATCATCGCAATGCCCCCACTCCCGGTTGAAGCTTCATTTTCATGCCAACTTCATTCACATACCGACACCGGTCTTACGTCCATTTTGATCTGCCTTTGAACCATTCCGCGGCAGAGGCGCTTGTGACCTCTGCAGTTCGAGTGGCTCAGCACGCCTTTCTCCCCTTTATCTTTTCTGTAGTGGAAACGCAGAAGATTGGTCCACTGGAGTCCGGCGGGTATAGTCTTAAGCCTCCGAAAAGGCGTGTCATCGCTTATGCCGGACATGCCGATTCACATATCTTTGCGCACTACTCTGACATTCTGAGCGAGCGATATGAAGCTGCACTTGCTCATCGAGGCCTGCACCAATGTGTCACCGCCTTTCGTAAACTCAGCGGACGTTCCAATGTGCATCATGCCAAAGAGGTTTTCGAGTTCATCGAGAGCCGGCCGACATGCTCAGCGCTGGCAATGGATGTGAGTGACTTCTTCGGAAACCTCGATCACACATTGCTCAAGCAAGCGTGGTCAAATAGTCTTGGCGTGCAGCGTCTTCCATCTGACCATTTCGCCGTCTTCAAGGCCATCACTCGCTACTGCCAAATTGAACGTGATGCCCTTTTCGATGCAGTTCACATTCCGAAACACAATCCGCGCAGTCTTGGTCCACACCGTCTGCCGTTGCTTGATCGTTCTGGCAATTTCACCGTCGAGGATAATCCAAACCGGCTTTGCCCTCCACATCGCTTCCGTGAGTGGGTTCGTAAAAAGGGACTTCTACAAATCAACACCAGCTCAAAAGGCATTCCCCAGGGCTCACCGATCAGTGCCGTTCTCGCGAACATCTACATGCTTGAAATGGATGCAGCTTTGAATGCCTTCGCTTCAAGTCATGGTGGTCTCTATCGACGCTACTGTGATGACATCTTGATGGTGATGCCCAGTGATGAGCTGCGTGACGATGCCGAGAGGGAAGTCATGTCGTGGATGGCTCAGTTGCGTTTACAGGTCAATCCGGCCAAAACGGATAGAATCTCATTTGCAGCCCAGCGCCCGATTAGTGGAGAGCCGCTGCAATACTTGGGCTTTACCTTCGATGGCAAGCACAGGCGTCTTCGACCATCATCCCTTGCTCGATTCTACCAGAGGATGCGAGCAGGGATTCGGCATGCCCTTCAACAGCGTGCCAAGGCCGATGAGTCATCTGGAGCCGAAACTCCGTCCCCCCTCAAAAGGAAGCTGTTATATCGCCGCTATTCTTATCTGGGACCACTGCTTGGGAAAACCAAAGAGGAGAGGCGTAATTTCTTGAGCTATGCATATCGGGCTGCTCGAATCATGGGCGACCCTGGCATCAAGAAGCAGGTCAAAAATCACTGGCGTAAGCTGCAGGCCGAAATTGAAGCGGCTACATCATAGATGCCGGTAACAAAGCAGGTCACTTCTTTACGGTCGCTGTTCCTGTAAGCCGTCCAGATGAGTCCCGGAAAGTAATGGTGTTGCCTCTCACGGTGCTGGTGCCTGTGATTCGGCCTGACGGATCTCGGTAGGTAGTGACTCCAGATGAGGATGTTGAGGTTGTTCCGCTGATCCGTCCCTGTGAATCCCGGCAGGTCGTTTTCGTTCCGCTGGTGCTTGAAGTGCCGGTCATTCTTCCTTGGGCATCGCGGAAGGTTGTTTTGCCACTGCTCGATTGTGTGGCTGTCCCTGTCATTCTTCCCTGGGCGTCTCTGAAAGTCGTCTTGGAACCTGATGTGCTGGTGGTTGTCGTGGATTTGCCCTTCTCGTCTCTCAGGCTGGCATTTTTACCGGCGAGGGACGAGGCAGGATCAGCAAAGGCAAGGACGGGTAGCAGGAGGGCCAGAATCAGCTTCATGAGGTCTTTCGACGACGTGATGATGGAATTCTTCAACGCTGCACATCGAAAGGCAGGTTGAAATAGCCGAACACCGCCTTGGTTCGCTCGAAGATCTGGCGCTCACTCATTCCGGCACGTTCACACATCTCGTTCATCGGCACAAAACCACCGCTGATGAACTGCACCACCTCCAAGGGATTGATCTGCACCTGAACCTGTGGCTGTCCCTGGACCTTGAGCGCATCCAGTGAGTCGAGACAGCACATCACCATCATCATGAGGTTCTCGGTGTCCAGATTGCAGAAATATAGCCAGTAGGGCCATCGCTGCCAAAGCTGCTGGTAAAACGTCCTGACCTCCGGGATCGCATATATCTCCCGTGGATCGTCATCATAGCCTTCGATCATGAGGGCCAGGCTGTTCATCATTTCCTGGAGCTGCTTGCCCACGGGAACACGAAACTTGCCAAACCGGGACAGAAAATCCTTGGCATCCCCGGCCTCAACACGGTCCCGGCTGAACTGGTAGCAAATGAGATCGTTCATGGCTCTTGAGGTGTGTTGTGGCAAATCCGGCACACCATCATCAACATGAGCGAAGTGCTGCCCTACATGTAAAAGGCATAGCCGGCTTGAATTGGGGAGTCGGAGTCAAGATACTTCAGGATCGCACCGACTTGTCGTGCTGCTTTTATTGTGATGGGGTATGCAGCGTCAAACTGAGTGTTATTCCAGTTCATTTTCGTGAGTGCCAAAATCTCTTTGGCTAGTGTCTTCGCAGGCTGTTCAACGTCGGCGCTCACAAAGGCAAGAGTTCGAGGAACATACATGCCTGGATAAAGCTGATAGAAGTCTATGCTGCCTCTTGTGTAGAGAACACTATTGCGATCGTCAAGACTCAGAAAAGTGCCACGCAGAGGAGGGTAGGAACCTGGGCGGTAAAGCCTAATAAACGAGTCGGAGATCGAGATGAGATCCCGAGATGCAATGTGGAGTTTGGTTAGTGCGTCGTCACAACCATTCATCTCGTCGTCGTTAAAGGCCGATGTTTTATGAACAACGACTCTGGCCGGCCAATGCTTGTGCTCACGATGAAAGGCTGTTAGTCCTTTATGAAGCAATGCCTCCATATCTTCTCTTGTCAGATGGTGTTGGCGGTCATCTTCAGACTTTTTTGCTTCTCCTCCACGAAGAATCATGCCTTCGCCGCGCTCGTTGAACACTTGCGCAACACTTGTGAATACCCTTTGCTTGTCACGGCTCCTGTAGAAACTGACGCCCACAAAACACGAAGCATATTCCGATGGCGATCTTGCAAGTCTCCACGGGGTTCCGCCAGCCTTGTAATATAACGCGGTGTGAAAGTTCCAAGCTCGTGTTGCAGGGTCTTGCACTCGGCGAACAACGCCCTTGTGCGTTGAGTGCGTGATCGTCTCGTCATAGGTCGCAGGCCTGACCATTTGAATAGGCTTCGGGAGTGACATGCCGTGGGCCTTGAGCATATCGTGGAAGTCGGTGCCAACCTCGGCATTGCCTTCACTGTCTTGGGGCTCCGGATCTGCTGTTTCGTCAACGGTATCCTCTGAGATTATTGTTGTTCCATGATCAGTATAAGCGAGCATGTCTTGAGGCGGAGCACAGATCAGGACATCAATAGAAGACTTCTCGCAGAGCCGACGACACTCTTCGATGAACAATTCAACTAGCTTTGGTATCCCTACATCTCGAACATTTGTCTGGATGATTGATTCGATAAGTCGTGGATTGATTGTGCCCTCTAGTTTCTCAGAGGTCACCCATTCGCATCGAAAGCACCCTTCTGAATTAAAACCTGGAAAAGAAGGGAACAAGTTAGGCTTCTTGCTCACTTTTGCAGGCACTCCATTTCGGCACTTCGCGAGCCAGTCTTTGACTCCACTAATCGTTACCGCAGTGCCTACAATGCCAAGGCGAATCTCATGGGGGGCGACAGGATCATCAAACGTTATTGGTCCGTAATTACGAAGGCCAAACCGAATATCAACGTGACGCCCAGCGCCAAACTCCAACTCAGGCTCAGGAAGCAGTTCCACAATCATAGGAGCACTAGGGTTGAGTTTGCGTCGGTGGCGATCTGCTCTTCGTCCTCATCGACTCTGGTCAACCAATCCTTTTCGGCGATTCCAAAGTCTGTGGTGAAGCTCATTGGCTCCGCAAATGTGAGCAGTGGTGAATTAGAGAACAAATCTTGTTCAGTGAGGAAGCTTGCCCAAAATTCCAAATTGCCTCGAACCGATTCGTGCTTCTCGATGCGCTTGATTCCAGCAAGATAGCTCTCCCGAAACTTTGAGGGCACCTTGCCGTCTGAGGTGAAGTGATAGGATGGCGTAATTTCGAGATACCATTGCCCGCCAAAGCGGAGGAAGTATGGGATGAATGCAAGGTGGCGGTAGTATATAATCCGCGATGGGTCTTTTTTGCCAAAGTGAGGGCCAAAGACAGTCCTTTTGCTCTCCTTGATGCGTTTCCAACTGACCTGCTTTGCCTGTAAATCGCGTGTCTTGGAAAAATAATAGAGTGGCTCACGTCCTTTCGGGTGCCAGTAGTTAACAAACTTGGCATTCAACATGTCCCCAAGAGATAGATTCAGTAGTCGGGAAAAATCAGCTTTCTTTACAGGGTCATGGGATCGCGCCCACTCATCTGCGTGAATGGATTCCGTTGTTCCCGGTTCGCATATCTCTTTCCATGGTGATGAGCGAAGATCATGGAAGCTCACAATCTTTCCATCCTTGAGGAACCAGGCTTTTCCATGTTTGGCACTACGCTCCTTCATGTCGGCCCAAACAGTTTCGTTTTTGCGGTGGGCCGTCGATGCTACAAAGATGGTTTGTGAAAATCGAGCCACTGGCAGTAGATTTGATATTAGTCGCTCTTGGATCGGAGGAGGAGCCAAATAGATGCCTGAAGATTCTGGTGCTGCTATCCTGAAGAGTTCATCTGCGGTCGCTGTTGAAAACAAATTCCGAACTTTATCGAACGAGACCTTTTTCGACTTGCGATGGTCCAAATCTTCAAAGTAGTGCTTCACTGATACCCAATAAGCCTCACGGTCTCTTGGGCGAGAAACGACCAGAATAACCGGCGCATTCCCTTGCATCCAGTAGTCGATGTCTCGCTCGTTGCACCGATACTCAAATTTGGTCTCGGTCTCGTTATCCCAGCGGTTGACCGTGGCTTTGCTTTGAACTTGTACAATGAGATTCGTTGCCTCACCAGTCTCAGGCTGTCGAATCTCGATAAATCCGTCAATCCCAGCGTCAGCGGAACCGCCTGTTGGTGTCCAAAGGAAGCCCATTTCACCCACAATCGTAGCAATGAGATTGACTCCCTGCTGACCGGTTAGGCTGTTTTGGTGTATCCGCTTCGGACCTTTCATGAGTGATCGGATTTTATTTTCTATGGTCGGCTAAATCGTTTCTTACTGCTCCAACGCCTTGAACACAGCGTCCACAGATTCGGAGTAAAACTCGATGTTCAGCTTTGTTGCGATCTCGTCAGACAGGCTGAAAAGCTGCTTCCTTGCCGAGACAGGCAGCAGCAAAGTCGTTGCTCCTTTTTCATAAGCCAGTTCAGCGAGTGCCACAGGGTTCGCAATCATTTCAACGGAACCACCAAGATTCAGTGCTCCTGCGAGGATGACTCCACCTTTACTGTTTCGTTCAAGGAGAGAACTCACTAGCGCCACGAGAACTGGCAATCCTAGACTTGAACCCGACTTGTCGGCATCCATCGCACGAAGCTGAACGGAGAACTCATGGCTTCGTGCATCACGGTCGCCGACGAGTTCCTTGGCACGGTTGTATAGATTCTGTTCAGCATATCGAACGCTCTCAGAAAAAGCGGCGGGCTTGGGGTTGTTGAGGATCTTCACGCCACTGCCAGGACCGCAATTGATCTCGATACGGTAGAGTCCAGCAGGTGACTCGCCACTGCCGGGGCTGATGGCCCATACTTGACCAGGAGGAAGCGGATCAGTGTCGATGGAATCATCACTGTGGAGCTCAGGCGTCGCCACAAACTGTTCGACACCTTCGACACCCATGAAGTAGCTCAGGTGGCTATTGCGAAACTCGGTTTTAAAGATTCGCTTTTGCTGCTCTTTGACACGCCGGCGGACTTCGAGGGCAAACTTCACAATCTGCTCTAAAGCCTCATCCGGCACTTCAACCTTGGGATCAGGATAGAGGAGCTTCACAAGGCCACTGATGGTCTTGTTCACCGCTTCGATGTCTCGTCCACTCAAAGCACCCCCCCAGTTTACACGCCCTTGGATGCTGGTGATTCGACTGCCGTCGCGAAGACGAGTCCAGCATTCGCTCAAGAAGTCGCTCACCAGACCAAAGTGATTTGTGAAGTGATCGTTGGGGTTCAGTTTGGGGAAATCCCAGCCTGGCACATAAGCGTGCAGACGATCCATAAAGGCAGTGTCTGAGCGCATTTCAGCAGGAAGAGGGCTCAACAAATGCCCCACTCGCTGCTGTTGTTCTAAATCGAGGTCCAGATTGCCCACCATCACAATGCCACCTGAGGCTCTGATACTCTCTTTGCCACGGGAGAACTCGCCGGAGGCCATGTATCCTTTCATGATGTTGACGCCATCTTTCTGGTCGAAAGACACACCAGACACCTCATCGAAGCACACCACGTCATACTGGCAAACAAGACCACGTTGGCCTGAGGCGTTGTTGACGAACATCTTTGCGACTGTCGCCTTTCCGCCAGAGATGAGGTGTGAATAAGGCGAGATCTGTTGGAAGAGATGACTCTTCCCCGTGCCGCGTGGGCCGAGCTCCACCATGTTGTAGTTTCGCTCCACGAACGGAACCATGCGCAGCAATGCCACCATTTGAGCCCGAGGTGACAGTACCGATGGCTCAAGGCCGATGGATCTGATCAGAAACTGCTGCCACTCCTCTGCATTAAACTGCTCGCGCCCTTTTTTGAGAACGTCCAGCACATCAGGCTTCGACAATTGAATCGCTCTGAGTGATTCGATGCCAAAAGGATTGCGCTTCTCCTCCAGCATCGTGGCATCGTAGTTCAGCGTGATTTCGGCATAGAAGCCATCCGTCAGCATCCGCTCGTTTTCATGCACCAGCTTGTCACTGATCCGCACGTCACGGAGTTGCAGGCTTGGCAGTTCGACCAGGAAGCAGTCATTCTTCTGATCTAGCCTCGCCTTCACAATGTCGATCAGCTTTTCGCTGCCTTTATCTCGTGCCCTGGCCTTGAAGAGTTCTGCCTCACCTTCGCGAACAATCCGATCCTCCAGTTGTCGTTGGACGATTTTAAGACCTTCCTCGATCTCGGTATCATCTACGGTGGCACAATACCTTCCCAGGAGGAACTCCACCACATAAGTGGGCACTGGGAACTGACGGCTATACCTGCGCACCAGGTCTTTGCGGACGAGATAGCCGTCGAATGCGGTGGCGGCGAGACGGTCAATGGAGTCGAGATTCATAGAGGTAGAGAGTTTGAAAGTCAGATGTCACCAATGATGGTTGGCATTTTGGAAACGACCCGGCCTTCGGGGTCGAGGAGGACCAGACTCGCGCTGTCTCCCATTTTGCTGTCATCGGCGACGAGAAGGCTAGCTCGCCCTGCTTGAACCGATTTGGGCTTGCCGATGAGCGTGGTGGCCGCGTCGCCAGTTTTCGTGCGTAAATCCACAGAAAGCCCGTCTAGGTGTGGAGCGACAAGGGCATGGCATCGAAGCCCCTTCCATTTGGCCTCAGTGATCCTTGCAGACACATTCGCAGCGCCGTTTCCAGCAACACTCAAGACGGGGACCAAGCACTCTTGGAGGCTCAGTCCTCCGTGGGCATATTCATTTCCTTCGCCAAAACAGGCGATTCCGGGAGGATAGGCAAAGCTCTCGTGAGGATTCCAAGTCCAGGCTGCGAGTGGTGTTGAGACGTGTGCATGATCTTTCATGACCGCACAGCGAGACCAGCGGGTGCCGGTGAGATACTTGGGAAGGTCCACCTTTGGAAGTCCGCCGGGCAGCAGGAGCCATCCATGATCTGTGACAACACGAACGAGCTTCCATCCGGCGCCGATTAGAGACTGCACACGTTCGAGAACGGCCTGAACCTCCGTGGCAACATGTCGGGCAAGCTTGGCACCGTGGGCATGACCATGATGGTCAATTTCGCCAAACTCAGCCCATGCGCGGGCATCGGCCTTCTCGGGATTGCCCGTGTCGTCCTGGAGGAGCACTTGATAGCCTGCTACTTCGGCGAGTTTACGCAGTGATGCTGCACGGGCTGGTTGGGCTGTTGCAGAAATGATGGGCTCGAATGTGTCCCCCAGTTTGGTTCCACTCACTTGTTCAGCCACCGGCATCACATAGGGCTTGGCCGTTGCTGTGACGGACGGAAGCCCTGCCCAGCGTCGTCCTAGATCGCACTTAAGGCCGGATGCTTCCGCGAGGCGTGCCAGCTCCCGAGCAAGGTCAAATCGCAACCCATCGACGAACAACACACATTCTCCAGATGATGCGGTGATCACAGGTTGCGCAGGAGGAAAGGCCATCGCTCCTGCCAGTTGTTGAAAGCGAAGTGCGGCAGCTTCCAGCCAGGGGCGGTAGAGAGCATGCACCGCTATCTCGATGGCTTTTAGGTCGGCCGCGCTGCGGGCTACGCACAGGGCGAGCAATGCAGCCTCATCAGCCTTCCAGCCATCATCAGCATACCGCTGTCCCATGGCATCGAGGGTCTCTCCGCCAACTGCCTCTGCTGTAGATACAGCCAAGCTCGTGAGGTGCTTGAGTGTCTCAGCCAGTGGCGAAAGTCCAAGTTGAGTCCAGGGCCACGCCCGACGCATTCCGTGCTCAGCCTCCAGCTTCTTGATTCTCAAGCGAGCATCTTGGACAGATACCGTGCTCAGTTCAGACAAGGCTTGGCGCAGCGCTGCTTCAGCCTTGTCGTTTTCTTTGGGCCAAGGTTCAGCGTCCAGTGCCAGTTCGTTCGGTTGCGCTTTGCGCAGCAGGTCTGGCAGACCGGGGTAAATCGCTGGCGCTTCACAAAAGCGCTCCCACAGTCCTTTCCAGTTTCCTGCTCGCTGCCCAAGTCGCGTTCCAGCCTCCAGGGCACCATCCTTCTCTGGGTGCCAGCCATAGTCAGCCTGACATCTTGAGCAGAATGCCTTCCAACGTGCTTCATCCCATTGCTGGCGCAGGCTGGGGTCGCTCAGCCATGAGAGCAGGTCCCGTGGCGTGTCCGCGATCATGAGCTTGTCGAAATCCTCGGCTTCCAGGCGCTTGTTTTTGAGGGCATCCAAAGAGGTTGTTAGCAGCGCGGTCAATGCACCGAGAGCTGCACGTCGGGTGCGTTCATCGCGAGCCACGTCCAGATGCAGGCCCACTTCTTTCGCCACCAGCAGTGCTTCCAAAGTCCAGTCTTTGCCATTGATCTGCGTCCAAGCTGTTCCTCGATTGAGTAGATCCACCAGCGGCTTCCAGCTATCCGGGCAGTCATCCCCTGCACGCAGCTCAGAGCGTGCGATGCCGGGCAAATAGACCACAGGTATCGCATCTACAGGGAACTGGGCTTCAGGACGCTGACGATCAATCGCCAGACGAATCCAAAAGCCAGGCCCTGTGCGCTTCCCGGCATCCCAGTCCCCCAACGTGAGAAACTCTGGCAAACGCGCACGCAGAGCAGGCAAGGCAGCCGTAAACTGGCGGTCGGGATCACACCACACTACGCATATCGGCGGCACCTCGCCTGGGCTATGGCGGGCGGCGTGGCGGAATTGGGATTGAAGAGCGTCGAGCAGGGTCATGGTGGTTGTCAGAGAGGTCACTCCACCTCGTAAGCATATTCAAAATTGGGGCGTCGGAAGGCCACGGCGATGTTGTGGGCCTGATCTTGTCTGCCCATGGCTACCATCCGGTGATAGGTGCCACTGACGAGGCGGAAGCTGCCACGCCCTCCGCTGAAGGGGGTTCCGTAGTTGGTCGTGTAGCCTTTGCGGTTTACCAGATCCATCAGCGCCGGCACAGACATGAAGGTGTCACGTTTCCTCAGCTCATCAGCCACCCAGGCCACGAAGGCATACTTGTCGAAGTCCGCACTGCGGACGGGCGAGCGTTCATGCAGGAAACTCATCACGTCCTGCGCGCCTTCCTGACCTTGCAGGAACTCGGGGAAAGGCGTCAGAATGCGGTGTTGGGCAAGGATCTCGCGCAGCTTGGTGCAGAAGTAGTCTGTCCCCTCGATGATGTTCATGCTTCGGGGATGGGGTGCGTGAAACACATCCACTCCCGCTTCAGTCAGGCGGTAGTGGGTCAGTCTGCCATCACCTCCCACTTTCTCATACGGACAGCCTTCAAAGTAGCGGGGCACATTCAGCCCACGATACAGCACCAGCACCACATGCGGGCGCAGTGTCTCCACCAGGTGCCGCACACGGTTGAATCGCTCCCCGGCTTGTCTCACCTTTTCCCAATAGGCCCAAGGCACCTTGTGGCCCTTGGCCGTGCTGGTATAGAGTTCCACGGCGTTGCCTTCTGCCCAGGCGAAGGAGTCCAAGATCTCCGCCATCTTGCCCTGTTTCATCAAACCCCAGTCCTGTTGACCATGAAGGGCGGCCAGCAGCATCATGGCGAATCCCCAAAAGGTCTGCCGCTGTTTGCCCCAGCCTGTGAACACATGGGTGCGGAACTCAGCTAATGCCCCGGCCAACTTGCTTCCCGGCTGTTTTGTCTCCTCAGCGATGAACTCACGCAGATCTCCCCAGTAGGCCGTGTCTTGACCCACGATCACCAGCCGTAAGGCAGATTTCTCATAGCCTGGCCCGAACAACGGAAAGTGCGGCTCTGGAACACCGGCCTTTTTGACGTCTTCAAGACTGGGATGTTCCAGGTCACGCACCTCAGTGAGGAATTCCTCCACCAGAGGCGCGTAGTAGCGGAAATAGTGTTCGTCGAGGTTCATGCCTTTCTCGCCGCCTCCTTCTGTGCTCGGGGCAGGTGGATGTCATTGAGACGGTCGCCGGTGAAGGTCTTGCCATCGGCGGACCAGAACCAGGGGAAGTCGGTTTGCGGGCGGCTGCTTTCGGGTTCCTTGCCGCGATCCTTCTCCCACTTGATGTTGGGCTTGGTGCGCAGGATGCCGGCACCTTTTTGGCCTCTGCTGGTAGCAGGCAGATCGTTCGCCATGAAGGGGCGGATGTTGAGGCGCACGCCGTCATTGATGTCGGGCTCCCAGCCCAGCGGTTGTTCATGCAGCGGTTTCCAGCGGATGAAGAGATCATGCGGAGGCTCCCCCAGCAGGATGGCTTCCAGGCGCTTCTTGAGTTCCAGCGCAGCGGCCAGTCTGTCATCGGCTCCGCCAACGCCTTGGCGCACACCGTCTTGTTGGCGGCTGATCCAGTCACCCAGCACGTTGTAAGTCAGCTTTTCCAGGGTGCGTCGTCCCAGACCGTTGGGTCCGGCGAGTTGATGGTAGTTCACGATGGCGGAGAAGCCGCGTGGCAGCCCATCCCAGAGATGCCAGAGGAAGGGGCGCTGGTGGAAGAGATCACAGTGCTGTTTGAAGAAGCCATCCCGCAGCCAGTCTTCCAGCGTCTTGCCTGCAAAGCCCACGGCTGCCAGCAGGCGCTCCAACAGGGCCGGTGACCATGCATCGCCAAAGGCTGCTGCCAGCAGGCTTTGCAGTCGCGGTGCTGCTGCCTCCTCACCTTTCATCTCATGCAGGCAGACGATGCCATCGGCATCCGCATGCGGCTCCAAGCCATCAGCCTCCAGTGCCGGACAATCGGGAAAGGAGGAACCCGTTTGACGCGGCCAGCGATAGCCAAGCAGACGCGCCAGGGCGATGTGCAGTGATTGTGAGGGTTCTGGCACCGCTCCCTCCCGATTGATCATACCATGGGCGTGGGCAGGATTCGGATGGCCGTAGAACAGCCATTGCGTGGGGTCATCGCTGTGAGGCTTGGGCAGGCCGTTGGGATACTTCTCGGCTGCGACTCGCTGCCAGTAGGCGAGGTCGAAGGGGACTTTTTCAGCGACTGTCGTTGCAACCCCCATCTTTTGATCGAGTTGTCGAACCGCGAACTCAAACTGCGGGGACGCGCAGAAACTGTAAATGGCAGACAAGTGAGACGGATCAAACGGCGTCAGCACGATGCAACTCTTGTCAAAGAGGGCTTCTGCATATGGCCCGACCGTTAAACGATTCATCCTTCCAATCAAAATCCCAGGTTTGTTCCAAGCAGTGTGTCCACGGATCCTGGCACCGGAGCTTCGGCACATTGCGCTTTTGCCATCTTCCCAAGGGATCATGTCACAATGGCCGTCGATGGTGCCATTCTTGCTGGGAGCGCCTTGGAAGCAGCACCACCCTTGCACGGTTGCCCCCTCTCTAAGTTCCCAAGATTTTCGCAGAAATGCTTCATTGTCCCCCGTTGACGTGCCTTCTGTTGACTTCGCATATCGCCCGAGAGGGGTTGATTGATCCATTTCACCAATGACGATGCGTGCATCGGGATTCGTAATTTGGTCCGCCTGACCTACGACCTTGAGTGAACTGTGAGAGCGAAGACTAGTTGCCTTTTCGTCCGCCGATTTTGAGCTGGAAACGTCCAATCCTGCAATTACGACCGTCGCGCCGGGGCCTGTTTGCGATATACTCAGCAAGGCCACATTCACAACTTGACCACCGATGGTCTCAAAAGCTCCATGTCCTAATCGCGCGACGCAATTCCATGTTTGTTTGGCGAGGAGGGACTCACGCATATCCTTGTAGCTTCCAAGAAATAACCAATTCTGCGGTGTCACCAAGGCTGTGGTGCCTCCATGATCGCAAAACTCTAAGCATCGCAAAACAAAGGCTGTGGCGAGATCAGCTTTTCCCGTCGGATAGTGAGTCTCGATATGCCGCTTGAGCACCTCACCTTGCTTGCCCCGTCCCAAATACGGAACATTGGTCACGACTAAATGGAACTTGCTGGAGAGCATGTCCGCCGCCTTCGCGATGCCAGCGGCAGCCACGACTTGCTCCTGCGATTCGGCATTCGCTGAAACCTCACGGGACAACGCATTGGTCAGCAAGCCCGCCAGACTTTCAAACTGTGCCTGAAATAGATCCGCCGATTGATTGAGGGCGGAAGCAGGATTGAGCAGTGATCCAAGATCAGGGGCTTTGCTGAAGAGATCGTAGAGCCTGCCTAGACCAGCGGCGAGACGCGCATCCAGGAGCGCGGGTTGCTCGGAGGTGCCTAGCAGGTCTCGGTTGGCCGCGAGAGGATCTCCGGGAGTCAGCTTGGCCGCGAGGTTCAGCCAGTCATTGCGATCCGCATTCGGTGCGATGCCGCAGCAGGCAATGCTCAGTGACGGAAGCGTGAAGACCTCACCTGCCAGCTTCCAGGCAGCAAACGCCACATTAAAAGCCGCAAGCTGGGAACACCTCGCATCCAGCTCCAGACCATGCAGCATGTCTGCCAGCACGACATGGATGGCCTCCTGCACAGTGAGTTTCTCCTGTTCCCGCAACAGCGCCACGAGGATGGGCAGCAGGGCCACCAGGAAATGTCCGGAGCCGCAGCAGGGATCAAGCAAGCGCAGCTCTCGCACCCGATCCGGCCAGCCAGGGAATTGCGATGACGACGGCAGGCTGAAGGTCCCGGTAGCCTCATCCTGAATAAAGCGCAGGTAAGTCCACTCCACACCAGGCACAGCAAAAGCGGAACGGGCTTCGGCTTCAGAGGCGAAGGTCTGCTTTGCGCCGTCTTCCTTCATCCGGCGTGCTGCCCACCAACCACCCAAGGTATTGTGCAGCAGAAACTCCACCATGTAGTGCTCTGTGAAGAGCTGGGTGACGGCGGAGATGGTGTCGGCATTGATCTTATCTCCCGCCTTGTTCACCGCCTCTTTCTCATCTGCACGCCAGAACTGATAGACCCAACCCAAGGCATCATCCGCCGTGAACACAGTTGCCGGAAGATCCTGCACCAGCCTCTCGATAGCCGTGCGATGCTCACGCGGCAGCTCGATGGCTAGCACGGGATCATCCGCCCGAAACACCTGCGGCAGCATGACCTGAGCACACCGCGCCGCATAAGCCCAGAGGTCCATCTTCTCCTCGGCGGCCAGCTCGGAAGCCTCCTCCAACGAAATCGCCATGCCACCAGGCTCTAGAAGCAACTCATTCTCCGCGAGGAAGCGAGCAAACAACATGCGGTGCCAATGCTCATAAGCCGTCTCATGCTCCAGCCTGCGAAGGGACGTAAACGCCCGCCCCCTTTGCCCATCCCCCAACTGCGCCGCATGAGCCCGCAACCGTGTCCTCAGCTTCCGCTGCTCAGGTGACAAATGACTCCCCGGCTCCGCCTCCGCCACCCCCAGATAAGCCAAAGCCGCCCGAGCACCCGCCTCCGCCTCACGACGAGCGGCCTTGATGGTGGACTCCAAGGAATTGCGAAGAGATGTGGGGAGTGCGGGCATGGCAATCAGGTGGGATCGGAAACGTGGAAGAGCTTGCGCCAGCAACCGAAGTCGCGGAGGTCCAACTCAACTTCTTCCTCTTCCTGGAAGTCGGTGATGGCTTCTTGATGATCGCCATCCCGAATGAACCCTCTTAGAGCATCTACGGCTTCAGAAGCCTCGGCGACTTTGGATTTGTCAAAGTTCGGCTTAAAGCCTGGATCGGCATAACGTATTTCGTTGGAATCCAACGCTCGGTCCACCTGCGGGCTCCAAGAAGAGTTGAAAATGGCGGGATCTCCCTTTGAGTCGCAAAAGAGCACATAGGGCGTTGCGCTTTGGAGCTTCTTGAGAGCTCTCTTGGCCTCCTTGATTAAGTTCGCAAGCTCGACTGCATCATCCGAATGCTCAGCTCTCACCTTAGCCACGCCTGCCTTGTCTTTCACCTTCTCTAGAGCAGCAATCTGAGCGGTGAGCTTTTCTATCGTAGTGTCGCGTCTGGCAATCTCGTCTGTGGCTTCCACGAAGTCTTGCTGGGCTTTGTCCAAGAGCGATTTGTCGACTTTCTGGGGCTCAGGGAGTGAATCAATAATGTCAGGCAGGGCTTTGAGGAAGGCCTGCTTCGCTGCGTTCCAGGCACCTGTGGTGACTGAGGTGGTGTGAAACTCTTTTACCTTGTCCCGGAACTCATCCAAGAAGTCACTGTCGTCTATCAATCCAGACTGGGTGACGGCCAACGTGACCCTGACCTCGGATTTCTTCAGGGGCGGGACCACAAATGGAAACAGAGGCAGTCCCGATGCCCAGGCGGCACCTAGTTCGCAGAGGCAAAACTTGCTCTCCAAGTAGTTCGGGCTGATCACGAGAATGAAGAGCTTCGGGTGCTCGGCTTCCTGTCGGATCGCCTCAATGTAGTTGCGGGTGCCCGCAGGGATCTTCATTCCTGGCAGCGTGGTGCAGAAAATGTCTGACTTGCTGACCTCACATCCGTTTCCGAGAATGGAATCGACCAGCTTCTGCACGAGCGGCTCGTCTGCTGAAGAGTGGCTGATGAAGATGGATTTGGACATGGTGACCGCGGTGTTAGGCCCAACTGCTTGGACGTTTCAGAGGAAAACCAGTTTTGCTGCTCACTGGATCTGGAAGCTGAGAGGCTGCGAGATTGGCGCGACCAATGATGAAATGGCCGTGAGCAGCACGCTTGAGCTGGTCTGAACTTCTTTCGGGTGGAAAGGCTACGATGACCTTCTTGGTCGGGAAGAGATCCCGAATTTTGAGCACCGGTCCCGTCAAATCACTGTCCCCCGAGATGACAATGGCCGTATCGAACGCGTCCTGATGGGCATCCGTCAACAGCTCCATGGCAATGTTCACATCCGTCATCTTCTCCTCATACTTGGTGTATTGAGCGCCACACGACTTGCAGGTGGCTGGTTTGCTGAGGTAATGACCAAAATGCAAGGTGGTCTGAGGCAGCGTTTCCAGGGCTTCCAGGTAAATGTGCTGGCGGCGGGGCTGACCAGGGTCTGAGGGCTTCTCAGTGACCCTGCTGGTGAAATAGCGAACCATCTCCAACTGTTGTGTTGGCTTCAGCAAGGCGCGTGACAGAGCGAGCACGTCCAGCCAGTAATACCGTTGCCACCTTTTCTGGCGCAGGCCGAAGTAGAGGTTGAAGCCGTCGATGTAGGTGATGACGCGTTCCATGAGGGTTAAAATTTAGATTGACGAATCGAGGGCTTTGAGTTCATGATCGCGAATGCCCCGTTGGAGATAGCATCTCCGGCCTGACGCCCTGTCTCCCTCGTGGAGCGGGGCGTTTCTTTTTGCGATGGCAATGGGAGGGGAATTCACGAGATAACGATGGGGCCTGATTTGAGCTGTTTGAGCAGTTCAGCCTCTTGTTCCGAGAGCCACTTTTTGACATCGTCTGGGGTCTTGAGTGTTCCGCTGGAGAGGTGGAGCTGTTGAATCTTGGGCTCCAGGAGCTTGGCAGCCGCTATGTTCACTCGGGCAAATTGCTGAATGAGAGCATCGGCACGAGTCCTCCAGGTGGAGAGTGGCGCACGATCAAGGGTGTCGAGCAGTGCCTTTTCCTCACCAATATTCAACACAGCGGGAGCTGACAGGGACTCTGCTGCGAGCAGTTCGGCACGCTGAGATCCAGTGAGGGATTTCCATGAAGAGCTGGCGTTGAGCTTCTGCTCCTCTGCGGTGTAGGTCTCCACCAACTTTTGATGAGCGGCAGTGAGGGAGGCTCGAAGGTGATTTGAAACGGTCTTTACCAATGAGGGTATGGCATCCGGTGTCGCCAAAATGCTTCTGGCAGTGGCAATGGCATCTGCTTCGGCCTGACTTGCGGCGGCCTCGGGCAGTGTCCCGGCGTGTTTGAGAAGACGTTGAAGAACCTCCCAACGTGGTTGTCGCTCAGAAGCCAGGTCGGCAGCGTTCTTCCAATTCTGCAATGCCTCTGTGATGGTGCTCTCCTGCGCGAGAATCGAGGTGAGCTGCTCATTGCCAACCTTGTGCCTGATAGCGTCCAACCAGCTCGTGTCTGGAATGGAAGGCAGTGGCGCTGGACCACCTGCACGCTGGGCCAGATCTTGGAGGTGGCGGATAAAATCGGGAGCCTTGACGGTTTCCTCACCAGGGCTGCACTTGATGCCGGCCAGCGCATAGATCTTCCGCAACTTAATCTTCTGGCCTGCTTGGATGGGGGCCGACTCCGAGGTGAAATCACAAATGGAGATTTTTGCCTGATCCAGACCTTTCAATGGCACTGGGGAGCCATTGGCTGAAGCGCAAATGGTGCCGCAGGTGTGAAGGAGAATAAGGGCGGCATCCACAGCATCACGCGGCCAGCCCGTCTCTCCGCCCTCCAGAAGCGAACGAATGTCACGACCTTTATTGCCTGAGCCAATGGCGGCTAGAACGGCTTTGCAGACGGGATGATCTTCGGGTTTGCCCTTGTAGTTCAGCACATCCAGAGCGGCTTCGTCACCATTCTTGGCCCGGTTGATCACGGAGTTCCACTTTGCAGCATCATAGTCTGCCTCTGAGAAGCGGGGAAACATGCGGCTGAGAGCCACCTCCACAGCGGAAAGCACCTTGTCTTTGAACTGGATGCCATGCTGGTCAGAACCACCGCCAACCCAGACACGAGCTGCATCAACGGCTTCCCGAATGAGTTCATCGCGGCGACGCTCCGCATCACCCAGGCGGGACTTCATGGACTCCTGAGCTTCACGAGCAGCGTCCGTGGAAGGAACGCCCTTCGCGTCAATGGTGCCCCGTGCTGCGTCCGCATCAACCAAAGCCGTGATCAGGTCATCTCCGCCCTTTTTGTCGATCCAAATGAAGACAATAGGACTGTCCAAGCCAGCCTTCTTTGCCTCGGCCAAGGCTTCCTTCTCTGTAGCGCCCCAGCCATCACGCACCCAGATTGGAACTGCGGGGGAGAAGTTGGTCGGAAGGGTGGATGCGAAGTGAAGCAGCATCTCACGATTGGTTTTGGATGCACTGCCAGGGTGAGCAATTTTGAGCGCTCCCAGAGCTTGCTGACAAGCTGCACGAAGGAACTCACCGCGCTTTGTGCCCAGACTGGTCAGGTCGCCTTTTAGCTTGGCGTGGCGGGTGCGGAACTCGGCATCCCACTCACTGCTCTCACGAGTCTGAAGGCTGTATTCATCTCCCTCCACTTTGATCAATTTGCCCTCCTTGACGAGCTTCTCCAGAAGCATGGGAAGCTCTTTGCGGATCTCCGGTCCCTCGGATGCCAGGTCCGTGATCAGCAGGTCTGCAAGAGAATCCGCCGTGGCGCGGATCTTCATGTCTGTGCTGGCCTCGCGAGGCATCTTGCGGATCATCCACACCAGACCACAAACGCGTTGCGCCAGACGGCCTGCAGGGGTGCCGTCATTGAGCTTGGCAATGGTTTCATGGTGATCACGGATAAGGATACCCGAGTTCAGAAGTGAAGCCGCTTGCTGCTCAAAGAAGTAGTCCCCCGAAACCACATGACCGACATCGAGTTCGGCTGTCTCCTCAACGGCATCGTGGACGATGCGCAACTGAGAGCGGAGTTGAGAAGCCGTTCCAGCGACATCGACAGCCCGCAATGCCTGCTCCCAAAAGCGTCGGCGGACAGGCAGAAGCGGATAATCCTCCAGATCAGGTCCATGATCCTGCGGACGAGAAGCAATCCGGCTTGTTGCGAGATGACGCGAGATCTCGCCTGCATTATCGTCTAGCTTCTTCCTTATCAACGAGGTGGCCGAGGCCTTTTTCTGGAGCACGACACGCCTGGTTACAGTCTCCACGTCGGTATCTGTGAGCTGAATGGGGATGGTGAAGCGGTCTCTGAACTTCTGCAGCAATGGCATTCCCGCAGTGAGGGCCGTTTGGCCTGTGCCAATGAGAAGTATGCGGCTATCGAGTTGTTTGCACAATGCCTCAGCGACTTCCTGGATGCCCTGCGAGCGGTCGTCAGAGGAACCGATATAGATTTGAACTTCATCCAGAATCACCACCGAGAGCGGCGGCTTACCATCCGCATCTCCCAGCACATCACGAATCGTCTTGATGAACGTGGCCGTATCAATGTCTTCGATGTTTGGAAACTGCGCTCTGAGTGTTGCACGCGCATCTTTCTCATCCTTGGCAAAGTCTGGATCAGCCTGCAAAAGGGCACGAGCCAACGGGGGGCTGGTGTAGAGATGGTCCAAGGTGGCATCCAGAGATGTGCCTGCTTGTTGGAGTGATTCGATCACCTTCTTTTCGATGCCGTGCTGACGCATCCATAAAACAAATCGAGCCTGCGAATAACCAGCAGGCAATCCGACCGACTGACAAATAATGCCAAGCACAGCCATGCGGACACTTTTGCTTCCGCCTGATGGCAGTGTTCCTGAAGCTGCGTGGAGGCCTCCGTTACGCCGACCATGGGTGCTTAGCTCCGTGAGCAAGTCACGCACTCCATCTGGAAGCTCGGCAATACCACGGGCTGTGGCCCCATCCGCGAACTGGGTGTCGTTCCAGAGGTGGTGAAGCATTTTGACCAGATGTGACTTACCGCTGCCATAAAAACCGCTGACCCACACAGCCTGCTGTGAGCTGGAGTTCAGCCCCTTAAGGAAGGACTCAAGGATACGCGTCAACCCATCGGCATACTGTCCTTCACAAACAAAGCTCTCCAGCTCGTAACGGAGCGTGGCGTCTTCGTTGTCAGAGTGGGACGAGGTTATGCGAGCAACGCCATCATTGCGTAGCTTGTTGTCCAGAGGGTCTTTGTTGAAGAGATCGCGGTTTTTCATGACTCGAATGCACCATTGAAGGGTGTGATTGGGACTGCCAGGTAGCTTGCGCCATCGCGGGCATCTAGCAGCCGATACTGGCTGCCATCGAATGATCCTGGAAAGAAAACCAGCAATTGACCTCTGAGTGCATGACGCACTCTGTCCAGCACTGCGGAAAGTCGGGTAAAGCCATAGAGGCTGCCGGCTCCGATTAGTGCAATGACTGTGTTGGCATCGGATGCTTCATCTGAAAGAAGTTCGAGAAGTTTTGTGGCAACGTAGCGTGTGAAAGGGGAATCATGGTGCCCATCCAGATCCATCTCCAAATGAAAGGACTCAGGCTCATCCAGAAGCACCTGCTGGTGGTCTGCATCTAATGTGGCAAACCACTCGCTGAAGAGGGAGTGGAATGAAAACACTCGCCAGCCATGACCAGCCTGCCGTGTTTTCTCTTCATACAAAGGCAAGCGCGCCAGCAGCTTTCGTTCGTCAGTTCTGGGATAAACCAAGAACACGGTTCGCTCTGCGCCCGTCAGGTTCTTTTGCCATGGAGCGCTGACGTGCTTATGGAAACGTTCGGCTAGGTCATCAACTCTGGCCATAGGTCAAAAAAGTTTCGTCGGTTGTGATCAGCTTGGGGAAGGAGATTTCAATCACTTCTCCTGATTCACGAAGCTCCAGCATGTCGAGACGCCGAGCCTCACGAACCAGAGGCAGCAGCGCTTCCGCCGAAACGTCGAGCAGTCGGCAAAACACCGTGTTGAAAAGTGCCTGCCCCCGAAGGCCCAAAAGGTATGCAGCCAACAACGCGAATGCTGCTGCTCCAGGAGTCACCGCCACCCTCTGACGCGTCTTATGAACCCTACCACGCAAATGCCCAGTCTGGACCCACGAGGAGCCGACGTGTCGAACAAGCTTGTCTATCATGCTTTCTTTGTATCTGGAACCAACTGCTTGCATGAAGGCGTTGGTAAAAAACTCACGCGGAACCGGGTCACCAGGGGCCGCCTTGAGGATAACAGGTGTGCTGAAACGAAAAATCGGGTCTCGGCAAAGGGCCAAAATCATGGCTAACAGCGGTCGCCCCTCCTTCTCTGCCTCCCATAGCGCTCGAAAGACTCTGAAAAGCGGCATCTTGTCGTCCATGCCATACATCTCACGCAGGCGCTGAAGAGTTGCTCCTCGGGTATGGAGGGTGGGCTTGGCTAGCACGTTGTCCTCGACACAAAGTCTGCGCCAATCCTCAGGGGAAGGACTCGAATGCGCTGTGGCATCCATCAGGGTCTGCAACTCATCCAGCATGAGAGTTCTACTGGCATGACCACCACCTGCACCAAATCTAAAGCCAAAATGCGTGGCCGATGGTGGGGGATGCTCTCCAAAAGGAGCGGTTAGAAGAAAATCAATCATTTCGCCGGCAATCATGCCGGCGAAACATGCCATACGCAAGAAAAAGGTCCTGATACCTGCCTAGCACCTAAAGAAAAGCTCTCCTTCAAAGAAGAAGAGCTTCGCTTTTCACGCGGATAGACCGACGTGAGTGTCCAGCAGCCCATGGAGAGCTTCGGTGCGTTTGGGTAGTTCAGCGAGGTTTCCGTTTTTCAGGGACTCGGTGAACGCGTTGAACAGGCTCCACACGTTACGACCCTCAAAGGCATCATGACGGGGCTCGCGCCATTCATGAAGCACTTCCGGGATCAAACGGTTGGAGCACACGCTGACATCGGTTGCACGGATGATGAGGTCGTGGGCTTCGGTGTCGGTGATCTCGGCTTCTTTGTAAGCGGCGATGCGTTTGTCTTGATCGTGCCATTTGGCGAGCAGAAGACCGATGGAGCGACTGACGAGCTGAGGCAGGTCTCGGACGATGAACCGGGTGTGTTTGCGGGCGAATTTGATCTCACCACTGAAGGAGAGGTTGTCGCAAACGAACACACTGGCACCGGCAACGATACCTGCGGGGAACTGCTTATCGTGGCTGTTCCGAAGTCCAAGAACCCAGCAATAGTCGTCACTGGCTTTCTTGGCGTGGATTTCCATGAGGCCAAAATACCGCATTCCATCGTGGGTCAGGCTGTGGGCTTGGGTGCCGATGCGCAGACGGGTGGTTTTGAGGGTTTCTTGGACCGT
>JAEUHK010000077.1 GCA_016795465.1 Verrucomicrobiaceae bacterium | reverse complement strand
GCGAGTGTGAAGGCCTCCGGCACTCAAGAAGCCGATCACTGGTCCAACGCCGCGCTCGTCGATGGCTTCACCAGCATCGCGAACATCCTCGACTGGCCCGAATGGCTCGCCGGACTCTCGCAGCGACGCGAAATCGAGCATCAACTCGCCACGCTCGCCGCTCGCCGTGAGGCCATCGTGCGAAGCTGGCAGCATCGCGGCATCGCGGCGGGCGTTTTGGCTCTGTTGGTCGTCGTTGCGGCGATTTTGCTCTGGCTGCATCGGCAGCGAAAAGCCCGTCACCTCGAACTGGAGCGCCTTCGAGAACGCATCGCGCAGGATTTGCACGACGAGATCGGCAGCAGCCTTGGCAGCATCGCGCTCATCGCCCAGGACATCCGCGTCGATGATCCGCAGGCCCGCGATGACCTCGCCGAGATCAAATCCATCGCCGATGAGTCCGTGGCGGCGATGCGCGACATCACGCGCCTCGTGCAGAGCGACCGCTACGGCAGCGACGACCTCCCGCTGCTGCTGCGCGAGACCGCCGAGCGCCTGCTGCGCGGCCTTTCGCATCGCATCGACCTCGATGACGGTCACGCGTGGACGCGCCACCTCAGCGTGGACCGCCAGCGCGATCTCGTCCTCATCTTCAAAGAAGCGCTGCACAACATCACCCGCCACGCCTCCGCCACCGAGGTCCGCATTCAACTCACACAAAGACACGACGCCCTCGTTTTGACCATCCAGGACAACGGCCAAGGCTTTGACCCAACCGCCACCACCACTGGCATGGGCCTCACCAATCTGCGCCGACGCGCCGAAAAACATCGCGGCCGCGTGGAACTCAATTCCACGCCCCAAGGCACCACTTTGACCCTCACCCTCCCGCTGCATGCCTGAACCCATCCACGTCTGGCTCATCGAAGACCACAAAACCTACGGCGAACGCCTCGCGAAGGCCCTCAACCGCGTGGAGGGCATCGCCTGCCCGCAGCGCTTCACCGCATGCGAGGATGCTTTTGCCGCGCTCACCACCGAAACGCCGCCTCACGTCCTCCTGCTCGATGTCGGCCTGCCCGGCATCAACGGCATCGACGCCCTCGCGCGACTCCGCCAGCTTGCGCCAAAGACAGCCATCGTCATCCTCACCGTCTTTGAAGAGGACGACAAAATCTTCCGCGCCATCTGCGCCGGAGCCAGCGGCTATCTTTTAAAGACCGCCAACACCGACGACATCGCCGCCGCCATCCGCAGCGCCGCCGCCGGAGGCTCGCCCATCAATCCCACCATCGCGCGACGCGTGCTCGACATGTTCTCCAAAGCCAGCACCAGCGCCCCGCAGAAGGACTACGGCCTCACCGCCCGCGAAAAAGACATCCTGCAACTCCTCGTCCAAGGCCACAGCACCAAAGAAGCCGCCGCCCAGCTCCAAATCAGCTACCACACCGCCGACGGCTACATCCGCGACATCTACGAGAAGCTCCAGGTCAACACCCGCGGCAGCGCCGTCGCGAAGGCGCTGAAGGAAGGGATTGTTTAATATCACTCCGGTACCTTTGCCGCCCGTTCCGCGATCAATTCACCGAGCGTGGCCATTTCCACGCTCGGTTTACCTTTCGGCTGCACGAGCAACAGATCCGCCGTCGGCACCGGCGCGGTCAGTTTGACGAAAACACAGCCCGTGTGAGGCAGCTTCTGTGCATGCTCAGGCATCAAGGCGATGCCATCGCCGGATGCGACGCACGCGAGCATCAGCGAGAGCGAATCGACCTCGCTCACGATCTGCGGATCAAAGCCAGCCGCACCGCAGATGCCGCGCAAAAACTCCCGCCGTCCTGGAAACACCGCGTCGCTGAGCGAGATGAAGGACTCGCGGGCCAGCGCGGCCAGTTTGAGCGTTCTCTTCGCCGCCAGCGGATGATCCTCCGGCAGCACTACGCCCATTTTGTTCCGCGAGAGCCGACGCACGGCAAACAGCTCGCGATCCGCGTCCTCGATGTTGCCGAGGATGGCCGCATCGAGTTCATGCATCCGCAAACGGTCGAGCTGCGCCCGTGGCGGCAGTTCAAAAAGACTCACGCGGGCCTTCGGATGCCGCTGGCGAAATTCCCGCAGTGCCGGAGCCACCAGATCATCGAGAAAGATCGAGAGAAAGCCCAGCCGCAGTGTGCGCGGTGCATCGCCAAACTGCTCGCGGAGCTGCTGCGCGGAGGTTTCCGCATCGCAGATGATCTGGCGTGCCTTTGGCAGAAAAAAACGCCCCGCATCCGTCAGCACGATGCGCTTCTTCACCCGATCAAACAACGCCACGCCCAGCTCCGCCTCCAGCGCCGCGATCTGCCGGCTCAGCGCCGGCTGCGTAACGTGTAGTCGCTGCGCCGCCCGGGAGATGCTCAAATCCTCCGCCGCGGCGGTGAAGTAGCGCAATTGATGAAATTCCATCCCGGAGCCTAGCCCACGGCCGCGGGCTGGAAACGTCAAATCAGCTCTCGGAGGCCGGGATCATCCGGTCTTTTACAAATTCCAGCTTTGCCAAGAGCCCGCCCGCCGCTACTCTCGCCGCCCTGTGACCCCCGCCCGCATGTATCTTAGTCTCTGGTTCGGTATCCTCTTGAGCACCCAAGTCGGCTGCTCGTCCTCAAAAGACACCGATGCTTCCTCCAATGAAGTCCGTCGCGCTCTGCCTTTCGTGGAGAACAATGGCACGGCCAAGGATGTGCCGAATCCCATCGCGAAGCAGTTCAACAATCCCTCTTCGCTGCCCACCACGCCCCCGGCCGGTGTGCGCATTTCGTATTCCTCGGTCAAAACGGGCCAGAAGATCCTCGCGATGACCTTTGATGATGGTCCGCATCCCTCGCTCACGCCCAAGCTGCTCGACCTGCTGAAGGAGCGGAACATCAAATGCACCTTCTTCCTCATCGGCAAGCAGGTGAAGATGTATCCGGACATCGTCCGCCGCATGATCGCCGAAGGCCACGAGATCGGAAACCACACCTGGACGCATTGCAGCCTCACCAGCCGCTCCGATGAGCAGATCCGCAAGGAGCTCCAGCAGTCTGCCGATGCGGTCAAAGAAGTGGCTGGAGTGACACCGCAGCTCATCCGTCCGCCGTATGGTGCCATCAATCAGCGCATCAAGGACATGATGTTCACCGAATTCGGCTACTCCACGATCATGTGGTCCGTCGATCCGCAGGACTGGCGCCGACCGGGCGTTGCCGCGGTCACCAGCCGTCTTGTGAATGGTGCCCATCCCGGTGCCATCATGCTCGCGCACGACATTCATCCGCCCACGCTCTCAGCGATGCCAGCGATGTTCGACCAGTTGATCGCGAAGGGCTACCAATTCGTCACCGTGAGCCAGCTCCTCAATTTGGAGAAGGCCAGCATGCCCGTCGGCATCGTGGTGAAGCCCGGCTCCATTGGCGACAAAGATCCGAAGGCCTTCGCGCAGTAATTGCGGGGCTATTTTTTCGGTGCCGCGGATGCCTTCGGGTAGCGCACGACTTTGATGTCGTTCTTCTGCGGTGCCCCGGGCGTGCTGCGGCCGGCGCGGATGAGTTTTTCAAAGGCGGCCTGCATGGCTTTGACGCGCTCGGGATGCAGCGGGGCCACGTTCATCGACTCGGCGAGGTCTTGGTCGAGGTTGTAGAGTTCCGGTTCGGCATGGGCGATGTATTTCCACGGACCATCGCGAAAACTCGGCGTGCCGCCGCAGGCGGTGTTGACGGCGTTCGTGCGGATCGGGCGATCCTCGCCTTTGAGCAGCGGCATCATGCTGAAGCTGTCTTCGCCGGCGGTTTCAGGGAGCTTGGCACCGAGGATTTCGGCCATCGTGGCGATGGTGTCGGCTTGCAGCACGAGTTGTTTGCACACGCTGCTTGGCTTGACGACTCCGGGCCATCTCACGACGAACGGCACGCGATGTCCGCCTTCATAAACGGAGGCTTTGTAGTCACGCAGCGGCCCGCTGGGGTAGTGGCCCTGCTTTTCCATGTCCTTCACGCCGATGTAGGACGCGCAGCCGTTGTCGCTCGTGAAAAGCACGAAGGTGTCGTTTTCGACGCCACCTGCCTTTAACGCGTCGAGCACGCGACCGAGCACGTGATCGGTTTCCATCACCAGATCGGCGTAATCACTGTTCAGGCCGCTTTTGCCCTTCCACTCTTTATTCACCGCCAGCGGCGTGTGTGGCGAGGTGAGCGGCAAATAGAGCAAAAAGGGCTTCTTGGTCGCTGACTGCGTCTGGATGAACTTTTCCGCGCGAGTCGCCAACGCAGGCAAAATGCCCTCAAGCTGCCAATCCGGCAGCGCTGGGCCTTGCAGGCTTGCTTGATTCTTCACGAGCTTCGACGCGGGCAGCAGCTCGCTCGGAATGCCAACCGTGCGATCGCCATCGATGAAACAATACGGCGGCCAGTTCGGCACATCGGTGCCGAAATACTCGTCAAAGCCGCGTTCCGCCGGCCCGCCGGGGATGCGTTGCGAAAAGACAGCCTTCCACGTCTCGCGATGCGCATCGGTGATCGTCGTCGAGACCTGTCCACCACCACCTGCTTTGCCACCGAAGCCGCCAAAGTGCGCTTTTTGCTCCGGCGTGATCGGCCAGTCGCGTCCGAGATGCCATTTACCGATGCAGGCCGTCGCGTAGCCCTGTTCTTTGGCCAGCGAGGCGATGGTGACGCGATCTTTCGCGATCAACGGCTTCCCCCATGAGCCAACGATGCCCGATTGCAGCGTCGTGCGCCAATGATAGCGCCCCGTGAGCAACGTGTAGCGCGAGGGCGAGCAACAACCCGAGCTCGAATGCCCGTCCGTGAAGCGCATTCCCTCAGCGGCGAGCCGGTTCATGTTCGGCGTCGGGATCTTGCCTCGCTCCGGGTTGTTCGCCTGCATGTCGCCATAGCCGAGGTCATCGGCGAGTATAATGACAAAGTTCGGCTTCGCCGCGAAGAGCGAGGACGAGAGGAGAAGGAAGAGCAGCAGGTGTTTCATCAGGACGCATCAACGAAGACACCACTGCAAAACTCACAGACCGTCTGCTGGGACGAGCATCGCGTCATCCTTCGTCTCCGTGTGCCACTTTCTGAAGGCGGTCATCAAACGATCGAGATGCGGCTTCGCGGCGGGATCGGCGGCGAGGTTGTGGAGCTGGCCGGGATCGTTTTGGAGGTCGTAGAGCTCGATGAGCGGCGGATTTCCGCCGAGGGCATGCGGGTCCATCGTTTGCAGCATGCGGTAGGCCTCGGGGAAGTCGGTTTTGCGACGCACGAGCTCGCCATAGACGCGATTGATCCACGGCTTCATGTCGCGGAGGTCGGCGTTGATGACTTTCGGCTCGTCGATGCGGCTGCGGAGGATGAGTTGATGCGTGGCGTCGAGCACGGCGCGCTCTTCCATGCCGCGTTTTTGATTCAGCGAGCGGCCGGAGACCTCGGCGAAGATAAACTCATGACCTTTGGCATCGCTTTGGCCTTCAATAAGAGGTTTGAGGCTGTTTCCGTGCAAAGGCGCGTCGTAGGCGATGCCGAGCACGTCGAGCAGCGTGGGCAGCAAATCGAGTTCGCTGACCAAGGCGTCGCTGACGAGTGGTTTTGCACCGGGGAGGCGGATCACGAGCGGAACATGCAATCCGAAGTGGTAGGGCGTCATTTTGCCATGTGGATAGGCGGGGCCGTGATCGCCCATGAAGATGATGATCGTGTTCGATTCCGCGCCGGAGTCGCGCAACGCATCAAGGGGCTCGCCAACGGCTTGATCGGCCTTTTGCACGCCATCGAGGTATTCGGCCCAGTCGCGACGAATCACCGGCGTGTCCGGCAAATGCGGCGGCAGCACCACTTTGGCCGGATCGACGCTGATGGGCTGCTTCTCGCTGTTCACGAACGGGCGATGCGTCGAGGTGATGGTATTGTGCATCAAAAACCATGGTTTGCCCGCGGCGCGTTTGATGGTGCCGTTCAGCGCCTGTTTGGCGGGCACTTTCGGGAAGAAATCGTGATATGGAAAACGCTCGTTCGGCGAGAGATGCAGCTTTCCGCTCACTGCGGCATGATAGCCAGCCTGCACGAGCACCTCGACGAGCGTCGGCGCGGTGCTGCGGATGCGTGTGTGCAGGTAAGGCGGCGACTTTTTCTCCGCGTCGGTGAGTTTCTCGGCGCGCTTGAGGTAGTTGTTCGTGTTGTTCACGAGGCCGTTCACATGGCTGTGCAAGCCCGTCATGATGCAGGCCTTTGACGCCGAGCACACCGGATACGCGACATACGCCCGCCGAAACAGCGTGCCGCTGGCCGCAAGCGCATCCATGCGCGGCGTCTGAATGTCCGTGCGGCCGAGAGCACTCATGTGAGCGCCCTGATCTTCCGTGAGGATGAAGAGAATGTTCGGCTGCGCCGCGAAGAGCGACGGGGCGAGGAGAAGAGCGAGCAGCAATCGAAGCATCGGGTTGTATGGATCGAATAATTTCATTCACACCGGCATCGTCGTGCCGGGGATGGCGACGGGATACCAGCCATCGGCGTCGGGTTTGACGGGCGGTTCGGTTTTCCAGGTGATGTTGTCTGGCACGAGGGATTCGGTGGAGTTGAAGGCCTGATCCCAGGTGATGATCTGACCGGTGTAGGTGGCCATGCGGCCCATGACGCCCATCATGGAGCTGTAGGCGGCGTATTCGGCGTCGATGCGCACTTTGCCGGTGCGGATGTTTTCAAAGAAGGCGTCGTGCTCGAGCTGGTAGGCGTCGGCTTTGTTGCGTGTGCGTTTGCCGCCGGGTGGCTCGCCTTTGATGAGGAAGCGGCCATTCGCGGCGAGGTCGGCGATGCCTCTGGTGCCATGGAAGTGCTCGCTGACGTCCTTCTGGCACTTGCCGCCGATCTGGCAGCACTGGCTGAGGATGCGCATGCCGTTGTCGTATTCGAACTCGACCGTGTGGTGGTCGTAAATGGTGCCGTTTTCGCGTTTGTTGCGCACCTGACGGCCACCCTGGCCGGTGGCACGCACGGGCATCTTGCCCTGCATGACCCAGTTCGCGACGTCGAGGTTGTGGCAGTGCTGCTCAAGGATGTGGTCACCGCTCATCCAGGTGAAGAAGTACCAATTGCGGATCTGGTAGTGCATCTCGCTCTCGCCGGGCTCACGCGGGAAACCGGGGCGCGAGGTGCCATTCCAATACACACGACCAAACACGAGGTCGCCGATCTCGCCAGCGTGCAGTCGCTGGATCATGTCGATGTAGGCGGGATCGTAGCGACGCTGAAAGCCGACGCAGACATTGAGGTTCTTCTTCTTCGCCTCCTCCGCCGCCGCGAGCACGCGACGCACACCCACCGCATCAACCGCGACAGGTTTTTCCATGAAGACATGCTTTCCTGCCTTGATCGCCTGCTCGAACAAAAACGGGCGCGGTCCCGGCGGCGTGGTGATGAGCACGACATCGGCGAGTTGATACACTCTCTGCCAGTCCTCGAACTGCGTGAACACCTGATCCGGTGGCACATCGACCTGCCCTTCGTGTTTCTGCTTCAAGATATCGAGCGCAGCCTGCGCCTTCCCTTCGAGCGGATCGAGCACCGCGACGAGCTTGATCGTGGAGCCTGCATTGAGTGCTTGATTGCAAGCACCTGTGCCCCGCCCACCGCAGCCTATGAGCGCGATTTTGATGTCACTGCTGCCGCCAGAGGCAAACGCATGCGTAGCAGCAGAAAACGCCAGCCCGGAAGTGCTGGCGAGAAAGTAACGGCGCGTCGGTGTGGTCATGGCGGTCGGTGTGTTGAAGCGGTTGAGTTTTGGTAGAAAGATTAGGGGTGGAAAAATTTCAGAATCAGAAGGTTGGAAGAAATTTTTCTACCCTCAATCTTTCTACCCAATTCATGTTCGAATCAGGGTGGTGAATTCGACTTGGTGACGGTTGAGGTTGATCCAGTGCAGGGCCTTCAAATCGCTGAGTTGAACAAGTCTCTCCAAACTCTGCCTCTGGGCGGAAAGATTGCGGCTGAGAGTCGTGATTCGAAAAGCCTCATCTGGTCCGCACATTTGAAAAGCCTGTCGGCCAAGTGGAACTCCGCCGAGAGACATCGGTCGGCGCTCGATGGCATGATCGGGGCCTCCAAAGTGGTGAATCAATGCTTGGTTATAGAGTGGTGCTTCCAAAAAGAGGCCGATGTCTTCAATGAACTCCACCAGCGCCTTTTTCAGAGCTTCAGGCCCCCGCCATGAAGTTGAGAGCTGCACTCTGTAGCGATAGCGCTCCTCACGACTCACCGGATTGTTTACAAAACGGTGCCCGACTGAAGCTCCGCCGAAGTTGATCACCTTGCCGTGCTCGCAGTCTACCAGCAGCAGGTAGTTGAGCGTCTGACCTTCATGTTGTGTGGCAATGTCTCTCGCCACCTTGAGCTCATAAACGACTTTGGCACCCACCACCAAATCCATGCGATACTCTTTGTAGAAGCTGCCATGGCGGACGTGAATCACGACTTCGACCAAAGACCTCCCAAGTCCAGCAGCCTCAATGCGGGCTGCGAGGTGATTGTGATAGATTTCCTCGTCACAACTGCGCCCCAGCAACCTGTGCGTCTCAAAGGCAAGATTCGTGATGTCGAAGTCCAGCTTCTGAAACGCCTGTTGTGACAGGCGCTCGAAAGTAACAGGGCATTCGATGGGCATCGGATCGAGGTTGGTAGAAAGATTAGGGGTAGAAAAATTTCAGAAGCAGAGGTTTTGAATAAAATCTTCCTACCCCCAATTTTTCTACCATCAAAAGTGCAGCAACTCGCCCACCGGCAGCGGCTTCTTCTGGCGAATGGATTCCTCGGCGACGAGGCACAGGCCAGCGCTCCAGAGGCCGTCGAGGCCGGCGGCGATGGGCTTTTTGCCGCTGCGCACCATGTCGATGCATTGCGCGATCTCTTCGCGAAGTTCAAAGACCTCACCGCTTTGCTTCGTGAGCGTCAGGTCCTCGACTTTTTCGCCGTCGAAGACTTTCAGGAACGCGGTGGGCTCCAGCGTGCGATCGAGCGCACCACTCCATCCGGCCCAAAGTGCGCCTTTGGTGCCGCTGACCTTCACGGTCTGGTGATGCTCAAAGGCAGCGAGCGTCTGCGAAACGACCGCGTAGCTGCCGTTCGCGTATTTGAACATGGCGCTGAAGTTGTCGTAAAGCGTCGGGCGCTGCGGATCGCGTGAGTTGCCGTAGGCGTAGAGCTCGACGGGATCGCCGCTGCCTTCGAGATACCAGCGCGCGAGGTCGAAGAAATGAATCGGCTCCTCCAGCACCCAAGAGCCGACGCGGTTCTGGTCGTAGCGCCAGCCGCTCGCGCCGGTGCGGTAGGGTTTGCGCAGCAATTCGACGAGCACGTATTGCGGATCGCCGATGGTGCCCGCCGCGATGATGTCCTTGATGCGGCCCCACTGCGACGAAAGGCGCAACTCATGCCCCACGGCCAAATACACGCCATGATCGCGCGCGCCGGCCACGATGGCTTTGCAGTCGTCGAGCGTGATGGCCATCGGTTTCTCCAAAAGCACGTGTTTGCCTTTCTGCATCGCCGCGAGCGCGATTTCACGATGCGTGTGACTCGGCGTGGCGATGTCGATGATGTCGAAGTCGGCCTTCGCGATCATTTCGAGGCTGTCCGCGAAGATCTGGGCCTCGGGATAGAGTTTCCGAGCCTCTTCACGCGACGCCTCCGAAGGCGCGGTGATGGCGACCAGACGTGCATCCGGGTTTCCGGCGATGGATTGGGCATGGAATTTGCCCCAAGCGCCGAATCCGGCGAGTGCGAAACGAACGGGATTCATGATGTGGAATGGGTGAGTTGGAGTCTAGGCTTTAGCCGATCTGGGAGAGAGGTCGAAGAGTCGCCTAAAGGCTGGACTCCAACGAGTGTTATCGGCGCTCTGCGGTGGTTAATGGGGTGACTGGATCAGCCACGCGGCGGTTTTGAAGCTCGTTGATGCGGCAGGTGGGCAGTTTCGGCAGGACGTATTTCGCGAAGAGATCGCACTCATCGAGGTGCGGGTAGCCGCTGAGGACGAAGGCGCGCATGCCCATGTCCATGTAGCGATTCAGTTTGGCGAGCACCTGATCGGGATCGCCGACGATGGCGCTGGCGCAGCCGCTGCGGGCGAGGCCGATGCCGCTCCAGAGATGGTCTTCGATGTAGAGATCCTTGCTTTGAGCACGGAGTTCATCCTGACGCTTCACACCGGCACTTTGGCTGTCTTGCGAGCGGGCTTTGATCTCCGCGCCCTTCGCGGCATCGAGCTTCGAAATGAGTCTATCTGCCGCAGCGCGGGCTTCAGCCTCGGTTTCGCGCACAATGACATGGCTGCGGAAGCCGAAGTCGATCTTGCGGCCATACGAGGCGGCTTTTTCGGACATCACACGCATCGTTTCGGCGATGCGATCCTCCGTTTCCGGCCACATGAGGAAGACATCGCAATGCTTCGCACACAAATCCTGCGCGGCAGGCGAGATGCCGCCGAAATACATCAGCGGGCCACCATTCTGCTGGTAGGGCTTCGCGGGCTCGGTGGTGGGCAGGGCGATGTCGTAGAACTTGCCTTTGAACTCATACGGGCCTTCCGTGCGCCACAGGCCTTGGAGGATTTGAATGATCTCGCTGGAGCGATCATAGCGCGTTTGATTGTCCTCTTTGATGCCGGGCATGTCGGAGGAGATGATGTTGATGGTGAGGCGGCCTTTGAGGATGTGATCGAGCGTGGAGAGCGCCCGCGCGAGCATCGGCGGCCACACTTCGCCCATGCGCAGAGCGACGAGTAGATTGATCTGCTGGGTCTGCGGAGCCATCGCGGACGCAAAGGCCAGCGCGTCCTGCCCGGCGATCCATCCGGAGGGCAGCAGGATGTTTTGATACCCAAGCGCATCTGCCTTCCGCACGATGTCGCCACAGTGCTCGTAGCTGCTGCGGAGGCTGCCATCCGGCACGCCGAGGAATTCATAATCATCGGAGCAAATGGCGGAGAACCAGGCCACTTCACATTGGCGGCCTTCAGTGCGGATCGGGATGGGAGACATGATCGTGGTGGTATTGCGGTGGCGGATGAAACGCCGGCCTGGAGTGGATATTGAGACCTTGTTTGATGCGGAGTTTGCGAGAAAGGAGCCGGTTCTTGCCCGACGGGGTGTATATGTCTTCGGCGGCTTACTCCGGCAGTTCCTCGCCTTTCGTTTCGGGAAGGAACAGCAGGACGATCAATCCGATGACGAACAGGCCGGAGAGCATCGTGATGGCGAACGGCAGATCATCCGGGTAGGCGGCTTTGATTTTGCCGGAGGTGAACAGGATCGGCGCGGCTAGCAAGCGGCCAGTGTTGAAGCAAAAACTCGACCCCGTGGCTCGCAGGTGATCCGGGAACAGCTCTGGAAAATACACCGCGAAGCCCGCGTGGATGCTCAGCGTGCAAAAGCCCATCAGCGGCAGCGCGAGCAGCATCTGCCACTGCGTTTGCGGCAGATAGCACACGGCAGGCACCACGAGCAGTGAGAGCCCTTGCATCAGGAAAAACGTGCGCCGTCGCCCGATGCGCTCGCAGATCGGCCCGAAGGCCAGCATGCCGAGACCGCCACCTGTCGCCTGCACGATGCCGTAAGCGAACTTTGACTCGCTATCGATTATGTCCTTGGACATGCCGAGCTTCGTCAGCAGATGCGACATGAGATCCTGACCTGCCACCGTCACGCCCCAAAACGTGCCGAGGCCCACCGCAGCAAGCGTCATGCCGCACAACGCTCGCAGACGCCACTTCGGGTTGCCGAACAACTCACGAAAACTGCCGACACGCCCAGCCATCGTCTTCTGCGCCGTTTGCAGACGTTCGGGTTCTTTGATCGAAGCCCGCACCCAAAGCGTGAGCACTGCCGGGATCACACCGATCAGATAAGCCATGCGCCAGTTCGCGCCGACCCACATGCCGGTGACGCCCGCCAGCCAGGTCGCCAGCACGCTGGTCGCATGAAAGATGCCGCTGGCACGCGCCCTCGCTTCTTTGGGAAAAACCTCCGCCACGAGCGCCGCAGCGACCGCCCACTCACCACCCACGCCCATCGCCACCAGAAACCGCAGCGCACACACCTCCCAAAGGCTCGATGCAAAATACGTCAGGCCGGAGAACACCGAATAGAACAAAATCGTCAGGATCATCGTCGGGTTCCGGCCCCAACGATCCGCCAGCATCCCAAACAGCCAGCCACCGAGCGTGCCACCGACCAAAAACACGCCGAGCACGATATCGCCCCACGCCTTCACATCCGGCGAATCGCCCGGCATGCCAAGGATCTCCGACAGCATCGACTTGCGTGTGAGATTGAAAATCTGCCCCTCGAACGCATCGAAGATCCATCCCAGCGAAGCGACAACGAGCACCAGCCACTGATAGCGGGTGACAGAGGAATACCATTTATTCGGAGCAGAGGTCATGGGAGAGCGTTGTGACGTAAGACTCGAAAAATCGCAATACTTGAATCGCGAGAGATGGTCATCCTTTCGTGATGCCGCTCATCGGGTGAGCACTCACGGTATCCCACGCGATTTGCTGAAGCAGCATGTTCAGCTTCGCTTTGTCGTCATCGCTCATGTCTTTGAGCGTGCGAAAGGCCAGCGGCACCGGCAGGCCGACGGGGCTCTTGCGGTAGATGACCGCGTAGTGGCAGTAGCTGGAAAGAAGCTGAAGCGGCAGCAGCGCGTGGCCCCAGTTATCGCGGAAGAGCTCGCTTTGTTGCTTCAGGCCGGGCGCTTCGCCCCTCACGATCTTCTCGCGCAGCGTCACCGCCGCCATGCCGACCGGCACGATGAGCACCGCATCCTTGCCGAGGCGCTGATTGATGCCTTTGACGTAGTCTTCGATGTCTTTCGCGTAGCGCATCGTCGCATCGCGGAGCTTGGCGAGGTCGGTGGCGTTGTGATCGACCTTTTTGCGCGTCTGAAGCGGATAGACCGGCTCATACTCGTCATTCGGCATCCAATACTCCTGCACCGTGATGCGCAGAGCTGGATTGTGCTCGATGCCAAGCTTCACGAACTGCTCGATTGCGTCGTCCGGCAGCCAGATCGGCGAAAGCGTCAGCACATCGGCTCCGCCGGCCTTCAGCACCTGCTTCACCGCGCTTTTCTCCTCCGGCACATCCCAGTGCTTTTGCACCGTCGAGCCACCGATGCTCGAAAGGCCCACCAACTGATGCTTCAAGCCTGCCGAGGCCGCGATCTGCTCGACCTGCCGATACGTGAACACATGAAAACTGTGCCCGCAGGTCGCCACACGCTGTCCGGTGGTGATTGGAGGCTGCGGATCAGCGGCGACGAGATCGGCCGAAAAGAGGCAAAGAGCAGCGGAGAGCAAAAGGGCGGGACGCATGGCTCCAAAACGACATGGCGTTGTGCTTCACGCAAAGAATCAGCGGGAATCCGCATCCGTGGCCGCCAGTTCCCGCATCGCACGCACGGCCATGAGTTCGCAATTGAACCACATCGTGGGTGGATCCTGCATCACCCAGGTTTGATAGCGACCTGGGGCTTTGGGGGTGGATTGGGTGTGAGTGAGTGTCGAAGCGAGGGCTTTGGCCTTTTCGAGGTGGAGCTTGTCCATAGTCGCGCGATAGGCGGCGAGATACATGCGCATCAGCTTCGCGCTGCTGGCGCAGACAGGGGCCCAGCAGCGGTATTGCTCGAGGACGCATGGGAGCAGCCAGCGCTTTGTGCGGGCGGCGGCGGTGCCGTCGTCGTTTTGCTTGTTGGGCGTGTCGGCGGGCGGTTGCGACCACATGACGAACTGATCTTCGGCGAAGCGGATCAAATCGAGCGCGAGCTGGCGCTTGGTGGCATCTTGCGGAGCTGTTTCGAGCAGGTGGATGGCAAAATCGCCCGCTTCGTGCTTCGTGAGGTTTTCATACGGTGGCTGCGGTTGCACGTCTTCGAACTGTCCCTGCCAGTTCCAGGTGCGCACGGGGTTCTGCATCATCCAGGCGATGGCTTTGTCGCGCACAACATTGAAACGATGCTCCTGCGTGACCTGCGCGAGTCGCTCCAGGAACTCGATCACGAGCGTGGGGATGAGCACATTGTCCGTCACGGCCTTGCCATCGCGTGGTGTGACAAAGAGCAGCCAGCTTCCGTCGTCGCGTTGCTGTTTGGCATAGGTCTCGGCGATGCACACGGCGGCGTGGAGATACTTTTCGTCCTTCGTGGCCGCATACACATCGAGAAAGTAGCCGCCGCCTTCCGCACCGCAGTTCGTCATGTAGTTCGCGGGATTCATGTGCCCCTTCATGCGGTCGGCGAACATGGCCGGGTGATAGGTCGGTGGATGAAAAGCCCACGCGCTGTCCGCCGCGAAGCACATCGCCAAAAGGTAGTCCGCTGCCCTTCGCGATGCCTGCAAGGCTTCGGCGGCATCCGCAGGCTCGGGCGTTTGCGTGGCGTAGATCGCCAGCGCGGCGGCGGCAGCGCCGATGATCTTCGACGGATAGCGGTAGAGATGAAATTTCTCCTCCGGCACGCCGGTGGTGAACCAGCATTTCAGATCGGGCGAATGCACCAGTGCATCGAGCGCCACGCGGGCGCTCTCCTTGCACGGCAAAGCAGGCGCGGCATACGATTTCGGGATCACGGCAGCGCGATGAAAGCTCCGCGTCATGGCCTCGCCGACTTCGCGACTTTTCGCATCGAGGCCACGCACGGTCAGCGTGGCCTTTCCGGTGCCCAAACGAGTCCAAATCGGTGCCAGCGATGCCGTGGGCTTGTCGGCGGTGAAAACGAGCGCCTCGCCTTTCGCAGGCTGGATGCTGAAACGATAGCTTTGGACCTCAGGGACGGCTTTGAAGTCAAAAGACGGCGCAAACTGAAACTGCACCGCATGCTGATTCCAAAATGGCACGCCCTCGCGCACCGGCGTGGCGCTTTCCTCGATGGCACGATGTCGCAAGGCGGGATCAATCGTGATGATCTCACCCGCCGCGATGGATGAGCTGAGGATCGCGCAGACTAGAAAGTGGACGAGTTTCATGGCGAGGTGATGCTTTGCAGATGTGCCGAGAGCCTCTGGCGCATCCGCGTCATGCGTTCGGTTTGCGCCGGTTGATTGGCGAGATTGTGAAGTTCGTCGGGATCGGTGCGGAGGTCGTAGAGGAGTTCTTCGCCGCCTTCCCAGGCGATGTAGCGGAAGGCATCGGTGCGCAGGCTGTGGCCGTGTTGTTTGGTGTGCGGGGCGATCATGGTGCTGATGGCCACCTGCTTTCCTTTCGCGGCGGGATCGTCGAGCATCGGTTTGAGGCTGCGGCCTTGGAGGTGCTTCGGTTTGGGCAATCCGGCGAGATCGCAGAGCGTGGGGTAGATGTCCACCTGCTCGGCGAGGCCGCTGCGCACGCCGGGCTTCACACCGGGCGCGGCGATGATGAGCGGCACATGATTCGCGCCTTCAAAAAGCGTTTGTTTGGCCCACAGGCCGTGTTCGCCGAGTTGATAGCCGTGATCGCCGGTCAGCACGATGATGGTGTTTTCGTCGAGATGCAGCTCGCGGAGCTTTTCGAGCACGCGGGCGATTTGCGAGTCCACGAAGCTCGTGGAGGCCAGGTAGGCCTGCATCGCGTCGCGGGCCTCATCGCGTGTGGGAGCCGCGTAGCGGAAAACGTTGTTGTTGGGCCGCAGCGAGGCTTTCGGCAGTGCCGCGATGTCTTCACCGCCTTCGCGGTAAAACGGCGGCAGCGTGAGCTGGGTCGCATCGATGGCCTCAAAGAACGACTTCGGGGCCACAAACGGCGTGTGCGGCCGAATGAAGCCCACTGCGAGGAAAAACGGCCGCGCCTTGAACTGCTCCAGCGTGGCGATGGCATCGTCGGCGATCGCGTAATCGGTGAAATCGGCCGCGGGCCGCGTGGAGGCCGCGTAAGTGCGGTTGTAGCTCTCGCCCTTGGCTTTGGAGCGAGGTTGGTCGCCGGGATCGTTCGCCGTTTTGGCCTCGACGAGGATTTCGTTGTCTTTGTGCAGCGCGGCACCGAGCTCGACATCGAGCTTCGTCTTCGGATCAGGCACATGGAAGACCTTGCCGACACGTCCAGTGGCATAGCCGTGGTCTTTGAAGTGCTGCGGCAGCGTCACCACGTCCGGCAGCGCCTTGCGCAAACTCGTGCTGAGATCCATCACGCCCGTCTTCTCTGGATAGCAGCCCGTGAGAAACGAGCAGCGCGAGGGATTGCACAGCGCGAACTGCGTGTAGGCATGCTCAAACCTCACCCCACGCGCCGCGAGCGCATCCATGCCCGGCGTGCGCACATGTTGGCTGCCATAGCAACCGAGCGTCGTTGTAAGGTCATCGACGATGATGAAGAGAACGCTCGGCTGCGCCGAGAATGACGAAGGCGGAAGGACGAATGACGAAAAGAAGAGCAGGAGTGAACGAAGGCTGACGATGAATGATAAGCGCATGGAGGTGTGTCGCTGCGATGGAGGTTTTCCTTTCACTTCACCTCCACACGTCCATCCGCGTGCGCGGTGAGGGTCAGCACGCGATCTTGAAAGCGAATGCCGCTGATGGTGAGCGAGGGCCAGTCTTTTGGCAGGCGCGGGTGCAGCTCGTAGCCATCGGCAGTGGCTTGGAAGCCGAGGAATCCGTGGAGCATCACTTGCGGCACGAGGACGCTTTCGAGGAACTCCTGATCCATGCCGAGGCCGCCGGCGGGGCCGCCTCCTTGGAGGGTGCCGCGGCCGGGTTTGGCGTAGTAGGCGCGGTAGCCGCCTTCGCTTTGCACCTCGCGGAACCATGTGAGGATCTCGCGCAGTCGCTTCCACGCATCGTCGGGGCCGCTTGTGTGCAGTCGCGCCATCACATCGTGATAGCTGAAGCCGAGCACCGCGCCGCCGTCCTGGATCTGGCGGCCCCAGGGGATCTGCTCGGGGTTCGACCACGGCCAGACGTAGGTGTCGATGTTGCGGCGCGTGGTGGCTCGTGGAGCGAAGCGCCAATGATAAATGTCCGCGCCGCGTGAGGTGTCGGCGGCGATCTCGCGTTTGCCATCGAGCCAGTCGAGG
>JAEUHK010000028.1 GCA_016795465.1 Verrucomicrobiaceae bacterium | reverse complement strand
TGGCCGCCGACGAGGATTTTCCCGTCCGCCTGCGTCATGAGGCTGAGAACGGTGCTGTTGGCGTTCGGGTCGAATCCCGTGTCGAGCGTGCCGTCCGCATTGAGCCGGGCGATGCGGTTGCGTGTCACCCCGCCCACGCTGTTGAACTGTCCCCCGATAAGAATCTTCCCGTCCGCCTGGGTGATGATGCACCAAACCGCGCTGTTGACATTGGGATCCACAAAGCTGGTGTCCAGCGTCCCGTTGGCATTCAATCGGGCCACCCGGTTGCGCGCTTGCCCCCCGACCTGGGAGAATTCACCCGCGATGAGGATCTTGCCATCCACCTGTGGTGCGATAGCAAACACATTATAAAACACACCAGGATTGAAAGAGGTGTCCCGCGTGCCGTCCGCATTCAGTCGCGCCAGACCATTATTACCTGTGTAGTTGCCGCCCAAATAGGCGAAGTAACCCCCGAGAAGGATTTTGCCATCCGCCTGCGGCACCGCAGTAAAAATGGTGTTGTCTGAATTCGGATTGAAAGCCACATCCACATCTCCCGTCGCCGCAGAAGCCCGCGTCACCGTGACGGCGTAGGTCTGGGTCGTGGTGCCGTCCTGGGCAGTGACCACGGTGTTGATCACGTTGGGACCGACAGCCAGCGCGATCGCCCCGCTGGCGCTGCCGGAGGCCACGGTCGTGCCATTGACTTTGATGCTCGCATGGGCATGCAGTTTCGTCGGCGTCACCGTCAGACTGGTCAACGAATAGGGCACGCTGGCCGTGTAGCTCGTCGTGGTCGCGGAAAAGGCAGGAGTCAGCGATCCGCTGCTGAGCGTGAGATTGGTCAGTTTCGTGTTCGCCGATGCCGCGGCGGTGTCCGTGAGCGTGATGTCGAAGGGCGTTTCGTCGAAGTCATTGCTGGTGATGTGCATCCCTGCGGAATGACCGCCGCCATTGGTGGGGGCAAAACGCACGGTAAAGGTCGTGCTGCCACCCGGCACCACGGGTGCGGTGGGCGAGGAGATCACGGAGAACATCTCGGGATCATAGCCATCAAAGGTGATGCCCAGCCCGGTGAGATCGACCGTGCCCACGTTGCGCACGGTGAAGACCAGATCCGCTGTCGATCCCGCCGCCACGGCTCCAAAGGCCGCGCTGCCACCGTCGACGATGTTCGTGCCCGCCGGTTGCTCGACCACGATGTCTGGCACATCAAAACTGTCAGCCAAGGCAGGAGCAGTGAGGGTAAGGCAGGTGATCAGTCCTGCCATGATCCGGCCAAGTGTGTTTCGTGTTTTGGGAGCAATGGTCATTGTAAACAAGTGTTTGGGCTTTGAGTGAATTAGAATCGATTGATTGGCTGGCCGGGGTGCTCATTTCCGCCCTGCCTAGGCATGACCTGTGCAAATAAAAGGGCGGTTTGCGGGGTGGGGGCAGAACGAGGAAGGCGCGTATGAGAGAGAAAGGTCTGTCACTCGTCGGCCATCGAAGAACCGGGTCGTATCAGGTTTAGCCCGTGTAGCGGCAGGCGTATATTTTGACAACAAATTTTCCTACCCCAGACGAACTTCTTATATTCTTAAGCCCCTGAGCATCAATCCAAAACTGCTGATGAGGGCTGCCCCATACGGGGATCTTAACCATAGGCATGTCATGTAACTTTGTAATGCTTGCCGCTGCACCCGACCTTCAGCGCGATCATTTCCCATAACTCGCCTCCGCCGGAGAACCTACTCCATCTAGTCCCCCCACGACCCTCGTCTTGCCACGAAATGAAAAGCGACCCGTTTCGGGGTCGCTTCGGGGCACACAGGCCTTCGATTGCTTGATTCAGGCTGACGCTGATCTGAGCCCGGAACTCAGCCGTTGCGGGCGAGAAGGGCTTTGGCGGCCTTTTCGATCTTCGGCAGCAGTTTGGCTGGCAGGCTGGTCAACAGGGGCAGGGCAGGGCCGGTATTGGCCACGCCCGCGAGTTCGACGGCGTGATGCAGCACCATGATGGGGCTGTGGGCATTGCGCAGGTCCTCAAGGCCGGTGAATTCCTGGCGGATGGCGTCGGCGGTCTTGTAATCCTTGTCCAGAATGGCCTTCAGCATGGCGGTGGAGCGGCTCGGGGCCACGCACACGCAGCCGGCGGTGAAGCCCGCGACGCCGAAGTCACGCATGTGAACGATGGCGGGCTGCTCGCCGATGCCGCTGATGATAATCTTGGGATCGACGAGCTTGGTGAGCTTCTTCAAATAGGGGTCCTTCTTCGGATCCTCGACCACGATGGCGTATTTGATCCACGAGATGAGGCCGTCATTGACGAGGCTGGCGGCCAGTTCGGGAGTGATGTAGGCACCGTCCTTGATGTAGAGCACCGCCTTCATGCCGGATTTCTCAACAAAGTGGCGCACAGCGGTGGCGACGCCATCCGGCTTCGACGGGAAGAGCGTGGGCAGCAGCATCGCGGTCGGGAAGGCGAACTCGCGCAGGATTTTCGCCTGATCCATCGCCGTGCCGTACATCGGGCCGACGGACGGAACGATCCACATGTCATCCGGGGCGAGATCGACGAGCATCTCCAGCAGCGCGTGATACTCACTGATGGCGATGTTGTAGAGGTTGGCATTACCGCCATAGAGCAGCGTGCGGATGCCGCCCTTGTGCATGTGCTTGATGAGCTTGTTGTTGTTGGCCTTGCTGAGGGAGAGATCCTTGTTCCGGCAGAGCGGCGGAACGGCGATGACGGAGGATTGCAGGTCGGCGAACGTGACAGGGGTGGTTTTCATGTGGGCAGCGCAAAGGAGCGCAGGGGCGAAAGCGTGCAAATGCTTTCAAGATGAGTGAGGAGCCGGGTTTGAGCTGGCTCCGACGGACTCCAGCAACCAGTCCCCTGCCCCAACGCGGCAGAAGATCCGACTGCGGCATGACGCCCGGCATCCGCACCAGCGAGGAAGAGCGTGGCTGGTGCGGCGGAGATCAAGCTCCCTCCAGCTCAGCCTCGAGCTTCTTGCGCTCACGCTGGCGGGTGTTGTGGTCGAGGATGCGCTTGCGGAGGCGGATGGACTTCGGCGTGGCTTCCACGAGTTCATCTGGGGCGATGTATTCGATGGCACGCTCGAGGCCGAAACGGATCGGCGGCGGGAGCTGGGCGTTTTTATCGTTTCCGGCGCTGCGGAAGTTCGTGAGCTGCTTCGAGCGTGTCGGATTGACCGGAAGGTCGTCCGTGCGCGGATTCTCGCCGACGAGCATGCCGTCATACACTTGGTCGCCTGGGGCGATGAAGAGCTTTCCTCGCTCCTGGATGGTGTCGAGGGCGTAGCTGGTGGCCTCACCGGCCTCCGTGCTGACGAGCGTGCCCGTGGAGCGGGTCTGCATCGGTCCGGCATGGGTGCCATACTCGCGGAAGAGGTGGCTGTGGATACCGTGACCGCTGGTGAGATTCATGAGTTCGAACTCAAAGCCAATCAAACCACGCGTGGGGACGCAGGCGGTGATGCTCGTGCGGTTGTGAGCAGCCTCCATGTTCTCGATGCGGCCTTTGCGCTCGGAAATCGACTTCATAACACCGCCGAGGTACTCGTCCGGAACGTCCACATAGAGCGTTTCGAAGGGTTCCATCAGCTGGTCGCCTTCCTTGTGCATGATCACCATCGGGCGGGAAACGAGCACTTCGAAGCCCTCGCGGCGCATCTGCTCGACGAGGATGGCGATCTGCATGGCTCCGCGGGCGCTGACATCGAAGATGCCGGCGGTGTCGGTGTCCTTGACGCTGATCGTCACATTCATTTTTTGCTCGCGGTCCAGGCGGTCGCGGATCTTGCGGGAGGTGACGTGGTCGCCCTCGCGGCCGGCGAGCGGGCCGTCGTTGACGGCGAACTGCATGACGATGGTCGGCGGGTCGATGGCGACGAATGGCAAGGCTTTCGCGTCGGCAGCACCGGCCACGGTTTGACCGATGTCCACGTCTTCAAAGCCGGAAATGCCGACGATGTCACCGGCGGTGCCTTCGACGGAGTCGCTGGTGGTCAGCGTGGTGTATTGGAACACCTTGGTGACCTTGATGCGCTTCGCGGGCTCGCCTTCGGCCTTGCCGAGCAGCCACACGGTGTCACCCATCTTCACGCTGCCACGGGTGACCTTGCCGATGGCCACACGGCCGACGAAATTATCCCAGTCGATGTTCGAGACGAGCATCTCAAAGGAGCCCTCAGGCTCCGCTTTCGGCGCGGGGATGTGTTTCACGATCTCGCCGAGGAGGAAGGTCATGTCGTGCTGCTCGCCATCCTTGGTGGCGCTGACCCAGCCAGCACGGGCGCTGCCATAAACGAAGGGGGCATTGAACTGCTCGTCGTTCGCGTGGAGGTCGAGCAGCAGCTCGAGCACCTTGTCATGCACCTGGTCCGGCTGGATGTGCGGGCGGTCCATCTTGTTGATGAGCACGATGGGCTTGATGCCCTGCTCGAGCGCCTTCTTCAAAACGAAGCGTGTCTGAGCCTGCGGACCTTCATAGGCATCGACGACGAGCATGACGCCATCGACCATCTTCATCACACGCTCCACCTCGCCGCCGAAGTCGGCATGGCCGGGGGTGTCCACGATGTTGATGATGTGGTCGTTCCAGTGAACGGAGGTGTTCTTGGCCTTGATGGTGATCCCCTTCTCACGCTCGAGGTCCATGCTGTCCATGGCGCGTTCGGCGATGGCCTGGTTTTCGCGGAAGTTGCCGCTGGCGCGCAGCAGGCCGTCAACGAGCGTCGTTTTGCCGTGATCGACGTGCGCGATGATGGCGATGTTGCGGATTTTATCGGGGGTCATGAGGTGGGGGCTAGGGGGAAAAGGGCGCGGAGACTAGCCGCGATTACCCCAATGGCAACCGATCCCTCGTGATGAAATCGCCCCGAGCCCGGCGGCCCGGTTTTACGGCGACTCCGGCTCCTCGGTGCGTTCGACGAAGCGCATGGCGTGGTCGATGAAGCGGAGGTGGACGTCGTCGGTGGGGCCGTTGCGGTTTTTCGCGAGGATGAGCATGGCCTCGCCGCGCTTCTTTTCCTCTTCTTCCTCGTCGCCGACCTCCATTTTCGCCCCGGCGTAATCAGCGCGGGTCAGCAGGCCCACCATGTCCGCATCCTGCTCGATGGAGCCGGACTCACGCAGGTCGGAAAGCACCGGCCGCTGGCCTTTGCGGCTTTCGACCGCACGATTGAGCTGGGCGAGCACGATAACGGGGATATTAAGCTCCTTGGCGATGCCTTTGATACCGGCGGAGATTTCCGCGATTTCGATCTGACGGTTGTCCTTGGCGCGACGGCTGCCGCTGGTGACGAGCTGCAGGTAGTCGATCATGATCATCTGGATGTCGTATTGCTTTTTCAAGCGTCGCGACTTCGCCCGCATCTCCATGATGTCCAGGCCGGGGGTCTCATCGATGAAGATCTGCGCCTTCTGCAAATCACGCGTGGCCTTTGCCAGTGCATCCTGCTGGGCACGCGAGAGCAAACCGCGGGAGAGATCCTGCATGCTGAGGCGGGCGCGGGAGACCAGCAAACGGCGCACGAGCATCGTGGCGCTCATTTCGAGGGAAAAGACCACGCAGGGCTTGCTGCAATCCACCGCGATGTGCTCGACGATGTTCATCGCGAGAGAGGTTTTCCCCATCGAGGGACGGGCGGCGATGACGAACATTTCACCGCCTTGCAGGCCACTGCTCATCTGGTCGAGCTTCGAGTAGCCGGTGGAGAGACCGCGGAGCTGGCCGGGATGCTCGAGCATGTATTGAATGCTGTCGATGGCATCCATCACATGCTGGCTAAGCGTTTTGATGCCCTCCTTGGCCCCCACGGACGAACGCACGGCCAATGCTCGCTGCTCCGCATGATCGAGAACAGTATCAATGTCCTCGTCGAGCTGCTCTTTGCCGTGCTCGTAGGCGTAGTGGATGTTTAGGGACGACGCGTGGATCAGCTCGCGGAGAATGTGCTTCTCCATGACGATCTTCTTATAGTGCGGGAAGTGCGCCGGGATCGGCACGAAGGTGAAAAGATCGCTGATCGCCGCGGCACCGCCGACCTTGTCGAGGAGGTTTTGATCTCGCAAAGCATGCGTGACCGTCACCGGGTCGATGGGCAGGTTCTTGTCGTAAAACTCCAGCAGCTTCTCGTAGATCGTGCGGTTCGCGTCGTGGTAGAATGCATGCGCGGGCAGGTTAACGCGGCAGTCGCTGAGACGCTCGTTCGGGTCCTGGAGCAGGCAGGAGAGCACGCCTTTTTCCGCCTCGTCCGAGAAAGGAAGGGCGCGGTTGATTGATGCGAGCAGTTCCTCCGCCGTGGGCACTTCGTTGCGCTTTTTGAAGGGCGCTTTGTCATTGGAAGCGGCCGCGTTTGGAGCGGCGGGCGTGGCGGGGGATGTCGCTGGATCGGCCATGAAACAAGGGTTCGGGAGGGGCGGTCAGCATGGATGATTCGTTTCTCCGAACAAACAAAGACTTGCTTTTTTTATGCTTTCTCCCGAAAAATGAACGCTCCCCGCATCACCGGGTCAAAAGGCCACCCTTCCCACAACCACTTATGCTCCTCAAAGCAATCAAACACAACCTCGCCATCCTCCTCGCCGCACTCTGCCTGCACACTGCAGCATTCGCTGCCCCCGTCGCCGGCATTGAAAGGGCTGACCTCGTCAAACCAAGCGCAGAATTGGACAAGGTGCTCAATGCTCTCGAAGTCGAGCAGGCCAAGATTCAGAAAGACCCTCAGAACACGAATGCCAATGGCGACTGGACCAAGGCCTTCAACGCAGCGGTGACCCAGGTGCAGGAGCTTGCTAATAAGAAGGACCCGAACGCAGCCTACGTGCTCGCCAAGTGGGGCATCCTCGTCGGCGGCAACAACGTCAACGTGAACACGATTGTGGACCTTTATCGTGCAGCGGGCGACATTCCTGCTGCGCAGATCGAACTCGCCCAAGTGCTCCTCCAAGGCTTCCGTCAGGATGCTGACAAGACGCGCGAGGCCGTGAACCTGATTGTGAAGGCAGGTGACGCTGGCAACAAGCTGGCCCGCCGCATGAAAGCCCAGCTCCATCTCTCCGGAGCAGCCGCCCCCACCATCCCGCAGGACAACAAGACCGCCGTCGAACTGCTTGAAAAAGCCAGCGCTGATGGTGATGGCGACGCCACCCTCGGCCTTTACCAGATTTACTCTCGCGGCATCACTGGCTACGCCCAAGATTTTGCCAAGGCTCTCGAATACCTCAAAACGGCCGCTGAAAAGCAAAACAACGCCACCGCGCTCGGAGAATACGGCGCACGCCTCCTCGCAGGCGACAAGGGTGACGGCAAAACCGCTCCAAACCTCGTCACCAAGAACGTCCAGCAGGCGTTGAAGATGTTTGAAGATGCCGCCAAAGGTGGCCTCGCCGCTGCGAACCGCATCCTCGGTCAGATCTATGAAGGTGGCGTGGGTGAAAACGGTGCCGACGTGAAAGCCGACATCAAGAAAGCCATCGAATACTATGGCAAGGCCGCTCAAGGCAGCGATCCAGCTTCACTCTTCCGCCTCGCCCAAGCCTCCGAAAGCGGAATCGCCGCTGACGGTGCCAAGCCAGACAAGGATGGTAACTGGGATCCGAAGGACATCCTCGTGGCCCCCAATGCCAAGAACGCCCTCGACCTCTATCGCCTCGCCGCGCAAAACAACGCTGCTGAAGCCTTCTTCGCCGTCGGCCGCTTCTATGAAACTGGCACTGTGGTGGACAAGGACGCAGAGAAGGCCTTTGCCCTCTACATCCGCGCTGCCAACGCCGGCGTGCTCGCCGCCATGAACCAGCTTGCTGGTCTCTACGCAAACGGTGCTGGCGTCACGCAGGACATCATCGCCGCCGCCGGCTGGTACAAGCGTGCTGCTGATGCAGGCTACGCTCCCGCCAAGATCGCCTACGGCATGATGGCTGAGCAAGGAACCGGCGTGGAGCGCAGCGGTGTCGTCGCCGAGCGTTACTACTCAGAAGCCGCCGCGCTTGGCGCCCCGCTCGCCATGATCCGCCTCTCCACACTTCACCTCGCCGGTGTGGAAGCTGGCAAGCCAAACTACGCGCTCGCCTGGGCTTACGCTCAGCTCGCCAGTGAAGCCACCAAAGGCCAGTCTCCTGAAGTGAACCAGTATGTCGCCGCTCTTGAAGACGCGAAGAAGGACGACAAGAAGGTCTTCACCGAAGATGTGATCAAGCAAGGCAAGACCGAGCTCGAGAAGCTGAAGAAGACCATCAGCATCGCACCTGCTGCTGCAGCTCCTGCAGCCGCGGCACCTGCTGCTGATGCTGCGAAATCGGACGCGAAAAAGAAGGCTGTTAAGTAAGCCGAAAACGGCAGGCAAAATTGATAAAAAGCTGCTTGCCAAAACATCGAGTCCCTCTAGTCTCCGGCTCCCTTCGCAAGAGGGGAGCCGGTTTTCATTTTCCGGGGCATTAGCTCAGTTGGTAGAGCGCCTGCATGGCATGCAGGAGGTCAGCGGTTCGAACCCGCTATGCTCCACCAAACCGCATGCAGGTTCCGCCATGAAGCGTGTCATCCTTATCCTGCTGTTTTTGATCGCCATCGGGCATTCGCGTGAAGTTCAAAGCCATGGACTGTTCTTTGAACAATGGCTGCGCGATACCTTCTTCGGCGGTTACGAGCCGCAAAGTCATACGCAGAAGTGGGACATCCCCGCGAGTGCCAACAAGGATCACGGTCGCATCCCTGTGAATCCCAAGGCCGCGAAGCATGGCACCCCCATCGGCCTGGGCGATGCACTGCGGCAATTTGAGATCAACGAGCCCTTTTTGCTCATCGCTGGTTTTTGGCAGCAGGAAACCAAGACACGCAAAATCTGGACAAACGTCCAGACTGCCCGCGTTGAACCCGAATTGTGGCGAAAGCTCTGGCATCCCATCACGCGTGCCGACCTCGAAAAGCTCGATGCCATCATCAAGGACCCCAAGCTGAGCCTTGAAGAGGCTCGAAAGGCCGCGCAGGCCATGAAAGCCCGCCTGCCGTTCACCAAGGCCGTCATCCAGGTGAATCCCAAGATCGACGGCAGCCAGCGTCGCCTGCAATGCAGCCTGCGCTTTGCTGCTTTTTTCACCCACCTGGCCCCTGGAGCATCCCAGGAACCGGAAGAGCACCCGAGAGTCTTCGGAGTGCCGGTGCCACGGACCTTCACCTCCGCCCCGCGGGACCTCTGAGCGTGCCCCAACCTCAAGGGATTGTGTTTTGCCATTCGACAGGCCCAATTTTCCGTTCAATCTCATTGCCAATCTAGGGTGCCGTTGTTAACAACGCGGCTAAATCTACCGGCATATGAAGTTCAATATCAGCAAGGAAGCCTTTTTGGGGGCCATCAATCAAGTGCAGCATGTCGTCAGCTCCCGCACGACGCTCGCCATCCTTTCCAACGTGCTTCTGAAGGCCAAGGACGGCGTTCTGGAGCTCACCACCACCGATCTCGATGTAGGCGTCACCTGCACGGTGCCCTGTGAAGTCTCGGAGGCCGGTGCCACGACGCTTCCCGCACGCCGTCTCGCCACCATCGTGCGCGAGCTGCCCGCCGAGGACATCGAAGTGAAAGTCGATGAAAAGAACGTGGCCAGCATCAAGAGCGGCCCCAGCTTCTTCAAAGTTCTCGGCCTCACCAGCGAGGAGTTCCCTGCCCTGCCCCGCTTTGACGACGCCCGTGAGTTCAAGATCGAGCAGCAGATGCTGCGTGATTGCCTCCGCAAGACTAGCTACGCCATCTCCACCGACGAAACACGTTACGTGCTCAATGGCATCCTGTTCGCGTTCAAGGACAACGCCCTCACCATGGTGGCCACCGATGGGCGACGCCTCGCCATGGTGGAGCAAGAAATCGAATTCCCGCAAAGCCAGGAGATCGACATCATCGTGCCGACCAAGGCCGTGAACGAACTCTCCCGCCTCCTTGGCGATTCCGGTCTCGTCACCATCAAGGTCACCGGCTCCCAGGTCGGCTTTGACCTCGGCGACAGCCTCCTCGTGAGCAAGCTCATCGACGGCAACTACCCGAACTACCGCCAGGTCATCCCCGGCGAATCGAAGGAGCGCATCCCGATCGAGCGCGAGGCCTTCCTCCGCGCCATTTCCCGCGTCTCCCTGCTCACCACGGACAAGTCGAACTCCATCAAGTTCATCTTCACGCCCGGCCAGGTCGAGATCGTCGCCTCTTCGCCGGACATCGGTGAGGCCCGCGAAACCGTCGCCATCAATTACAAAGGCGCTTCCATCACCATCGCCTTCAATCCTGAGTTTGCGATGGCTCCTCTGCGCAACCTCAGCGCCGATGAGATCCACCTTCACCTGATCGATGAAATCAGCCCTGGCGTCGTCCGCAGCGGCACGAATTTCCTCTACGTGCTCATGCCGATGCGTGTGAACGCTTGATCAGACGCTCCTTTCATTTCAACAGCCAGATCATGAAAGCCCCCGCGCTGCTCGCCCTCACCACCGTCCTGACCTTGGCAGCCTGCCAAAGCCCTCCGCCGAGACCGCCGGGACCTCGTGGATACTCCTTGGACAATCCTCCCGGAGACGTGCGCTACGGCGATGAGCAGCCCGGCGTGCCCACGGACACCCGTTACCTCGACACGACCACGCCGGACCCGACCACGATCCCGCAGCCGCCCAATCCGAACGATCCCGCTGCTGCGACGGTGCAACCGCCAGCGCCAACCGTGCCCCCAGTAGGAGCGGCTCCCACCACAACTCCACCAACGACCGCTGGCACGCCGCCGACCACACCTCCGGCACCCGCGCCCGTTCCAGCCCCCTCGCCCAACAGCTATCCCACGGCCACACGCACCAAGCCCGGCTTTGTGAAGAGCCCGTTCGATCCGCTTGGACGTGAGATTGATGTGCGCGAAATGCGTTCTGGTCAGAAGGCACGCTGCCCTTACACACAGAAGATCTTCCTCGTGCCATGAAGTCCTGAAAAGCGTGCTGAGAAAGCTCTGCTGCTTCAGGAAAAATGAATCATGAACCAGGAAACCGGCATCGCCATCCTCGCTCCCGGCCTGCTGGGTGGCTCGCTGGCTCTCGCTGCTCGAAAGCGCTTCCCTTTGACGCCGATCCGCGTCTGGGCACGGCGTGCTGAAGCCGTCGAGGAGGTGCGCCAGCGCATTCCCTCGGCCATTGGCTGCGAATCCATCGCGGAATGCATGCAGGGCGTCAGTCTCGCGATCCTTTGCATGCCCGTGCAGCACATGCCGGCCGCTGCGCAGCAGATCGCCGCTGCCGCGGTGCGCCCGGATTTGCTCGTGACGGATGTCGGCAGTGTGAAAGGCAGTGTCGTGGCAGCTCTCGAACCCATCTTGTTCGCCAAAGGCATCACCTTCATCGGCAGCCATCCGATGGCTGGCTCTCACACCACCGGCATGGCGAATGCACGTGCGGACCTCTTTCAGCATGCCGCCTGCTTGCTCACGCCTGACGAAAAAAGCCCGCCAGCCGCTTTGGAACGCCTTCGTGCCTTCTGGGCCTCGCTTGGCTGCCGCGTGCTCGAAATGTCGCCAGCCCAGCATGACCATCATGTGGCCCGCATTTCGCATCTGCCGCATGTCATGGCGGCACTCACGACCCTCGCCGCGCTGAAAAACGACACCAGCCCCATCCCCTGCGCCGCAGGAGGCTTCCGCGATACCACCCGCGTGGCCGCTGGCGATCCTTCGATGTGGACCGGCATCCTTCACGACAACCGTCACGAGGTCCTCGCGGCCCTGCAAGATGCCTCATCCCATCTCCGCGAACTCATCGAGATCATCGAAAACGACGACCTCACTCGTCTGCAAAGCCTCCTCGCAGAAGCCAAGCAACTCCGCGACCTCGTTCCGCCTCCGACGGCGGCCTGAGGCTCCGCTCAAGATTTCGGCGTGTGCGGCACGAGCACGTCCGCAGCAGTGTTTTGCTTGGCGCGGCGGGCGGCTTCCTTGGCGAAGACTTCCTGGGAACGCACGACCTTGGTGCTCGGCAGGCTGGGGATCACCCAGGTGCCGTCAGGGCGCAGCACACGACCGCGGGAGGTGTCTTTGAAGTGGGTCTCTAAGATATGCGTGAGGCGTTTGCGGGCCTCTTTGTCCTCCACGGGCACCAGCAGTTCCACACGCTTGCTGAGATTGCGGTTCATGAAATCGGCGCTGGCGATGAAGACGGCATTCTTGCCGCCCTGTCGGAACCAGAAGATGCGGGCGTGCTCCAGATAGCGGTCGATGATGCTGGTGACGGTGATGTTTTCGCTCAGGCCCTTCACGCCGGGACGCAGGCAGCAGATGCCACGGACATTGAGGCGGATCTTCACCCCGGCGCGGGAGGCATCGTAGAGTGCTTCGATCATCTCGCGATCTTCGAGGGCGTTCATCTTGAGCATGATCTCCGCGGCCTCTCCTTGCTTCGCACGCTCGGCTTCGCTGCGAATGAGGGACACGAGACGCTCGCGGAGGCCGAAGGGCGCCATCGAGATCTTCTCAAAGTGCACGAAGCGGGAGCGACCGGTCACGGTGTTGAAGAACGACGACGCATCGCTGCCGAATTCAGCACGGCAGGTGAGCACGCTGATGTCGGTGTAGAGCTTCGCGGTGGCCTCGTTGTAGTTGCCAGTGCCGAAGTGCATGTAACGCATCAGGCGGCCGGATTCGCGGCGCATCACGAGGCAGACCTTCGCATGCGTTTTGAGCCCGGCGACGCCGTAAATGATCTGCGCACCCGCGTTGATGAGATCGCCAGCACGCTCAAGATTGCGAGCCTCGTCAAAGCGGGCCTTCAGCTCGACGAGCACCGTCACATGCTTGCCAGCCTGCGCCGCACGGATGAGCGCGGAGATGATGCGGCTGTTCTTCGCGGTGCGGTAGAGGATCTGCTTGATGGCGATGACATCGGGATCTTCCGCCGCTTCTTCGACGAGCGCGAGCACTGGATCGAAGCTCTCATACGGATGCTGCAGCAGGATGTCGCCGCGCTTGATGGCATCGAAAAGGCTCTCACCGGGCTGGATGGCGGTGCAGGCCTGGCTTTCCCAAGGCACCACTTTGAGCTCCTCAAAGCCCGGAAGGCCGGAAATGGCATAGTACCCTCGCAAATCGAGCTCGCCGGGCACTTCGTAGATTTGCGGGCCTTTCGAGCCACAAAGGTCGCGGATGACCTTCACGAGGTTTCGCGGCGCACCGGCCTCGATTTCGATGCGGATGGCGTTGCCGCTCTGGCGCTGCTCAAGGATCGCCTCCATCTCGCTGGCGAGGTCAAAGGCCCCTTCGTCATCCAGTGTGATGTCCGTGTTCCGGCTCACGCGGAAGCGGGCGGTGGCCACCACCTTTTCCGAGGGGAAGAAGTCGCCGATGAAGGTGCTCACGACGTCTTCCACGTTCATGTAAAGATGCTCGCCGCCCTCGGGATCGGGCACGGGGATGTGACGAGGCAGCGTCGGGGCCATTGGCAGCACGAGGATGGCGTTGCGCTTCTCCGTGTGGCCGTTTTCGCCGTTCTGCACGGTGCAGAGGATGACGATGTTCAGCGCGGGGATGTTCGCCCGTGGCTGGTCCGCATCCAGCGCCACCGGCGAGAGCACCGGGGCGATGTTTTCGACAAAGTAATCGTGCAGGTAAGTGCGCTGGCCGGTGGTGATCTCGGCCGCGGTGAGGCGGCGGATGCCCTTCTCGCGCAGCAGCGGCAGGAGCTGGCCGTTCAGGATGTCATACTGACGGGCGACAAAGGCCGCCGCCTGCTGCTGGATCTGCTCCCACTGCTGCGTCGGCGTGAGACCGGCGTTGTCTTTGACGCGTTTGCCCTGCTCACGCATGGCTTGCAATCCGCCCACGCGGACCATGAAGAACTCATCGAGGTTCGACGCCGTGATGGCGATGAATTTCACACGCTCCAGCACCGGCAGATCAGCACGCGCAGCCTCGTCCAGCACGCGGGAGTTAAAGGCCAGCCAGCTCAGCTCGCGGTTGAGGAAGTGTTCTTCGGTGAAGACGAATTTCGGGGTCTCTGTCGGGGGCATCTTTCCCGCCATCATGCGGCGGGGTCGGGCCGTGGCAAGTGACGTTCCACCGAGGCCTCCAGTGCGATCATCGCATGAAAATCCGGCACCGGAGCCTCCCACTCGCCTGAGAACGCCTCGCTCCGCAGCTCCAGCCGCCACGAATGCAGCGCCTGGCGGGGAATGAGCAGCCTTTCGGCCAGCGCCGGCGTCCAGCCCGTCTCGATGAATTCGAGGTAGCAGCGGTCATCGCGGCCGTAGAGCTTGTCCCCCACCATCGGCAGGCCCAAGTGCTGCAAATGCACGCGGATCTGGTGCATGCGCCCCGTCTCCGGCCGTGCCTCCACCAGCGTGAACTCATCTCCAAAGCGCTGCAGCACGCGGAAGCTCGTGCGACACGGCGCACCATCCGCATGCACAGTCTGCTTCACCCAGATGTCACACTCCCGCACATCACCCGCACGGAGGATCGGCGCCTCCAAATCGATCTCATCCCAGGCGGGCGAGCCATGCACGAGGGCCGCGTAGGTCTTGTGAATCTCGCGGTTCTGCATCGCGAGGCCGAAAAGCCGGGCCCAGGCCGCGTTCTTCGCCACGAGCACCACACCGCTCGTCTCGCGGTCGAGTCGGTTGATGATGCTCACCTGCCCGCCGTTCGCGATTTCATAGGCCAGCATGTCACACAGGCCATGCCAGAGCGTGCGGGCACCATTCGGAGCACCGGGATGGATCTGCAAAGGCGCCGGCTTGTTCACCACGATGTAGTCCTCCGTCTCATCGAGCACGGTGAAGTTCGGATCGTTGCGGATGTCAGCCTGGATGCTCACAGGAGGGGAATGCTCAGTTCCCAGGCGAACACGACCGGCTGGGGAATGTGCAGATAGCTGGCGTCGTCAAAGTGCCACCACTCGGTGCTCAGCACGGTGAAACCCGCCTGCCGCATGGCCTTTTGGAAGATGGCCAGGTTGCGCCGCACCTCGGGATCATCGCCCGTGTAGTCCGGCTTCGCATGCTCGAGGTCCTCGTCAAAGCTCGTCGGCATGCGCACCTCCACACCATCGCCATCCACCATCGTCGCATCCACGCTGATGCCGCCGCAGTGCCTGCTCCAGCCGCTGTCAGGCGAGAGAAAGAGCCCCGTGTGACCGCCGATGTCATCGAGCACGATCTGCACCTCCGGCGGCCGCCACGCGTCCCAGATGCGGATGCCGTAGCCCTGCGCTTGCAGGATCTCCTGCGCCTTCCTGAGCTTCGCCGCCGTGCTCCTGCGCAGCAGGCAGGGCATGTTCACCGGATAGAGCCGCCGCTTCGTGACATTGTCCGCCGAGGCATAGCGCAGATCGACGCTGATTGAGGGGATCACCTTCCGCACCTCGACGAGGTCATGCTTCCGCGCCTTCTGCACCGCCCGGCCGGAGAGCGAGCCACCGCCCGTGCCCGCACAGGCGCAAAGCATCGTGATGAGACTCAAAAGGACGAGAGGGGAAAAGGCGGGCACGCGGGAGTTTTTGCTGCCGTTGCCGCGGGCCGCAAGACAAGTTTCCGCAGCCAGCCGTCATCAACCCCACCCACAGCTCCAGCTCTTCCGTTCAAGAGGGCGGCATGGCCTTGCCGCCAAAGACGCGGAGTGGTGAGAAGTGAGAGTTCAGAGGTCAGAGGTCGATAGCACCGTTGCTCGTTCGTGGTTCTTGGTTCGTAGTTCGGGCTTCAGCCCGTTCTGCGTTCTGTAGTCCCGCCTTCAGGCGGTCAAAGACGGAGGGCGAAAAACGCCGAGGGTCTGGAGGCGTTTTGGACAGCCGGAACGGCTGGGGTGTCAGCCCCGACCGCGCGGGGAGCGAGGGAGTCAAATGCCATTCCCGCCGTTGCCAGCCAAGAAGCCGGACTTGCCAAGTCCGCGCCAAGGTGGCTCGTCGGCACTTGGCAAGTGCCGCTCCTTGAGGCCACCGATCCTTCACCAAGCGGACGAGAGCGTCCGCGCCCCTCTCCATCACTCCACCTCTCCCTGTCTTCGGCGGCAATGCCATGCCGCCCTCCGCCTCTTCTCCTCATGGCCTCTTCGTTCGTAGTTCGGGCTTCAGCCCGTGCCTTGGGTTTGTAGTCCCGCCTTCAGGCGGCCTCCCCGTCTCCCCCTCTCCCTGTCTTCGGCGGCAATGCAATGCCGCCCTCCGCCACCTCTCCTCACGGCCGCTCCGTTCGTAGTTCGGGCTTCAGCCCGCGCCTTGGGTTCTGTGGTCCCGCCTTCAGGCGGTCCGAGATGGTAGGGACGCGCTGCGCCGCGTCCCCGTTTCATTGTCGGACACGGCGCAGCGTGTCCCTACCCGATGCAGCGGACGAGAGCGTCCGCGCACCACTCCCCGTCTCAAAGTCTCCCCTTCTCCTCGTCTGGAACCTACCGCCGCAGCGCGTTGATCAGCTCATCGAGCTTGTTGATCACGTCCTGCATCTGGCTCGCGCTGTAGGTCCCATCCGCCGTGAGCCCCAGCAATCCCACCCCATTGCTGTTCGCGCTGCTCTGGCTCAGCATGTTCAGCTCCACGATTGCCAGATCCGTCTGCGTCACCTCCCCCGGTGGGCCTTGCGGACCCGCTGGCCCTTGCGGACCTGCCGGACCTTCCGGGCCCGGAGGCCCACCGGAGGGACCCATCGGTCCTTCCGGACCCTGTGGCCCCATCGGCCCTTGGAGTCCCTGCGCCCCCTCCGGCCCCGCCGGACCACTCGGCCCTTGCGGACCTTCCGGCCCCGGAGGCCCGGCGGGAATCGCATCGATAAGGTCTTTGAGCGCATTCAACTGCCCCCGCATCTCCGCGCTGGAGTTCGGGCTGTTGTTCGCTGGCTTGGTGGGATCGAACATAGACATGGAGGGCTGAGGGTTCTTGGTTCTTGGTTCCTGGTTCCTGGTTCCTAGTTCCTGGTTCCTGGTTCGTAGTTCGGGCTTTAGCCCGTGCTTGGGGTTCGTAGTCCCGCCTTTAGGCGGTCCGGGAGGGCTGGATTGCATTCCCGCCGTTGCCAGCCAAGGAGCCGGACTTGCCAAGTCCGGGCCTTCAGACTCACCGGCACTTGGCAACTGCCTCTCCCTGCCCCATCACGTCACCACGACCGTCGCCTCGGGGCTGGGAGTGGCATCGCCGCCGTCGTTGTAGGCGATGGCGCGGAAGACCACGCTTTGGCCCGCGGTGTAGCCGGCCAGCGTCTTTTCCAAACCGTCCGCTGTGCCCGCGCTGACGAATTCGTCGTCCACGCCGATCACCTTCTTTTGCAGGCGCGTGCCCGCCATGCGGGTGGAGTAGGGCCACATCAGATGCACCTTGCCGCCGCCGCTCGCGGTGGCCGTCAGGCTCGCGATGGGTTCCGGTGCCACCGGCAGCGCCGGGATGTTCAGACCAAAGTCGCGGTAACGGGAGTCATCGTCCGCGATGACCGTGCCGAGTTCATCGATCAGGCCGCGCACACGTTTGCGCAGGGTGCGCACGGCCGCCTTTTCATTGTTCTTCGCGGCATCCAGGGCGGTTTCCGCCGTGTTCAGCGCGGAGCGGGCATCGCTGATGGCTGTGTGCGCGGTGGTGCAGATCGCGGCGGTGGCCTCCATCTCCCCGCTCTCGCTCGCAGGCGTGGCGGTGAAGTAGGTCTTCAGGCTGCCCAGCAGACTGAAGCGGCCGTCCTGCGTCGTCGGGATGGCCGTGGTCCCATTTGGCCAGCCCGCCGTGAGCCACTGGTTGTTGAACTGCCCGCCAAACAGCTTCACCAGGCGCAGGCGGCAGTTCTTGAGCACCGTCGTGCCGGCGGCATCCGCAGTTTGGTGCAGGGCCACCTTTTGCTCCACGAGCTGCTCCGCCTGGCCTCGCGCCAGCTTCATCGCGTCAAACTGCGTGATCGCCGCGCGGATCACGGCCTCGGTGTTTTGTTTGATGCTGATGGCCACCTCATGGAGGTGACAGCCATCGGCCAGGTCCTCGGCCAGGGCCTTGAGGACATCGTCGTCGTCGGGTGTGGGGTTCGCGGCCATAGTGTGTCGGGGTGTGCGTCGTTTCGATTGCGGGAGAAAGGAGGTGGTCACGGGCTCGTCCCAGGACCCGCTGTCCCAGGTGCCCTCGTCCCAGTTAGGCATGGCGATGAAGACGTGGAGTGGAGGAGCCGAGCCCGGTGGCGACGGGCGAGACAGACTGAGCGCAGCGAAGCCCGAAGGGTGAGCCGAGCGTGAGGCGCGAGCGAATCAAACGGGGAAAGGAGACGCGGGGACTTGGAGACCTGGAGACGGAGGGCGAAAAACGCCCCGTGAGCGCGGGCATTCGATTCGCGGCGGCGCAGCATGCCCGACGGGGAGAAGGGAGCGCGGGCACTTCTGCCCGCCGAAATGCCGTCCGGCCGCCTCCCACGCTCATTTCCTTGAGAATGAGCGTTTTGGGCAGGAAAAACCGCCTCCCCATTCTAGAGCCAATAGTCCTGCGGAGGGAAAACCATGTCCGACAGGTCCACTGGACTCTTTTTTGGACCGAGGGGAGACTCCCCAGACCTCGCAAAACTCTTTTCTGGACCCAGGGGAGACTCCCCTGACCTTGGAAAACTCTTTTCCGCACCCAGGGGAGACTCCCCTGACCCCGCCAAACTCTTTTCCAGAGGCTGGGTAAAGTGGATGCCCCTTGGAAAACTCTTTTCCAGCACCGGGGGAGACTCCCCTGCCCTCGCTGGACTCTTTTCCGGCGGGTGGGCAAAGTGGGCATCCTCTGGAAAAGAGTTTTCCGCACCTCCGGCACCTTCCCTTCCCGCCAGAAAACTCTTTTCTGGAGCCTCGCCCCCCGCCTTTCCACCCGCCGCAGCATCCGGCCCAGGCGGGGCAGACACGGCAGGATCGGCAGCAGAGACAGCAGAATCATGAGCGCATTCTGCCACCCCCGCCGGACTTGCACAGGGGGCGCGCAGGCTCCCCCCATCCCGCGCCGCATCGGCCGCTGGCATGAGCCCCGCCTCCCGTGCCTGCCGTCGCGCCAGTTTCAGCACCCAGTCCACATTCACCTGCAAGCCATTGCACCAGCGCCACAGCACCGTCAGCGAAAGATGGATGCGCCGACGCTCCAGCCGCCGCAGGTAAGCCCGGTTGATCCCCGTCAGCGCCTCCACCTGATGCAGTGAAAGCCTCAGCCGCTGCCGATACCACTTCATCAGCCGCCGCACACAGGTATTCCCCCGCTCCGGATCGATCACGCCATCCCAAGGTCCACAGCCCGGCAGCCCCGCCAAAACAACACCCGCCCCCGCCCCCTTCCGGGCCTTGCCATCAGCTAATCCCCCGCCCTTCCGGTCGCACGACCGGTTCCGCTTCGAGGACGTCTTCGTCTTCATGCCACGGGTTGGGTTGAGGCGGGCGTTATACCAGACCGGGCGAAGCGCTGACAAGCCTAAAAATCAGCCATCTGCCTAGCCCCCGAGACCGCGGAGGGCAAAGGGCGTAGGGCGGAGAGATAAAGCCCAAAAACAAACCAGCCGTCCGGCGTCCCGAACGGCTGGTTATGAAAAGAGAGTGCTTTTTAAGCCAGACGTGTCCGCGTGACGGACAGAAGCTGATTTGCACTTCAAACTTTGCTCTTGATTCCGAAATCAGATTAGCGGCTACTTATTTTGACGCAACAACCAACATGAAAAAGCTTCTGTTTTCCTACGACATTGGTCATGCCAGCATAGGCTGGGCGGTGCTGGACATCACACCCAATCAAACCCCTGCCATCAAAGGCACCGGAGCAGTTCTTTTCCCTACGGATGACTGCCTCGCCAGCACCCGACGGCAGCTTCGTCGTCAACGCAGGCACATTCGCAGCACTCGCATGAGAATTGCCCGAATGAAAAAGCTGCTCGCCCACCTCGGAGTGCTCACCGCGTCACAACTGGATGAACCCGGAGGCCCTTGGCCGTGGAAACTGGCAGCCCGCGTCCATGCAGGCGGCTCCCTGCTTTCATGGCGTGAGGTGTGGGATGTGCTTCGATGGTATGCGCACAATCGCGGCTATGATGGCAACCGGAAATGGAGCCGCGATGAGGACGAAGACACCGATGATACGGAGAAGGTTAAAAACGCCCGCTTCTTGCTCGACAAGTTTGGCAAGGCCACCATGTGCGAAACCATCTGCGCCAAGCTGAAGATTGATCCGCGTTCGGATGACAAGAAAACCTCTCCGATTGCCTACAAGACGAGCAATGCCGCCTTCCCCCGGGATGTGGTCAGGGATGAGGTCATGTCGTTGCTCGAAAAACACATTGGAAAGCTACCGCAGGTCACGCCTGCGCTGATCACAGCCTTGTGCGCCGAAGACAACACACCCGCAGATGGTAAATCCGTCCGGGAGGTGCTGAGTGATCTTGGGTTGGATGCAAGGTTGCCGGGTCGTTACATCGGCGGGCTTCTGTTTGGTCAAGCCGTGCCCCGTTTCGACAACCGCATCATTGGTGAGTGTCCGGTGTCAGGCGAGAAGCGTCCGCTCAAGGATTGCCGGGAATATCTGGAATTCCGTTGGGCGGAAATTCTGGCCAATATCACCGTGCGGCGCACCAAGGACGGCGACAAACAATCCCTGACCGCCGAAGAACGAGCGAAACTCACGGCGATCGCACGGCGCGAGGGTGGATTCACCGCTGGGGAGTTCAAAAAGGCCGTGCTGGAGGTCAGCGATGCCGTCGCGTCCAATGCGGATTTGATGATGACGCATCCAGACGCAGCAGATGCGCTGGTGCTTGATCCGGCGCTTCGCTTCACCAAAACCAATGGCATGCTGAAGGCGGTTTGGGACGATCTTCCCGTGGTTCTGCAAAAGCGAATGCTGGGCCGCTGGAACAAGCGCCGCCGTGTTTCGTGGGCTTGGCTCCTCCTACAGCCTGAGGCACCGAAAACACTCGAATCAAAGCTTCAAGCCGCTTGGAAGGAAACGAAGCGCAAGGCCCGCAAGGGCGAGGAGGAAGCGCGCTGGGAAGACCGCGTGAAGCAAAGCATCGCGCCAACCTTCCCTAGCGGACGCGCCCCATATGGCCGTGAGGTGATGAAGCGCGTCGTCGAGCAGGTGATGGAAGCGAAAATGCACCCGCGTGAGAATGGCGGAGTGCTCGATGCGGAAATCATCAAGAAGCATGATCTCGGCAAAGAGATTGACGAACTCACCAACAATCATCTGGTGCGCCATCGCCTCAAGATTCTCCTCCGCCTCGTCGATGATATGGTGAAGACTTACGCGGACGGTGATCCGACCCAGGTGGACAAGTGCGTTATCGAGGTGGCGCGGGACTTGGTGGAGTTTTCTGGCAAGACGAACAAGGAGGTGGCCCAGGAACTCGGCATCAAGCTCAAGAACTTCAAAGACGTGAGCAAGCGGCTCACCACAGACCTCGAAGGCACCAGCATCCCGATCAATGCGGGATTGATCCGCAAAGCCCGCATTGCCGACGATCTCGATTGGAAGTGCCCTTACACCGGCCATGAATTCGACGCTGTCACTCTGGCACGCGGCAAGGTGGACAAAGACCACATCATCCCACGCTCGCTGCGTCCATCGGACTCGCTCGATTCGCTGGTGGTGACCTTTGCCGAAGTGAACAAGTGGAAGGCCAACCGGACCGCACGCCAGTTCATCGAGGATGAACAAGGAAAACCTGTCCCCGGCAAACCTGAACTCACGATCTTCACGTTGAAGCAATACGAAGCCTTCGTGAACAAGCTGGCGGGTGAGAAGAAGCCGAATCGCTTCACCCCCGGCCAAGGTTCCCTCGATGACAAGCTCCGGCAGTGGAGCCGGAAGCAGAAAATGCTTCTGAAGGATTACGAAGAGAAGGAATTCACCCCGCGCGACCTCACCGTGACCTCACATTTGGTGCGACTGAGTGCCCGACAGCTTGAAAAGCGTTTTGTGCATCTGCAAAACACCGACCGCATCGTTTCCCTGCCCGGCAGCGTGACCGGCGTGGTTCGCAAAGCTTGGGATTGCCTCGGCTGTCTTGCCCCCGCCTGTCCCGAGGTCATGGCGATGCTTCCCACCGTGAATGAAAAGCGCGAGTATGTGATGGACGCCGATGGCAAGCCAAGCCTCAGCCTGCAAGTGCGTCCCAAAGGCGAAATCCGCGACATCACGCATCTGCACCATGCCCTTGACGCTTGTGTCATCGCCTTCGCCAGCCACTTCATGCCGAAGGATGGCAAGCTCTGGGAACAGATCGTTACCAAGAAAGTCCTCAAGCAGGATGAAGAAGCCTTCCGCGGCCGCTACGGCTGGCACGGCCTGCTGAAACTGGCCGAACCCAAAGACGAACGGGACAAGGGCCGGACACGCAAGCTGGAAGTCCTAGACCTGCCGGAGACTTTCAAAAAGCAGATCGTCGAGGCGCTCAAGGAGCGCCGTGTCGTCCAGCATGTGCCAGCGGACATGAGCGGGGCTCGTCTGGAGATGAACACTTGGCGAGTATTGCGTCAGGAAGGCGATCAGGTCACGCTGCGTCAGCGCACCTTTGGTCCAAAAGACATTGATCCCGAAACCGGAGCCCGCAAACGCACCACCAAAGACGCCAAGGAACGCGCCAGCAAGCTCGTAGGCCTCAAGCCCGGCAAGCTAGCTGACCTGAAAGGAGCGCTGGTGATTGGAGAGAACTATGGTGTGGCGATTCTAAACGCGGCGAACATTGTGAACGAAGAAGACCGTTTCCGAATCATCCCGTTTCATCAGGTGAAGAGCCAGATGGAGGAACTGAAAAAGCTCAACAAGGGACACACGCCTATAGTGCTGCGTGGGGGGCAGTTGATTCATGTGAAAAGCGGTGGCTATGCCGGAACGTGGCGTATTTTCAGTGTGAAGAACAACACGAGCGGCATGGCTCTCGACATGGGTCTGCCGGATGTAACTCGCCTCAAGAACGGGACTCCCGGCCACAAGATCAATGTGCTGCTGAAATCCCTCGTAAAGGCGGGCATCACTCCACTGAATCACGATTTGATCGGCGGCTGACGTGATGCCGCAAAAACAGAACTGGCGGCCCTGACTTGACTTCCAAGCCTGAGCCGCCAGCGTTGCGGTGACGTGTTCCACGTTAGCGGCCGGGTCTCACAGAGTTACTTGCAAGGTTCCTGTGAGGCTTCGGCCTGCTTGTTAGGTGTGTTTCACCTTGCAGGTCCAATTCGGGTAGTTGTCACCTTTATGTCGGTTGTTCTCCCAGTTCAGCGGTTGGAGGTTGGAGAGTTCATCTCCGCCACCTGCCGCCTTGGGCTTAACATGGTCAATCTCCCAGCCCCGAGCGCTGTTCACGTTCCCATGTTCTTTGTATTCCATCCAAGCACCGCAAGTGTCCTTGCGGAATTGGTTGGCGTCATACCCCGGAACGATCTGGCCCTTCTGCCAGACCGCTTGTTTCGTCGGCTCGTCAAACGAGCGACCTTGTGTGTTGGTGTTGTGTGTAGCCATTGTGGCGTTTTATTTGGTCTCCTTAAAAGCCTTGGCTTTGGGGGGCCGCATCGCTGCGGCCCCCGCTGGATCAAGGCGAAGCCCGGAAAGGAAATCTAATTGGCGAGCCGAAGCCAACCAAAACATATTCCTTTCCGGTTGATAAGCTAACCAGCCCTCCAATAGATCAAGAACATATTTCAGATCTGCTATGAAACCGAGTTTCATCACCTACATCGACGAGTCAGGGGACGAGGGCTTTGTCTTTAACCCGGACGGCACTGGGAGTTCGCGTTGGTTTGTCCTTTCGGCTGCGGTGATTCGGCAGTCCAATGACCTCCAGATGGTTTCTTGCCTGGCCGAGGTTCGTCAGGTCTTGAAGAAAGCGCCCCTAGCTCCGCTGCATTTTGTCGATTTGCGTCATGAACAGCGTGTGCCGTACATCCGCCGTGTTGGCGGGCTGCCGATGCGAACCGTGTCCGTTCTCGTGTATAAACCTGCCATCACCGAGCCGGAGAAGTTTCAAAACACCAAGTACCTTCTTTACCGGTATGCCACCCGCATGCTGCTGGAACGTGTTTCCTGGCTGTGCCGGGATCAACGCCGGGAGGGCGAGGGCGATGGCTTCACGGAGGTGATTTTCTCCAACCGAAGCAACATGTCCTATGACGACATCAAGGACTACCTGCGCCTGCTACTGAAGCAATCCACCGAGAATCCGCAGCAGGTGCAGCTTGATGCCACTGTAATTGATCCGGACCGCATTCAATCCGTCGAACATTCAAAGCTCGCAGGGCTCCAAGTCGCGGATGCGGTGGCATCGGGGATTCATTTTGCTTTGAAGGTGAACTGGTATGGCGAAACAGAGAATGCCTACCTGCCGCACTTGAAAAAGACGCTCTACCGCCACGAGGGCAAGCTGACGGGATACGGGCTGAAATGGTGGCCGGAGGATTTCGCCACCCTCAAACAACAAGCCCCCGAAGTGATCAACTTCGAGGGCTTGTGATTCAATGAAAGTGGCCCCAGGTTCGAGGATCCCAGCCATGCGGCCTGCCGCTCCCGGAGGAACGACCTCTACAATTCCTGCGCTTGCCATTTACAGGCTACCGAAAGCGCTTTCGGAATCAAGGCAAAGCTGTAGCCCCCACCTTCAACGGGATACGAGGCCGGATTTGACAGATGGGTTTATATTAGGGTGCTCTAGGTGGAGCGCCCTATGTCTTACCACATCGTCAGCATTGATGACGCGCAGGTGTCCCTGAGCTGCCGGGATGGGCAGCTCACCTGCAAGGTCAACGGCGAGGACAAGCCGCGCACCGTGCCGCTGGAGGACGTGGCGAGCATCATCATCACCAGTTTCTCCGCCTCCCTCCACAGTCATCTGCTCATTGAGGCAGCCAAGCACGGAATCGCTCTGATCTTGTGCGAGAGCTTCCAGCCAGTGAGCATCCTTCTTCCTGCGAACCGCAGCACCGACACCCTGCTCACGCGGGCCCAGCTCGACATCACTACCAGAGAGAAGGAAACCCTCTGGCGACGGACGGTGAATGCCAAGGTGAAGAACCAGCTCCTGCTGGCCCGCCATCTGGCCCCCGAGGACAACAAGCTGGAGGAACTGGATGCCATCCTGAACAGCAGCCACGAGCACAAGGAGGCGATGGGAGCGCGGACGCACTGGGGCATCTTTGGCCGGGCGCTCGGAATCGCCGATTTCATCCGAGACCAAAGCCAGGGCGGCGTGAACGCTTTGCTGAACTACGGCTATGCGGTGCTGCTCTCCACCACGCTGCAAAAACTCTTCGGCGTGGGGCTGGACCCAACCTTCGGGATTTTCCATGTGACGCGGGAGCAGGCGACTCCCCTCGCCTACGATCTAATGGAGCCCTTCCGCCCCTGCGTGGACTGGCGAGTGGCTCAATGGGTGCGGAAGATGCAGCGGGAGGCCCCCGAGGCACCGCTGGAGGTGACCAAGGAGTTTCGTCGATGGGTGACCGCCTTTCCTTTGGAGAAGGTGGATTACCTGGACATGACCATCGAAATCCGCGGCGTGATTGAAGGGGTGATCCGCTCCTTCCGTCGCGCGGTTTTGGAACACAAACCCACGATCTACAAACCGTGGACACCGAACTCTATAAAATGGGCTGGCTGCTAGTGGCCTTTGACTTGCCAGTTCTCTCGAAAAAGGAGCGCAAGGCGGCGCACGACTTCCGCGAATGGCTGAAGGACGACGGCTATTCCATGCTCCAGTGGAGCGTCTATGTGCGCCCCTGCGTGACCTTTGCCCGGCAGGAAACCCATCTCGACCGCCTGAAGGCCCATCTCCCACCGGAAGGAAGCGTGCGCGCCCTGTTTGTGACTCGGGCACAGTGGGAACGATCTTTTGTCATGCACGGGGCACCGACCCAGGAGGGCGAAGAGCCGGAAAGCCTGCCAGAGCAGATTCTCCTGTGGTAGGGGCGGGCTGGGGCGCATCTCCAAGCCCAGGCGGATGGCGAAATGACCATTTCGCGTGAATCAGCCGACCTAAACTGGCCCAAATCGGAGAAAATTGACCATCCGGCGCGAGGCTGGAACCCTTGTAAAAAAAGGATTCCAGCCCCGCCGGAGGCCAGAGCTAGTCTGGATGTCCCGGAATTGGAATCAAGGCAAAGCCGGAACGCTTTTGCCGCGTAGCCATCACGAGTCTGGATGTCCCGGAATTGGAATCAAGGCAAAGCGACCGCCAGACCGGCGAGGAAAAGAAGCGTAGTCTGGATGTCCCGGAATTGGAATCAAGGCAAAGCAAGCAAGTATCCTCACTTGAGGAAAGCTGGAGTCTGGATGTCCCGGAATTGGAATCAAGGCAAAGCCGCTATGCTCAACGCTAACCGATTTGTCTAGTCTGGATGTCCCGGAATTGGAATCAAGGCAAAGCGACGCCCATCGGGCGGAGCTGCTCCCTGGCAGTCTGGATGTCCCGGAATTGGAATCAAGGCAAAGCACAAGCCTCACCACCATCTGTGCCGCTGCTAGTCTGGATGTCCCGGAATTGGAATCAAGGCAAAGCCCGGACAAGGCACCGACCAGCCCGGAACGAGTCTGGATGTCCCGGAATTGGAATCAAGGCAAAGCATGAGAGACTCTAAACGCCTTCGACCGTATAGTCTGGATGTCCCGGAATTGGAATCAAGGCAAAGCTACGAACTCTGGCGGCGCTGGGCCGATGGGAGTCTGGATGTCCCGGAATTGGAATCAAGGCAAAGCGCAAAGACGACCTACACCGTGGCCCTCAAAGTCTGGATGTCCCGGAATTGGAATCAAGGCAAAGCATGGCCTTGTATGCGTGGCGGAATTATAGAAGTCTGGATGTCCCGGAATTGGAATCAAGGCAAAGCGCAATGCCGTATGATAGCAATGTCAGCAATAGTCTGGATGTCCCGGAATTGGAATCAAGGCAAAGCGCGATTCAGCAGCATCAGCATCACACTCAAGTCTGGATGTCCCGGAATTGGAATCAAGGCAAAGCAACGTCGGTTGCTGATCGCCTGCGTGGTCGAGTCTGGATGTCCCGGAATTGGAATCAAGGCAAAGCCACTTCAAGGACGGCTGCACCATGCAGGCAGTCTGGATGTCCCGGAATTGGAATCAAGGCAAAGCTGCGACCGCATGCTCTCGATCCACTGCAAAGTCTGGATGTCCCGGAATTGGAATCAAGGCAAAGCAGACTACCATGACAGCCTCCGAACTACTTAAGTCTGGATGTCCCGGAATTGGAATCAAGGCAAAGCCTAACGTCAAGGATAGACTCGCAATCAATTAGTCTGGATGTCCCGGAATTGGAATCAAGGCAAAGCTCACGCATCACCCCATGAGCAACACCTCCAGTCTGGATGTCCCGGAATTGGAATCAAGGCAAAGCGGGCCCGTGTGGCGCTGAAGACGTAGAGGTAGTCTGGATGTCCCGGAATTGGAATCAAGGCAAAGCCTACCTCACCGTCATTCGCGAACAAAACAGAGTCTGGATGTCCCGGAATTGGAATCAAGGCAAAGCAGGAAGCCGCCTTACTTGCTCACGAAGCTCAGTCTGGATGTCCCGGAATTGGAATCAAGGCAAAGCCGTGCTCGTATGCTCGTATCGCACCCAGCAAGTCTGGATGTCCCGGAATTGGAATCAAGGCAAAGCACTCGTGGTCTCGAATGCATTCAGAAGCGCAGTCTGGATGTCCCGGAATTGGAATCAAGGCAAAGCGGCCGTTCATACCGCCTTCAACTCACAGCCAGTCTGGATGTCCCGGAATTGGAATCAAGGCAAAGCCATGACCACCGCCCAAGGCACCTCCGCGATAGTCTGGATGTCCCGGAATTGGAATCAAGGCAAAGCGGGTGGGCACGTCGTTACGCTCTCTGGCTCAGTCTGGATGTCCCGGAATTGGAATCAAGGCAAAGCGAAAGGATGGAGTTCAAACGATCTTCGAGCAGTCTGGATGTCCCGGAATTGGAATCAAGGCAAAGCGTGTCCCCCTTGCCTGTATCTGGCCAGCCTAGTCTGGATGTCCCGGAATTGGAATCAAGGCAAAGCACTTTGGGCGTAAGAGTCCATCTAGCCTTGAGTCTGGATGTCCCGGAATTGGAATCAAGGCAAAGCGGCGCGGCGCGGCTGGCGCAGAACCAGGCAAGTCTGGATGTCCCGGAATTGGAATCAAGGCAAAGCTGCGAGCGCATGCTCTCGCTCCACTGCAAGAGTCTGGATGTCCCGGAATTGGAATCAAGGCAAAGCCTCCGCCACCCTCCTCCAAGCCGTTGAGGAAGTCTGGATGTCCCGGAATTGGAATCAAGGCAAAGCCACGCCGCCGAGATCCAGATCCTCACCACAGTCTGGATGTCCCGGAATTGGAATCAAGGCAAAGCCTATATCGGTCGCGGCGATGATACCATTTGAGTCTGGATGTCCCGGAATTGGAATCAAGGCAAAGCGCGCATCGCTTCGATGTGGCGATGGTGGAGAGTCTGGATGTCCCGGAATTGGAATCAAGGCAAAGCCAGGCCGACCGCCTTCAGCGCATGCAGATCAGTCTGGATGTCCCGGAATTGGAATCAAGGCAAAGCAGATCCTGAATGGCACGGGAGCCTTGCAGCAGTCTGGATGTCCCGGAATTGGAATCAAGGCAAAGCCGTGCCAGTCAATGACATGGCAGGCGCTGAAGTCTGGATGTCCCGGAATTGGAATCAAGGCAAAGCCGCAGTGTGTCGCGGGTGCGGGATTTCCGCAGTCTGGATGTCCCGGAATTGGAATCAAGGCAAAGCAAACAGCTCACTTCATCCTCGGGATAGTATAGTCTGGATGTCCCGGAATTGGAATCAAGGCAAAGCGCGCATGACAAGCGTGCCGTGCAGACACAAGTCTGGATGTCCCGGAATTGGAATCAAGGCAAAGCCAACGCCGTGTAACAATGCGCCGATGCCAAAGTCTGGATGTCCCGGAATTGGAATCAAGGCAAAGCGCTCTTGGCAGGCAGGAGGTCGAAGACGGCAGTCTGGATGTCCCGGAATTGGAATCAAGGCAAAGCTTGACTCAAGAGGCTATCCGACACCTTCACAGTCTGGATGTCCCGGAATTGGAATCAAGGCAAAGCCGCCGCTGCTCGATGCCACCAGCATGCCCGAGTCTGGATGTCCCGGAATTGGAATCAAGGCAAAGCACCCGCGGGGTCTCCATGATCCGTGTCACAAGTCTGGATGTCCCGGAATTGGAATCAAGGCAAAGCGAGGCTGTCCGTGGAGATAGTCACACGCACAGTCTGGATGTCCCGGAATTGGAATCAAGGCAAAGCATGGTGAAACTGACACCACGGGGGCGTGATAGTCTGGATGTCCCGGAATTGGAATCAAGGCAAAGCCGCGGCGATGGTGCCTGGAGCAGCATCGATAGTCTGGATGTCCCGGAATTGGAATCAAGGCAAAGCCGCACGCTGGATCTCTACCGGAAGCAGGGCAGTCTGGATGTCCCGGAATTGGAATCAAGGCAAAGCGTCATCACGCCGGACGGTGAAACATGGCTGAGTCTGGATGTCCCGGAATTGGAATCAAGGCAAAGCAGCGCGCTGTTGCGTGGCTAACGTCGATTTAGTCTGGATGTCCCGGAATTGGAATCAAGGCAAAGCATTCACCGCGCCCGATGCGGACAGAAAGTAGTCTGGATGTCCCGGAATTGGAATCAAGGCAAAGCCATTGAGGTGTGGGCTGCTGAAAGCAGGGGAGTCTGGATGTCCCGGAATTGGAATCAAGGCAAAGCGTCAGGATCGAGCGCAACGAGCTCGTCTTCAGTCTGGATGTCCCGGAATTGGAATCAAGGCAAAGCGAATGCTTCCCGTGCGTGTAATCGCTTTGGAGTCTGGATGTCCCGGAATTGGAATCAAGGCAAAGCGAGCGTGTCTATCTAAAAGGAGCCTTCGTGATGATCATCGGCGGGAATGGAATCCCGCCCTCCTTCTCGGACCGCCTGAAGGCGGGACTACAAACCCAGAGCGGGCTCAAGCCCGAACGACGAACCAAGAACGAAGAACCAAGCAGCGCGCAGGCTGCGAAGCCGCGAAGCGAATGTCCGCGCTCCCCTCTGACTTCTCACCTCTGATCGCTGATCTCTGCCGCACCTCATCGCGCCTCCGGCGGGTCCTTCCGGGCGAGCAGGTGGGTGAAGGGATGGGTGGCGGCGAGGTTGTATTGCTTGATGGCGAGGGACCAGAAGGGGGCGAGCTCGTCCTCGGTGGCGCTCCAGAGGCGGTAGTGGAGGTTCGTGACGGTCTCGGTGTCGTTGATGAGGGCATTGACCTCGCGGGGCGTGAGGGCTTGCGGGCCCTGCTGGAGCAGCTTATCGGCGATCTCGTCGAGATACTCGCGGGAGTCCTGGGTGTTCTTGCGGCGGCGCAGGAGGGAGATGTGGAGGCCGTTGACGTAGGGATCGAGGCAGACCTGCATGAGGCCGTAGTTCCGCTCGATCTCCGGCGGCAGTTGCAGGCGGCCTTTGACCTCGGCGAGGTTCGTCTCCAGCTCGCGGAGCACGGCGGGCGGCTCGGTCTCCTCGGGGCTGAGGAACAAACCGAAGCGCTGGCCGCTTTTCCCGCTGCTGAGCCAGATGGCCATCGGAATGGCGAGCACGAGCGAGATGAAGATGGGGCTCATCCACAGGAAAAAGCTCCACGAGATCATCCACGCGACCACGCCCCAGGCGAGGCCGAGTAAGGTGACGCCGCCGAAGGTCAGAATGACTTCCCGCCAGTCCACGCCGTCGAGCTTGCGCTTCTGCGCGACCCATTTGACACCCTGGCCGGTGATGATCTTGAAGACGAAGGTGGTGTGAAACCACATCATCACGGGCGACATGAGAGTGAAGATGACCGTGTCGAGCATGCTGCTGAGCATGGCGAGCATGCGAAGCTTCAGCGGCTTGAAGACACGACCGCTCACCGCCTCGTCGAGCAGGATGACGAACTTCGGCATGAAGATGAGCGTGGCGGTGAGGCCAAGCAGGAGGTGGCCCGCACGCTCGGCGGGGCCGTCACGCACGACATTGCCCGGCGTGGCGGCCAGCCAGGTGGTGAAGACGAGCAGCAGGAACCACAGCGGCGAGCTGACGTAGCTGAGCACGCCGTGGGCGAAGTTCAGCCGGCTCATGAAATGCCAGCCGCGGGCAAAGAGCAGCCAGAAGTGCTGCATGTTCCCCTGGCACCAGCGGCGGTCGCGTTTCAGCGTGTCGATGAGCGTGGGCGGGCCTTCCTCGTAGCTGCCGCGGATAGTATTCAGCAAACGCACGGCGTAGCCGGCTTTGCGCATGAGCGCGGCCTCGACGAAGTCATGCGAGAGGATGTGACCACCAAAGGGCACCGTCTTGGGCAGCGGCGGCAGGGCGCAGTGCTGGATGAAGGGCTCGAGGCGGATGATGGCGTTGTGGCCCCAGAAGTTCGCCTCGCCATTCTGCCAGTAATTGAGCCCCGCCATGAAGGCCGGACCATACAGCGACTGCGCGAACTGCATCAGACGGCCGATGAGCGTCTCGCTGGCGACCTGCTTCGGGAAGGTCTGCAGGATGCCGATGCCGGGATTCTTCTCCATGATGCGCGTCATGGCGACCATCAATGCGCCGGACATGAGGCTGTCCGCGTCGAAGACGATCATGTAGCGATACCGTTTGCCCCAACGGCGGCAGAAGTCGGACACGTTGCCGCTCTTGCGATTGATCGGCTTGCGGCGGTGACGATAGAAAATCTTCCCGAAGGCTCCCAGCTGACGCGAGAGCTCCAGCCACGCCGTTTGCTCCTCGATCCACTTGTTCGTCTGGTCGCTATCGCTGAGCACGAAAAAGTCAAAGTGCTCCAAGTGGCCGGTCTTCTTCAGTGACTCGAAGGTGACGCGAAGACCTTCCCACACGCGGGTGACGTCCTCGTTGTAAACGGGGATGATGATGGCGGTGTTCGCCGAGAGCGGGCCGTCTTCATCCTCGATGGTGTCCCAGAGGTTGGTGGGATCATCGGTGGGGCGGTTTTGCAGCCACACACCAATGAGCGCCGTCCAGAAGCCGCTGTTGAGCTGGTAAAACAGCGGCACAAAGCAGATCAGCAGGCCGATCTTGGCATTGCGATAGCCTTCGCCGACCTGGAGGAAGCGGATCATGAGCCAGGTGCCCAGCAGCGTGCCGAGGCACACGAGCGTGAGGAAGGTCACGCGGCGGGCGCGGGCCAGCGTGCGCGGGAGGATGCCCGCCGGAGGGGATTTGGCCGGGGCATCACTCATTGGAGCAGTCGATAAACGTAGTAGAACACGAAGGAGACAAACACGGCCAGCATGGCGTAGCGCATCCACGGCTGGCGGGCGATGCCTTCGAAGGTGTCCTCCGCCACATTCGTGAAGCCGAGATCCATGTCACGCGGGGTCATTTTCGAGACCTGGAGGCTGGGGCCGCTGGTGCGCACAGCCTGGCGCATGGCCTCGCTCATCTCCGGCGGCATGAAATTGGCATCCATGAAATGCAGCGGCCACTTCTCCGGCCCGTCGCTGATGTAGAAGCCGAGACGACCGCCCGCCTCGATCTGCGGCTCGGTGAGGTTCATGTCGTGGTAGATGCGGCCGAGCCAGTCGTGCATCATTTTCCGCGCTTCATCGATGGCATAGGCCACGGGCTTGCGAGTGGGATTCTTGGCGTGGGCCTCCGAGGCACGGCGAAGCGATTCGAGCACGAGCTGCGTGCGCCGGATGCGGTTGTGCAGGCGGTAGGAGCGGAAGAAGTCCGCCAGTCGGGCGTAGGCCTCGTTCCACTCCTGGTCCGTGCCAGTGGCGGGTGCGAATTGAATGTTGACGGCCTCCATGGGTGATCTGGCGGAGGCTATAAAGCAGGGCCGGTGCCAGTCAATCCGGGCCGTCATCTCATTTCATCAACTCAGCCAGCTTCGGGCTGATGGCATCCGCCCAAATCTGGTAACCTGCGACCGAGAGATGGAGGAAATCAGGCATGATTTCCTTCGAGATCGATCCATCCGGCTGGAGGAACTTCGCGCCGATGTCGAGGAAGTGAATGTTTTGACCATCGTGCAGCTTGGCGATGATCTCGTTCACCTTGGCGAGCTTTTCGCGGCCCGGGTTTGGGCTGGGCTTCTCACCACGCGGGAACACGGCCAGCAGGAGGATCTTGGCCTGCGGCTGCTTCGCACGGATGGTCTCGACGATGGCGGTGACGCCCTTCGCGATGCCTTCGGCGGGATCGCTGCCGGAGTTGTTCGTGCCGATCATGAGCACGACGGCCTTTGGCTTGATGCCATCGAGCTCGCCGTGGGTGATGCGCCAGAGCACATGCTGCGTGCGGTCGCCACCGATGCCGAAGTTCGCGGGCTTGTAGGCGCCAAAGGCCTTGTCCCAGATCTCTTTCTTGCCGTTCCAGCCTGCCGTGATCGAGTCACCGAGGAAAACAAGCTGTGCCGTTCCCTCTTGGGCGATCTTCACAAAACGCTCATGCGAGGCGATGAAGCCTGCGTTGACCTTGCCATCGGGACCAAACTTCTCCGCGGCCACGTCCGGTGCCTGCGGCGGCAGTTTCACCGCGGGAGCGGCGGGCTTGGTCTGCGCCTGGGCGGCAGCGATGGCAACGAGGAGAGCAAGGATGGTGTTCTTCATGGGGCGGCGATTTTGATCAGCATGCCCTCGAAACACAATCCTAAAGTCTCAAGCCCGGCAAAAGCCCCGCAACTCGATTGAACGGACCCGCCGCGCATGCTCGTATGAGGCACTCCACATGAAACCGCTCCTTTCCCTGCTCACCATCCTCGCCTTCGCCACCTCGCTGCATGCTGAAAAGATCGTCGAAGTCGTCGGCGAAGGCCTGAAGGAGCCTTTTGGCACTGAGTTTGACTCGAAGGGCACCATGTATGTCGTGGAGATGATTTCCGGAAACCGACTCTTCCGCGTCGAGGAGGGCGGAAAGCTCGTTCACCTCGCCGGGCAGGAAAAAGCCGGTTACAGCGGTGATGGCGGCCCCGCCTTGCAGGCGCAGTTCAACGGCCCGCACAACCTCGCGGTGCTTCCCGATGGCAACATCTTGATCGGCGATACCTGGAACGGCGTCGTGCGTAAAGTGGACCTCAAAACCAGCACGGTGAGCACGCTTCCCGGCTTCAAAGCCACCGGCAAAAACGTCAAAGGCACCGGCCCCTACTGCATCACGCTCGATTTCACCGGCACGAAGCTCTACATCGCCAATTTGCAGCAGGTGCATGTCGTCGATCTCGCCAGCGGCACCTGCTCCGTGGTGGCTGGGAATGGCAAAAAAGGCCGTCCAGAGGATGGAGCCATTGCCACCGAGGCCCCGCTCGTCGATCCGCGTGCGGTGGCCGTCGATCACCAAGGCCAGATCTACATCCTTGAACGCGGCGGCAATGCCCTGCGAGTCGTCGGCACTGATGGCAAGATCCGCACCGTGGTGAACGCCAGCGGCAACAAAGGCGGCGAAGGCGATGGCGGCCCCGCTTTGGACGCCACGATGGATGGCCCGAAGCACCTCTGCGTGGACAAAGACGACACCGTCATCATCGCCGATGCCGAAAGCCATCTCGTCCGCCGCTACATCCCCGCCACCGGCAAGATCGAACGCCTCGCCGGCACCGGCAAACACGCCAAAGGCACCCCCGGCGGCGATCCCAAAGCCTGCGCCCTCGCCCGCCCTCACGGTGTCACGATTCATCCGATCACCGGTGAGCTTTACATCACCGACAGTTACAACAACCGCGTGCTGAAGATCGTGAAGTGAGAAAGTGCCGTGTTGAAACTGAACGCCGTCTAGCGAAACGGCGCGATGTTTTGGCCCGTCTCGGCGGTTGTTAAGTCTATCACGCTGACGCAGCAGGCATGACCAGGTCACTCGATCCAGAGTGCGCAGCTATTGGTGACCTTTCCGAGGGTGGCGTCCTGGAAGGAATTCAGCAGAGCAGCCACATCTGTTGGAGCCTTCAACGTGCGCACATGTTCGCCCACCTCGCCACCGCTGAGCGGCCAGAGGGCACCTGATTTCAGATGGCAAATCGCGATGTTCCCCATCCGGGAGATCCTGGCGACCTCACCCTGCGGTGGTGGACTGGCTGATGGATTGGAAGTCCATTGCAGCGTGGTCGAGTCGAATTGATGCCGCGTCAAAGTGCCGGTCTTGGACAAGAGCCAAAGGTCCGTTTTGCCGGATGCATGGCTTCCGCTGATTTGAGCGATGTCACCTGGAAGCTGGCTGGTGTCGATCTCCGTGATTTCTTTGTCGGCGACTTTGTCCTGACTCCATTTGGGACCGAGCCAGCCATGCAGCCTGCCACCAGCCGTGAGCACAAAAGCCGTGTCTCCGCCTGCCCAGGCGCTGACCGCATCCCGGATGTCCTTGGTCATCTGACTGGCTTTGTTGGGCGAGATGGCGGCTTTGCCACTCCGATACTGCGTGTCTCGCAGACGGACCGTGCCGTCATCCCGGACGAAGACGCCGACCCCACCCGCAGTCAAAGAGGCATCCCGCAGACGACCGCCGCCCCAGGCGGAGGGCTCAAACGTTTCCTGTTGAGCATTGGCACTCGAAAGGACGCCTTTTTTCATGATCAGCAGAAAATACGTTTCGAATTTGATGCTGCTGACATCCTTCAAACCATCATAGGTGGATTCAGTGCTGACCGTTTCCCCATTGGCTCGCAATCCCAGCCAGTGCGTGTCGCGGATCGCGACTTGAACGAAGTCGGAGAATTTGTCCGCTTTGCTCGTGGTGAAGGGTTGATTGAGATAAGTGCCCCAAGTCTTGAGTTTGCCAGGCTTGCGCCCGACGAGGTCACCCGGCGGCACAGAGGCCTCTGCCGGCTCTTTCTTGGCGACCTCCGGCGGGTTCGCCAGCGCCTCGCGGTAGTCTCGCACCGTCTTTGCATGCTCGATGCGGTTGGCCTGCGTGAGAGTGCTTTCGAGCTGCTTTAAGCGGACCGCGAGCGGGTCGGTGAGGGCTTTGAGATTGGCATCGCGGGTGGAGACGAGCCTGGCGTGGGCGTCGCGGTAGATCTTGCGCAGGTCCTTGAGCGTGGCGGGTGTGGTGTCGTCTTCGTCAGCAGGCATCAGCTGCTTTTCGGCGATGATTTTTTTCTCCGCTTCCAGTGCCAGCACGCCGTCGAGATCACCCTTCTGCTTCAGCTCGGTCATCTTGCGGTCGAGGCCGCCGAGGTAGCTGGTGTTCAGCGCGGCCACGTCTTTCTCGAAGGGCGCGGTGACACGCTCGGCCTGGAGCTTCACGAGCTGCTCGTGCAGCGTCTTCAGCTCCGGGATGGCGGCCAGGGCATCCACGGCCTTCGCCATCTCGGCCTTCTGCTGCTCCTGCTGCGCGGCCAGCGCTCGCAGGTCGTTGCCTTTGTCATCGACGCCGAGGATGCGCAAGGCCTCCGCTTCGGGGAGGCCGTCGAGGTTGATGACTTCGATGTCGCGGATGTCTGCGGTGCCTGTGAAGTAGCCAAGGCCGGCAGGATAAGTGTAGTCCGTGAATAGCCTGACATTTCGCTCATCAACCCGTCCCACCACCTTGTTACCGACGCAACTCCACTCGACTGTGTAATCGTCACCCACCTTGGGTGAGCGAACTAAAGACACAGGCAAATCCCAGCGAGTTTTGGCACTCGCCTCACCTTCTGACCTCACGCCTCCACTGAGGATGCCTTTCGCGGAGACGAACTCATAACCTGCGACGTTAGGAGCAAGACCGCCTCGAACGAAGACCCTCATAGGCTTGGTCATAAAATCACTTCTCCGAATCCTGGCTCGCATGCCGTAGTTTGTGATACCAACCGCAGCATAAATTCTGCGAGGTTTGTCGTCCGGAAACCGAACCCACCCATCCTCAAACCTCACGCCACTGTCCGGCTTGCGCAATTCCTCCGGCAAGTCCTCGGCCTTGGTGAACACTTTCACCCACTTGCCTGGAGGGAAAGTAGTGGAGAGCTTTAGCTCGTCAGGGGTGGGAGAGGTCTGAGGTGCGGAAGGTGTGGAAGCAGGCTTCGGGGCGCTGGGAGCTGGCGGAGTTTTGGCGTGCTTAAGCTCTGGATTACTTTGGGCGAGCTTCTGCCGTAGATCATTGCCCTTCTCATCGACGCCGAGGATTTTGAGCGCCTCGGCCTCGGGGAGGCCGTCGAGGTTGATGACTTCGATGTCTCGAATCTCGGCGGAACCGTAGTAGCCGATCTTGCCCTCCTGAAGATCATCATCGCGTGCTTGGGGTAGGAGGATGTCATGACCTCGGGCGAAGACGCGACCGTTCAAGAAGGCAAACTCCCCCATCACGCCATCCTGCAAACCCGTTGGCAGGTCTTTCTGATGAACACGAGTATAATTCTTTCCAGCCCATTCTTCGAGATGAAGCCCCGATGCTCCAATTCTGAAGCGGTGATGCCCTAAACGTCCGGCGGGCCCTCCCGGCATCCCGCTGAGAAACAAGAAGCCATCCAAATCAGCGCTGTATCTGATTCGAGCCCGTATCGCGGCATTCCGAGCAGAGAATCCAGGAACGCTAAAAGTTTTGTTCTTGTTTGGGTTGGTTTGCTGGAGCCAGCCATCATTCCACTTCCAGCCACTGTCACGATTGCGCAGTTCTCCCGGCAATTCCTCGAACTTCGTGAACACCTTCACCCACTTGCCCGGAGGGAACTGGTCGGAAGAAGAGGCTGGAACAGGAGGAACCGAGGAGACAGGAGTGCTTGGAGCGGCGGGGACGGGCTTGGCGGCCGCAGGAGCGGGTTTGGGCGCAGATGCTGTAGGCGCGCTCGCCAGAGTGCGGTCGGGCGCGCTTTCCGCGTTCTGGCGAACGCGCCTACCCTCGCCGCCGAACATCACAAACGCGCCGATGCCAATCGCCGCAGCGACTCCGAGGCCAATGTAGAGCGGTGTTTTGCTCTTGGCGGGCGGCTCTGGAGTGGTGCGGGCACTTTTGCCCGCAGGAGGGCTTTCTTGGCGGGCAGGAGTGCCCGCATCACTTCGAGGCTGCACTGGTTTGCCGGTGGGTTTCTGCGGCAGTGACTGCTTCGGGATGGCAGCACTGCTTTGGCCGCCACTTTGCACCATGGGTGCAGTGAGGATGATGTCGAGATCACGGCGGAGGTCCGTGGCGGTGGGGTAGCGGTCCTCGCGGTCGTATTTCATCGCCTTGATGACGATGCTATCGAAGCGCGGATCGCAGCCGGTGAGCTTGCTGGGCAGGTCAAAGGCCCCGCGCGGCACCTGGCCGGTGAGCATCTGGTAAAGCATGACGCCGACGGCATAGAGGTCGGCGCGGCCATCGGGCACCATGCCGATGGAGAGCGTCTCGGGGGCTACATAATCTGGCGTGCCCATGGCGAGGCCGGTTTTCGTCAGCCCGCTGCTCTGGGAGGTGTCGTGTGCCTTGGCGAGGCCGAAGTCCGCCACCTTCACCTGGCCCTCCATGTTGATGAGGATGTTGCTGGGCTTGATGTCGCGGTGGATGACGCCGTGCTGGTGGGCGTATCCCAGGGCATCACAAACATGCGCGGTGATGGCCAGCGCATGCTCCGGCGGCAGACGGCCCTGACTCTGGATCATCTGGTGGATGTCCGTGCCATTGATGAAGCCCATCACGAAGTAGAGCTGGCCTTCGCTGGTCTCGCCGAAGTCATACACGGGCACGATGGCGGGGTGCTCCAGGCGGGCCATGATCTTGGCCTCGTTCTTGAAGCGCTCGGTGTAGCTGGCGTCCTCGTCATCGACCTCCGGCGGCAGGATCTTGATGGCGACGGGCCGCTCCAGGGCCTTCTGCGTGCCTTTATAGACCGCCCCCATGCCGCCGCGGCCGATCAGCGCCTCGATGTGATACTGCGGGAGAAGCTGCGCGAGCTTTTCCGGACTCGGTGGCTGCCATTTGAAGCCACCGCCGCCCGTGCGCTGGTAGCCCGTGGGCGTGGGACCGGGTGAATGCGGCCCCACGGGCTTTGGGGTGGGCTGGGTGGCGTCGGGATCGGACATGGAGGCAAACGGGGAATGTGCAATAGCAGGTGGTTAGCTAATCCAACCATTCCAGTTACGGCATATTTTGCGCCAGTTTGTAGGGAATCCAGCGGGTGACGTCAAGGCAAGTCCCCAATCCGCCCATCCCGGCACCTTGCCGCAGTGACCGAGCAAACCTCACGAGATCAGCTCAGGGATCGCACGGCCATTTTCCACGATATGCACCGGGCGGCCGTTGAGGTCGTTGATGGTGACCTTGGTGTAGTCGATGCCGAGGTGGTGGTAAATGGTCGCGAGGAAGTCGCTCGCATTGCAGGGGCGTTCGACGACGTCTTCACCGCGCTTGTCGGAGGCACCGATGACGCCACCGGTCTGGATGCCGCCACCGGCCCAGACATTGGTGAAGGCACGTGGCCAGTGGTCGCGGCCGGGTTGCAGGGTTCCGGCGGGAGCGCTGGCATCGCCAGCACCCGTGCTGCGGTCAAAGCTGATCTTCGGCGTGCGGCCAAACTCGCCGGTGACGACCACCAGCACGCGTTTATCGAGACCACGAGCGTAAATGTCCTCGATGAGGGCGGAGACGGCGCTGTCGTAGGTCGGCATGCGGAAGCGCAGCGCCTCAAACTGATGCTGGTTCACCGCGTGGTCGTCCCAGTTGTTCACGCGACCGCACAGCGGCCCGCTGAGGCTGCTGGTGATGATCTCGACACCGGCCTCGACGAGGCGGCGGGCGAGCAAAAGCTGCTGACCCCAGCGATTGCGACCGTAGCGATCCCGCGTGGCGGCATCTTCCTTGTTCAAATCGAAGGCATCACGCGCCTGCGGGTTCGTGAGCAGCGTCGCTGCCTGGGCTTCAAACTCGTCCAGAGCACCAAGCTCGCCTTCGCGATCAAACGCACGCTCCATTTTGTCCAAACTGCGGCGCAGCGCGACACGTTCGCTCAGGCGGCGTGTCTCGGCATCATCATCGAGACCGATGTTGGGCACTTGGAAGGTGGGGCGATTCGGATCATCGCTGACGGCAAAGGGCGCGTAGGCATCACCGAGGTAGGCGGGACTCGAATACTCCGGCGAGGCGGCCGGCACGCCGATGTAGTTTGGCAGCGGATTGGAGCGCCCGCCTTCCTTCGCACGCAGGTAGTGCGCCACGGACATCCAGTCCGGCAGCCGCGGCTTCGGCTTGTCACGCGTATCCTTGTCACCGGAAAACATCTGCATGGTCCCCGCCGGATGCCCGCCCGCCGTCTGGTTCATCGAGCGCACAATCGTGAACTTGTCCGCGATCTTCGCATTCATCGGCAGCAGCTCGGTGAAATGCGTCCCCGGCACCTTGGTCGAGATGGTTTTGAAAGGCCCGCGATACTCGCTGCTCGCATCCGGCTTTGGATCGTAGGTGTCGATGTGCGATTGCCCGCCGGGCAGCCACACCATGATGATCGATTTACGCTCCGACTTCGGCTTCGCGGCGTTTTCAGCACGCAGTTTGAGCAGTGAAGGCCAGCTCATCGTCGCCATCCCGGCCAGGCCGAATTGCATGAAGCCACGACGCGAGACCGGACCGGCGCAACGCACGAGAGAAGGAGGCTGGATGATGGAGGACATGAGGGTGCCAAACCTACGCCCCATGCCGCCGGCCTCTTGCCACGATCATGAAACGCTAAACGCGATGCCGGGCACCGGCGTGAGCGGCTCATCAAGCGGCAGATTGATATGCAAAGGCATGCGGGCAGCCCATTGGACCTCCTCGCCCAAAACCTCGGCATACACGCCGAAGAGCCCTTCTTGCTCGATGGCCTGCGGTGCGCCGCTGCCGCGGTATCTCGCGGGTCGATCTGCTGTCACGACGATGAGCGGCTGAGCCTGATAATAGGCCTCAATGACCGATGGCAGCAGCTCGGCCGCCGCCGTGCCACTGGTGGTGACCACAGCCACCGGCCGCTGATCCACCATCGTGCGCCCCAGCGCGAAGAAACCCGCGCATCGCTCCTCAAAAAAGTGCCACAAGCGGATGCCCGTGCTGTCCGTGAGAGCGGCGACGAGCGGTGCATTGCGGGCACCGGCGGCCACACACACCTCACGCACGCCCAGTCGGTCCAGGCGCTGCAGCAGGCGGGTGATGACCTCCTGCTGCGTCATGATTGCAATCCGAGGAGACGCAGCACCGACTCGCGCTTCAGGCGGAGCTCACGCCATTCATGATCAAAGGCGCTGCCGCCTACGATGCCGCAGCCGGAGGGCAGCCGCACCTGATTGCCATCGAAGGCCATGCCACGAATGGCCACCACAAGATGCGTCGTTTCTCCGCCTGGCTCGATGAAGCCATACGGCGCACCGAAGAAAGAGGGCACCTTCAACTGACGGCGGTAATCACGCAGCCGGTCGAGCGTCGATTCATCCCGCGGCAGGCAACCCACCGCGGGCGTGGGATGCAAAAACGGCACGAGCGATGCCGCGTCGGCCTTCTGGCCGAGCTTCACGGTGATGCGGCTCTGGAAATGCGTGAGGCCGGAGGTCTGGCAAAGCTCGCGAGCCTCACGCGTGACCGCGCCGAGCTGCGAGAGCCTTTCCGTGAGGTAGCGCACGACGATCTCGTGCTCGTCGATCTCCTTCACATCGTTTTGAAAGCTCTCCACGCTGCTGCCGGGCTTCGCCGTGCCGGCCAGCGCCATCGTTTCGAGTTCATCGCCACGCACGCGGAAGAGCAGCTCGGGCGTCGCGCCGAGGAAACCGGCCCCGTCACGCAGATGCGCATAAGCCCAGGTGTTTGAAGGCGCGGCCAAGATGCGCTCGATGAGCTTCATCGGGCTGCCTGAGGCCAGCGAGCCCACTTCAGTGAGCACCGGCACCATCTTCTCGATGCGGCGGGAGAGCACCTCGCGGCGGATGCGGCGGAAGGCCATCTTGAACCACTCCGTGGCCGGTTTGGCCCAGTTGATCACCGGAGGCTGCGCCCCGTTCACATGCAGCAGCGCGGCATGATTTTCGAGCGTGAGGGCATGCAGCCGGGCGGGCTGCTTCCACGGCTGCGGGTCGGCAAGGTCAAAGTCGTTGATGTAAAAGGCACCGCCCGCGGCAGGAGCGGCGGAGAGAGGCGTGAAGGGCCCCTCTCCGAGCCATGCGCGGCCATCTGGCAGCCGGATCAATGCAAAGTCGGTCATGTGTCTGCGCTCATCGTGGCAAGACGGGACGCTGACGCAAGCGTGGCGAGCTTTTTGCTCTTTCACACCTTTTGAAAGTCGTGAACGAAGGCCGCAGACCTCACGACGCCGCCGCGTTCACATGCGAGAGGAAGGGCTCCCAATCACGCACCTTGTGCGTGTTGCGGATCAGGTGCGTCACCGGCAGCTCCGGCGGCACCGAAGGACGCCGCAGCAGCTTCAATCCGGCCTCCTCGGGCAGCTTGTTGCCCTTCCGACTGTTCACGCGCCGGTCCGCCAGCACGCAATTCTCCCAGTTCGTGCCGCCACCGCGGGAAAGCGGCACCACATGGTCGATGTTCCCCTCGTGCGGCCGCAGCTTCCGCCCGGTGTACTGGCACACACCGCCATCGCGCTCCCAGATGGCCTTCGCGCAGAACTTCGGCCGACGCTTCGGCACCTTGTCATAACGAGCCAGCACCAGCACCGAGGGCACGCGCACCGGTCCGCTCACCGTGCCGATGGCGGAGTCCCCTTCCCTGACGGGCAGCTTCAGCCACTCCTCCCACGTCACAGGCCGCATGTCGCCTCCAGGCTGGATGTCGAGGGCGGTGGCATTTCCTGCGGCGATCATGCCAAAGGATTCCAGAGGGGTCTTCACGTCGATGGCTTGCCAATGCCGGTTCAGGACCAACACGTTGGTTTTCGTCAACACTTCGTTCATGCGCTTTGCTCCAGGGTGGAATTTCGGCGCGGGAAACACAGGCATCGGCATGCGTTTCTCAGCGTTGGACGGCCATGCTGGCGAGTCTTTGCGATTTGCCAAGTGGCAAAATGATCACTGATGCCTCATCTCAAATCGGCCGCAGCCTCTGGCGCTCATTCGGCGTCTGGCAGACCGGGCAAATCGTCACCGATTGCTTGTCCTTCGGGTCCCGCTGATAGGCCGCCGAGCACATCCGGCACTGCACCGCCACCCGGCGGCGATGCGTCTCCCGCCGCCGCTCCCGGATGTAGGTCCAGAACCACAGCAAGCACACCACCGTGATGCCAAAAGCCACGAAAAGGAAGATCAAGGAGCCGAGCTGGATGGGGATCATGTGCCGACGGCAATGACAAGGAAAAGCCCGACGCGTCAAAAGCTATTTCAAAGTTGCCTTGTTCCTGCGGAACAAGGCGGCGCTGTTGCACAGCAACAACCCTACTTTCCTAGCTCGCTCAGATACTTGATCAAATGCGCGAGCTGCTGCTCGTTCAGCGTCGCCGTCAGGCCGTCGGGCATGAGCGTGCCGCCGGTCTGGATCTTGGCGGTGTCGCTTTTCGAGATGGATTTCACGATGCCGGCCATGTCGCGGATGCCGATGGCGTCGGCGGTTTCGGTTTGTTTGAAGCCGGTGATGACGCTGCCGTCCTTGAGCGTGACGGTGGCGGCCTCGAAGTTCTCCTTCACGTTCAGCGCGGGCCACACGACCTCGGTGACGATCATGTCGATGGGCAGGCCGCGAGCGATGGCGCTCAAATCGGGGCCGATCTTGCTGTTCGCGGGTCCGGGCGTGTGGCAGGCGATGCAGCCCGCGGCTTCGTAGATCTTTTTGCCCTCGGCGGCGTTTCCAAAGGTGTTCGCGCCTTTCACGATGTTGGCGATGTATTCCTTCGTGTAAGTCGGCAGCGCGGAATTGATGCCTGCGAGCTTCATGAGCAGCGGCGAGAGCTTCGCGTCGTTCTTGCCGAGGTTGTTGAGCGTTTGCAGCACCTTTTTGGCCTGTGCGGCATCCAGCGCATCTTTCTTCTGCAAGGCACGCATCAGCGCCGCATGGCCTTCGGTGCGTGAAACGAGCGCGGCGAGCATCGCGGTGTCTTGGAGGGCCAAAGCGGCCACTTCATCGGGTTCCAGGCTGATGAGCGCATCGAGCGCCTGCGGCATTTTTTGCTCCAAAGCGAGCTTTCGGATGCTTTCGGTGAAGGCTCCGACTTGCCAAGCTCCGGCGAGTCGGATGCCTTGCGCACGCAACGCGGGGTTTTGGGCTTCAAACAGCGGCGTGAGCAATTTTCCCGCATTTTCCGGCTTTGCGGCCTTCAGCGCGGCCAGCACGGCGGCGTTTTGACCGGCGCGCTCGAAGATGAAGGCCACATCATCGCCGCTCGCGGTGCCCGCGAGTGCCTTGAGCCACTTCGTCTGGCGTTCGGGATCGCCCTCATGCTTCGCGATCTGTTCGCGCATGATGGCGGCGGCTTTGGCATTCGAATTCGGCGCGTAGACGATGGCGGCACCGCTGAGGTTCTTCAAATCATTCGGGTTGTTCTCCACCCAGCCGTTTTGCAGCGCAAAGATGAGGTGCTCGTCCTTCTCGAAGGCCGGTTTGGCCGACCACAGTGGATTCAGCACATGCAGCGTCTTCGTGAGGGCGTGGAGGTGGTAACCGTTGAATTCTTTGTCGAGCGCTCGCGCGGCGATGACGGCGGCTTTCGCATCATTCACATAACTCGCCGCGACGATGGCTTCGAGGCGAACCAAAGCATCCTCGTCGGCGATTTGAGCCTCCAGCAGCGTCAAAGCGTCCGGCAGACGTCCATCGCGTGCCCAAGTGGAGAGAGTGCGGGTGGCGTAAGCTCTGACCCGTGCGTCTTGCGACCTTAGCAAGGCATTCAACAGCTCCGGTCTCGGCGTTTCATGCGCCTCATAAAGCGAAAGCGCCTGAAGGCGTCGATATTCAGACGTTGGAGTCGAGCCTTTAGGCGAATCCGAATCGGCTAAAGCCTTCACTCCAACCCAGCGATCCAATGCTTCAATGACTTCCTTGGTGTCGTGCTCGATGAGCAGGCGTTTGGCCTGATACCAGGCCCAGCGTTCTTTGGAGTCGAGGTGTTCGAGAAGCTTCTCGGCGCTCTGTTTGACGAGATTGACCGGCTTGACCTTGCTGCCGGTTTTCCAAGTGACGCGCCAGATGCGACCGTGTTCTTTGTCGCGGTCGGGGTGGCGGTAGCTGGCCTGATAGTGACCGATGATCGGGTTATACCAATCCGCGACGTAAATGCCGCCATCGGGACCCATGCGCACTTCGACGGGGCGAAAGACGTTGTTCTTGGTCTCGATGATGTTGGGCAGTCGCGTGGTGCTGAACATCCCGTTCTCGAACTTCAACTCGTGCCATTCGAGGAGGTTCGCGTAGTAGCCGCCGATGACGATGCGGCCCTGCATTTCCTTCGGGAACATGCTGCTGTGCAGGAACTCCTGACCGACCTGCTTGATCGGCGCGAGGCAAAGATTCAGTGCCTGTGCATTCACGGCGAGATCGGAGCGCACCATGCCCGGCGTGGTGAACCAACTGCCGATGTTCGCGCCGCTCTTGTGAAAGGCCTGGCCATATTCGGTGGTGGTGACGCCCCAGCAGTTCGCTCCGGCGCTCGACCATTGGAAAAAGGGATCGAGATGGCCGGTGCGCGGCCGGTAGCGCCACACGCCCGCGCGATTCAGCGTCTCCACGCCATACGGCGTCTCGACCCGCGAGTAGATGTGATGCCCCTGCGTGAACCACAGCTCGCCGCCGAAGCCCCAGTTGATGCAGTTGATCATCTGATGCGAGTCCGCGGTGCCGAAGCCGCCGAGCACGATGCGCTTCGTGTCCGCTTTGTCGTCGCCGTCGGTATCCTTGAAGTGCAGCAACTCGGTGCCTTGAGCGACATAGAGGCCGCCATCGCCGAGTTCGAGGCCTGCGGGCATGAAGAGGCCCTCGACGAACTTGTGAAACTTGTCCGCCTTGCCGTCGCCGTCCGTGTCTTCGCACACGAGCACGTAGTCGTTGGCTTTTTCGCCCGGTTTGATCTGCGGATAACTCACCGCGCAGGCCACCCACAAACGACCGCGTTCATCCCAGCGCATCTGGATCGGCTTCACAATGCCGTCGGCCTCGCTGGCAAAAAGATTCACCGCAAAGCCGTCCATGATCTGAAACGACGCCAGTTCCTCCTCCGGCGATTGCGGCTTCGCCGTCGGTGGCTCGACGGGAATCGACGAGCGCACGTCAATGGGCGTCACCGGCTTCCCCTCGATGGCCGCCCAGATGTTTTTCTCGGCCTGATCCAACAGCGGCAGGAAGTCCTGCATCTCCTGCGGGAAAAGCCGCTTCGTCGAGTCCTTCCAGTCCCGCGAATACGGCACGTTCGTGCGATCCCCCATCAGGAACGACCAGTTCATGGGGCGCCAGTAGTCGAACCACAGGCGCTCGAATTCGAGGACTTGGGCGCGGACGGCTTCGTTCGTCACAGGCTTCAATCCGAGACCTTCGGCGATCATGTTCGCAATCATGTGGTGCCCGGCCTCATTAAGCTGATAGCCGTTGTCCATTCGCCGAGGCGTGGTGGCCATCATCAAAGACGAGAGATTGATGAAGGGATGTCCAAGACGATCCGCGAGCGCTTTGACGGCCTGTGAATACTGGAGGATCGCTGCGTTTTGTGCCTCCAGCGATCCTTCAAACGGCACCGGAGCCACCAGCACCACCCGCCGCCCCTCATCCGCAAACTCCGCGATGAGCTTCTCATACGCCTCGATGAACTGCGGCAGCTTCTCCACGCCATTCAGCGACTCCATCTGGCCAAACTGCGCGATGACCACCGTCCCGCCGGCTTCTTTGAGCTGCTGACGCCAGTCGCGCTGCTGACGCCAGCTATCGGTGCCGGTTTCGGCGCTGATGCGGCGCTCAGCGGCGGCGCGTTTCTCATCGAGGTTCTGGTAGCTCCCGCCATCGCGCCATTGCTCGAAGACGGTGTCGCCTTCCCAGCCGAAATTGCGCACTTTGATCTTGAGCTCCGGTTTGGACGCGATGAGGCTGGTTTGCAGGTAGCCGTTGAACCGTGTGCGTTCCATGTTTGAGCCGCCGGTGAGCGCGATGACGTCGTTCGGGCGCAGTTCGAAGGGCTGGGCTTGCAGCAAGGTCAGCGAAAGGATGGAAAAGGTGAGCAGGAGTCTCATTGGCAGGAGGGAAACGCCGGACGCGGGTGGATTTTCGAGGGGAAAACAGCCCGGTCGGGATTCCTCTGAAATAAACAGCCAATGACCGCACGCATGAACAAAAGTTTATCTTCGAGACTGATGCGAGGCGGGTCTGTTAAGGTGGGTCTGCCGACCATGAAAACGCTGTTTTTCCTTCTCCTGACCACCTGCGCTGTGCTGGCGCAGCCTTCGAACATCCTCGTCATCATCGCGGATGATCTCGGCGCGGACAGTTTTCCGCTGACGGCGGCCGCTGCGGCCTCGAAGCCGCCGATGCCAAACATCTCCGCGCTGAAAAACAGCGGCGTGCTCTTCACGAACGCGCACGCGCAGCCCACCTGCTCGCCGACTCGCGCCTCGATGCTCACGGGCAGGCATCCGTTTCGCACGGGCATTGGGGCGCAGCTCACGGGCGCGACGAGTCCGCAGCTCTCGACGACGGAATTCACGCTGCCGGAGGCTTTCGCGGCGAATCCGGGCCTCGGCTACTCGCTGGCGATGTTTGGCAAATGGCATCTCAATTCCGGCGCAGGCACGAATGACACGCCGCGCTCCGTCGGCGGCTGGCCGAGCTTTGCGGGCACCATCATCGGGGCGTTGCCGGATTACTCATCGTGGACAAAAATCACCAACAACGTCAGCACGGCCACCACGACGTATGCGACGACCGACACGGCCAATGATGTAATTACCTTCATCCAAGCGCAACCGGGCACGACGCCATGGTTCGCATGGGCGGCCTTCAACGCGCCGCATGCGCCGCTGCATGTGCCGCCGGCTGGTTTGCACAGCTACGGCACGCCGACGACAAATCGCGGCATGTATGAAGCCATGTGCGAGGCGCTCGACACCGAGGTGGGGCGCGTTTTGGCCACGGTGAACCTCGCCACGACGCATGTGATCTTCATCGGCGACAACGGCACGCCCGCGAATGTCATCCAGACGCCTTACAACGCCGCGCACTCGAAGGAAACGATCTACCAGGGCGGCACGCGGGTGCCGCTGATCATCGCCGGGCCGAGCGTAGTGAGTCCAAATCGCAACAGCAGCGTGCCGGTGCATGCCGTGGACCTTTACAGCACGATCCTCGACCTCGCGGGCATCAGCTCCACGGGACCAAACACGATCGATTCGCGCAGCCTGACGCCCATTTTGCAAAACAGCAGCGAAAGCAGCCGGATGGTGATGAGCCAGATGTTCAGCACCGATCTGGCCACCAGCGTGAGCGGCAAAGTGATCACGGATGCGGCGGGCTACACGCTGCTGCAGTTCGATGATGGCCATGAGGAGCTTTGCAATGTCACCACGGACGCTAATCAAACCACCAACCTGCTCGGCACCAGCATCACCAGCGCCGCACAGACGGCCTACGCGGCGCTGAAACGTCAATCCGCGTCCTACACCGCCTCCGGCGTGCCAAACGAGGCGATCATCACCTCCTGGCACACGGCGAACAGTGGCGAGTATGCGCGCATTTATCCCACGTTGGCCGATCAGGCCGCGCAGGCCTCCGTCACCACCTGGAGTCGCGGTCAGGGCACGCAAAGCACGCCGGCCTACAGCGACGTGCATCAGGTCGATTACAGTGCGAGCTGGGTTTATGTGCACAGCACCGGTCTCGCCAGCCATATCATGGGGCCGTGGTATCTGAATGCGGCGAAGACGAACCTGTTTCCGAATCATCCGGCGAATCAGGCCGTGAAATGGCGCTTCCCGCGCACGCCGAGCATTCCCGCGACGAAGGTGAGCACCGGACTCGGCGCCACGGGCCGCATGGTGAATGGCGTGAGCCTCTTTGACTGCCGCGATGCCTTTTCCTACTCCACTGCGAACGCCGCCGATGCCACACCGGGCGGCGCTTTCACCGGCGACGGTATTTGGAACCGCGACGCGTATCACAATGAAAGCGTGACCTTTGATCCCGCCTTCGCGCATCAAGCCGGCAGCAATTATCACTACCACGCGCAACCCATCGCACTGCGTTATCAACTCGGCGATCATGTGGACTACAATGCGACGACAAATCTCTACACCGAAAGCACCACGCCCGTGACCAAGCACTCGCCCATCGTCGCCTGGGCGCAGGACGGACTGCCAGTTTATGGGCCCTACGGCTACTCATCGCCGATGGATGCAGGTAGCGGCGTGCGGCGCATGATCAGCGGCTTCGCACTGCGCAGCAGCATGACCACACGCACGACACTCCCAGCCTGGGCCGCTCGAGTGCAGAATCGCAGCGCCACGCTCGCCGCGAATCAATGCGGTCCAAATGTCGGCGCGGGCTTCCTGCTCGGTCATTACATCGAGGACTACGACTACCTCGGCGATCTCGGCCAGGTGCAGGGCACGCACTTTGATCTGAACGAGCAAAACGCCCGCTTCTGCGTCACGCCGGAGTTTCCCAGCGGCACCTGGGCCTACTTCACGCCCATTTTGGCCGATGGAACGCCGGTGTTCCCCTACACGACCGGGCGTCAGTTCTTTGGCAATCCCACCGGCGGCGCGGTCACGACCATCAGCGAACCGGTCACCACCGCCGTCATCGCCGGACCGCTGAAAGCCGATGAAGACCACGCGCTCGGCATCAACTCCGGCAACGTCACGCTCACCTGGAGCGGCGTGGAAGGCGGCACCTACCAAGTGCAGGCCAGCAATGATCTCACCACCTGGTCCACGCTGCCGCCCGATGTGCTCGCCAGCGGCGATGACACCGTCACAGTCGTCGAAAACGGTGCCGCGACGGCCAACTCGCGCCGGTTTTACCGCACTGCCCGCAGTTCACTCGCCACTTACGACCGCAACGGCATCGCGGGCACCTACTTCACCAGCACCGCGCCCGTTGGCGGTGGAGACAACACTGTATCGCCCAGTTCGGGCGCGATGGGCACCACGGTGGCCGTCGTCATTCAATTGCCGCTGCCGCTCCCGCCCGCGAATGTCGGTGTGACCAGCATCACCTTTGGCAGCGGCACCGGCATCACCGTCAACAGCATCGTGCGCTATAGCCAGACGCTGATCACCGCGAATTTCGTCATCAACGCCGGAGCGAGCCCTGGAGCACGAAACGTCATCGTGACTTACAACGGCGGCGTGACCCGCACGATCACGAACGGCTTCACGGCACTGTAGGCCGGGTCTGTGACCCGGGCCGTGCCACCTCAAAGAGGTGGCCTACAATGGCGTGGAGAGGCTGTAGGTCAGCTCTGTGAGCTGGCCTGTGGCTGCCTAAGATAGAGGCTGCATACAACGGCATGGTCTTGTTGTAGGTCGGGTCTGTGACCCGGCCAGTGCCACCTCAAAGAGGTGGCCTACAGGCTGGAATTTCGTCTTGCGTGATGGCTCTGGGTTTTCACGCTCGGTGCATGATTCAGGATTCTCATCATCGTCATCTGCGTCGGCTTGATCGTGTCTGGGTAGATGCTCCAGTCTATTTCATCACCTGCTGTGTGAAGGGGAGGCAGCCATTAATCGACAATGATTCCGCCGCGAGTGTCTTGAATGAGGTGTGGGACAACGGCGAGTCACTTTACGGTTGGAAGGTTGGCTCCTACGTCATCATGCCTGACCATGTGCATTTTTTCTGTGCGGCCACGGTGGATGCCAAGCCGCTCAGCCAGTTTGTCGGCAAATGGAAGGAATGGACGGCCAAGTATCTGCATCGCCGTCACGGTTATGATGCGACGCTTTGGCAGGATCGCTTCTTCGATCACCTGCTTCGCTCGGAAGAGAGTTACACGGAGAAGTGGCTTTATGTGCAAAACAACCCGGTTCGAGCCGGACTCGTTACAGAGGCTCAGGCATGGCCTTACTGGGGCACGAGACACCTGTTGTGAGCCAGGTCTATGACCTGTGATCTCCGCCTCACAGAGACGGACTACAGCACTTACCGCAGTTGTCGGCCTTTCGGTTATCTGTGATGGCCACCTCACAGAGGTGGCCTGCAGGACCGACTCACTTCTTGCCCAATTCCTCGATCATGAGGTCTTTGTAACTCACGATGGAGGTGGCTCCGCCGTGGATCTGCACGGCGATAATGCCGGTGGGCTCGATGACCATCGATTTGCCGTCCTGGAGCACCACGCCCTGCGTTTCGGTGTAATCGACCGTCTGCACGCCATTCAGCCAGATCTGGATGCGATTCCCCTGAGCCCGGATGCGGTAATCATTCCACTCCCCGAGCGGTTTCTGTGCCTTGGCGAGCACTTCGGGCGAAGGCTGTGCCAGCATCTTCTTGCGACGACTTTCATCATACAAAGCACCATCGTAGCCCTTGCCGAGATCGGCTTGATAGCCGGAGACTTCGTGGTGGTTCGGGATGCGCTCCGTGCGGAACTGCACGCCGCCATTCACAAAGCCTTCCGTGCCTTCAAGCTTCCATTTCAGGGTCAGCTCGAAGTCGCCATACTTCTTCGTGGTGGCGAGGAAGTTGTTTTTCTCCTGCTTTTTATCCAACGAACCCGCCACGAGCGCCCCATCCTCGATCCGCCACACCGTGCCGATGTCCCCCTCCCATCCGGTGAACGTTTTGCCGTCAAAAAGCGGCACAGGTTCGGCGTGAGCGATGGAAACAGCGAGCAGGGAGGCGAGGAGGATTCTCATGATGGAAGGGTGCGTCGATAAACGCTCCTCTCCGTCTATTCCTGGCAGGATCAACCTACTTCGTGTCCTGAAACAACCGCGGCACAAACTCGGTCAGATACGTCCGCCACACCGGCCAGGAGTGATCCCCGTCGGTCTCATGCCACTCGTGCTTCACGTTCGCGGCTTTCAGCGCGTCGATGAGCGTGTGATTGCGCTCCAACAGGAAGTCATCCTTCCCACACGCGATCCACAGCAGCTTCAGCTTCGCGTTCGTGCCCGCGCTGTCATCCATCGCCGCTTTCACCGCCTCCGTGTCCGCCGCGCCGCTGAAGGAGCCGATGTAAGCGAAGCGATCCGTCGCATTCAGGCCGATGGTGAGCGATTGCCAACCGCCCATGCTCAATCCGGCAATGGCGCGGTTCGGCTGCCCCGGCAGCACGCGGTAATTCGCCTCCACGAGCGGCAAAGCGTCCTCAAACAGCTCTTTGCGAAACGCTTCAAGCGAGTCACCGCGCTTCGCCTTGTCATCACGCGGCACCATGCCGTGCGGATGGCCGTCGAGCATCACCATGATCATCGGCTTCGCTTTTCCGGCGGCGATGAGGTGATCGAGAATCCAGTGCGCCTTGCCATGCTCCGTCCAGCCACGCTGATTGTCGCCGGAGCCGTGCTGCAACACGAAAAGAGGCAGCTTGTCGGCCCCTTTTTCATAACCCGGCGGCGTATAGACCACCACCTCGCGCGGTACACCGAGCTGCTTCGAGTGAAACACATGCGTGTGCACCGTGCCATGCGGGATCTCCGCCTGCGAATCCCACGGCGCGGGCGGATTCGACGCGATATGCAGGATGCTCTTCTGCGGCATGCGCTGTGGCTTGATCGCTGTGTTTTGCGGATCGAGCACATTCAGCCCATCCACCTGAAACGAATACTCCCATACGCCCGCCGGCACCTCGATGGCCCCGCTGCTCCACAAGCCATCTTCACCACGCGTGAGCGCCGTGTCCTGCTTGCTCCACTGCCCCTTCAGCCGCACTTCGGCTGCTTTCGGTGCCTTGATCGAAAAGGTGACCTTTCCATCCGCGATGTCCGCAGCGGCAAAAATCGAGTTGGAGGCCCAAAAGGCCATGAGAGCGAGTGTGAGCAGGTTTTTCATGAAAAAGCAGGTTACAGCGCCATTTCGACGCCGCCGATGAAAACGCGGCGCACTTCGAATTTCCGGCTCAAAAGCACCACGTCGGCGTTTTTGCCGACTTCGAGGCTTCCAGTGTGCTTCGCGATGCCAGTGAGCTCGGCGGGCGTGAGGCTGGCCATGCGCACGACCTCCGGCAGCGTCGCGGAGGTATCGCGTTTCATCTGCCGCACCATGTGATCCATGCCCACGATGCTGCTGGCGAGACTCGTGCGGCCCGGTGCCCATCCCACATGGCCATCACTCTCAAACCAGGAGCCATCCGCCGCCGCGCCGAAGCGATAATTCCCCGGCGGCAGATCCAGCGCACGATTTGCATCGGTCACGAGGCACAGCTTACGCGGTCCTTTGAGTCGAAACGCAAAGTCGAGCAGCTCCGGCGCGAGGTGGCAGCCATCCGCGATCACTTCGGTGCTCATGTCCGCCGTGCCGAGCACGAATTCGAGCATGCTCCCGCGCATCGGCACGCCGAGCCGCGAACGCACCGAGGACACATTGCTCATCGCACACCAAAAGTGGTCCACATGCCGCATCCCGGCCTTGAACGCCGCCGCCATCTCCGGCCAGCTCGCGTTCGAGTGTCCGCAGGTGATCAGACAGCGCCGTTTCTTCGCCTCGCGATAAAACTCGACCGCTCCCGGCAGCTCCGCCGCGCAGGTGGCGATGCGCACGAGCCCGCTTTCAAAGTAAGCGCGATACTCCGCCGCCGTCGGCTCACGCCGCCCTGCCGCCGTATGGCAGCCCACCTTGTCCTCCGCGAAGAACGGCCCGTAGAGATGCACGCCCGCGATCCGTGCGCCGTTCTGCGCATGTTTTTCGGCCTGCACCGCCTTCACCGCGTCCAGCATCGCGTGAATCTGCTCCGGCGAGCCGGTGGTGGTCGTCGGAAAGATCGTCGTCGTCCCATGCCGAGCATGCGCCCGGCACGCCACACGCACCGCCTCGCTCGTCCCATCCATGAAATCCGCCCCGTCACCGCCATGCACATGAATGTCGATGAACCCCGGCGCGAGATAGCCACCGCGCCCATCAATCACCTCGACTTTCGCCGCGATCTTCGGCCGCTTTCTCGACACCGACACGATCTTCCCCTTCTCACAAACCACCCACGCATCCCCCACAAGACGATCAGGCAGAATGGCGGTGAGATTGGAGAAAACGAGACGCTGCATGCTGCTTCAACGCAAACCACTACCCGCTTGTTTATCAGATTGCTCACGCAAAGGCGCAAAGCCGCAAAGACCGGAGGTTTGGGAAAAACTTTGCGCCTTTGCGCCTTTGCGTGAGACCATTCATTTCTTCCCTTGGCATCCACCCCATCCCGGCGCAGGAGAAGGCCCATGTCACATCCCTTTCTCCAACTCGGCGTCCCGCGCGATCTGACCCGCGGGCTTGAAGAGCTCGGCATCGTCACGCCCACGCCCGTGCAGGAGCAGGTCGTCCCGTTTTTGATCCAAAACAGTTCCGACCTCATCGCGCAGGCGCAGACGGGCACGGGCAAGACGGCCGCCTTTGGCCTGCCGCTGCTCATGAAGATCGATCCGGCCAATCGCGACATCCAGGCCCTCGTACTCTCGCCGACCCGCGAGCTCGCGAAGCAGATCGGCAAGCAGCTCTTCCGCTACACCAAATACTGCGACAAAAAGATCTTCATCGAGGTGGCCTGCGGCGGCGACAAGATCGACATGCAGATCGAGCGCCTGCGTCGTCCCACCCACATCCTCGTCGCCACGCCTGGCCGCTTGACCGAACTGCTCGACAAAGACGCCCTCACGCTCGAATTCGTGCGCTACGCCGTGCTCGATGAGGCGGATGAGATGCTCAGCATGGGCTTCAAGAAGCACATCGTCGAGATCCTGAAGATCGCCGCCATGCGCCGCGCCACCTGGCTCTTCTCCGCCACCTTCCCCGATGCCGTGGGCGATCTCATCAAAGGCTGCATGTCCGCCAACGCGCACCGCATCCAGATCGACACCGAGCAGGTCGTGAACCGCGACATTGACCATCGCTTCACGCTTTGCCCCCGCGCGGAAAAGACAGCCTTCATCGTGAACTTCCTCAAGCGTCGCCAGGACGAGCGCGGCCTCATCTTCTGCCGCACGAAATACGGCGCCATCCGTCTCGGCGAGGAACTGCGCGAGGCCGGCATCCACGTTGAGGTCCTCCAAGGCGACCTCGCCCAGCGCGACCGCGACAAGGTGATGCGTGCCTTCAAAAAAGAGCGCGTCCCCTTCCTCATCGCCACCGATGTGGCCGCGCGCGGCATCGACGTCGCCGGTCTCAGCTTCGTCCTTCATCATCAGCTCCCCGACCAGCTCGAATACTACACCCACCGCAGCGGCCGCACCGCCCGCGCCGGCAACAAAGGCATGTCTCTCGCCCTCATCGAGCCCCAGGAGAAGCCCCAGCTCAACGCCCTCGCCCAAAAACTCCGCGTGGAGTTCAAAGAGTGGCGTCGGTGAGTGAAAACGAAGGCTGTGGGTGCTTCCATTTGCCGCAGAGGGGCAAAGAGGCAGAGGATGCAGAGTTTTTGATCTGATCCAATCTCTGCCGTCTCTGCTCCTCCGCCCCTCTGCGGCAAAATCGAGTGTCAAAGCGCCCTCACTACTTCTTCGGCGCGGTCGCCTTGTACTTCTCCATCAGCGGCTGGAGCTTCTTTTGCAGCGCCTGGTATTCCGCGCTCTTTTTGTCATGTTTGTTCCGCTCGGCGGCGAGGGCTTTGATTTCATCCGCGAGCGCACGACGCTCATTGGCGGATGGATCCACCTGGATCTCCACATCATCCCAATCATCCGTGCGGAAGACGGAAGCGGGCAAACCGTCGCTGTTGACGAGGTTTGAGCCTTCGGGATTTGCAGCCCAGGCATATCGAACGGCCACGGGTTGCTTCACCTCGGCGCTGCTTACGATCACCGTATCCTTCCCGTCGATCTTCGCTTCGGCCCACTTCCACTTTTTGTCAGCTCCAGCGATCTCGAAACGCTTCAAAGCACCTCCATCGCGTGATTTGAGGCCCTCACCGGCCTGATCGAAGGTCACGCGGATCGCGCCATCCTTCACCTCGCTCGATTTGAAGAGCGGACCACTGTAGATCAGCTCCTTGCCGTAGTCCTTCGCCAGCGCCCAGCGTGCGAGGCGTTCGCCGGGGTCTTTTTTGTTCTTCGGATGGATGTCATTCGCCTCGCCGACATCGTTCGTGACCGCCATGCCGGTCTTCGGCGTCGTCGCGAGCACGAGGCGCATGCGATCCTGCGTCAGCGCCCACGAGTCCGGCGTGCCGGGCTCCGTCGAGGGAGTGTGGTAGCTGGCGAGCTGCACGTAGTAAAACGAGAACTCATCGCCCCAGCGTTTGCGCCAGTCGTTGATCATGAGCGGCAGGGTTTGATCATAAGGCACCGCGCCGGGTCTCGCATTGCCTTCGCCCTGATACCAAATGGCCCCACGCATCGTGTAACCGACGAACGGATGAATCATCGCCGCATAAAGCACGCCCGGCCGGCCCTCGGTGAGCAGCGGACGCTTCGGCGCATCCGGCTTCTTCGGCAGACGTTTGCGATCCACGTCCGCTTTGCCCTTCGCCGCGGCCATCGTGGCCTTCCACTGCTCCAGCTTCGTCGTGTAAGCTGCATCCGCTTTCGCCTGATCAAAGCTCGCTGCGTCCTTCAGCATCGCATCGACGAGCGCTTTCGTGCCCGGCAGCGTGTTTAGCGCTTCGCGACTCGTGAAGGTCTCCACCGGCTTGCCGCCCCAGGCCGATTTGATCACGCCGACCGGCACGCCGAGCTCGAGATGCAGCTTTCGTGCAAAGAAGAACGCCACCGCCGAGTAATCCGCCACCGTCTCCGGCGTCGCCGCCTTCCATGAGCCGTCGATGTCCTCTTGATTGGCCTCAGCGGTCACCAGCGGCGCATTGAACATGCGCAGCGCCGGATGATTCGACTCCGCGATGAGTCCCGCATACTCCGGCGATCGGTTCATCGTGTAAAACATGTTCGACTGCCCCGACGCGAACCACACCTCGCCCACCAGCACGTCCTGGATCTCGATCTTGTCCGCGACCGCCGAGATCGTCAGCACCGCGCCCTTTGCATCCGCCGCGCCCGTCTCAATCTGCGCCCGCCACTTGCCATCCGCCGCCGCCTTGGCCGTCGCCGATTTCCCTTTGAAGGACACCGTCACCTCCGCGCCCGCATCCGCCTTGCCCCAGATCGCTGCCGCACGCTCGCGTTGCAGAATCATGTGATCCGAGAAGAAATGCGGCACCTTCAGCTCCGCGAGGAGCAGCGACGGCGTGAAGAGGAGGACTGCGAGGATGTGTTTCATGGGAAATCGTAAAACGAGTTTTCCAACTCGTTGGTTTGGGTGCTTCAGGATCGGCTCACGAGTTGGAAAACGCGTGCTACACAAACAACCCGCTCAACGTGCCGGTGCTCACGTTGTTAAAGTTCGCCATCTCCACGCCAAACTGCTGCGCCAGCGTGAGATGCAGATTCGCCAACGGGGTGCCCTTCTCGAAAACCGCATGCTGGCCCGCTTTCACGCGACCCTGGCCTTTGCCGAGCAACACGAGCGGCAGGTCTTCTTTGATGTGTCCGTTGCCGTCCTTCATCTCGCTGCCGTAGAGCACCACGGTGTTGTCGAGCAGCGAGCCGTTGCCTTCGTCGATGCCGCGCATCTTCGAGACGAGGTAATGCACCTGCTGCGCATACCAGCGGCTCACCGTCGTGTATTCGGCCACCAACGCCTCCTGGTTCTTGTGATGGCTCATGCCGTGATGATCATTCTTCACGCCATCGAGGAAGGTAAAATTCTGCCTCGAGAAGCCGTGTGCACTCATGAAGGTCGCCACACGCGTCGTGTCCGTCTGCAAGGCGAGCAGCAGCAGGTCGAGCATCAGCTTCATGTGCTGATCCTTGCTCATCGGGATGCCTGCCGGTGGCCGTTTCAGATCCGGTGGAGTCAGCGGCGTCCACTCCGGCGCGGGCGGATTCATCGTGCGATCGATTTGCTGCTCCACACCGCGCACACCTTCGAGATACTCGTCGATCTTCTCCTGGTCGCGACCGCTGGCGATCTTTTGCAGCGCCTTCGCATCCTCCAAAACGAGATCGACCACGCTGCGACGATTCTCCGCCGCCCGCCGCGCCTCCGGCGATGAAGGATCACGGAAAAGCCGGTCAAAAGCCGCCCGTGGGCTGATCTCCGGCGAGATGCGCTGCGTCGCGCTGCTCCACGAAACCGTGTTCGCCAGCGCAATTGGGTCATCACCCGCCATTCCTTGCCGCGGTGGCTCCGTGCCGAGCTCGATGCTCGCAAACCGTGTTCCTTTGCCAATCTGCCGTGCGATCACCTGATCCACCGAGATGCCGTTCACGCCATTCTCAATGGCCGTGCCCGTCAAAAACGCGCCGGTGAGCTTCACATGCCCTTTGCCCACGCTGTCGATCCCGCTCAGCACGACCATGTCGTTCCTAAACTCCGCCAGTGGCTCCAAAATCGGCGACAGCGCAAAATCGCGTCCTTTGCCCGCCACATCCCAAGCCTTCGGAAACACCCCGTTCGGCTGGAAAAACGTCACAAACCGTCGCGGCGGCAGCTTTTGAGCCGCCCGCGCCCTCGGCGTCATGATTTCCAACCACGGCAAAGCCAGCGTGGCTCCGATTCCACGAAGAAGAGTGCGGCGTTCAATGCGATGCGTCATAAGCGGGTAACGAGATCTTGATCAGGCAGCTTGCAGCTCAATTCACACCACCCTGCGTCCGAAACGCCTCGCTTAGGACGATGGACTCGATGAGCACGTCGGCGCGGTGGTCGTTTGTCTGCAAATCAGCGAGCAACTGACGGATCAGGCCTTCATCTTGAGGCTTCAAAGCACGGCCCAAGGCAAAGGCGGCGAGGCGTTGCGTGACGTTGCGGATGAATTCATCGCTGTAGTGCTCGTGAATAGCCTTTCGCAGCTCGGCGGGGCCGTTGATGGCGATGTTGCCCGGCAGGGTGCCGCTCGCATCGACCGGCTTGCCGGCTTCTTTGTCGCGGAAGCGGCCGATGGCGTCGAAGTTCTCCAAACCGAAGCCGATGGGATCAATCTTGTCGTGGCATGACGCACACGACTCGTTGCGACGATGCGCGGCGAGTTCTTCGCGCAGGGTTTTGCCGCGATCTCCGGCTTTGTCGTCGAGCTGGCCGGCATCGGCGGGTGGTTCGGCCAGTTTGCGGCCGAGCAGGGTCTCCAGCACCCATTTGCCGCGGATGACGGGGCTCGTGCGGTTCGGTGTGGACGATGCGGTGAGCACAGCGGCCATGCCGAGCAGGCCGGCGCGTTTGTCGTCGGTGAATGTCACGGGCTGCATCGTCTCGCCGTTCAATTCGAGACCGTAGAGCGAGGCGAGAGCATCGTTCGCGAAGGTCTCGCGGGCATCGAGCAGGCGCGTGAGGCTGCCACCGCTGCGCAGGAGGTTTTCAAAGACGAGCACGGGCTCCAGCTTCATCGCGTCGGCCAGCGCGGGCGTGAAGTCGCGGAACTTCTTCGCATCCGGCACATGCTCGGTGCCGAGTCCGGCAAAGCCGAGCCACTGGCCGAGAAAGGTGCTCGTGAACGCCCGCGAGCGCGGATCAGCGAGCATGCGCTTCACCTGCGCACGCAGCGTCGCGTCGTCGTGCAGCTTGCCAGCATTCGCGAGAGCACGCAGTTCGTCATCCGGCAGGCTCATCCAGAGGAAATAGCTCAAGCGGCTGGCGAGTTGATGATCGTCGAGCTTTCCGGCGCGGAGTTCATCGCGGAACAAAAAGCTCGGCGAGGTCAAAGCGGCCGCGAAAGCGAGCTTCAAGGCTTGCTCGGGCGATTCACCGCGCTTTTGGGCCGTTTCATAGAGTGCGAAATGCTTTTCGAGCTCACCGGGTCGCAACGGCCTGCGGAAGGCTTTGGGCAAAAAGGCACTCAAAGCCGTCCTGGCATCACTTTGGAAGATTTCGCGAGGTTTCGAGCCTGCGGGCGAAATCGGGCCTTCGATGCGAATCCAGTCCACACCCGGCGCACCGACTTTTTCGGCCTTCACGACCTTTTGTGAGGCCGCGCTGCCGATGAGCGAGGCGGGATCGAACGGCATATCAAGCACGTCGAGCGAGTAACCGACCACCTTTCGATTGCTGGCGAGCTTTTCGACGTTCGCGGCCTCAATTTGGCGATCCAACTCGGCCACGGGCACCTGCATCGCTTTGGCGAGTTGATGCTTCACGGCCACCATGGCCTCCGTGCGTTCCGGCAGCAGATTGTAGAAGCTGCGCAGATCGCTCGGATTGCCCTCGGGCGTCACGGCACGCAGATACTCGATGCGCATCTGCATGTTCTGAAGGTGGCGGTTTAGGCTGTCGGTAAGTTTTTTGACCTCGTCGGTGGCCTTGGCGGGCACGGGAAGCTTCGGTGCGTTCGTTGCGGCGGCTTCCTTCACCAGCGGTGCGGCTTTCGGCTGATCAAAGACGGGATAACCAGCCTTCGGCGCAGTCTTCTTTGCTTTGCGCACTGGCACAGGCGTCGCGGCACGCAGGCCGGTGTTGTCGATGTTCCAGGTCATCTGATGCGAGCCCGCACGCAGCAGCAGCTCGATCGTTTCCTCCTTCGGCGTGTTGTCGAGGCACTTCAAAAGCGCCCGCGGCTCATTGTCGATGCGCAAACGCAATCCCGCATCGCCACCACGGCCGACGTGCTTCACGGTCATGCGATACCAGCCATCCGCAGGCACGATGACCTCATCATATAGCGTGCGCTGGCCTGCTCCCGCGAGCGAGTAGCCGGTGCCGCCGCCGGGCAGCTCCTCCGGTTTCGATCCGCGCTCGGTCATGAGCATCGCTTCGGCCTCGAAGTGCTTCGAATAGGGCTTGAGGCGCAGATTGAGCATGCTTTGCAGCGCATAATCCGCCGCATCGAAGAGCTGCTCCGCCAGCGCGGGCGAGATGAAGAGCGCGTCGCGATCATTTGTGAAGCCGGACAGGCCCGGTCCATCATCGAGCAGCAGCTTACCGGGCTCGAAGTCGATGCCGAGGAGGTCGCGCAGCGTGTTGTTGTATTCCGTTTTCGTCAGGCGCGGCAGCGTGACGTGCTCGATGCCTTTTTGAGTGGTCCAATCGACCGAGTCGATGCCTTTGCGCAGAAACGCCACGATCGCCTCTCGTTCCGCAGCGCTCGGCAGCGGCTTCTTCGGCGGCATTTCCTCCTCCTCGACCTGCTGCAGCATCGTCTGCCACAGCTTGAACTCCTTCACCACATTCTGCGGCGATCCGAAGTGTGTGAGATCGACATCGCCTTTCTGTTTGTCCGCGTTGTGGCAGTCGAGGCAGTATTTTTGCAGCAGCGGGCGGATGTCTCCTGCGAAGGAAGGGACAGAAAGGACGAAAAAGACAGAAAGGACGCGGCGCATGAGTCGCGTGCGATAACGCGGCCGGAGGCCGAATCACTCACGCCTCACGAAAAGCGGCGCACGCGGTCGCGCACATCGTCCTCGAGGCGGCGCACGAAGGCGGTGGAGAACTGCTCGATGTCGAGGTGGTCGTCCTCGATGAGCGGCGTCATGTCCATGGCGAAGTTCAGAAGCGAGGAGTGATCCGTGGTGTGGGAGTCAAAGTAGGTGGCATTGGCATGACGCAGACCTTCTTCGGCGAGGTCGTAGCGCTTGCCGCCGGCGATCTGGCTGTCAAAGACGCCGAGCAGCGGGCGCAGGAGGTGCGGGTGCTTGTCCACGCTCATCATGACTTTGTCCGCGGACATCAACCAGTCGAGCTTCCGCCAGACTTCGCAGCCATAGACTTTCTTCGGCCGCATCTCACGCGGCAGGGCGCGGATGGCCTCGATACAGCGCAGGAGGGTGGCCACGTGCGTGTCGTGACGGTCACAAGGATTGTGCAGATAGAGAAACTCAGGCTGGGCGTGCTCGAGAATGAACTTCAAATCGGCCACGCAGGGCTCGTGGCCGGGCTTCTTCACGTCATCGCTGGGATAGCCGAGCTGGATCTGGATGCTGTATTCGCCCACGAAGGCAGCCTTGCGCTGCTCATGCAGGCGCACCTTTTGCATCTCCTCGTCCGTGTAGCTGGCGTAGGCTCCCTTTCGCGGGCTGCCGGCACCATCGGTCACGACCACACCGCCGAACCACTTGTCCTTCTCGTGAAAGCACTCGGTGATGCCGTGGTAGGCGGCGATCTCGAGATCGTCCTGGTGGGAGACGATGCCGAGGTGCGTCACGCGGCGCAGCGCGGTCCAGGGATCGGTGTTGTCGGGGATGAAGACGTCGTGCTTGGGGTGGCGGAACTGCATGGCTGGGTTGGGGGTATCCGCATGATGGCACGCTCGCCCCAAAATCCAGCGTTCGTTTCGGAAGAATGTGGCGCAAGCACCGGCTGAAACTTGGCGATGCATGCCAGCGTTGACTGCGCCGCATGAAATTCGCCCCTTTGACCATCGCTTTCTCGTTCGTCACCACCACCGCCTCGCTCGTCGCGGGGGATTGGAATCAATGGCGGGGCCCGGAGCGGAATGGGGTATCGCAGGACACCACGCCGATCGCGGATGCGTTTCCAGCGGAAGGCCTCAAGAAGGTGTGGGAGAGCGAGTTCGTGCCGAGCAATGAATACGGCGGCCATGCGAGCCCGGTGGTGAGCGGCGAGCGGGTCTTCCTGAGCGTGGTGTGGCATGAACGCGTGGCCTCGGAGACGCGGGAGATTGACTCGGAGGTCATGCAGACGCTGAACTTCCGCGGCACCACGCCGGAGCTGGAGAAGAAGCTCGAAGAGACACGGCTGAATGCGCCCAAGCTCCGTGGCGCGAAATTCGACGAGTGGGCGAACCAGTGGGTGAAGGACAACCTGAACGAGAAGGAGCAGATCAACATCGGCTCGTGGGTGGTGAGCCGCTTCAAGGCAGGCAAGAATGCCATCGGCCTCGAATGGCTCAAAAAGATGAGCGACCGGCAGGGGAAGCCCTTCGCGAACGCGGCGGAGTTTACCAAGTGGCTCGATGACGAGGGCTTTCCGGCGGACGTGAAGGAGAAGATGATCGCCGCCGTGCCGAACACGGTGAAGGTGGCGCAGGATGTGATCCTCTGCCTCGATCTGGCGACCGGAAAGCAGGTGTGGAAATACGCCAAGCCGGGCAAGCCGAGCGGTCGCAACTCCTCCAGCACCTGCGCGGTGGTGGATGGCAAGGTGTATGCAGCCCTGAGCACGGAGCTGATGTGTGTCGATGAGAAGGACGGCAAGCTCGTGTGGACCGCGCCGCTCGGTATGAGCGGACCCGCGGCCTCGCCGCTGATCATGGGCGAGCACGTTTACATGGCCGCCGGCATGGCGAAGGCGTTTTCAAAGGCCGACGGCAAGCTCGTGTGGGAGCAAAAGCAGGCGAAAGGCAACACGGCGAGCCCGACGTGGTGGCAGCCAGCCTCCGGCAAGCCCCAGGTGGTCATCAACGGCAACAACGCGCTCTACGGCCTGAATCCCGAAGACGGCGAGCTGCTGTGGACCGCCGAGGGCGGCAGCCAAAGCACGCCGGTGGCGAGTGGTGACTGGCTGGTGCTTTACAGCGGCACGGAAGGCGTGGGCTTGCGTGCCTATCAAATGCAGGCCGATGGCAAACCGAAGGCCGCGTGGTCGAAGTTTTGGATGACCCGCCGCTATACCGGCAGCCCGATCATTCACGAAGGCAATGTGTACCTCTGCTGCGGCGAGAAGCATCAGTGCATCGACCTTGCCACCGGCACCGCGAAATGGGTGGTGAACGAGGTGAGCAGCACCATCACCTCCCCGCTGCTCGCCGATGGCAAACTGCTCGTTTACGAAAACAACGGCACGCACGTCCGAATGGTGAAAGCCACGAACACCGCCTACGAGCAGCTCGGCCGTGCGAAGACCGATGCGCTCGGATGCTCCTCACCGGCGATCGCAAACGGCAAGCTCATCGTGCGCCAGAAGGACAAGCTGGTGTGCTTTGATTTGAGGCCGGCGAATTGATGATTGATGATGCGTGATCCGTGATGCGTGAACCTGAAAAGGGCCGATTGGGACTCACGCATCACGCATCACGTCTCACTTCAGCAACTCCAGCGTCCTCTTCTCCATCGCACTGCGAAACGCGGTATCGACGATCTGCTGGCCGATGCGGGAGATGTCGAGGCGGAGCGGGCCGATGAGCGGGGCACCGGTTTCGAGGTGGTGGATGACGTGCTCGATGGGATTGCGGTTCGGCGAGGTGATGGCATCGACGGGCATGTCGTAACCCTCGGGACGGCTGCGGGTCTGCACGCGGACGGTTTTGTCGTAGTCGTAGCAGGAAATGGTGCCGTCGGTGCCTTTGAGCACGAAACCGCACTTCGGCTGCGGTTGATGCGTCCACGGATCGGTGAAGGTGCCCCAGCGGGTCTCCGTCTTGCTCAAACCGCAACTGTAACGAATGGCGGTGAGGCTGTGTTCATCGACTTCGAGACCCGGTGTGGTGCTCCAGGTGCAGGTGACCTCCAGCGGCACTTTGCCTCCGAGGTGCCAGGTGCCGAGCGTGGTGCCATAGCCCATGTAATCGAGCAGCGATCCCCCGCCCTGCTCGGCGCTGTAAAACCAGCTCGCGGCTTTTTCGGCGGCGGTGGGCTCATTTTCGATCTTGTCAGCCCCGTGGTAGAGCGGGCCGCGATTGCCACCGTGATGGTGAAACTCGCACACCTCGCCGATGAGGCCTTCAAGGATAAGGCGATGCGCCGTTTGCTGCCCGGCATCCCAAACGAGCGGCCAGTTCACGGTGAGCAGCTTACCGGTGGGCTTCATGGCGGCGATCATCGCATCCGCCTCCGCCAGCGAGCCGGCGAAGGGTTTCTCCATGATGATGTGCGTGCCGAAAGGGGCGACCTTCTCCACCCACTCGCCATGTTTCGAGGCGGCGGGGCAAAGGATGACGATGTCCGGCTTTGTCTGCTCCAGGCAGGCACGATGATCGGTGAAGACCTGGCGGTCGGAGAGGCCGAAATTCCTCGCGGCGCTCTGCATGCGCTCCGGTTGCTCATCGCAGATGGCCACGATCTCGGCATTCGGGTGCTCGGAGGTCTGCCGCAGGAGGTCGCCCATGTGAAAGTGGTCGAAATTGATGCCGGCGATGCGCCATTTTTTGCTGGTGGTGCTCATGGTGCGGCCATCGAAGCGTGCGCGAAGGCGGATGCCAAGACCAAAGTGGGAGGATGGAGCGGTGGAGTATCGGATTGATGGAGGCGTGGGGACCGGCCGCGGCCCAAGGGACAGGTGCTCACCTTGGCAAGAATCCCGCTCTCGGGGCGTAAATCCTTCGCGTGAAACTTGGAGCCATCAGCTTTCTCTCCCTAAGCCTCGCCACGGGCATGACTCGTGGTGCTGGAGCCGTGTCGGCGGAGCAGACGGCGTTCTTTGAGAAGAATATCCGGCCGATCCTCATCAACCGCTGCTACGAATGCCATTCCGTTGAGAAGGGCAAAGCGAAGGGCAGTCTTACGCTCGACTCTCGCGAGGCCATTTTGAAGGGGGGAGATAGCGGCCCTGCGCTGGTAGCCGGCCAACCGGACAAGAGCCTCATCATCGAATCCGTCCGCTATCAGAATCAGGACATGCAGATGCCGCCGAAAGGTGCCCTGCCCTCCCAAGAGGTGAAGCTGCTCGAAGAATGGGTAAAGATGGGCGCACCTGATCCACGTGAGGTGGTGGCGGCGAAAGGGGCGCACGGTGGTCCGCGCACGATCAACATCGCCGAAGGCACCAAGCACTGGGCCTTCTCCCCGATCTCGAAGCCCGCCGTGCCCAAGCTGGCTGCGGGTGATCATCCCATCGATGCCTTCATCACGGCCAAATTAGCCGAAAAAGGCCTCAAGCTCTCGCCGGAGGCCGATGCGCACACCTTGATCCGCCGCATCACCTTTGATCTCACCGGCCTGCCGCCCACACCCCAGGAGGTGGAGGCCTTTGTGACCGAACATCGCGAGCAGCCGAAGGCGGCGCTGAACAAGCTCATCGACCGTTTGCTGGCCTCCCACGCCTACGGTGAAAAATGGGGGCGCCACTGGCTGGATGTGGCCCGCTACTCCGACTCGAATGGCCTCGATGAAAACATCGCGCTGGGCACCGCATGGCGTTACCGCGACTATGTGGTGAAGGCCTTCAATGACGACCTGCCCTTTGATCAGTTTCTCATCGAGCAGCTCGCGGGTGATCTCTTGAAGTCAAACGACCTCGCCACCCGCCAGCGCCGCATCACCGCCACCGGTTTCCTCAATCTCGGTGCCAAAGTGCTCGCCGAGCCGGACAAGGACAAGCTGCGCATGGATGTGATCGACGAGCAAATCGATGTGATGGGCCGCGCCTTCATGGGCATGACACTCGGCTGCGCCCGCTGCCACGAACACAAATTCGACCCCATCCCGCACGAGGATTACTACGCTCTCGCCGCCATCTTCAAAAGCACCGAGAGCTTCAGCAGCGACCGCATCGGCGCTCTGAGCACCGCTTTCGAAGCTCCGATGGGTGACTTCGAGGCCTTCGCTAACGTGAAGGCCGCCGAGTGCGTGCTCGACGAGCAAAAATCCGCCATCGCGAGGCTCGAGGCGGAGGCCACGAAGAAGCTCAAAGAGGAGATTCGCTCCAATGCAGTAGCTTATCTCATGCACGCGGCCGCGCTGCCTGCCGCGGCCACTTTGAGTCAGGCACGCCCTGTGGCCGAAAAGGCCGGTCTGCGCCCTCACATCCTGCTGAACTGCCGCGTGTGGCTGGCGGCGAATGAATCACACTCCTTCTTCAAGCCCTGGCAGGATGCGCTACGCACACGAGGCAGCGTCTCGCATCTGCGGGAGTATTACACACTGATGTTCAAGCAGGCCTCGATGCTGAAGGAAGTGAAAGCGGACAAGGAGGGGAAATCACTCCTGCATCAGGCCAGAGCGGCTCTCGACGACCCGAAAGGCTTCCTCGCCCTGCCACCCGAGCCCATCATCCTCTATCCCAAGGCCATCGCCGATAAACTCAACGCGATGAAGGACAACATGATGAGCGTGCAAAGCAATCTGCCCGATCTGCCTACCGCGCTCGCCGTAACGGATTCTTCAAAAATTCTCAAGGAGCTGCCCGTGCATATACGCGGCAGCCATCTATCGCTCGGCAAGCCGGTGCCCCGCGGCTTTTTGCAGGTCGTGCAGGCCTCGCTGAAAAAAGAAACGCCTGCCTTCAAGCCCGATCAAAGCGGTCGGCTCGAGCTCGCCCGCTGGATGGCCAGCGCCGAGCATCCGCTCACCTCCCGCGTCACGGTGAACCGCCTCTGGACCTGGCACTTCAATCAAGGCATCGTGTCCTCCGTTGATAACTTCGGCCTGCTCGGCCAGAAACCGACACATCCCGAACTGCTCGACTACCTCGCCCGCTGGTTCACCAATCATGGCTGGAGCATCAAAGCCCTCCACCGCCTCATTTTGACCTCCAAGACCTACCTGCAAAGCAGCGAGGCCCCGCATATCGCCGAAGCGGACCCCGAGAATCAACTCCTGTGGCACTTTCCCATCCGCCGCCTCGAAGCCGAGGAAATCCGCGATGCCTTGCTGCATGTCGCCGGCACACTCGACACCGCCACGGGCGGCAAGACCATCCCGCGCCGCAATCGCGAGTTCGTCTTCAACCACACCTCGAAGGACTTCACCACCTACGGCAGCACCCGCCGCGCCCTCTACCTGCCGGTCATCCGCAACAACCTCTACGATCTCTTCCAGCAGTTCGACTATCCCGATCCCGCCACCTCCACCGGCCGCCGCGAAAGCAGCGTGGTCTCTCCCCAGGCCCTCCTGCTCATGAACAGCGAACTCTCGCAAACCGCCGCCGAGGCCTTGGCGAAGCGTTTGCTCGCTCAGCCGGATCTCGAAGCCCGTATCCGTGCCGCCTGCGGCCTCGCCTATGCCCGCGAGGCCACCGAGGCCGACCTCCGCCGCTGCCGCGACTTCCTCACCGCCGCCGATGCCACACTCGCCTCCACCGAGGCTGATCCCGCCAAGCGCGAGCAGGCCGCTTGGACGCTCCTCGCGCAGACCTTGCTCATGAGCAGCGAATTCATCTACCTGCGGTGAGTTCAGTGTGAGTGTGATGCATTTTGCCCGTGCGCATCAGCGTCAGTTGTTTCATGTTATGACATGTCTGAAGCCTCCTCCACCGAGCCCGCCCCTATCGCAGGATCCCTCCTACTGGCCTCGCCTGTCATGGACGACCCAAATTTTTCCCGCACCGTCATCTTCATGGCCGCACACAGCGCCAAAGACGGGGCTTTTGGCTACATTCTGAACCGGCCACTGGAACAAAAAGTGGGTGATCTACTGCCGGATCAAAATCTCGGAGCTCTCGGCGATGTGCCAGTCTTCGTTGGCGGCCCCGTGGCCACGGACAAGCTCGCTTTTGCCTCGCTGCAGTGGAACAAGCGGAAGCGCACGCTACGCTGCCAGACCCACCTTTCCGTGTCCGACGCCATCGCAGCCCTCAAGCGTGGGCATGATGTGCGCGGCTTCGTCGGCTACTCCGGCTGGACCGGCGGCCAGCTCGAAAACGAACTCCGCCGCCGCTCCTGGATCACCACCCGGGCCCGCCCACTGGTCCTGACCGCCGATCCCCCCTCCGAGCTCTGGGACGCCATCCTGCACGACATGGGCCCCGTTTTCGGTCTCATGGCCGGCATGCCTGCGGATGTGAAGCTCAACTAACCTGCCACTACGCGCCGGATCAGGCAAAGTAGGTGTCATCCTATTTTGCCATTTTGCTACTTCACCCTCAAGGCCTCCAGAACGGCGGTCAGGTTGCGCAAGCTCGTTCAGAAGGGGTTCAAAATCAGGCCGGTAACCTTGGGGCAGCACCTGCGGTCTCGAAGGCTGGTCTTGAAATTGACCCAGGTTCAGGCCGCTGAACGTCTGAACACTTTGCGCGAACACTATGAACGTTGGGAACGTGACGAGGTGGCTCCGACGGCCTCCTTTTGGCCACGCCTCATCGGTTTCCTCGGCTCGTATCCGGTGGCTGTCCAAACCCCGGCTGACCAAGTCTTGATGGCTCGAAGGATCATGGGGTTGAGCCAGTTTGCCTTTGGTCGGAGGATTCAGGTCATCGCGAAAAATGTCCGCGAATGGGAGCACGGCGTGGCGAAACCCTCCCCGGCCATGCTCGCAAAAGTGCAGCAACTGGTGACTGACACTCCGGTTGTCGGACTGGCAGCCGTGTGATAGTCATCGGCCCGTGAAGGATTCAGGCACCTCTCTTATCACGGACAAAGCCTCTCTGATGGCACTCATCACGGGAGCAGTCACTGGGCTTTCGGTGGCGCTCTTTAGAAGTTCCATTGTGACCATACCTGGCTTTATCGCCGGCACGCAGCTTCAACTCGTTTTGATTTTGGCGCTGTCGGTGATCTCAGCGCTGGTGACCGTAATTCTTGCCCGGAAGGAGTTCACGTCACGGTTCCATGCGCCGGGCGAGGCGGGCCGCCTTGGTATTCAAGCGGGTGTCTTCTGCGCTCTATGGGCGGGAGCAGTCCTTACCGCGTTGGCAACATGGGACGCCAGCGGGGCGGACAGCGCCTCTCTGGATCGGGCACTGCGCTCGCGAATGTGGCTTGTCTTTTCGGTCAGCCTCGCAGCCCTGCTTCCTAGCGTGCTGTGTGGTTTTGTTGGAGGGTTGATCGGGGGGCAGGTAGCTCTCAGGAACTGGACGGCCGCTTCGGCGGACACGTTGCCAGCGATTTTTCCCTGGCTGCGATGGGTCAAAATGGGGGTCTCCGTGATGGCGGCACTCCTTCTGGCGTCTCCCATCTCATTCCTCGGTCGAGCTCCGGTGATTGACCCACCTCCTGTGGTCGCGGCTCCTTCCATTGCTCCAGTTCCACCGGCCCCCCCGCCGTTTCGCTATGATCCGCCCAAAGACATCAAGTCGGCCAAGATCGGCGAAATCCAACCGGACTTCACCAAAGTCATCCCTCAAGTGCAGAGGGATTGCCCCGTTGCCCTGTCGCCAGACGACGTGATGGTCGCTTTTGGAGATGCGGCCGGATCGCAGCCCGCGATTGGCATTTTCGATCTTCATCGGTTCACCAAAACCGCGTCCATTCAGGTTCCTGCATTTCCTCATGGGAATCTGTCCTGGTCTCCTGATCAGAAATCCATCGCCTGCACGATTGGCGAAGGAAAGTCGCGCCGTGTGTGGATTTTGCGAATTGCCGAAAGCAGGGCCATCGAGTTACCGCGTCCGCCTGGAAGAGACGTGCCGGGAGGTGATCTCCACTGGTGGCAGGCTGGAGAACTTGCCTTTTTTCCTGATGATGAAGCCCCTCTGGCTTTCGATCTCGACAAGCTCGTGCTATTGCCGTTGGAAGATTCCCCGGCATACAAGAAGCTCGACGACATCAGCAAAAGGCTTTGGAAGGAAGGCTCAAGGGAGACTTGGCCGGGCCAGACGCATTGGAAGCTCGGAGTGCGCACCCTGATCACATCGGCTGTTCCGCCGTCGCGCCGTGAACCAGACGGCCCCTGGCAGTTGTCCGGCCAGAGTGTCTGTGCCTTCACACACCCCAGCGTGCCCATCTCCTTTGGTCTCAAGTCTTTTGGCGTGGACGAAGGCGACAAGATTCTTTGCTCAGATGATGGCTCGAAGCTGATGCGCCTCATGAATGGAAAGATCGAGGTGACTTTCATGAAGCAGACGACCTGCCCCGACCTCGTCTTTGAAGTGGAGATGCCGTTCCCGGTCGATGAGATTGAAAACACGGGTTGGAGCACTCAGGTCAAAGACAAGCAGCTTTGCCTGATGATCTACGCCCCTCTAAAGAATCCGCTAAATGATCGAGTGGTTGGGCCGGACTACAATCAAGTGCGTGCGCTCGCCCGCTTGCTGGAGTGGAAGGGCCGCCAGGGTGTTTTTATCGTTCAGACCCATGATGGCAGTGTCCAGGCAGGCGATGTGGCCTCAAGCCTTCACTATTGGGAACCTGGAAACATGTCCGAGTGGAAACCTGAGACCACCCGCAATTGGTGGACCACCATCAAAACGGCTAGCTCGCCACTTCCTGCCAAGCTTCCCGAACTTCCCACGCCTCAACTCTTGGACTTAACCCAGGGCACGTCCGTGATGATTGTGACGAAGGCCATCGAGAAGCCCCACGAGCCGCCTCCTCAGAAAGTGACAGAGGTCGCACCGCCACCTCAGCCTCCTGCGCCCCCTCCTCCGCCAGCCATCTCGGCAAGTGATGTGAAAGCGTTTGTCTCTGAGCATCATGCCAAAGCCTCAAAAGGCGACCTTCAAGGCATGATCGCAGACTATGAAGCGATGGTGGACTTCCTCGACAAGGGCTTGCTGACGAGAGATGCGATTGGTGCTGACGAACAAGCGCATCGAGCCAAGTGGCCAGTGGGCAGCGAAAAGATCATTGGTGAGATCCGCATTGTCCAGGAAGGCGGACTTTGGCAGGCAGAATACACGATCGAGTTCTACAACGAAAACGAAGCCGGTGAATGGCACAAGGGGCGTGCAGACCTCACGCTGCGACTGAAAGAGGCTGGGAAGACGCTCTCCATCACGTCGCAGCGGGCCAAGGTCTATGATGTGACCAACAGTAAGCAGTCACCGAAGGCTCCGGCTGCTGGAGCCGCACAACAACCACAGGGCGTGCCGATTAGCGTTCCCAAGCCTTGCTTTGTCGCAGTCACTCGTGCCAAGGATTTGGGGCAAATCGAGTTCACCGATGAGATCAGTTTCGCGGGAACCCTCACCTGGCATCGAACGTATCGCGAACTCTCACCAGATGGGAAGGTCGTGAATGTTTGCCGCGCCATCTATGAAGGCAATGGAGGAGTGCTTCCCAACCGGCAGGGTGCCCGCATCTACGTCGGCTCTCAAGGCTGGCACAGAACCATGGGGACACCGGCATTTGTTCGTCTGTGCGAGCGAAGCGCGGCTGCTTTGGTCGGCAGGGAGTTCATCTTTCAGTTCACCCAAAATGGGATGATCGAGTCGAACACCGGCACCACTTTCAAGCTGGTGAAGTAGATGGGGAAAGCCTTCCCCTCGCGGCGACTTCGTGGGCCGCTCCCCCTTCGAGCGGGGAGGTTTCCCCGCAACGCCCCTCACTTTCGACACGCCTCGGCACGCTCGATCTTCGGTCCAGCTCACGCCACCGCTGTTCTTGGTGCATCAGTGATCGCAGGCGCCGCCTTCCATAACGCTCTGGCAGCGTTCACCCATGCACGTGTGCCCTCCCCCACCGCCAACGGCCCGTCTGGCATCGGCTCCTTCTTCGTCCGAATGGCAGACCAGCCGTTGCCCCGGCCTCCCTTGGCCGTGCCACCGATGCCGGATGCAGGGCCAGTTCCTCCCCTCCTTTCCACGAGGACTGGCCCATGCTCCGTCACCGGCCACGCGGGAGCACGAGTTCCGAGAAGAACCTGTGCTCCAACCGTTTGATCCAGAAAGTGCTTCATGAATGGCGCGAGCCCCGTCATGATGCCTTTGAGGGTCGTAACGTCTGGAGCCTGTTCAACGCGTTCACCGAGTCCCTGAAAGACGGAAACCTCGCCGAACTGCCCAAACGCACCGAAGCCCTCCATGGCCTTCTGGACACTCACGTCGGCCTATCCGCGTGAAAAGCGAAGCTCTTCTTCTTTGAAGGGGAGCTTTTCTTTAGCTGTGGCGACAGTCATTCGAGCCACTTTGATAAGAAAACATGTTTAAACCGAAATCGCCATAGCGTCATTTAGAACGCCGCAACAAGTGACTCCGGGCACTTATTGCGGCGTTCAATCAGCAATAGAGAGATGGACGGCTCTCAGTTTGCCTTCTTGGGATGGCCCAAAACATCATCCTTGGTGGAAACCGCAATGGCGACGACCTGGTCGATGAGTTCCTGCTTCACTTTGAAGTCCTTTAGGGTGCCCACGAGGTTCTCAGCGATGGCGTTAAAATGCTCTTCGGTGAGGCCCATGCCTTCGTGCGCCTTGCGCATATCCTTGCCGGTCCACGGCAACGGGCCGCCAAAGGCGAACGACAAGAACTCCTTCTGCTTCCGGCGCTGCTTGTCCATGCTCACGTCGGCAAAGAAGTCATTCACCCGCTTGTCGGCCAGCACTTTGACGTAAAACGCGTCCACCACGGCGTCGATGGCCGCCTTGCCGCCGAGTTTTTGATACAGGCTGTCCTCGCGGGCCTTCAGCCATTTCGTTTTGCATGCTTCTTTCGCAAAGGACCACTTGCGGCCCTCATACTCGGCGGTGATCGCCGGATCGGCGGGTTTGCCGGTGACAGGGCAGACGGTATTCGTGGCGGACTCGGAGGCAACGGCGGCCGGATCGGCGGCGAGCGCGGCATGTACGAGCAGGGTCATCACGACGGTGATGGTTGCGAGGGAGGTCAGGATCAGCTTCATGGTTGGAGGTTGATTAAACATGCACAGTGGATGCTACTTATGCGCGAAAGATATGCTTCGTTGCCCACATTTTGCGCCGCCATCGAGCAACAAAGGCACACTGGAGGCCAACATATGCCCATGGGTCTGCCCGTTGTTAAAGTTGCATCAAGGATGCTTCTTTGAGCTTCAAGGCGGCTTTCCGATGCGAGTTTAACAACATTCAACATTCGCCTGGAGGTGCCCGCCATGTCTTCCCCTGCTTCTCTCGCCAAGGAAACGCCGATTTGCTACCACCTGGCCCCGGACAAACGGCTGCTCGACGCGGGTTGTGCGGCGCATGGATGCTCGCACGCGGTGCCGGGCAGGTTTTCCGGACCGGACATGCCTCCCTGTCTCATGGGCGTGCAGCATCATACGGTGATTGACCTCGGCAAGGTGCGACGCGTGGCGATGATGGTGACACCCCAATGCGGCGGGGACTTTAAAGACGAGGCATGGGAGGCGCTCTCCACCATCCGTGCCATCCTGCGCCAGCAAGGTGAGCCGATGGAGGTGACGATGCAGACCGTGTTTCTGCGCTCCCGGGAGGATGTGCCGACGGCGGAGCTGCTTTTCGAGGCCTGTTATGGTGAAAAGATGCCGTTGACGCTGTTTGTGGTGCAGCCGCCTTGCGAGGGGCGTGGCATCGCGATCGAGGCCTGGGCGGTGGGCACCACTCATGCGAAGGTGGAGCACCATGACGAACATCTGGTGACGGTGGAATATGACGGCCTGCGATGGATTTATGCCTCCGGCGGTTCGTTGCATCGCGAGGGCCGGACGGCCTACGATCAGTCATTCGAGGCCTTTGAAAATCTCCAGGCGGCGCTGCGGCGCGGTGGCGCGGCTTTTGAGGACGTGGTGCGAACCTGGCTCTACCAGGGCTGCATCACGGAGGAGGTGGATGGTGTGGAGCGCTACCGCGAGCTGAACCGCGCCCGCACGGACTTCTTCGCCGGTATTCCTTTCGACAACCGCCCGGTGCCCACGCTGCATCGCGGGCAGGCGGTTTATCCGGCCAGCACGGGCATCGGCACGCTCTGCCATGGGCTCATCACGGCCTGCATGGCGCTGCACACAAAGCGCGATGACGTTTTCCTTCTGCCGTTGGAGAATCCGCTGCAAACCTCCGCCTTCGATTATCCGAAAGAGTATTCGGTGAAGAGTCCGAAGTTTGCTCGTGCCATGGCGGTGCGCACAGGGGAGGACGTGACGATCTGGATTTCCGGCACGGCGAGCATTGTGAACTCGGAGACGGTGTACAAAGGCGATGCCGTCGGCCAGACCGAGCAGACGCTCACGAACATCGAGAAGCTCATCGCACCGGAAAACTTCGCACGGCTGGGCTGGGCTGACGCCGGAGCCACGCTGGCAGATCTGGCGAAAGTCCATGTCTATGTGAAACACGCCACGGACTATGAAAAGGTGCGTGCCGTGTGCGAGCGGCGTCTGGGCCGCCTGCCCGCGATCTACGCGGTGGCGGATGTGTGCCGCCCGGACCTACTCGTGGAGATCGAGGGCGTGGCCTTCTCCCGTGTGCGCAAGCCAAACTCTGAAGCCTGATGCCCCGCCATGAAAATCATCGCCCTCTTTCTGGTCTTCGCGGCAGCAGCACTCGCGACTGAAGCCATCGTCTATGAAGCTGGACCACTTGTGATGCGGTCCGGCGAAAGTCTGAAGCCGCATGAACAGGTGGACGCACTCGTCCTAGGCCGACTGACGGAACTGGGAATCAAACCGTCGAATCTATGCTCGGACACGGCATTTCTGCGCCGCGCTTTCCTTGCAGTGATCGGCACTTTGCCCACAGAGGCGGAGGCGCGCGGCTTCATCGCCGCGAAGCAGCCGGACAAGCGGGCGCAGCTCATCGAGGTGCTGCTGCAGCGGCCTGAGTTCACGGATTTCTGGGCGATGAAGCTCGGCGAGCTGCTGCGCGTGAAGGCGGAGTTTCCCATCAAGCTGTGGCCAAACGCGGTGCAGGCCTACCACCGCTTCATCCACACCAGCGTGCGGGAAAACAAGCCGCTGCACATCTTCGCGCGGCAATTATTGCTCGCGAACGGCAGCAACTTCCGCGAGGGCGAGGTGAACTTTTACCGTGCGATGCAGGATCGCAGCCCGCGTGGCATCGCTGCCACTGTGGCGCTCACCTTCATGGGCGAGCGGGCGGACAAGTGGCCGGAAAAGAAGCTCGATGCGCTGGCGGGCTTCTTTACGCAGGTGGCGTTCAAATCGACCGCCGAGTGGAAGGAGGAGATTGTGTATTTCGATCCCACAGCGGACAAAGATGGCCTCACCAAGAAGGCGATTTTCCCGGACGGAAGCCCTGCGGCGATCCAATCGGGCCTGGAGGACCCGCGCATCGTTTTCACCGACTGGCTGCTGCGGCCAGAGAATCCCTCGTTTTGCCGAAGCTGGTCCAATCGCATCTGGAGCTGGCTCATGGGCCGCGGCATCGTGCATGAGCCGGATGACTTCCGCGTGGACAATTTGCCGTCGAATCCTGCGTTGCTGGCCTATCTCGAAAAAGAGTTCGCCTCATCGAAGTGTGACATGCGGCATCTCTTCCGCGTCATTCTGAACTCACAGGTCTTCCAGCTCTCCAGCATCCCAGCGCAGGACACGCCGGAGGCAGCGGCAAACTTCGCGCACTACCCACTGCGCCGACTGGAGGCAGAAGTGCTCATTGATGCGCTAAACCAGATCACCGGCACGCGCGAGGATTACAGCAGCCCCATTCCTGAGCCCTTCACCTTTATCCCGGAGAATGTGCGCGGCATCGCCCTGGCAGATGGCAGCATCACCAGCTCGTTTTTGGAGCTTTTTGGCCGTCCGCCGCGTGACAGCGGCCATGAGACGGAGCGCAGCCGTGACACCAGCCCTTCCCAGCGTCTGCACATGCTGAACTCCAGCCATGTGATGAAAAAAATCCAGCAATGTCCTCTCGTCACCGCTGCCACGAACAGCGACGGCACTGAAGCGCTGGCGGACAGAATCTACCACACCGTGCTCTCTCGTCCGCCCTCCGCGAAGGAGCTGGAGACGCTGAAAGCCCATGTCACCGCCACCTACGGCGGCGGCAGTTCGCTCGCTGCGGACATGGTGTGGGCGCTGGTGAATCAGCCAGAGTTTTTGTTCAACCATTAACCCCATCCTGCCATGAACACGACTTCTCTCCCCTCACGCAGCACCGCACGCGATGTCGCCCGCGTCGCTCATACACTCGGCGGTGCGCCGTTTTCACGCCGCGAGGCCCTGCGCCGCGCGGTCTATGGCTCCGCCGGGCTTTTGCTCATGGAGCCCTTTGGCATTCACGCCGCTCCACGTGCCGCCGCCATCGCCAAGGAAGGCAAGGCGAAGTCCGTCATTCAAATCTGGCTCTGGGGCGGCCCCTGCCACATCGACACCTTTGATCCGAAGCCCGAGGCGGGCCGCGAGTACTCCGGTGCTCTCGATGCGCCTATTGAGACAAACATCAGCGGCATCCGTATCGGCCAGCTTTTGCCCGAACTGGCGAAAAACGCGGATAAATACTCGCTCATCCGCAGCATGACGCATGGCAACAACGGCCACGAGACCGCCTCCTACCTCGTGCAGACCGGCCGTTCCTCCGAGCGCGATGTGTTTCCCGGTCTCGGTGCGGTGGTGTCGTATTTCAAAGGCTACGACGCTGGCTACAAGGGCCTCATTCCGCCCTACGTCGTGCTCACAGAGCCTCAGGGCCGTTTCAGTGAGGCCGGCTTTCTCGGGCCACGCTACAAACCCTTCGCCACTGGCGGTGATCCTTCACGCACGCCCTTCGCAGTCGAAGGCATCGTCACGCCGGACATCACGGAGGAGCATCAAAAAGAGCGCAGGAAGCTCATGAGAAGCCTCAACACGCTCGGTGGTTCGCTGCCGGGGAATGCCACGCTGAAAACGATGGTCGAGTCCGAGCAGCAAGCCTACGAGCTCATTCTCGGCGACTCCGGCAAGCTCTTCGACCTCGCGCAGGAGAAGGATGAAATGCGTGACCGCTATGGTCGCAACACTTTCGGCCAGAGCTGCCTCATGGCACGCCGCCTCGTCGAAAAAGGCGTGCCTTACATCACCATCAACTACAAGGGCTGGGACACGCACAAGCAGCACTTTCAGATCATGAACCGCAAGCTGCCGGAGCTCGACCAGGGAATGGCCGCACTGCTCACCGATCTTTACGACAAAGGGCTACTGGAGAGCACCATCGTGTTCTGCACCGGAGAATTCGGCCGCACGCCAAAAGTGGCGAGCGAATCACCCTGGAACGGCGGCCGCCATCACTTCGGCGCGTGCTTCTCCAGTCTGCTCGCGGGCGGTGGCTTCAAAGGTGGCCAGGTGCTCGGCAAATCGAACGCCACCGGCGAGGAGGTGGCCGAACGTCCTGTGTATCCCGCCGATCTCATCGGCAGCATCTACGGCCAGCTCGGTATTCCCGCCGATGCCCCCCTGCCGCATCCGCAAGGCACGCCAACGACAGTCGTGCCCGGTCAGGAAGAGCAGGTGAAAATGGCCGGGCTGCTCAAAGAACTCGTGTGATTCATTTTATGAAAACCCGCTTCATTCTTCACGGCCTTGGCGGGATTGCTCTCGCCACCAGCGGATTGCACGCCCAGCCCGCACCCCGCATCGGCTTTGTCTATCCCGCCGGCGGGCAGATCAGCACCACTGTCGAGGTCATCGTCGGTGGGCAGTATCTCGATGAAAACACCGAGGTCATCTTCTCCGGCGAGGGTGTGACGGGAAAATGCCTCGTTCATGACAAAATCCCCTCCGCCCAGGTCGTGGACGACTACCGCGACCGCCTGCGCGAGGTGCAGCAAAAGCTGCGCGATGGCCGCCGCGCCGGCGAGGTGCCTGCGGACCAAAAACTCGCATACATCCGCAAGCTTTTGAGCGAATCCGACCTCTCCGAGCAAAAGCTGCGCGTCATGGTCGAGTACGACCGCCGCCGCAATGACCCGAAGCAGCAGCTCAACAACCAGATCGGCGAAACCGCACGACTGCGCATCACCATCGCCGAGACTGCGGAGCCCGGCACACGCCATTTGCGCCTGCGCACACCTTCAGGCCTCAGCAATCCCATGCGCTTCGTCATCGGCCAGCTTCCCGAGGTACTTGAGGCCGAGCCTCAACGTGAGTTTGACCTCGAAAAATATCGTGGCGGCATGGACTCGATGAAGCAGGAAAAAGTGCCCACGCCCACCGCCCGGCTGCCCGTCACACTCAATGGCCGTATCATGCCCGGCGAGGTGGATGAGTTCACCTTCGAGGCAAGAAAAGACGAGCGTGTCGTCATCGCCATGCACGCACGCAGTTTGATCCCCTACCTTGCCGATGCTGTTCCGGGCTGGTTTCAGAGCGTGGTGAGCCTGCACAATGCCGATGGCTACGAGGTCGGGTATGCCGATGGCTACCGCTTTGACCCTGACCCCGTGCTTTTCTACAAAATCCCCGCCGACGGCCTCTACCGCATCCGCGTGCATGACTCGATCTACCGCGGTCGTGACGATTTTGTGTACCGCATCCATGTGGGTCAGATTCCCTTCCTCACGGGCATTTCGCCGCTCGGAGCAACGGCGGGCGAAAAAGTCGAGATCACCTTCCAGGGCGGAAATCTCGGCTCCGACTTTAAACAGAGCTACGAAGCCCCGAAACAGCCAGGAATCGTGCTTTTGCATGCCAAAGCCGGCGGACAGCGCTCCAACGCGATTCCCTTCCAGATCGACAACGTGCCGCAGGAGCGCGAACGCGAGCCGAACAACACGCTCGGCACCGCGCAGATGCTGGAACCACCAATGATCGTCAATGGTGTCATCGAAAGCACCGGCGAGGCCGATTTCTACCGCGTGAAGGCCAATGGTGGGCGCGAGATGATCTTTGAGATCTTCGCGCGGCGGCTTGGCTCGCCCGTGGATGCCTCCCTCACTGTCTTTGACCAGAATGGGAAACAGGTGGCCTTCAATGACGACCATGAGGACCTCGGTAGCGGCCTCACCACGCATCATGCCGACTCCCGCATCAGCATGAAGATGCCTCCCGGCGGCAGCGCCTTCATCCGAGTCACCGACACGCAGGGTCAGAGCGGCCCGACCAATGCCTACCGGCTCAAAGTGCGTGCCGCAGACCCCGCGTTCGCGCTGCGTGTGACGCCCTCCTCCCTGAACGCCAAGCCCGGCGGTGCCGCCCGCCTCACCGTGCATGCACTGCGGGATGGCGGCTTCACCGGACCGATCATACTCACACTCAAAGATGCGCCATCAGGCTTTGCCATGCATAATGCCACCATCCCCGAAGGCCAGGACAAGGCGGATGTCTCCATTGCCGTGCCATCCGGCACCGATCTCGAAAGACCCATCGCTCTCACTGTCGTCGGAAGCGGTGGCGAGTCACCCAACATCTTTGTAGCCACCGCCGTGCCCGCCGAGGACATGATGCAGGCCTTCATCTACCGCCATCTCGTGCCGGTGGACGCGCTGCTCGTCGATGTCCGCACCCCACCGCCACCACCGGAGAAGCCCACACCTTGATTTGAATCCCATCAACAACCCCGACACGATCATGAAGCGCTGCATCACCCTCCTGAAGTTCACCGAGAAAGGTTCCGCCCACATCAAAGAATCCACCTCACGCGCCCACGCCTTTGACGCGCTCGCCGAAAAGTCCGGCGTGAAGGTCGAAGGCCAGTTCTGGACCATCGGCCACTACGACGGTGCGCTCGTCCTCGCCGCTGACAGCGAAGCCAAAATCCTCCACCTCCTGGCCTCCCTCGCCGCCCTCGGCAACGTGCGGACAGAAACGCTGCAAGCCTTCACCGACAAGGAGTTCGACGCCATCCTGAAGGCGTGATGCTTCATCAAGGCTGCCAACGCAGCTTCAGACGCCTCCATCGCCCATCGCCAGGGAGTCCTCTGGTGTGATGGTTCTCGCACCGCTGGCGTCCTTGAGCTTGCGGCTGTGGATGTTGATCGTGATTTTGAGGAGCAGGGTGTAGATCATGAAGCCCAGCGCCCAGATGCCGGCGGTGATTTTCCATTCGGTGAGGCTGGGGCGGTATTCGACGATCTCGTGCAGGGTGCTGGGGATGAAGGCGGGAATGATCATGCCCATGCCTTTTTCGATCCACAGACCCACGAAGGCGAGCAGGCAGGCTGTGTTCAGGAGCAAGGGACGGCGATTGATCCTTGGCTGCATGAAGAGGATCACTGCGACGACGGTGAACACGATCGAGGTCCAGATCCACGGCACCAGCTCATGATAGCCGTGCAGGCCAAAGTAGAGATACTTCGCGGCGCCGGTGTGGCTGCCGCCGGTGTAGAACTCGACGAAGATCTCGGAAACGACCATGAGCAGGCTGATGAGGATGGTGATGCGGACGATGCTCACGAGCGTGCGGATGGCTCCCTCACCAAACATGCGCCCGGTTTGCCAGCGGATGATCTGGATGGCGACGATGATGAAGGCGGGGCCGCTGACGAAGGCGCTGGCTAGGAAGCGCGGGGCGAGCAGCGCGGTGTTCCAGAAGGGCCGACCACCCAGTCCGCAGTAGAGGAAGGCGGTGACGGTGTGGATGCTGATGGCCCAAACGATGCTGAGGAACACAGCGGGCAAATACATCTTTGCCACGGGCGGCTGAGCGCGGAAGCGCTTATAGAGCAGGTAGCCGCAGATATAGACGTTGATGGCGAAATAGCCGTTCAGCACGATGACATCCCAGGTGAGCATGGAGACGGGAAAGTTGAACTTCCCGAGGCCGGGCATCATGTGCCAGAAGCGGTCGGGCCGACCGAGATCGCACACGACGAACATGATGCTCATGATGATGGCGGCGATGGCGAGCAACTCGCCGATGATGACGATGTCGTGCATCTTTTCGTCATGATAAAGGTAGGCCGGGATGACCATCATGACGCCACCAGCGGCCAGGCCGACGAGGAAGGTGAAGTTTGCGATGTAGAGGCCCCAGGAGACGTGGTCGCTCATGGCAGTGAGGGCCATGCCATCGCGCACCTGGACGGCCCAGGCGTTCGCGCCGACGAGGAAGACGGCGGTGAGCAGCGTCATCCACACATAAAACTTCCAGCCACCCTCGACGGACTGGCTGAAGGCGTTCCAGGCAAAGCGGAGATACTGCCGCCATTCGGGCACGGGCGTGGCGGGCACAGGGATGACGGCGGGATCACTCATCGAAGAAGTAGAAGAATTGAGGTTTGAGGCCGAGTTCCTCCTTGAGGACGAAGACGCGCTTGTTTTCGAGCACGTAGCGGACCTCGGAGGCGGGATCATTGAGATCACCAAAAACGCGGGCACCGGTGGGACATGCCTCCAAACAGGCTGGCAGGCGGCCATTCCGCGTGCGGTGCAGGCAGAAGGTGCATTTCTCCATCACGCCCTGCGGACGGATGCGGTTGCTGAGGTAGCTTTGATCCGGATTGATCTCAGGGGCGGGGATTTGCGGCTTCTGCCAGTTGAAGCGGCGGGCGTGATACGGACACGCGGCCTCGCAGTAGCGGCAGCCGATGCACCAGTTGTAATCGACGACAACGATGCCGTCTTTTTCCTTCCAAGTAGCCTCGACCGGGCAGACATCGACGCAGGGCGGATGCTCGCACTGCTGGCACTGCACGGGCATGTAGTATTTGTCCGGCTGCGGCACGGGATGGTCGTAGTGGACGTTGCCTTTTTCGAAGTCCATCGAGCCTTTCGTCATCTCAAAGACGCGGATGTAGCTCTGGTGGGAGGGGCGGTCATGATTGTTCTCCAAATGGCATGCCTCGGCGCATTTGCGGCAGCCGTTGCAGATGGAAAGATTGAGCGCGTAACCAAATTTCACGCCTTCCTGCGGCTTAGGGTCGCTGATGGTCACATCGGCTCCGTATTGCTCTTTGGCCTCTTGGGTGAGGCGGGTGATGACGGTGGCGATTTCGTCTTTGCTGAGCTCCTTATAGTGCTTTTGCAGGAACTCATCCATCGAGGTTTCTTTGGTCAGCTCGGTGAGCGGCGCGAGCGCTTTGGCATACGCGGCGACGCCGAGTGTGGCTCCGAGACCCTTCAGCACGGCGCGGCGGGTGGAGCCGTCATCGCCGGGAGGCGGCGATGCGTTGGTAGAACCTCCGGAGCAGGAGCAATTGCCGCCGCAGGGTGTTTTGGGTGATGCAGGTGCGGGATCGTTCATGGCTCAATGCTCTGCGGGGACGTTGGGAACGGAAATGCGGTCGCGTGGCGGCAGCACGGGTCTCACAAGGGGAAATTCAGGATGATGCGGGTCGTGGCAGTTGACGCAGTTGTTGCGCACGCGTGGACCTTTGCTGAGATCCCAGTGGCCGTTCATGCCGCCGTGGCTGCCGTGGAGGTAATCACGCATCGCCGTGCCGTGGCACTGGGCGCAGAGCGTCATCACATCGGGGAAGGCTACGCTGCGTCCATCGGCGAGATGGAGCGCGTCGTAGTCTTTCGCGTTGTGGCAGCTCAGGCAGGTTAGATTGCCGTGGGCGTAGCTGAGGCCGCGATGGGCCTGGAAAAGATCGTGCGCGGTGTTGCGCATGGTGTTCGGTGTGGTGGTGCTGTGGCAGGTGCTGCATGCGGCGGTGATGGCGCGGCCTTGCGCATCCTTCAGGCCGGTGTCGAGCCTCGGCGTGGGCGGGCCGGGTTTGATGGCCACGAGATGCTTCTCCGCTTTTGGCCGGCTCTTCATTACCGGAGCGGATTCAGCGGCGCCGAGATTTTTTTGCGCCCACACGACCGCGAGGCTGCAAAGCGTGGCGAAGCCCACGAGGGCAATCCACGCGAGGCTGGGGTGTTGTTTCAAAAGTCGGCTCATGAGGCGGAATCGAAGTGGTGCTGGATGCGCACGAGGCGGAACTGGCCGCCGGGCAGCGCCATGACGGTGTCCCACCAGTCGGCGTCCTGAAAACGATAGCGAAACTGCACGGCGCGTGCTCCGCCATCGAGCAGGAGACGGCGTCCGTCATCGAGCGTGACGGCTGCGTTTTCCGGCACATGGCCGGTGGCGGCATATTTCGGGATGATCTCAGTGATCTGGGCGCAGGCACCGATGTCGCGCAGCAGCCTCTCCAGCTCGGCGGCGTCGAATTGAGCCTGCTGCAGCTCGGGCAGCGGCGTTGTGGCGGTGGTGTCGCTCATGCGGGCTGCGGGGTGAGGGTTGTTGGACGGCGCGGGAGCATGAGCACGGCATTGCGCGGCGCTGGACAGACGTCGTGACAGACACCGCAGCCGGTGCAGACATCCGCCACGACCATCGGCATACCGCGATCTTTTGTCATCGCACCCGACACGGGGCAGCGCTCCACGCACACGGAGCAAAACGAGGTAAGTGCGATGCAAAACCGCCCCTGGATGATGGCAGTGCGCGGCGTCGCAGGTGTGGCCGATGCGGTGACTTCCACAGCACGCACCGGAACCGCCTTCTTTTGAAAAGGCCGGCTGAGGGCGGTGAAGAAGCCCCGTCTGGACACAGATGCGCTCATGGTTTCGGCGGCGGGTTTGCGGGTGGTGTCGGCACTGCGGCTGGTGCGGCGGCGGTGTCTGTTTTCTTCACCGCATCCAGCGGCGGTGCAGGCAAAAACTGGCGCTGGTCATTCGTGGCGGCGGGCACATGGCACTGCGTGCAGCTCTGCCGCTCAGGATGCGGTGTGCGCAGGGCAAAGAGGCCCTTCGGACCATGACAGCTCATGCAATCACTGCGCATCAGTGTGCGATGCGGCACGGTGGGCGGCGCTCCGGGCCAGGCACGCGGGCCATTCGGCGGCGCTTCGGCTCCCTGGAAGGAGTTCTCCGTGAGCGCGACGGCAAAAGCAGCGGCATCCGCTGAGCTGAAAGCTCCACGCGAGGACACATGGCACTGCGTGCAACTGCCGCCGAAGGTCGGATGGCTGATCTTCGAGGCGAAACGGTCCTTCACCTGCAAACCCTGCGCATGACAGGCCAGGCAGGCCGCCGAGGAGTCCTGCATGATGGGATGCGGCACGGTGGGCGGTGCTCCATCATAGGCGCGGCGGCTGGCGCGTGCCTGGAGCGCGGCCAGCTTCACCTCCATCGGCACGGGGGCGGCACCAGCAGGCGCTGCTGCCGCGGGCTGCTGGAAATCCACGAGTGAGTTCCGCCACTGCGCGTTCGGGCCGTCCCTCGACCAGTCCTGATCAATGTAGCGCACGGCCACGGGCACGTTCGTGGCCCCGGTGAGATCGCGATGCGTGTCATGCTTCACCACGGCGACGGCGCGGGTCATGGCGATGGCGCTGTTCGTCTGCCGCAGGCCGACGAAGTAGCCGCTCACGGCGACAAGCGCGATGATGCCGCCGACGATGAGGCCGGACTCGATGCGCTTCGATTTCGGTTCGTCAGGCATGATCAAAGAGCGGCGGTGGCGCGGGCCACGGTGGCGGCGCACTTTTTATAATCGGGCTCTTTGGAGATGGGATCGACATCGCCCAGCGTGATGTCATTGCACATCAGCCGCTCGTCGAAGAACGGAATGAAGAGCGAGCCACGCGGCGGATGACCACGCCCGTCAATCCACACGGGCAGCTTGAGTTCGCCACGGCGCGTCTTCACCACGATGCTTTCGCCATTGGCAAAACCATGCTCGCGGGCGTCCTCGGGGTGCATCTCGACATAAGAATGCGGCATGGCGGCATGGAGCTGCGGAATACGCCGCGTCATGCTGCCGGTGTGCCAGTGCTCCAGCACGCGGCCCGTGCAGAGCCAGAAAGGAAACTCCGCATCCGGCTCCTCGGCGGCTTTTTCAGCAGGCGCGAACCAGATGAGCGCTTTGTCATCCTTCGTGACGGAGTGGTAAAACTGCATCTCCGCGCCCTTCTTCACATAAGGATCGTCGAACTCGCTGAAGCGGAACTTCGTCTCCCGCCAGGTGCCATCCTGCTGCTGCACCACCGGCCAGCGCAGACCGCGGGCCTTCACATACTCTTCGTAGGGAGCGAGGTCCTTGTGCTTGTAGCGGCTGAACAGGCGGTATTCCTCGAACAGCACCTTGTCCACATTCAGGTCGTAGTAGCGCGGCCATTCCCACACGGGCACTTCTTCACCTTGGTCGTTCTTGAAGGTGAAAAGGAAGCGCCCGTTCTTGTCCTTCATACCGGGGTGTCCCAGATCGTGCAAACGACGCGCCACCGCAATCATCTGCCACGCGTCATCGCGTGCCTCGCCTGGCGGCTTCACCATGCGAAACCACTGCTGCGTGCGGCGTTCGCTGTTGCCATACATGCCGTTTTTCTCCACCCACATCGCCGAGGGCAGCACGAGATCCGCCAGCTCCGTGGTGGCGGTGCGATACACGTCGGAGACGATGAGGAACTTGTCCGGCTGGCCCGCCTTAGCTTTGAAAAGCTTGTGCAGATTCGGCAGCGACTGGCCGGGATTCGTCACCTGCACCCACAGCGTCTGGATATCGCCGCCTTTGTCCGCAGGCGTGCAGAACTTCTCCCACATCAGCACCGTGTGGTGGCCGATTTTCGGACTGATTCGGCCTTCGGGCACATTCCACAGCTTCTCGGTTTCCTTGCGATGCTCTGGATTGAGAATGAGACGGCCTCCAGGCAGGAAATGGCACATCGTGCCGACTTCACGCGCAGTGCCGCAGGCGCTCGGCTGGCCGGTGAGGGAGGTCGGCGCATCGCCCGGCCTCCCAAAGTGGCCGCTGAGAAGGTGGATGCCGTGGCAGAGGCGGTTCGCGTTGGTGCCGCGTGAGTGCTGGTTGAAGCCCATGCACCAGGTCGAGGTGATGCGGAGGTCTTTGTTCGCAAACAAGTCCGCCAGCACGCGAATCTTCTCCGCAGGCACGCCGCTGAGTTTTTCCACATGCTCCGGCGTGTAGGGCTCCAGCGCGGCTTTGTAGTCGTCAAAGCTCATCGCATCCCCCAGCAGCGGCGCGGTGGGCGTGGCGTTCGGGTCCTTGGGCGCCTGCCGGAAGTTGCAGAACTTCTCCACGAACTTCGGATCGAAGGCGTTCTTCTTGATCAGCAGGTGCGCGATGCCGTTCATGATAGCCAGATCGCTGTGCGGGCGGAACTCCAGGTAGTGATCACTGAAATCCGTGGTGCGTGTGCGGCGCGTACCGATGTCAATGAGCGTCACCTTTTCCCCGCGTGTGCGGCGGTCAATCACGCGGCTGAAGAGCACCGGATGCATCTCCGCCATGTTGTTGCCCCACATGATGAGCACATCGCACTTGTCGAGGTCGTCGTAGCAGCCTGCGGGCTCGTCCACGCCATACACGCTGAGAAAGCCCGTGACCGCGCTGGCCATGCAAAGGCGGGCGTTGGGGTCGATGTGATTGCTCCCGAGGCCGCCTTTGATGAATTTGTTCGCCGCGTAGCCCTCGGGGATCGTCCACTGGCCGCTGCCATAAATCGCAAACTGATCCGGCGTGGCCAGGATCTTCTGCGAGATCGTTTCGATCGCCTCTTCCCACGAAATCGGCTCCAGCACGCCATTCCGCCGCAGCAGCGGCTGCGTGAGGCGATCTTTGCCATACAGCGCCAGGCCGACATGATAGCCCTTCACGCAAAGAAGCCCTTTATTGACCTCCGCGAGTTGATCTCCCTCAATGGCGACCACACGGCCATTTTTCACACCCACACGCACATGACAACCCGTGCCGCAAAATCGACACGGAGCCTTATCCCAGGCGATTCCGTCATTGGAGGCCGCAGCAGCAGACGGCGCATTCTGAGCCCGCGCCTGTGCGGCGGCGGAAGCAGCCGCCAGAGCGGCCATTCGGTTGAAATCACGGCGTTGGATCATGGAGAGTATGTTGGAGAGGCTGTCGTCGGATCATCAAAGTTCACATGCACCACATCAACAAAAGCGACACCCGGCAGCGCCGCGATCCAGTCGTGCAGCTCGCGTAATCGAGCATCATCCTCGGCCTCGATGGCGGCTGGCTGCCAGCGCCCTTCTGGGAGACCTGCGGTCACCCCCTCTTTTTCGTCGAGTGCCTGACGCAATCCAAAGGCTCGCTCATCATGGGCGAGGCTGATGAGAAGTCCGGACGTGAGAGGCATGATTGAGGAGGAATTTTGCTATGAAATTTTAATGGGCCGCGCAGTTCGCGGCAAGACACGAATTCTGCCATTCTTGTCCCCGTTTCTTGTTTTGACCCGCATCTGCGCAACCGGGTTCACAAGGAGAACAATAACGGCATGAACGTCCCCGGCCTCCGCGCGTTTTTATCTCCAACAACCCTATGCGCCATGTCCGCCACGCCCACCTCCACCGACTGGCTCTCCCATCGTCCTGAAATCCGCGTGCTCGACTGCACGATCCGCGATGGCGGGTTGATGAACAACCACCACTTCGACGACCACGTCGTCAAAGCCGTGTATGAAGCCTGCATCGCCTCAGGCATTGATTACATGGAAATCGGCTACCGCGCATCGAGCAAGGACATCAAACTCGGCGAGCATGGCTGCTGGAAATACTGCCGCGAGGAGGACATCCGCCGCATCGTCGGCGACAACGCCACGAGTGTGAAACTCTCCATCATGGCTGACGCGGGCAAATGCGACTACCAAGAGGACATCCCCGCGAAAAAGAACAGCCTCATCGACCTCGTGCGCGTCGCCTGCTACGTTCATCAAGTGCCGCTGGCGCTCGACATGCTCAAAGACGCCCGCGATAAGGGCTACGAGACCACCGTAAACCTCATGGCCGTCACCACCGTGGGAGATAGCGAGCTGGAGGCCGCGCTGGCACTTCTCGCGCCCTCCGAGGCGCAGGCGATTTATGTCGTGGACAGCTTTGGCGCACTTTACCCGCTGCAAACTCGCCGCCTCGTCGAAAAATACCTTCATCACGCCAAAAGCGGCGGCAAAGAGGTTGGCATCCACGCGCATAACAACCTCCAGCTCGCTTACGCGAACACGATTGAGGCCATTTCCCTCGGCGCGAACTACATTGATGCCACCATGGCCGGCCTGGGCCGCGGCGCGGGCAATTGCCCCATGGAGCTGCTCTTTGGCCTGCTGCGTGACCCCGCCCACCGGCTGCGTCCCATCCTGAAATGCGTCGCCGACACCATCGAGCCGCTGCGCAAAGACCTCGGCTGGGGCTTTGACCTCCCCTACATGCTCACCGGCCTCCACAACCAGCATCCCCGCTCCGCCATCGCCTACAACGCCGCAACAGAGCCGCAGGACATCGGCACGTTTTACGACACGTTTTGATCCCGGCAAGCCCTGCTGGATTCGCCTTGGACGATGCCTCATCACTGCCATGAAATGCCTCGCCATCCAGCTTCTGGTGCTTCTTCTCGCGCCGGTGGTCTCCGCGCAGAAGCCGCCTGCCGTGCTTGCGCGTGATGATGGCTACCGGGGCATCTGGTATGCGAATCAACCCTCGAAGGATGAATACCGCTACAAATACAGCGGCGGCTTCGCGACTTATCCGCAACAGCAACTCCCACAGGCCATTTATGCGAAGGAGGTGAACAAGACCTTCTTCTGCTACGGCGGTCGCACGCGGGAGAAAAACGAGCTGCTTCACATGGTCAGCTATCTCGATCACACCACCGGCACCGTGCCGCGCCCGGCGATCTTGCTGAACAAGAAGACCGATGATGCGCACGACAACCCCACCCTCATGCTCGACGATGCCGGGCATGTGTGGGTTTTTTCCGCTGCCCACGGTACGGCGCGGCCTTCCTGGATTCACAGGAGCACGAAGCCGTGGTCGGTGGACGAGTTTGAGGAGATTCTGGAGACCAACTTCTCCTACACGCACCCGTGGTGGATGCCGGGAAAGGGGTTTCTCTTTCTGCACACACGCTACAGTGCCGGGCGAGGCTTGTTTTCGATGACGAGCGCGGATGGACGCGCTTGGAGCCAGCCGCGCAGTCTGGCCCACATCGGAATGGGCGACTACCAGCTCACCTGGCGGCTTGGGCAGCGCCTCGCGAGTGTGTTTGACTACCACCCGAAGCCGGTCGGCCTCAATGAACGGTCCAACATCTATTACATGGAGACGGACGACTTTGGCGGCACCTGGCGCACAGTCGGCGGCGCGGTGCTTGAGATTCCGCTCACCGAGTCGGCGAATCCGGCACTTGTGCTCGATTCGCGTGCTGAAAAGCAGCTCGTTTACCTGAAAGACCTGAACTTTGACAATACAGGCAAGCCCGTGGTTCTGTTTCTGACCGCCACGGGCTACGAGTCGGGTCCGAAACACGGTCCGCGCACCTGGTTCACCATGCGCTGGACCGGCACGGAGTGGGTGCGCCGGCCCTTCACGACCTCGGATCACAACTACGACCACGGCTCCCTCCACATTGAGCCGGACGGTCTCTGGCGGATCGTCGCGCCGACCGATCCCGGCCCGCAGCCGTGGACCGCCGGTGGCGAGATGGTGATGTGGACCAGCCGCGATGAGGGTGCGACATGGAGCAAGGCGAAAATGCTCACCCACGACAGCCTCCGCAACCACACCTACGCACGTCGTCCCGTGAACGCCCACCCCGGCTTTTACACCTTCTGGGCGGACGGTCACACGCTCGAACCCGCCGAGTCGCGCCTCTATTTCACCGACCGCGAAGGCAGCCAAGTGTGGCGATTGCCTGAATCGATGAGCGGAAACTCCGCACCACCGGAACCAGCCTGGTGAGACCCCAAAACTCGAAACCACCCGCCACCACGACGCCCTATGAAACCACAGCCCACGATGAGGACGAGACACTTTTTTCTGGGATGGGCCTTGCTGCTCTTGCTCGTCATGCATGTCTCTTTTTCTCGTGCGGAAGGCACGCTGCCTGCGGACATCCTCGCGCGATTAAAGCCTGCGCATCCACGCCTGCTGGCCTCGGCGGCAGATTTCGAGCAGCTCAAAAAACAGACTTCGGAAGGAAAGGCGGCCCAGTGGTTGGGTCATCTCAAAAAAGAAGCCGGTGAGCTGCTAAAAGCCGAGCCATCACGTTACGAGATTCCAGATGGCAAGCGGCTCCTGGCCACCAGCCGTCGCGTGCTCGATCGTGTGCTCACCCTGGGGCTTGTCTTTCGCCTCGCGGGCGACACTCGCCACTCGGAGCGGCTCTGGCTTGAGCTGGAGGCCGCTGCACGGTTCAAAGACTGGAACCCGAGCCATTTCCTCGACACGGCGGAAATGACCGCCGCTTTTGCCATCGGCTACGACTGGCTCTTTGACACGTGGACACCGGAGCGTCGCGCGGTGCTGCGCACGGCCATCGTGGAGCTGGGGCTGAAGCAGGCGCTGCCTTTGTATCGCAAACAAAAAGGGTGGACGGCGGCTGATCACAATTGGAGCCAGGTCTGCAACGGCGGCATGACTCTCGGTGCGCTGGCTCTCGCTGATGAGGAGCAGGCGCTCGCCGCCGAGATCCTTCCTGCCGCCATCGCCAGCGTGCGGCGGCCGATGCACGAGTTCGCGCCGGACGGTGCCTGGGGAGAGGGACCCAGTTACTGGGATTACGCGGTGATGTACAATGTGCTCATGATCGCTGCTCTCGATTCCGCTCTGGGCACGGATTTCGGTCTGTCGGAGATGGAGGGCTTCTCGAAAGCGGCGGATTTCCCCATCTACGTCACTGGCCCTACCGGACGAACCTTCAACTATGCCGATGCCGGAGACGGCGGCTGCGGCGGGCAGCACATGCTCTGGCTCGCCTCCCGCTTCGAGCGCCCTGACTTCGCCGCCTTTCGCATCGCCCGCGCTGGGGAGCGACCGACCGCGCTGGACCTGCTTTATGGCCGCCGCTGGCTGATGCAGCCGCCGGGGAACCGGCAGCAACCGCCCGCCAAACATTTCCGCAGCTCCGAGGTGGTCACGCTGCGCAGCGCCTGGGATGATCCGCAGGCCACTTTTGTGGCCTTCAAGGGTGGAAACAACGCGGTGAACCACAGCAACCTCGATCTCGGCACCTTTGTGCTCGAAGCCGCAGGCGAACGATGGGCTTTCGACCTCGGCGCGGATGATTACAACCTGCCCGGCTACTTCGGATCGAAAAGGTGGGACTACTACCGCATGCGTGCTGAAGGTCACAACACGCTGGTGATCGCGCCCGATGCGCGCCCCGATCAAGCCACCAAGGCCAAAGCCTCCATCGAGCGCTTTCATGAATCACCGGGCCGGGCGTTTGCCATCGTGAATCTAAGCGCCGCCTACGCCTGCCGTGCCTCCGCCGTCAGGCGCGGCATCATGCTCTCCGGTCACGATGTGATCGTGCAAGACGAGATCGAAACAGACGCGCCCGTCGAGGCCTGGTGGTTCATGCACACCGGAGCCGAGGTGAAATGCGACGGCGCCATTGCCGTGATGACGCAAAACGGCCGCCAGTTGACCGCGACGCTGCTTTCGCCTGCGGGCGCTGTCTTCGAGGTGATGCCCGCCGAACCGCTCGCCACGTCGCCACATCCCGAGCGCCAGCAGGTGAAGCACACGTCGATGCGCCATCCGCGCAAGCTGGCCGTGCATGTCGGTGCATTGGCATCACCACGGTTCACCGTGCTGCTTTCACCGGGCGGGAGCAGCGCGAATCCCGCCCTCCCACCCGCCCTGGCTGAATGGCGTTAGACTGCGGCGAGCCGCTGCGCCGCTGGGAAAAGGATGGAGTTTTCGAGATGGATGTGGCGGTGCAGATCTTCCTCCAAGTCCTGCAAGCCGGCAAAGAGGGCGCGGTAGGTGTTGCAGGCTTCGATGGGAGGTGAGTAGTCGTTGCTCAAGGCACGCAGTTCTGCCAGCGCCGCGCCGGCATCCTCATGCTCGTGCATCATGCAGGCGATGGGGCCATCCAGCGGACCAAAGAACGGTATGCCTTCGTCCAATGCCTTGATGGCGGGAAACAGCACCTGCTCCTCCTTTGCCATGTGGCTGATGAGTTCGTCTTCCATGCCTTTGAACACCTCAAACAAGGTCACCAGTGACGGAGTGTGGCCGCCATGCACCTGCGCCACGCGCTCCGCCATCATGTGCAGACGCGGGAGTTCCTGCCGCAGGAAAGTGTGATGCTTCTCCACGATGTAGTCCGCCAATGCCGCAGGCGGCAGCTCGGCTGGATTGAAATCGGGGACCTTGTTTCTGTGCTGCTCGGCTTCGAGTTGCTCCAGAATGCTTTCGAGCGCGACACCGCGCCTTTCGCATGCCTCGCGCAGGGTGCGTCCGCCCTGGCAGCAGAAATCGATCTTGAAATCCTGGAAGACTCGCGAGCGTCCGGGACGTTCGGCGACGAGTTCGCCCACCGTGCGGTCGGCGGTGGTGGTTCCAGGTGGCGAAATGATGTTGGGATGGTGGCTCATGGTGATCGTTGGGTTGGTTGTGAACTTTTGTTTCGAGGAGAAAGTCAGATGGCGTGGTCGGCAGGCAGATCGGCACCGTTCCAGACCTGGCAGGCAGACCAGTCCGCTTTGGCCCCCGACCAAAAATCATCGTCGGGAGGCAAGCCGAGCGGCAGGAAGGCAAAAGTGCAGAGGTAGAGGCTGCCGGTGCTGATGTAGCTCTCGCCGAGGGACGGTTGACGGCCGGAGAGGCCGATGCGGAGCCAGCCTTGATCATCGAACGTGCCTGTAGGCGTGAGGGTGCGCTGAATGACGGCACTCAAAGCACCGCGAACCTGCGCAGGAGGCACACCGACAGGCAACTGCCGCCGCAGCGCCATGTCCGCGAGGTGATGAAAAGCTCCGCAGCGGTAGGTAATGGAGCGGCCGATGGGCGGATACGTGCCGTCAGGCGCGATGAGTCGCTCCTGGATGGCGGCGAAGCGCTGCGCACGCTTCATGATGGTGGCGCGGTGCCCTTCCCAACGCGCATCGAAGGGCTTCATGAGATCAAGCACTGCGAGCAGCATGGGCTGGATGACGAAGCTGTTGTAGTAGTCCCAGTGAAACTTAGGGCCGTCGCCATACATGCCATCGCCCTGATACCACTCCTCGTGCGCGGTGATGGCGGTCTCGATGGGTTCTGGCAGCCACGAAGCACCGATGGAAGCGAGAAAGGCCTCAATGGTGGCGGAGAAGAGCAGCCAGTTGTTTTTGCCGGGCTTGAACTTTCGCGTGCTCTGCAAGGCGGTGACGAAGCGCTCTCGTGTGGTGGTGTCTAAAGCGTCCCAAAGCTCGTTTTTGGCTCGTGAGAGGCCTAGAGCCAAAAATGCGGCATCGACGAGATTCTGCGTGGCGACGGTAAAATCGAGTT
>JAEUHK010000107.1 GCA_016795465.1 Verrucomicrobiaceae bacterium | reverse complement strand
ATGCGAACAACACTCCCCAAATCTCCACTTGCGACAGATAGAACTTCTTTAGCGTGTGGTGGCTTTTGGCACGCTAAAGCGTGAACAACATACTCCAGACGCGCCTTGCAAGATCAGCGCGCCTTGGGTTTTCAAACACGGGCTAGGAGGCGCTCTGTGCCGCTGCTTCGTTGGCGGGAGCTGCCTTGGCCTTGCGGGCTTTGGGCTCCTTGGACGGCACGGAGCTGAACTCCTTGCGCAGGTGGCTGGGCAGGATGCCGAGGGCTTCGCGATACTTCGCAATGGTGCGGCGGGCGACCTTGATGCCCTGCTTGTCGAGAAGGGCGGCGAGCTTGTCATCACTGAGCGGCTTGTGCTTTGCCTCCTGCTTGATGAGCTCGGAGATGGCGTTTTTCACGCTCGTGTTGCTCATGTCCTCGCCTGAATCGGTTTTCACACCGTGAGTGAAAAAGTACTTCAACTCAAAGACGCCGTGCGGTGTGGCGATATATTTCCCGGCGATGGCGCGACTGACGGTGGTCTCATGCACGCCGACATCGGCGGCCACGGTGGCCATGTTGAGGGATTTGAGATGGCCGAGGCCTTTGTCGAGGAAGTCACGCTGATGCCGCAGAATCTCGGTGGCGATCTTGTGAATGGTCTGCTGCCGCTGGTGAATGCAGCGGATGAGAAATTTGCCGCCGCGGATCTTGTCGCGCACATAATCGCGCACCTCGCCGGTGCTTTGTGACTGGCTGAGGAGGTCCTTGTAGGTGTTGCTGATGCGCAGGCGAGGCAAGTCGTCATTCATCATGACGGCCACCCACTCGCCAGCCTGTCGTTCGACGATGACATCGGGGCTGACGTAGTTGTTTGCAGAGACGGCGAAACGCTGGGCAGGACGAGGATCGAGCGTGCCGATGAGGTCCGCGGCACGGGAGATCTGATCCACCGGCACACCGAGCTTCCGGGCAATGATGGGGTAGCGTTTGTTCGCGAGGTCGTCGAGGTGCTGATCGAGCACACGCCAGGGCAGCGTGCCTCGTTTGCCAAGACGGTCGAGCTGCACCATGAGGCATTCCCGCAGGTCCTCGGAGCCGACGCCGACAGGATCAAAGCTTTGCAGCAGGCGCTTGGCCTCGCGCAATTCGTCGATCGGGATGGCCTGCTGGAGGCTGATGTCATCGATGCGGGCATTCAGGAAGCCGCGGTCGTCGAGATTGCCGATGAGATACTCCACATGGCCGGCGATGCGCTCGTTTTTCACATCGGCGGTGTGAAGCTGCGATACGAGATGCTCCTGAAGCGTGGTGGGCGCCACGATGGAATCCATCATGAACTGCCAGCGCTCCTGATCATCACTGCGGCGGGCTGCGGACTGCTGGCGGCTCTGCTGCCAGTATTCGCGCCACTCTTCATCCATCTGGGTGAGCTGGGAGATGTCGTCCTCGCCACCGCCGCGATCGTCTGGATCATCAGGAATGGCATCCTCGAGGGAGGTCTCCGGTGCCTCCAACTCGAGCACGGGATTTACCTCGATCTCCTGCTGGATGATCTGGCGCAGCTCCAGCGTGGGAGCTTGCAGGATCTGCAAGCTCTGCTGCATCTGAGGCCCGATGGCGAGCTTCTGTGTCTGTATCTGCTGGAATCCTTGACTGGCCATGGTTGGTGGGACGGCCAGCACCCAAACACCAGCCGCATCTCCTCCTCAAGCAATGCGCAGGCCAGAAGGCAGATTTTTTCTCGATTCAGAAAAAAATCGGAGCATGGCATGCCAAAAAAAAGCGCTCCGGAGGTTTTCCGGAGCGCGGCGGGGAGACAGGAAGCTTTTAATCCCGGAGCTTCAAGGCACCTCGAAAACCTTCTGCGTGGTCGGATCGAGGGCAAGCGAGCCGCTGTCGAGGCCGGTGACATCGAGTTCCTTGTAAGGCGGATACGGGCTGATCACGCGACCGGGCTTACCGGTCCTCTTTCCCTTCAAAAACGAGCCGGAATTGCTCGACGAAGGGAAATTGGCCGGAGGCTCCTCTTTCGACTTCGAGGTCTCCGAACGACGCGAGGTCACAACCTCGGGCTCTTTCGGCTGCGGAGGCTCTGCTTGGGGCTTCACGGTGTTTTTCGGCGTCGAGCTCGTGGACTTCGATTTGGAGTCTTGGACCTTCGGTGGCGTGTATTTGCTCTTCGGTGTGCTTTTGGAGGTCGCAGGAGGCGGCGTGGTCTTCGTCACCGGCGGCTGCTGGGGCGGATAGCTGTATCGCGGGGCCTGCGGCTGGGCGGTGGAGGCAGGCGGCGGCGTCTGGTAACGCGGCTGCTGCGGGTAGGACGGAGCCTGCTGGTAATAGCCACCATGCGGCTGCGGGGCGGAATACTGGCGTGGCTGGGCCTGGCCGTAGTTGTGGCCGTAATTCGGCGCGGGCTGAGAGTAGCCGCCATAAGGCTGCTGCTCGCCATAAAACGTGCGACGCACCCACTGGCCCACCTTCTGCCCGATCTTCGGGATCATATCGAGCGGGCTCTCACGCTGGGCGGGAGGCTGCTGGTAGTTGTAGTAGTTCGGCGGCGGCTGGGTGTAGCGCGGAGGCTGCTGGTAATATCCCTGCTGCGCGGAGGCCGTGCTGCTCAAGACAAGCGCGAGACCCAAAAAGCGGGCGGCACGGCCGGGAGAAGGCTTCGAGTTCATAGTTATTTAGTGTTTCTTAAGTTTCTAACGACTTCAAGCTGGATTTTGGCGGCATCCGAGGCCGTCTGATCGCGCCTGAGGCATGGACGAGAGGCACGGCGTTTTGTTCAGGCAGGGACCAAAAACGCCAAAAGGGTCAATGAAGTCATCGCTGACCTCATTGACCCTTTTGACTGTTGTTGGCGGCTTTTAAGCGAGACGCACGTCGATGTCCGCACGGAGCTTCTCCCACATGCTGGCGAGGGAGGCGGCGACCTTGTCCTTCGCAGCGGCGAGCTCGCTGGTGCTGAGTTTCTGGCCTGCGGCAGGCGTCTGACGGCCAAACATGTAGTATTTGATCTTCGGCTCCGTGCCGGAAGGACGCACGGCGAAGCTGCGGCCGTCGGCGAGATCGACGAAGAGCATTTTTTCCGTCGAAACGGGATCGCCTTCCTCGTCGATGATGCCGGGCTTGCGAAAATCGCGCACGCTGACCACGGCGCTGCCATCGACTTCCTTCGGCGGGTTCGCGCCGTAGCTGTCGGCCAGCTTTTGGATCTGCGCGGCACCGGCGGCACCTTCGAAGACGACGCTCTCATTGCGCTCCATGAAGAAGCCGATGTCGCAATACACTTCGTCGAGCAAACCGGCGACGGTGAGGCCCTTCGAGGCCGCGTAGGCGGCGAGTTCGGCGAACATGACGACCGCGCCGTTGCCATCTTTGTCGCGGCTGAAGTCATCGCCCATGTAGCCGTAGCTTTCCTCGCCGCCGAAGACGAGGAACTTGCTGTGTTGAAGGCGTGCGGCACGGGACTCGGCGGCGCTGAGGTCGCGATACTTCGCGCGGATGTCGGCGGGCAGGGCGTTCTCGTATTTGTTCAGCTTGGCACTGATCCATTTGAAGCCGGTGAGCGTGTTCACGCAGTTGATGCCAAACTTCGCCGCGATGGCGTCCTGCATCGGGCTGGTGACGAAGGTCTTGAGGAAGACGGCGTTTTTCTTGTTCGACTCGTTGAGGATGCCGAGGTCAAACATCGTCTTGATGCGATACCAGCCCATCAGTGAGCCGGTTTGGTTGCCGGTGAGGAGCTGCATCTTGCCACTGGCATCACGCACGCCCACGCCCATACGGTCGCAGTCTGGATCGGTGCCGATGACGATGTCCGCGCCTTCTTTGTCGGCCAAATCGACCGCCATTTTCAAAGCGGGCGCGTTTTCCGGGTTCGGCGACTTCACGGTGGGGAAACGGCCATCGCGCACGTCCTGCTCCGGCACGGTGAAGAAGTTGAAACCGAGCTTTTTGAGGATCACCGGCACCAAAACGCCGCCAGCGCCATGCAGCGCGGTGTACACGATTTTGAGCTTCTTCGCGGCTTCCTGCTGAAGGAGCTGCGGCTGGAGCATCATCGTCTCCACGCGCTCGAGATACTGCGCGTCCATGTCCGCGCCGAGCATCGTGAGCTTGCCGCGCTGCGCTTCCGGCAGCGGCGTGTAGCTTTCATCTTTGATGGCGTTCACCTCGGTGATGATGCCCTTCGCGTGAGGCTCCACGATGCCCGCGCCGTCGCTGTAGTTGACCTTGTAGCCGTTGTCGTGAGCCGGGTTGTGCGAAGCGGTGAGCATCACGCCCGCGTCGGTGCGGAGCTGCCGCACCGCGAAGCTCATCTCGGGTGTCGCGCGGCAGCCGTCGAACAGATAAACGTCCGCGCCGTGATCGATCGCGATCTGGGCGCAGCGCTTCGCGAACTCCGGCGAGAAGTGACGCGTGTCGTGCGAGAAAACGATGGTCGGCTTGCCGCCGAGGCCGGCCTTTTCGCGGTAGGCCTTGATGTAGGCCACGAGACCGCGGGTGGCGCGGCCGATGTTGTAGAAGTTCATCGCGTTCGTGCCAACGCAGGGATGATCCGGGCGCTGATCGGCCGCCGCATTGCCGCGCTCGGCCTTGGTGACCACTTTGCCGACCGTGCGACCGCGCAGACCGCCCGTGCCGAATTTCAGCGCCTGGAAGAAACGGTCATTGAGCTCGTCCCACTGCTCTGCGGCGGCGAGTTCCTCGATGCTGGCCTTGTAAAGCGGCTCGCTGCTCGCGGCGAGCAGGGCGAGGATGTTTTGATGCGTGGATTCGAGGATTTTGCCCGCGGCGGCGGCGCTGGTGAGAGTGGCTTCGAGCGACATGGGAAGAGGTGAGAAGCCCGGACGATAGCGGCGGGCCATGGTTTGGCAAATCCCCATGACTGAGGGATTCTTTGCAGGCCGCCGGACGGCTTCAAGCCGCCCGCAGTGACTTCCACGGCTCTTCTTCGCTGTGATCGACGATGCCAGGCTCGTCCGCCTTGGCAGGAGACAAGATCGCGAGGAAGACGAGCATCTCATCGCCTGCATTCCAGGTGCCGTGAATCTCGCCCATCGGGATGAAGGCCATGTCGCCGGGGCCGAGGATCTTCTTCTGCTGGCCCACCCATTGCTCGGCCTTGCCGGAGATGACGTAAATGAGCTCCTCGCGAGTGGGATGGGAATGAAACGGATGGCTGCGGCCGGGTTCCATGTTCGCCCGCACCATCATGAGATGCTCGTTGTTCACGATGTCGCCGCGACAGAGCCACTCTTCGAGGGTCCAGGGCGAGAGGAAGTCCACTTTTTCAGCGGCGGTGACAAAACGGCGGTTGGCGATGGAGTCGAACATGGTGGTCAAAAGGCTAGCGGCAGCCAAACGCGGCGGCAAGCAGGCGCTTTGCACCCGCGGCTATCCGATCTGCCACTTCGCCGCTCAATAAGTGAAGAGATCGCTGACCTCCCAGGCACGCTCGACGGTCTTGCCCTGAAGGGTGACAGCGCGGTTCAGAGCCTCCGCCACGCGGCGCTGCATGTGCTTCGTCAGGCGACGGCCTTTGCGGGCACGCTGCACGGCCTTGTGGGTGATTGGCTCCTCGCAGGCATTCACAAGGTCATGATTGCCCAAAGCGTGCTCCGCCATGATGCCGTCCAAAGGCTGCACGCCCATGTTGCGCTCGATTTCGTCCTGTCCCATGCTGGCCGCCCTAACCCCGAATCCCCGCCTTGCCAATGCGTATCCTTCTGACCACCACCAGCTATCAAGACACCCCCGGCGATCACCACGCGCTGCTGGAGGCACAGGGCTTTGAGATCCATCGTGAACGCGGTCCGCTGCCGGAAAGCCGCATGCTGGAGCTGGCGGGCGAATTTGACGCCTTCCTCTGCGGCGACGACGAGATCACGCGTGCTGTTTTGGACAAATCCCTGCCCCGTCTCCGTGTGATCTCAAAATACGGCATCGGGCTCGACAAGATCGACGTGGCCGCCTGCACCGAAAAGAAGCTGCCGGTGCTCTTCACCCCCGGCGTGAACCACACCACCGTCGCCGAGCATACCTTCTGCCTGCTGCTCGCCCTCGTGCGCAATCTGGTCGATTCCGCCAACGCCGTGCGCAACGGCCAGTGGAAGCGTGTCACCGGCCATGAGATCTGGAACAAGACCATCGGTATCATCGGCCTCGGCCGCATCGGCCAGGAAGTGGCCAAACGGGCCATCGCCTTCGGCATGAAGGTCCACGGTCTTGATCCTTACTGGCCGGAAGTCTTTGCCAAGGAGAACAACATCGAGCGTCATGAGACCATCGAGACGATGCTGCCGCATCTCGACGTGCTCAGCCTCCATGCGAACCTCAGCGAGAGCACGCGCCACCTCGTCAATGCCGAGCGTCTGAAGCTCGCGAAGCCTGATCTGCTCGTCGTAAACACCTCGCGTGCCGAACTCGTGCACATGGCCGACATCATCGCCGCCCTCGATGCCGGCAAGGTCGGCGGTTACGCCACCGACGTGCTCGACGAGGAGCCGCCGAAGCCCGATCATCCGCTGTTGAAACATCCGAAGGCCCTCATCACGCCCCACATCGGTTCACGCACCTATGAAAGCGTGCCCCGCCAAGCCATGCGGTCCACCTTGAACCTCGTGAACTACCTCAAGGGCGAAAAAGACGTGATCCAGGCAAACAAGTGGTAACACAGGCGCATCGCCCACCCAAAGGCTGCTTCATGCTGTGACCGATTTTGCCCAAACGATGGCTGGGTTTGCGCCTTGCGCGGGGAGGCTTTCCGGCTCCCGTGGCCGGCCCAACACCATCCATCCATGAAAGAAGCCTTCCCCGACATTCAGAAGATCCAGTTTGAAGGACCGCAGAGCCGCAACCCGCTCGCGTTCAAGCACTACAACGCCGACGAGGTCGTGGGCGGCAAAAAGATGCGCGACCACATGCGCTTTGGCGTGGCCTACTGGCACGCCATGCGGAACTCGCTCTCCGATCCGTTTGGCGGCGGCACCGCGCAGCGTCCGTGGGATGATGGCACCGATTCCATTGCGAATGCGCAGCGCCGTGTGTGGGCCTGCTTTGAGTTCATGGACAAGCTGGGCGTGGATTACTACTGCTTCCATGATCGCGACGTGGCTCCGGAGTGCGCCACGCTGGCTGAATCGAACAAAGCCCTCGATGCGGTGGCCGATGAGCTTGAGAAAGCGCAGAAGGAAACCGGCAAGAAGCTGCTGTGGGGCACCGCGTGCCTCTTCTCGCATCCACGTTACTGCCAGGGCGCGGCCACCAGCCCGAACGCGAATGTTTTCGCCTATGCCGCCGCGCAGGTGAAGAAGGCGATGGATGTTACCCATCGTCTCGGTGGTGAAGGCTACACCTTCTGGGGCGGCCGCGAAGGCTACGCCACGCTTTGGAACACGAACATGAAGCGCGAGGTGGATCACCTCGCCCGCCTGCTGCACATGGCCGTCGATTACAAGAAGCAGATCGGCTACAAAGGCCCCTTCTACATCGAGCCAAAACCGCGTGAACCTTCCACGCATCAATACGACAGCGATGCCGCGGCCTGCCTGAACTTCCTCCGCGAGTATGGCCTCACCGAGCACTTCAAGCTGAACATCGAGACCAATCACGCCACGCTGGCCGGCCACACGATGCGTCACGAGCTGCAGGTAGCCGCCGCCGCGGGTGCTCTCGGTTCCATCGATGCCAACACGGGCGATGAACTCATCGGCTGGGACACGGACCAGTTCCCGACGAACATCTACCTCACCACGCAGATCATGATCGAGGTGCTGAAGATGGGCGGCTTTACCACCGGCGGCCTCAACTTTGACGCCAAGTGCCGCCGCGAGTCCTTCGAGCCGGTCGATCTCTTCCACGCCCACATCGGCGGCATGGACGCCTTTGCCCGCGGCCTCAAGATCGCCCATCGCATCATCGAGGACGGTCGTCTCGACACCATCATCAAGCAGCGCTACGCGACCTTCGACTCCGGCATCGGCGCGAAGATCGAGAAAGGCGAGGTCGGTTTTGCCGAGCTGGAGGCCTACACGCTCTCCAATGGCGAGCCCTTCATCGCCAGCGGCCGCCAGGAGATGTGCGAGAACCTCATCAACGAGTATCTCTGATACCCGTCAGCGGTTTCTGAGCTGCTGCGGCTTTTGCAGCAGCTTGTCAATTTCCTCCTGTGACATCGGAGCAGCATCCATCGGAAGCTGCTCCGATTCTTTTTGTTCGTTGAGGAAGTCGAGGGAGCCTTCCTCACCCGGCTTGAGACAGCCGCGGAGCACGGCGAGGATCACGAGCACAAGGCCGCCGATCACCCACCAGCTTCGCAGTGGGTTTGAAGGCCTTTCGATGGAGGATCGAAGCTGCCACGGCCGGACGTGGAAGCCGCCATGCGCGGCGATGGCCTTCAAAGCGAGTTCATATCGCTCGGAGGCAGAACCATGATCGAGCTTCAACGAGTGCTTTTGCAGCACCATGGCCAGCCTCTGGCGCTCCTCGTTCAAAACCCGCTTAGACTCGCTTCGGGCCAGTTTCAGCGCACGGAGGACACTGCGGGCCAGTTCGGCCGCCCATTGAAACTCGGCGTTTTTGCTGCTCGTGCCGGTGATCGCATCCAGCGCCGCTTGCGTTTCAGCAGCCCGGCCTGCCAGAGCATGACCAAAAGACGCGGCAGCAGCATTCCAGTCCCACGTGGCATCCCGCAGATCACGCCGCAGCACCTCGGCAGCCACTTTGCCAGCCTCCTCGTAGCGATGCAGCGCCCACAGCGCGGTGATGTGATTCGCTGCGATCCAGCCTTGCAGATCCTCACGCGTCTCGCAGCCCTGCAGCCACGCCGCGGTCTCCGCATAAAGGCGGGAGCCGGCATAGGCATACCCCGCTTTGCCGAAGGGCATCGTGTGCTGCTTCATCCAGTCACCGTGCTTCGCGATGACTTCCGGCAGAACCGCTGCCGCCTCGTGCAAATCACCCACGACCTCCAAAAAGGCGGCCACCGGCTCCGCGGCAGCATCCCCTGCCCTGCCGATCCATTTTTCAAAATGACGGCTCACCTCCCATTGCTTGCGCAGGCATAGGCGACGGGTGTGCAGCGCGGCAAAGCTCATGCTGATGCTATCATCCGCCACCGCGGCCTCGAGAGCCGCATCGAGTCGCCGCAAAGCCTTCAACGAGGCGAGCTCACGTTCGAGAAATGCCGGGAAATCCTCTGATGAGACCTGCATGCTCAGCAAAAGCGGCAGGCAGGCTTCAACCGCCTCCATGCTGCCTTGCCGTGCGTGGAGCAGCACCTGCCAGCCACGCCTGGCAGCCTCGTGCCCGCCGTTTTCTGTGATGACCTCCTGCAATCGTTCGAGGTCATTCTGCCGCCAGAGCTCCCGGCAAAGCATTTCGAGCGTCCACGAATCCCGTGGCTGGTGGCCCAGCCAGGCCGCCAGACTGTCAAAACCCTGCCGCTGCACAAAAGCGCCCGCGTCACGTTCACGCCCGTCATCGAGCAGGCGCTTCACCTCGGCGAATGTGGCGTCGTCAGCCATTCAGTTCATCGAGCGGAGGGCTTCACGGATGATCTTGTCGGCACTGGATGCAGGATCAAAGCCCGGCTGCTTCGCGATCTCGTTCACGGCCTTTTGCGCCTCGCCCTGCTTGTAGCCTAGAGAGATGAGGCCGAGCACCGCATCGCTCTGCGCCTCACGCTGCGGATCGTGGGAGGTCTTTGCACTGCGGCTGGCCTGCCAGGCATCGACGACGCCCACTTTGTCCTTCAGCTCCAAAACGATGCGCTCGGCCGTTTTGCCGCCCACGCCCTTGATGCGGGCCAGCGCCTTCACATCGCCCTGAATGACGGCATCTTTGAAAGCAGCCACCGGCATGCCGCTGAGCACGGAGAGCGCCATTTTCGGCCCCACGCCGGACACGCGGTCCATCAGCAGGCGGAAGAGATCGCGCTCGTCTTCGGTGAGGAAGCCGAAGAGCTTGTGATCCTGCTCGGTGACGTGGTAATGCGTGAGCAGCTTCACCTCCGCGCCGGGCTGCGGCAGGCGGTCAAAGGTCGTCAGCGGGATGTGGGCCAGGTAGCCCACGCCGTGGACATCCACCGTGGCTTGATGAGGCAGGGCCTCGGCCAGAATTCCTTTCAAATAGGCGATCATGCACACCATGAAGCCAAGTCGTGAAGCCTGCGCAAGCCTCCGTTTGCAAAGGGAGCGACCCACGGCTCTTTTCGGCATGCAAAACCCGCCCCGAAGCGTCGTCGAGCTCCTCCAGGCCCTCGTGCGCATCCCATCCGTGAATCCCGATGGCGATCCCGGCACCCCTCACACCGGCGAGGAGGCCTGCGCACGCTACATCGCGGCCTTTTTGGAGCATTCGGGAGCGGAGACCTTCCTCGATGAAGTCGAGCCCGGCAGGCCGAATGTCATCGGGCATTACCCGACCTGCACCACGGGCAAGCCGCGCATTCTTTTCGCCCCGCACACGGACACAGTGAGTGTGGGCGGGATGACGATCGATCCCTTCGGCGGCGAGCTGCGTGAAGGCAAAATCTGGGGCCGGGGCGCCTCCGATACCAAAGGCTCTGCCGCAGCCATGCTGTGGGCGCTTCACGAATTGCGTGATGAACTCCCCGAACTGCCCGTCGAGGTGCATTTCGTCGGTTTCATGTCCGAAGAAAGCGCCCAACTCGGTTCGCAGCACTTTGCAAGGCATCACGGCCGCTACGACCTCGCGATCATTGGCGAGCCGACTTCGCTGAAGACGGTGTTCCGCCACAAGGGCTGCCTGTGGGCCGATGTGCATACCACCGGCGTCGCCGTGCATGGTGCTACGCCGGAGCTGGGCGTGAATGCCATCGTGAAGATGAGCAAGCTCGTGCAGGCACTCGACACGGAGTTTCGTGATCTGCTCGCCGAGGCCGGTGGAGCCGATGAATGGCTCGGCGTGAGCACGATCAATCTCGGCATGATTCACGGCGGCACGCGCAGCAACATCGTGGCCGATGAATGCAAGCTCCGCGTGGACATCCGCACGACGCCCGGCCTCGCGAAGGCCGGTGGAGCGATGAAACTGCTGTCCGACTTCGTGGCACGTCACGACGAAACCGCCCACGTCACCGCGGCCAGCGAGGCTTTTTGCCTCGACACTGATCCCGCGAATCCCTTGATCCAGAAACTCATCGCCGCCGGTGGCGATCTCACCGGTGCCCCGTGGTTCTGCGATGCCGCCTTCCTCGCCGTCGCCGGCACGCCCGCCATCGCCATCGGCCCCGGCAGCATTGCCCAAGCGCACACAAAAGACGAATTCATCGCCGTGCAGGACCTCGAGGATGGCGTGGCGTTCTTCAAACGCTTCCTGCGCAGCCTCGCCGCGTGAAAAAGCAAAAGCCGCGTCCGAGGACGCGGCTTTGCGGTAAGTGATGGAGACTGGAATTACTCGGCGGCCTTGTCTTCGGCGGCTTCGTCAGACGCGGCTGCGTCACCAGAAGCAGCGACGGTGACCTTGATCTCGGCGGTGATGTCGTAGCCGAGCTTGACCTCGACGTCGAAATTGCCGGTGTTCTTGATCGGACGCTCCAGAACGATCTGGTGACGGTCGATTTCGATGCCGGACTGCTCCTGGAGGCCCTTGGCGATGTCCATCGTAGTGATGGAACCGAAAGATTTGCCGCCCTGGCCGGTGGCGAGGGAGAGCTTGAGCTTCACCTTCTTGAGCTTGGAGGCGAGCTTGGTGGCCTCGGCCATTTCAGCGGCTTCGCGCTCGGCGCGGACGGCCTTCAGGCGCTCGGTGTGGCGCAGATTGCCTTTGGTGGCCTCATAGGCCTTGCCCTGAGGCAGAAGGAAATTGCGTGCGAAACCGCGCTTCACTTTGACCACGTCGGCTTCAGCGCCGAGGCCTTTGATGCGTTCTTTGAGGATGACTTGAGTGCTTGCCATAAATGTGTGCCCTCTGGGGAAAAGGGGCGCGATAGTAATCGCCACCTCCCCGCTGTCAAATGGCAGGGACGGGAAATATGCCGGGAAGGCTTTTTGACCATGAAAAAGCCCGCGCACGCCGGGGGCATGCGCGGGCTGGAGGCAAAAAGGGCCGCTTACTGCTTGCCGATCATGAGCAGCATCGTGTCGCCCTTGCGGTAAAGGCGGAGAAGAACGCTCTGCTCGCTGGCCTGGGCCATGGTGCGGGCCTCAGAGGCGCTGGGGACGAGCTGGCGGTTGATGTGGGTGATCACATCCCCGTCCTCAAGGCCCATCGCCGCGGCCCGGCTGTCCGGATCGACCTTCGTGACGATGACCCCTTGGAGATCCTTCGGGATGTCATGACGCTCACGGAGGGCTGGAGAAAGGTTCTGCACGGTCACGCCGGGCACGAGCTCGAACGTGGCATTCGCCCCGCCTTTGCCGGAACCGCCACGAGGGATGCTGCGGCCAGGGCCGACCTCGGCTAGAGCCTCTTCAGGCAGGGCTTCGAGGGTTGCATTGACGGTCATCTTCTGGCCGTTGCGGAGGATCTCCATCGGCACTGTCGAGCCGGGCTTCAGGCTGCTGACGATCAGGCGCAGGCGGCTGCTGCCATCCACTTTCTGACCGCTAATGGCGATGATGATGTCCTCGACCTGGATGCCAGCCTTTTCCGCGGGCGATTCAGCACCCACCTGGGTGACGAGGGCACCCGTCTGGTCGCCGATCTTGTATTGCTTCGCAAACTGCGGGGTCACGTCGGTGATCTGCACGCCGAGGTAGCCACGCTGCACGGAACCGTCGTCGAGGAGGTCCTCGGCGATGCGCATGGCCATGTTGATCGGGATGGCAAAGCCGATGCCAGCATTCATGCCGGACTTCGAGAGGATGGCGGTATTGATACCGATCACGCGGCCAAGGCCATCGACGAGCGGACCGCCGGAGTTGCCGGGATTGATGGAGGCATCGGTCTGGATGAAATCCTCGTAGCCGCTCATGCGGCCCTTGCGCACGATGCCCTCATTGCTGCGGCCGAGAGCGCTGACGATGCCCTGAGTGATCGAGCGGGGAAGCTCCATCGGCGCTCCCGCGGCGAGAACGATGTCACCCACGCGGAGGACGGTGCTGTCGCCGATGGTGGCGGGCTTCAGGCCCTTCGCATCGATCTTGATCAAGGCCACATCGGTGAGCGGATCAGCACCGATGATCTCGGCGGTGTAGTTTTTCGTGTTCTCGCCCTCGGAGACGGCCACCTCGATCTTCTTGGCGTCCTCAATGACGTGGTTGTTGGTGAGGATGTAGCCATCAGCGGTGATGATGACGCCGGAGCCGACGCCGCGGTTTTGCGGCGCCTCTTCTTCCTCCTGCTCGCGAGGCTGGGGCTGGCCACGGCGGCGCGGGGCCTGCGGCTCGTCGTTTTCATCCATGCCAAAATCCTCATCCGGCACACCGAAGAAGCGGTAGAAGAACGGGCGCAGTTGCGGCGGGATCTTGTCTGCCGTCGGTGCCTTCATCGGCGCGGAGGAAAAGATGGTCACGACGCTGGGCAGGATCTTCTCGGCCACATTGGCGTAGCTCATCTGGATCTGGCCGGCGTTTGGCAGCGGTGCCGCGTCCTTGGTGAGCTTCGAGTTGAAGGCGTTGGCGTCGATCTGCTCGGCACGGGCCAGGCTGAGCGCCAGCGTGATGGCGGTAACGATTGGAGCGGTGTGTTTCATGGAGGGTTGGAGGTGGTTTTAGAGCTACACAGGACGTGATACGCCTCGTGTGACGTTCTGACGCGCAAAATGTTGAGGCGATTTTCAGCCCTGCAAACGACTGTGCAGAGAAAGTTTGGCCGCACACAAAGCCCGAACCGGGCGGCGTTTTGGCGGCTTCTCCGCCCCCCCTTCTGGGCCTTATCCAGCCGAAGCACGCTTCTTGGCGATCTTCAGCCCGCTCTCGACGATCTGCTCGCGCAGTCGCTCCAGGCAGACTTTCCAAGTGGCGCGGCTGATGGGGATGTAGCGTTCGGTGCCGTCGGGGAAAAGCTTCGTTTCGAAGATGTTGCTCGGCTGCTGAATGATCTCGTCGTAGAGCCCGTGAACGAAAAAGGTGCGTGCATCCGCCCCGTCCGGCCATGCGCTGGGCTTGCCTACCGCCTCCTGAATCGCCGCATCGACCGCGGAGAGGATCTCAAAGGCACTCAGCGTGATCTTGAGCGGCTTCCCCGAGTCGAGATAGTCCGCGATCACGACCTGGAGCTTCGACACCACCGTGCCGATCTGCCGCGTGTCCGCCGTGCTCTCGCCTGCGATCAGCTTCTCAAGCTCCCGCTCCGTCCGAATGACCGCAGCGACAGCTTCGGGCGCACCCGCCTCATGGCGGACTCGGATTTCACGGCGAGGTGTGGGCATAGTGGGGAGGGACTGGATAATGGTGGCGGCAATCGAGCGGAGTGATGGAGTAGTGGAGTGCTGGATTGGTGAGCTTCATGACTCCAAAACTCCACTCCTCCATCACCCCGCCTCTTTTCCCAGTCCTCACGCGGCCTCAACCTGAATGTCAGGCCGGAGTTCGGCGCTGGGGAGGGCTTCGAAGGCGTTTTGGATGATCTTCTCCGGCAGGCCGACGCCGATGACGACGCCGATGGGGATGACGCCGAGGGTGCCGAGCATGGGGAGGAACCAGGTTTCGCCTTCAGGGCGGACGTGTTGGAAGGAAAAAGGGATCTGCGGCAGCTCGGCGAGGCGGCAGAGGCCTTTCACGCGGAGGACTTCATCGGGCAGATGGCGCAGGACGCGTTCGAGGTCCTGTCGCTGCACGACGAAGGGCACGGGCACGCGCATGGAGGTGAAAGCGCGTTCGTCATCGTGATGATGGTGATGCTCGTGAGCGGGTTCGGTGGTGATGTTTTCAAAGAGGGCGGGCTTGGGTGCCTCAGCGGCGACGAAGCGGGCGGTGGCGGCTTGCAGGCGGAGGAAGTCGGCGAAGGCGTCCACGCTGGTCTCGATGCCGCGCGGAGTGAGCATCTTCACGGCGGCGCGGATGCCGGCGAGGCGTGGGTTTTTGACGCCATCGGTATGCGTGAGCATCCAGTGCGTAGCGGTTTTGACCTGCTCCTGCTCCAGCTTGTTGTGCTGGCGGCGTTTCTGCCAGCGCACGGTGTCGATCATGGTCACCTGGATGGGCGAGGTGAAGCGCCGGCACTCGCCACGCATGCTGATGGCAGCGATGAGGGTGATGAAATCGGACGCTCCATTCGCCTCGACGAGCAGCACGCCGCCGCGTGGCACGTCGATGGTGCCGAGCGTGAGCATGAAGTCGTTCAGCGAGGAGCAGCAGACGCAGGAGCCGTTGATGGACTGCACCTCGACATCGAGATCCCGCAGACGCGCGGCATCGATCTCGGCGTTTTCGAAGTCATTGACCACGACGCTGAAGCCGACCTGACGTTCCTTCAAAGCGCCCATCAGGGCATGGAGGAAGGTGGTTTTGCCCGCGCCGAGGAATCCGGCGATGAGGACGATGGGGATGCGGCTCATAGCTTGGTTGGGTTGGGAGCGTCGCCATACACAGCCTGCGGATCGAAGACCTTGGTCTCTTCTTTCCAGATGAGGCAGCCTTCGGCGCGGGTGTAATCAGCGCCGGTGGGAATGGCGCGGTAAAAGCAGGAGCGGTAGCCGACGTGGCAGTTCGCACCGCCGGAGGTTTCGACGCGGAGCCAGATGCAGTCCTGATCGTCGTCGATGCGCAGCTCACGCACCTTTTGCACGAAACCGGAGGTGGCGCCCTTGTGCCAGAGCACCTGACGGCTGCGGCTAAAGTAGTGCGCCTCGCCGGTGGCGATGGTCTTTTGCAGTGCTTCGGCATTCATGTAGCCCATCATGAGCAGCTCGCCGGTGGCGAAGTCGGTGGTGACGGCCGGCAGCAGGCCGCTGGCATCAAATTTGGGCGCGAGGTCGCGGCCTTCCTCGACTTGTTCGATGGTAAGACGCGGGGCGAAGGTGGGGAGTGTTGGAGTTGTCATGAGTCAGTAAATCTTCGGCTGCTTGCGTGGATCAGGCGGGAGATGGGCGGGGGCACGGCGGGGTTTGTTTTGGCCGGTGAAGACTTCGACGGTGGCGTCGTCGAGGGCATACATGAAGTCGGCCTGATGCGCGGGATGCTGGCTGGCGAAGGTGAAGAGGCGCAGTGTGCCGGTGACGATGACGGCTTCGTTGATGAAGGGACGCTTGTCCTTGGTCCCGCCTTTTTGCTGAATGAGTGCGACCTGCGTGACGGCGGGTGGACTGCAAAAGTAACAACCGACCGAGGCAGGCAGGATCATGCAGGTGCTCATGTCATCGAGCTTTTCATACGGTGCCATGAAGCCGATGAGGGCGACGCGTTTGCCATCGAGCGCTTGGATTTTGGCGGGATACTGGATGGTGGCGTCTTTTTTGCCGTCGCTCACGACGACATCGGTTTTGTCCAAAAAGTCCCAATCGGCCAAAAAGGCCTCAGTGGGCTCGCTGGCTTGTTGGTAGGCGTTTTTGGCCTCTTTGGACTCGGTGGGCAGTTTGTGCTCTTGAGCTTGAGCGAGGCTGAAACTGGCGATGAACGCAAAAAGGGCTCGTTTCATGGTTGGAGGCGTTTTTGGAGTTCAGCGCGTGCGGCTTCGGGGCCGCCGATGAGGTGGACGAGGCTGGAGTTGGCTTTGCGGATGACGGTGAAGTCGGGGCGCTGGGTGGTGGCGGCTTCGTGGAATTCGGCGGCTTCGTCTTCATCGAGCCAATGCGTTTCGATGAGCAGGGTGCCGTCCTGCCAGAAGGCATAGCGGTCCCCGCGCCAGCCATCGGCGGCGGACATGTGCGGGCCGAGTTCGGCGTTGTTTTCGAGCCAAACGAGCAGCGCGGCCTCGCCGAGGATGCCGGTGGCGATGGGTTTGGAGTCGCGCAAGGCATCGGCAAAGGTCGATGGCACCTCGACGGGCGTGTAGTCCTGCGGTCGGCCATGGAAGATGGGATGAATGATGGCCGCGGTGGTGGTGGGCGGCTTTTTCAGCAGATCATTGAGCGCCATCGGCTCGCCATTCGGGGCGAATTGATCGGTGAAGAACGGCCCCATCTGCCAGGGCAGGGTTTCGAGCTGTTGCAGCGCTGTTTTTGCCGCTGGATAGCCGCCGAAGAAAGCGAAGCTGGCATTCGGCGAAGGATCGCGCAGGCGATGATGCGCGGCGAAGAGTCGCGCTGTGGTCATGAGATCGCCCTGGAGCAAGGCGGTGGCGGCGAGGCGGGCATCGGTGTTCGTATCGCCATGCAGCGCGGCATCAAGATGGCGGAGATCGTGATTTTGACGCAGCAGGGCCTCGGCGATGACTTTGACGAGTTCGAGTCGCGTGGCGGGCTGCGTGAGCTGGAGATCAGCGTTGTAGCGGATGTGATCGCCCGCGGCGTTGCTGTAGCCGATGACGCGCTGAAGAGTGAGGCCACGCAAGACGAGGCGCAGGTCGTCTTTTTCATCGGCGAAGCCCAGCGTCTGCCACACACGCTGATGCGCGGCCCAGCCTCCGGCGGCGCGGCGTGAGTTGATGCGGACCTCGACGGCGCTTTCGAGTTCGGCGGGTGTGTAGGTGGTGAACTTGATGGGCTTCTTGATTTCAAGACCGCGCAGCTTTGCGATGACGGGCACGAGGTCCTCGGGCTTCATCGGAGGCAATGGCTGCGGCTTTTCCGGCAGTCCGGCATCGGCTGCGGCTCGCGGATTTTCCTGCTGCCAATGGCCGGGCACGCGAGCCGGGGCGTTCGAGCCATCGTAAGGCACGACGGTGGCATCCGTGACGACGTAGAGCATCTCCATCTCGTGCGCGGGATCGCTGCTGCCGGGCTTCAGCAGGCGCAGCGTGCCGGTGACGAGAGATGGAGCTTCGATGAAGGGCTTCTTCGGCCTGCCATCGTCTTTTTGACGCACAAAGACGACCTGCGTGAAGCTCGGCGGTGCGCAGAAAAAGCAGCCGACATAGGCGGGGAGCATCAGGCACTCGCTCATGTCCTCCAGCGATTCAAACGGGGCCATGAAGGCGATGAGTTCGACGAGGTGGCCATCGAGTGCTTCGAGCGCGGGCGGATACACGACCTCCATTTTGCGTGCATCGGGCTGCTTGGTTTCATCGAGCAATTTGAAGTCGATGCGCACGGGCGGACCGGTCGGTGTCGGCGTGCTTTCGATGGCTTTGGTTTCTGCCAAAGTGGGCGGTGAGGCGGGTGGTAGAGAGTTGACGTCCGTGTTTGAACGCGTGGCGTCCTGCGGCTGCATCCACACGATGACCATGGCGAGCAAGGCCAGCGCGGTGAGGCTGACGAAGGCGGCGGCTGACTTGGGCTGACGTGGGCTCATTCGGTGATGCCGAGATCGTGGGCGGGTGTGCGGCGGTAGCTGGAAAGGGCGGGCACGAGGCCGGAGAGCAGCCCCGCGGCGGCGATGACGAGCAGCGCGGTGATTTCCGCGTGATCGAGGCTCCAAGGCTCGATGAGCAGGCCGGTGCGCTCACGCAGCAGCGGTGCTGCGGCCGCGAGCAGGCCATGACCGAGCAGCAAACCGATGATGAGACCGCCCAGCGTGAGAAACACGGCCTCCAGCATGACCAGCGCGGCCACTTCCCAGCGCCTGCCACCGAGACAGCGGAGGATGGCGAGATCGCGCCGCCGTCTTTCCACCGCCTGATGCAGCGTGACGAGCACGGTGAAGCATGAAACGACCACGACGAGCGCGGCGACGGCGAGCAGCGTTTTTTGCACGGGCTCGAGGACGTTTTGATACAGGCGCAGGATCTCATTCACCGGGATGGCGGGCATGCCTTCGGTGTTGTTGCGGATGTCATCAGCGACCCACAGGCGCAGGCCGCGTGCTTTCAGTCGAATGAGCACGGCGGTGACCTCCAGCGGCGACTCTGCTCGGCTTGCGGTGCCTTGGATGGCGGCGTGCAGCTTGTGCTCCTTGTCATGGATGATCCACACGCTGCGCAGGGTGCCAAAGATGGCGCGATCCTGCGCCGTGCCGGTGGGCGCGAGGATGCCGCACACGCGATACGGGAACTCGCCATGCTCCTCGCTGCCGGGCATCTGCACGAGCCCGTGCGTGCCCGCAAAGGCGTCGCCGATCCGTAAGCCGGTGCTGGCAGCCACTTGCGAGCCGAGCACGACCTCGAAGTCGTCTTTGAACACGCCACCTTGCGCGAAGCTGAAGAAAGCGCGGCCTTCATGCTGGAGATCAAACAGATGCGGCTCCGTGCCGACGATGCGAAAGCCGCGGAAGTTGTCGCCCAGACCGATCGGGATGGCGGTGGCGACGCGGCGGTTCTCGCGCAGTTTTTCATACAGCGACCACGGCACATTGCCGGTGGGCATGTCGAGGTGATACACGCTGCTGAGCGTGAGTTGAAGCGGGCTGCCCTTGGCCCCGACGACGAGGTCAAACAGCCCGGCCTCCCGCTGAAATGTGCGCTCTGTCTCCCGTCGCAACGTGAGCACCGCCGCGATCAAGGCCACGCCCAGCGCGATGCCCGCCAAGGTGAGCCCCGTGACCAACGGCCGCGCCGTGAGATAACGCCAGGCGATGCGTGGGAGGGTCATGCCACCACCTCCTCGCTGCGGATGAGTGGGGTGCAGTCAAACTGGCGTGGCAGCTCGCGGGCGAGCGCGAGATCGTGCGTGACCATCAACCAGGTGGTGCCGTTCTCGCGGACGAGCTCGCGCATGAGGTCGAAGACCTGACGGCCCGTTTTCGGATCGAGCGAGCCGGTGGGCTCATCGGCGAGCAAGAGGGCCGGGCGGCCAAGCAGTGCCCGCGCGATGGCGACGCGTTGCTTTTCGCCTATGGAGAGTCGGCTCACCCGCGTGTGCAGCCGATGCGAGAGGCCCACACGCTCCAGCATCTCCGAGGCATCGCCTTCGCGACCGGAGAAGCGCTGGCCGATGCGCACATTCTCCAGCGCGGTGAAGGCGGGTAGCAGGTGAAAGCTCTGAAACACCATGCCGCAGTGCTGGCCGCGATGCCGATCCAGCGCGGCGGTACCGAGACTGCCAAGCTCCGTGCCAAGCACGCGAACGCTGCCGCTTTGCACTCGCGCCAATCCGGCGATGAGGCTCAGCAGTGTGCTTTTGCCGCAACCACTCGGTCCGGTGAGCGCGAGGCATTCACCTCTGCTCACGAGCAGCTCATCGAGCGTAAAATGCACGCCCGGTGCCAGCACATGCCGCAGGCTGTGGAGATGGATCGCCGCGTCAGTCATGATGCACATGCGGCTTCAGCACGAAGACCTCGCTGGAAAGACCTCCCGGAAGCGCGAAGCGGGCTTTGGCGGCAAAATCGACGCCCATGAGCCATTTCGCATCCGCGCCGGTTTCGCCGGGGAAGATGAAGTAGTTCGTCTGGCCGTTGCGAAGGTTGGTTTGGCCGTCTTCGCCCGCGTTTTTCTCGCGATCACGAACCCGCAGCTCGATCTGGCGTTTCAAATCGGGGAAATCGAGCTTCAGCACGCTGTCGAGTGGCAGATCGAGCGGCGGACCATCGCGACCACCTTTGACCAGCCAGACTTCGAGATCGCCCGCGTCATCGTGCAGCTTGATCTCCAGCGTGGCGGCTTGTTTGCCATCGGCGGCAAAGACAGGATGGAAAAAGCCACGGTGTGGACCTTCGTTCGCGTGAATGTGCGGCATTCCAGCCTCCGTCATCATCACGGCCACCAGCGGATGCAGCGCCAGGGTGTAGGTCTTGAGGTCGTCGTCATCCAAACTAGCCGCAGAGAGCTTCGTGAGCAGTTCCGCGAGGTCCGCGAGAGGTGATCGGAGGCCCGCGGGATTTTTCGCGTTGGCCGGAATCGTCGCCGCAGTGACCACCGAGCCCGTTTTTAGCACATCGGGCAGCGTTTGACGCAAAGCCGCCACATCCCCGACTTGCGCGAGACCTTCGGCCTTCGCGGCGATCTCATCGAAAGCGGTCAATTCAGGCCAAACGACGACCTGAGCCGCCTCCGGTGCCTTTTTGCAGGCGGCGAGGCTGAAGGTGCAGAGTAGGACGAAAAGGCGGAAGAGCATGGCGCGGTGGTTTTTCGACATGGGTGCGTTCAATGATGGCAGGCTCCTCCACCCGTCCCGCAGCAGCCGCCGCCATCCAGCGGCGCGACGGCGAGGCTGCGCACGCCGCCGAGATAAAAGCTGGCCTGCGGCACACGGCGCACCGGGTGGCCGGTTTCGGGATCATGGGTCAGCGCGGCATCGCGCATGCTTTGCTTCAGCTCAAAACGTCGCACGGGGACGTCAGGCCTCGGCGGCAGAGTTTCATAGAGGTAGGTGGGCATGGGGCATGTTGAGCCTCTTTGGTTGTATTGCAAGTATGTTGCATTAAATGATTGGCCGCCATGATCCTCAATGACCGCCAAATCACCGAACTCGCCCGCCGTGGCATGATCCTTCCGTTTGAGCCGCAACTCGTGCGCCAGCTCAAAGATGGCCCGCAGGTGCTCTCCTATGGCTTGAGCAGTTTTGGTTACGATCTGCGGCTTTCACCCCGCGAGTTCAAAGTCTTCCGCCACATCCCCGGCACCGTCGTGGACCCGAAACGCTTCCAGCCGCGCAATCTCGAAAAGGTGCCGCTCGAAAGCGATGAGCATGGTCGCTACTTCATCCTGCCGGCGAACAGCTACGGCCTCGGCGTCGCCGTGGAAAAGCTCAGCCTGCCGGCCAATGTCACTGCCATCTGCGTCGGCAAGAGCACCTACGCCCGCTGCGGCATCATCGCGAATGTCACCCCGGCCGAGGCAGGCTGGAGCGGCCATCTCACGCTCGAATTCTCCAATTCCTCCGCCGCCGACTGCCGCATCTACGCCGACGAAGGCATCGTGCAGATGCTCTTCTTCCGCGGCGAGCCCTGCGCCACCTCGTATCGCAAACGCACCGGCAAATATCAGGGCCAAAAGCAGCGCATCACGCTGCCGAAGGTGTGAAAGCCTGCACAGGCTTGAACTCTCCGAGATCAACGTGCATGAGAAGTCTCAAACGCATGCCGTCCCCCATCCGCCCCTGGTATTGGCCTGAACGAGGTCAGCCTGAACGCACGGAGCCCTTCACCTGGATTGTGGAGGGTGTCATTGCGGCGTCTTGGTGGCCAGATCCGTATGTGTTTGAGATTTACGACGAGCAAAACATCCGGGCGGTCGTGAATTGCTGTGAGTTCGACAACCGGCGCGATGTGCCGGAGCAGTTTGTGTATCACCACATCCACGTGCCCGACTACGGCGTGCCGACGGATGCGCAGATCGAGCAATTCGTGAGCTTGATGGACAGGCATCACGCGGCTCGTGAGCCGGTCGTGGTCCATTGTGTGGCGGGTTGTGGCCGGACGGGGCAGTTCATCGTCGCGTGGTGTGCGAAGGCGGGCTTCATCCCGGCGAAGGCTGATCCCGTGCAGTGGATTCGGGCACGGCGGAAGTGCTGCCTGGAAACGCGCGAGCAGAGCGAGTGTGCGAAGCGGTGGATGAAGAAGCACACGACCGGGCCTGCTCAGGATAGCTGAGGCCTACTCCTCCAAATGCTCCCGGACGGTCTGGTAGAGTTCCAGCACGTGGTGGTCGTGGAGGCGGTAAAAGACCTGGCGGCCTTCTTTGCGGTAGCTGACGAGGCGGGCGGCACGCAGGGCGCGGAGTTGATGGGAGATGGCGGATTCCGTCATCGCCAGGGAGCTGGCGAGGTCGCACACGCAGAATTCATGAGCGGCGAGCAAGGAAACCAGACGAAGGCGGGTGGGATCGGCCAGCACGGCGAAGAACTCGCCCATGCGCTGGGATTCCACGAGGGTGAGCGGCGAGATTTTCGCGTCGGGGTGGCTCGCCGGGGCGTGATGCTCCGTGCAAAGGTCTGGAGCCGTTTTTTTGGCGGATTTGGCGCGGGCGGGCATAGGCAGGCGATGGTTCATGAAGCGTGGGAAATAGCAATTGACCAATATATGAGCGTATGTTCATATATTGGTGCCTATGAGCACTACCACCTCCTCCAAATGCGCCTGCCCTGACTGCCAATGCGAAGTCCGTGAAGGCCACCACGTCCAAAAGAACGGCCAAGACTTCTGCAGCGAGGCCTGCGCCGACGGTCACAAGTCCGGCGAAGGCTGCTGCCAGAACTCCTGCCACTGCCACGGCTGATCTCCGGGCTCGCCCCCGCCGATCCGCTTTTCCCCAAAAGCCGCGTCTGCCCCATGCAGCGCGGCTTTTGTGTTTTAAGCCTGCTTCCAAATCATTTTGCCATCCATCATTCTTCCAAACCCAAGGCGTGGCGATGATCCAAGCGTTGGCAAAATGATGGTTGGCAGAATGATGTGTTTTCTGATTTTGCCGAGGTCTCCTCAAGCGGCATGCGCATGCGGTTCATTCGGCAACCATTGCGGGAAAGGATCGCGGAGGGTGCGCCAGGCTTCGGGGCCGTTGGCGAATTCGGCGTCGGTTAGGAGGGCGTCGTCAAATTTCGCGGTGAGGGCGGCTTTGTCCATGTCGCGGCCGATGATGACGAGCTCGGTGCGGCGGTCGCCGTGCTCGCCTTGGATGTGGGAGCGGATTTCGGCCTGGCTTTGCTCGTCTTGCGGCCATTCGGATTCGCTGACGGCGCTCCAGAAGAAGCCCATGGCGCGGGTGTCGCGCAAGACGCCGGCTTGCGAGAGGTAACCGGCGATCTCATGCCGCGTGGCGAGCCAGAACATGCCTTTGGCGCGGATGACGCCATCCCAGTGCAGGCCGAGCAGGTCGTGGAAGCGCTGTGGATGAAACGGACGCCGCGCCCGATAGACGAAGCTGCTGATGCCATACTCCTCCGTCTCTGGCGTGTGACCACCGAGGCTGTCGAGCCAGCCTTTCGACTGCTCGGCCTCGGCCATGGCGAAGAGGCCGGTGTCGAGCACGTGATCGAGCGGCACCTCGCTGCGCTGGGTGAGGTGGACCTTCGCCTTCGGGTTCAAAGCGCGGACGATGCCCTGGATCTCGTCGAGTTCGTCGGCGCTGACGGCATCGGTCTTGTTGATGAGGATGACGTTGGCGAACTCGATTTGATCAGTGAGCAGATTCGCGATGCTGCGGGCATCTTCGCCCGTGACGCCCATCTCGCGGTCCTGGAGGTCATCGGTGCTGTGGTAGTCGTCGAGAAAGTTCCGCGCATCGACGACGGTGACCATGGTGTCGAGCTGCGCGAGGTCGTTCAGGCTGCGTCCTGACTCATCCGCGAAGGTGAAAGTCTCCGCCACAGGCATGGGCTCGGACACGCCGGTGGATTCGATCAAAATCGAGTCAAAGCGGCCTTCCTTCGCCAACGTGGCGACCTCCTGCATCAAATCCTCGCGCAGCGTGCAGCAGATGCAGCCATTGCTCATCTCGACCATTTTTTCCTCGGTGCGCGAGAGCTTTGCATCGCCGCTTTTGACAAGCTGGGCATCGACATTGACCTCGCTCATGTCATTCACGATCACGGCGACCTTTCGGCCCTCGCGATTGCGCAGGATGTGATTGAGCAGCGTGGTCTTTCCAGCGCCGAGGAAGCCGGAAAGCACGGTGACGGGGAGTTTGGAGGTTTTCGTGTTCATGGGGAAAAGAATGGGGTTCACCGCACTTCCCGCAGGTTCTTCGGCCAGGGGTCGTCGAAGGTGCCGCCTTCCTGCCAGTGGCGGATTTCTTCGTCGGTGCAGAAGCAGGTTTGGAGGTGGCGGAGGAAGATGGCGCGGTCGTGTTCGGTGCCGATGAGGGTGAGTTCGTTGAGGCGGTCGCCGAAGACGGGGTGAGTGCCTTGCAGCCAGTCGCGGAGCTTCGCGATCTCCTGCGGGAGGAGTTTGCCATCGGGGTTTTTGACGAGCTCGGCCTTCCAGTAGGCCATGAGCTCCATTTCGATGCTGCCGCCGCTTTGATTCCAGAGCAGCACCTCGCGCGGTCGTGAGGCGAGCCAGATGAAACCTTTGCTGCGATGAATGCCGAGGCCGAGATGCTCGCGAAAGCAGGTCCAAAAACGTCGCGGATGCAGCGGTCGCTCGTCACGCACCACGGTGTGGCCGATGTCGTAGGCCTCGCTTTCGCCCAAATCGGTGTCGGGTAGGCCCAGCGAGAGCTCTTGAGCGCGTGCGAGGTCGAAACCGCCGACGTCGAGCCAATCGACCTCGGCCTTGCCATAGCTCGCGGTGAGCACGCGGGCCTCAGGATGGAGGATTTCGAGCGTTTTGCGCACGATGGTCAGATCGGCGGCGGGAACGCGTTCGGCCTTGGTGAGCACGATCGTGCTGGCGAATTGCAATTGCTCCACGAGCAGGTTTTCCGCGCTGCGCAGTCCGCGGGCCTCGTTTTGCACCAAACGGCGCAGCAGGTCCGCGCCGCCGCCGTGATCGGCGACGAGCGCCCGTGCATCGAGCAGCGTGATGAAGCCGTGCAACTCGAGCGAGGCATGCTGGAGCACGTCTTCGATCAACGGCCACGGATGCGTGCTGCCGGAGGTCTCGATGATGAGATGCTCGACATCCTCGCGAGCCGCGAAACGAGCCAGCGCCTCGCGAAAGGCCTCGCGTCGGCTGCCGCTGATGCTGCCGGCATAAAGGCTGACAAGCGTGCCCTCGGCCTCGGACAGTCGCTCGGCCTCGCGGACGAGATCGCCATCGACTTCGAGGTCGCTCACGTCATTGACGAGCACGCCGAGCCGACGCTGCGCGGGCGCCTCCCGCAGCATGCGCCGCAGAAGCGTGGTTTTGCCGGAGCCGAGGAAGCCGCAGAGGATGGTGACGCGCATTCGGTGGGAGATGTGGTCGCAGTTGATTTAAATGCAAATGTTTTGCGTTACTCAAAAGGCCGGTGCATGAATTCTTCCGCCATGAAAAAACTCTTCTCGAATCTCGGCACCACGCTGCTGTTGATAGCGGCCATCTTCATCGGCTCCGCGCTTGGCTGGTCTTCCAGCACGTTGGGATCGCAGCTCGGCGGGTATGTCGATCCGCTGATCCTTGCTTTGGTGTCCGTGTTGTTCTTTGAGGTGGATTTCCTGGCGCTGCGGCATGGCGGCGGGCACTGGCTTTGCCTGCTGCTGGCCTGGGTGTGCAATTTCCTCATCATCCCAGTCCTCGGCTGGGGCATCGCCAGCCTCTTTCTCAGCGGCCAGCCACTGCTACTGACGGGACTGCTGATCTACTTCATGGCTCCATGCACGGACTGGTTCCTGGGCTTCACGCGGCTGTCGCGAGGAAACACCGCGCTGGGTTCCGTGCTGCTGCCGGTCAACCTGCTTTCCCAACTGCTGCTGTATCCCGTTTATCTCGGTCTGATGGTCGGACACCGCACGGGCGCGGATGTCATCACGCTGGGGGGCACGCTGTGGCAATGGTTCCTCGTGCCTTTCGCGGGGGCGGTGGCAGCGCACGGGCTGCTGCGGCTGGCGCTGCCGTCGGCGTGGTTCGCCATGCTTCGCAGGCTGGCGGCGCGGCTGGTGCCGATGATCATCGCGCTGATGGTGGTGTGTGTCTTCGCGGCCAACATCACCGTCATCCTGGAGCATGCGCTGGCCTTCCTGATGATCCTCGCGGCGGTGTTTGTGTTCTTTGTCGTCACCTACTTCCTGGCGGAGGCAGCGGTGCGTGTGGGCCGTCTGGCCTATCCCGAGCGTGCGCTGCTCACGATGACCACGGCGGCCCGGAATGCGCCGCTGATGCTCGGCATCACCATGGCGGCACTGCCGGAGCAGCCCTTGATCTACGCGGCGCTGGTCATCGGCATGCTGGTGGAGTTTCCGCATCTCACCGCACTGAAACACCTGCTCCTGCGTCGTGCAGACGCCCCACCACCGCCGTCTTCCGGCATGCCGCAGATCGCAAAAGGCCCGCGAGAGACCTCGCCGGGCGATCTCGCGGCCTCGGGCCTCGCTCGTGCGTGACACGCCGCTCCCACCTTTCTCCTCAAACGCATGAAACTCTCCCACAACGTCCTCATCGTCGGCGCAGGTCCTGCGGGGCTCGGATGTGCGCTCGCGCTTCAGGCAGCGGGTGTCGAGGACGTGGTCGTCGTCGATGAAAAAGGCATCGGAGCCAGCTTCGAGGCCTGGCCGGAGCAGATGACGCTCCTCACGCCCTCCTTTCACTCGAACAACTTCGGCTTCGCCGACCTCAACGCCATCTCGCCCGAGACCTCGCCCGCCGATTTCCTCAACACACAGCATCCCACCGGCAAAGACTACGCCCTCTACCTCCGGGCCATCGTGAAGCACTACGAGCTCAGCGTGGAGCCAAACGTGCGCGTCACCAGCCTGCGCCGCGTGCGCGATGCATTCGAGGTGCAGACGTCCAAAGGGCTGCGCACCTCGCGCTTCGTCATCTGGGCCGTCGGCGAATTCGCACGCCCCGATCTCGGCGGCATCGAAGGAGCCGATTTCGGCCTGCACAACAGCCGCGTGCGCGATTGGGAGCAGCTCGCGCTCACCGGCGATGTCTTCACGCTCATCGGCGGCTATGAGAGCGGCATCGACGCCGCCATCCAGCTCATGCAGCTTGGCAAAAAAGTGCATCTCCTCTCCCGCGGCCATCCCTGGGACAGCGACGATCCCGATCCCAGCCGCGCTCTCAGCCCCCGCACGCGCGACCGACTCAAAAACGCGCTGCTCGAAGCCCCCGGCACCATCCACTTCTACAAAAACGCCGAGGTCCTCGCCATCCGCCCCGTGCGCAGCGGCTTCGAGCTCGACGTGCGCGATGGCAAACCATTCCACAGCCCCACACCGCCCATCCTCTGCACCGGCTTCCGCAGCGCCATCGAGCCTCTGCGCGACCTCTGGGAGTGGAAAAAAGGCTCGCCCATCTTCAGCGAAGCCGCCGACGAATCCACGCTCACGCCCGGCCTCTTTTACAGCGGGCCCTCGTTGCAGCATCGCGGCATGCTCTTCTGCTTCATCTACAAATACCGCGCCCGCTTTGGCGTCATCGCCCGCGAGATCGCCGGACGTCTCGGCATCGACATCGGCGACGGGCTCGATCTTTGGAAACAACGCGGCTTCCTGCTCGACGACCTGAAATGCTGCTCCGACTGTCAATGCGCCGTCGAGCCCGAGCAAGACCATCAACTCAACCAACACGCGGAGGTCATCGAATATGCTGTGGCGGCGTAAACCCACTCGTGACGCAGGCACTCCTGCCAGCGCTTCTCATCGTCCGGCAGCCACCGCCGCCACGCTCACCCGCGGCCACCTCAACGACCTCACCATTGGTCTCGGCCAGCAAATGTTCTTCTGGGGCCGCGATGTGCTCACGGATGGCAATTTGCTCCTCAAGCACGGCTTCCAAAAACACCGCAGCGAAGGCCTGCAGGGCACCAGTTGCTACTGCAAGCCCTGGGAAGACGGCATGATCGAACTCCACGGCGCCTGCGCCGGCTGGTATCCCTGCGAAGGCGGCCAATGCGGCTTCCTTTTCATCCGCAACGCCAAACGCTGCTACGTCCACCACCGCACCACGCCCGTCGTGCCCGGCGAGTATGACTTCAGCGAGTTCGACAGCAGCAATCTCCCCGAACTCACCCGCAGCAGCCGCATCTTCACCGCCTGGCTCGCCGAGTATGAAGCGTGGATCGCCAAACAAATGGGCCGCACCTACCGCGACGAATGCCACGCCATGTTTTGCAAGCTCCCCACCTCCAAACCCTGGCTCGAACCCGAAAAAGCCCGCCGCTGGATCGCCAGCTTCGCCGCGGCTTCACCTTCGCTGCCACGGGCCAAAATGTGGGCTTAGGATTGGGCTCAAAACCGCACCTGCATGCCGACGCTGAAGCCTCGACCGGGCATGGGAGCCACGTCTTTGCGGAAGGAGGTGCTTTGACGCGCATCGGCGTCGAGGAGGTTGGTGCCTTGGAGAGTCAGGCTGACCTCATAGCGCTCGCTTTTGTGGAGCTGGCAGGTGAGGTCGGCGTTGAGAAGAGTGTAGGCCTCGGTGGCAAGCTCGGGGCGCAGGCCGGTGCGGACGCGGTTTTGGTCAAAGGCATGCCGCAGCTCGATGCCGCCATGGAAGCGGCCAAGCTCCGCCTCCACACGCGCACCGAGGCGCAGCGGTGGCATGCGCGGGATGAATTCGCGGTCGGTTTCATTCCAGCCGCGGACGTAGTCGCCGAGCAGCTTCACGGTGACGCGTTGATGCTCGCGTTTGAGCAGGTGGAGATCGATCTGCGCCTCCCAGCCGGTGAAGGTGGCGGCGCGTTCGATGTAGTTCGCGGTGCGCGGGATGTTGCGGCGCAGTTCCTGGAGGAAGATGAAGTTCTCGTAGTCGTAGTGGAAGGCGCTGAGATGCACGGCGGCTCGTTCCCATTCCGCGTCGAGCACAGCTTCGATGCTGGTGGACTGCTCGAGGCGCAGGGGAGTGCCGTCCATGTCTCCGCCGATGATGAAACGACCGAGCGCGGCGTTGTTCCAAAAGGCGTAGCGCTCCGTGCTGGTGGGCAGGCGCTGGTTTTGCGCGGCGATGGCCGTCAAAGCGAAGCGCTGCATGCCGAGCCAGTCTTTTTTCTCCCACGTGATCGCGGCGGAGAGGCTGTGGGCGCTTTCGCTGAGGCCGGTGATGCGGCCGGGCACCGATTCATTGAGGATCGTCTGCTCCTCCCAGCGTCCGCCGAGCTGCAGCAGCCACGGGCCGAGCGTGAGCTTCTCCAGCGCATAGACACCGAGGTTCGATGTTTGAAACTGGCTGCCCACGCGGCGCTGCGGAGAGATGGTGAGCAAACGGCTGGCCGTGAAGTCCTCGCGGTAGCCGTGCAGGCCGACGACGCCATCGAGATGATCGCCGAAGCCGCCGTGATACACATTCAGCCGGCCCTCGATCATGTCCTTCGTGAGGAAGGTCTCGCTGATGTCGCGGCCGAGGTCTTTTTGACGGCCGAGCACCTGCTCGTCATGCGCATACTGGCTGCTGGCGAGGTGGAACTGCACTGCTTTGATGAAGCCCTGATCAAAGTCCGCGCCGAGATGCAGGTCGTAGCGTTCCTGCATGAGGTCGATGAGGCCGTCGCCAAAGAAGTCATTCACATCGCCATCAAAGAAGTAGGGCAGGCCGTAGCGCGACTCGTAGGCGGAAAAGGAAAACGCAGCCCACAGCGGCGTGTCACGCGGCAGCCAGGAGAGCCCGGCGGAGTAGCTTTCGCTTTGATGGAAGCTGTTTGGCAGGCGGCCGCTCGGATTCGGCACCGCGCTGGTGATGCCGGTGGCGGGATTGCGCGTGCGCGGATTCTCCAAGGCATCGTAGATCGGTGTGCGGGCGCTTTTCGGGATGTGGATGTCCTCGGACTCGCGCAAAGAGCCGGTGAACTGCAGAACGAACGGCCCCTCCGTCAACGCGAGCCATCCGGCCTCCGTCCAGCCTTGCGAGGCGGTCTCGTAACGCGAATCGAGCGCTCCGGTGATCGCGTGCGCGGGCAGTTCACGCGCAATGGTGCGCGTGTGCACGTCCACCGCGCCGCCGATGGCTCCGCTGCCGTAAAGCAACGCCGCGGGGCCGCGATGCACCTCGATCTCATCCGCCAAAACAGGCTCCACCGGGATGCCGTGGTCCGGGCTGGTATCGCTGAGGTCCATCGTGCTGAGCCCATCGCGCATCGTGCGCACGCGGAAGCCATCAAAGCCGCGAATAACCGGCCTGCTGGCACCGGGGCTGAAGTAATTCGAGCTCACACCGGGCACGAAAGCGAGCGTCTCGCCGAGCGTGCCCTGGGCGCGACGTTGAAGCTCGGGACCGCGCAGGGTTTCGACGGGTTGAATGGCGAGATCGCTCACGCTGGCGGTGCGGGCGCTGGCTCGCGGTTTGTCGGCGATGATGACGACTTCACCAAGGTTCTCGCCTTCGATGAAACCGGCTGAAGGTGCCAAATCGGGCACGGGAGGGCTGATTTCGGCCGCGGGCGGCATTTCAGGCTCTTTGGGCTTCGGCGCTGGTTTTCGCGTGGGTGGCTTTGGAGCTGGTTTGGGGGCTGAAACGGGCTTTTCGGGCTCCTTCGGCGTTTCGATGATTTCGACCGGTTTGAGCGTCGTGAGCGGAATCTCGGCCGGAGGCGGCGGTGGCACAAAAGGAGCCACGCCCTGGCCGCAAAGCAGGCCTGGGACGGCCAGAACGGCGATCTGGGCACGAAATCGTCTAGTGCAACATAGTTTCAAAAGAGGCTTGGCAATACGCAATGGAGTTGCATTTGTCAAACATGCGCCTGAACCGCCTTTTTAGCCTCCTGCCATTGCTTACCGCCGTCGCCACCAGCTCGGCGCAGGTCAGCACGCCGCAGACGGATCTGCTCTACGGCCACTTCGAGACGCACATCGACTACACCCTGACTCCGGGGAATCCGAACGCGGGCTGGCAGTTCTACGTTTCCTACAACAAGAACGACGACTTCAATGACCGCACGCAAATCGTGCGCCTGAATCCGGCGACGACGCGCATCGTGGCCACACCGCCGACGCAGGGCACGATCAGCGCGGCGATTTCAGAGCTGGGGCCGGTGGGGCAGCCGATCTGGGTGCTGCCGCAGACGAATGTGATCGGCGCACCGTATCTCGGCACGCGGGCCGTGTTTGATGCAGGCATCTTCAAGGCCTCGTTCATGGGTTTTTACGTCGATGATCCGCTCGGGAGCATCACGCTGGCGCTGCACAGCGTGACGGGCACCGGACCGGCCGCAGGCGGCCACTTTGGCCTCTACACGAGCGATTTCGCCGGGCCGCTGATCCTCATGAACTCCGCAGACGGCATCGATGCGAACGATCAAATCGAAACACTCACGCCGGATGCCCACAGCCACTTTTTTTGGTCGTTCACGAAGCCGGGGAACTACGCCGTGACCTTTCGCGGTCATGGTCAGCTCCTCACCGGGCTCGGTGGAGCGAGCACGCAGGGTTTTGGCACCTTCAACTTCAGCGTGCCGTTTTCCAGCCGTCTGCAAAACACCGCGACGCTGCGCCTCGGTGCCGGCAGCGAGTGGCATGTGCTGCTGGAGGATGCGACGAACGCGGTGGCCTACGAATCGCGCCAAGGCTTCCTCGAAGCAGGCACTGCGGCCACTTCGACCGTGCAGGGCACGTTTGCTGGCGCCACGCGGCAGATGTCGCTCACGCTTTCTGCTTTGGGCAGCGCTGTGGCAAACATCGTCGGCCAAACGCCCGCTCTCGCGGCCACCGGCGTGCCTGCGGGCCTGCTGCAGAGCGATGCCGTGACGGTGCGGCTGATCGGCGTGCATGGACCTGGGCAGTTTGCGCTGCTGAACGGCACGGGCACCGCGCTGCTGATGAACTCCGCCGATGGCATCAGCGCGGCAGACAGCGTGACGGTCTCCCGCTCCGCGAATCTCTCCGCGCTGGCCGCTTTCACTGCTGATGGCCTCTACCGCGTGACGCTGCAACTCAGCGCCACGACGACCGGCGGCCAAAGCGTGACGAGTCAGCCCTTCACGCTCAGTTTTGGCTCCAATCGCACCGCTGCCTTCACCTACACGCAGTGGCGGCAGAGTTTTGAAACCGCGCACGGTCTCAGCAGCGGCGCTTTGAGCAGTGCATCGGCGGATTTTGACCAGGACGGCATGCGCAACGGGCATGAGTTCCTGCTCTTTTGGCATGGCTGCAATCCAGCACGCGCGGATCTGGGCTTGAATCCCGTGCCGCAGGTCAGCGGCGGCTTTTTGGGCCTCGATTTCCTGCGAGACACCTACAAGGACGCGCTCAACGAAGGCAGCTTCCAGATCAATCCCATGCTCAGCACCAACCTCAGCACCTGGAGCAGCCAGTCGCCCCGCAATCCCGGCCGTCCGCTCGAAACCTACGAGACCGGCGCAGATAAGGGCAACGCGCTCGGCCGCATCCTGCTGCGTCGCCTGCGCATCCCAGTCACCGGCACGGTGGACAAGGCCTTCGGGCGCTTCCAGGCGGTGATGCCCTGATTGAAATGCAAAACATTTGCAATTAACTATTGCAATAGGATTGCGTTTGAGTAGAAACCCCTCGCCATGAAAAACTCCCTCCGTTTCCTCTTCATCGCCCTGCTTTCACTCACCTCCGCAAACGCCGCCTCCACGTGGACGACCGGTCATGGTGACATCGGCGTGCATTACGAGCTTGGGCAGATGCATCTGCACATGCACCTGCACTCCGGAGCCGTGGTGGGGGGATCAGCCCTCGGAGTGGATACAGAGTTTGAGCCTGGAGACATCATCAGTGCCGTGACCGGCGTGGCGCAGCTTTCACGCCCATCAAACCCTTCTCTCAATCCGACCGGTGTCGCTGCTGGCTCACCCATTTGGATCCTTCCGATCACCGCGAATCCAGCACTGCCCTTCCTGGGCTGGGGCACTGAAGAGCTCGATTCAGGCGACTGGACGGGCAATCTGACCTTCAGCCTCGTCGATGTGATCTCTCCGAGCGGCAGCGGATATTTCTCCGTTTACACGCCGGACGGCTTCGGCGGGCTGGACTTCAACATGTCCACCTTCGACGGCGGCATTACCGGCGCGGATTTCGCCGCGCAGGCCGCGGGCACGCACAACCACCGCTTTGTCACCTTCAGCGAAACAGGTCTATGGGAGGTTCAGATGAAGGTATCCGGCACGCATGCGCTCGACGGTTTCAAGGAGTCTGGTGTGGAGTCCTTCTTCTTCCAGGTGACGCCCGAGCCCTCCAAAGCCTTGTTTTCAGGGATTGGGCTTGGGGCAGTGCTCTTCCGCCGTCGTCGTCCGGCAAAAGTTGAAGCGTGATCCCATGCCTAAACGCAAAACGCCGCCCCGGTCACCCGAGGCGGCGTTTTTGTTTGAGTTCGATTACTTCCTCGCTTCGGCCAGCGCCTTATCCATGACCTCTTTGATCGTGACTTCAGCACCGTTGCGGCGTTTGCTCTCATCAGCGGCTTCCATGAAGGCGTAAATCTCGAGCGTCTCCTCCGGTGTCACGGGCATCACGCCGGTGCGGAAGAAATGCGCGATGGAGAAGAGCAGCGGATCATAGCCCTCGTATTTGCCCACCTCGGCGTCCTCGCCTTTTTCGCCCACGGCCTTGCCGCCATAGCCTTTGCGCTCGGTGAAGGTGCCGGTGCGTCCGCCTTCCCAGGTGCCGGTGACGGTGATCATGCCATCCGCGGTCTTGCCACGCTTCACGCTCTGGCATCCGGTCCCCATCAGGGTGTAGAGGGATTCCACACCGTGAATGCCATACCAAAAGAGATCGGGATGATGCTCCTCAAGGCTCGCCGGGCTGCCCGTCTCGGCGTTTTTCACCTTGCCGATGCTGCCATTGCGCACGGCCTGCGTGGCTTTGCCAAAGCGCAGTGACGACGACGAGAAGACCGGGATGCCCGACTTCTTCGCCGCGTCGAAAATCTTGATCGCATCGACCAACGTGCCCGCGATGGGTTTGTCGATGAAGACCGGCTTGTGGGCTTCGAGGCAGGGAAGGAGCTGCTCCAGGTGCGGGCGGCCGTCGTTCGATTCGAGGAAGACCACGTCCACCTTGTCGAGCAGGGCATCAATAGTGGGCACGATCTCCACGCCGAGCTTCGTGACCTGCTCGATGTATTCCGGCACGCGTTTTGTGCTCGATTCGATGTCCTTCGAGCCTTGCGCATAGGCCGCCACGATGCGCAGGCCCATGACCTCCGGCTTCTGCGGATCGGTGTTGCAGGTCTTGGTGAAGGCCACGGCGTGCGAGGTATCGAGGCCGATGATGCCGGCGCGGATGTTTTGCGCGGTGGCGGTGAGCGTGAAGGCGGCGAGAGCGAGGAGAGTTCGGAAAATCATGCGGCGGAGACTACGCCGCCCATCCGCGATGCTTGCGCCCGCTTTCAGAAACAGTCTTCCCCAGACGGAAACGCTGCTTGACGCTCCACCGTCCTCTCCCGCACACTCGCGCCCTCGCATGAAATTCCACTCCCGCTCCTCCGTCGCCCTGCTGATGTGCCTCGCCGCGTTCGCCAGTGCTCCTGCCCAACAACCCGCGCCGGCACCAGCGACACCTCCGGCAGCTGGCAGCCAGCAAGCACCTGAGCAGCAGGATCTCCAGCGCCGGATCAAAGAACGCATGGAGCAGGTCGAGAAGTTCGGCTGGACCCGCCAGGGCACTGGCAAGCTTGGTGACCGCGCCGAGATCGTCATTCCCAAGGACTGGCGTTTCACCGATGGCAACGGCACCCGCCAGCTCATGGTGCTTTATGGAAACCCCGCCACCGATCGTGAGCTCGGCACGCTGGCCCAGGAAGGCATCGGCGATCCACCGTGGATCATCTTTGAGTTCGACGAGTCTGGTTATGTCAAAGACGACGACAAGGACGAGCTGAATGCCGATGAGCTCCTCGCCTCTCTCCAGGAAGGCCAGAAAGCTGGCAATGAATACCGCCGCAAAAACGGCATGGACGAGCTGGAGCTCCTCGGCTGGGCCGTGCCGCCGCGTTACAATGAGAAGACCCACAACCTCGAATGGGCCACGAAGATCCACAGCATCGGTGCACCGGCCGATGAGATCTCCATCAACTTCAACACCCGCCTCCTCGGCCGCAAAGGCGTGATGGAAGTCACGCTCGTGTGTGATCCTGCGGATCTCGAGGCCATGATCGCCGAGCAGGAAAAGATCCTCACCGGCTTCTCCTACATTGAAGGCGAGCGCTACGCCGAGTTCCGCTCGGGTGACAAGATCGCCGAATACGGCCTCACCGGCCTCGTCGCGGGGGGCGCGGCCTTCGCCCTCGCGAAGTCCGGCTTCTTCACGAAGTTCGCCAAACCGCTCATCATCGGTGCCATCGCCATGCTCGCTGCGATCAAAAAGTTCTTCGGCAAGCTCTTCGGTGCCCGCCAGCAGGATTGATCTGCCTTCATGACCGACGGCCAGACACTCCTCGCGGTCTTCGCCGCGTTCTACCTCATGGAATGCCTGTGGATCGTGCCGGCGCAGGCATGGCTCGCCGTCGGTCGTGATCGCGTCTCGCGATTCGTGCGGCCGTGGGATCGTTTTCACATCGCGGGAGGTTCGCCGGTGCTGCTGCATCCGGTTCCCTCGCCGCAAGTGCCCGCAATGCCTTGGCTGCTCATCGCCGAGGCTTCGCATCTCGTGCTGCATCGCGATGACGGCACCCGCGAGATTCTCGACTGGGCACAAATCGAACCACAGGCCTCCGAGAAAACGCTGCGCCTCGATGCCAGCCACACACTGCGCCTCCCAAACGCCGCCGATGCCACCGCCTGGGCGGCTCTTGTCACCGCATGGAAGGCCCTGCGACCCGAGCAGCGCCGCGCCGCCTTCCTCAAGCACGCACGCCAGACCCTCAGCCTCACCGAAGCCGCGGCTCAAAGCGCCGCCGCGGGTAAAACAGGCACGCTGGCCCTGCTCGGCACCATCATCCTCTGGTGGTGCTTTGTTGTGATCGCCCCGGCCTATCGGGTGCTCGGTGATTCCACTCGCTTCTTTTACGCTCTTGGTGTGCTGCCCGTCCTCACCTTCACGCAGGCCTTCCTCTTCCTTCGCTTCATCAAAACACATCGCCTTGCCGTCTCTCATCGCTTCTGGCGGGCGCTTGGCATCGCCTTGCTGCCTCATCTCTCCGCTCGCGCCATCGATCTGGTTTGTGATGCCCTGCCACGCAGAGTGCTGCTGCATCCGCTCGCGTGGGCTGAGCAACCCTCGAAGGCCGCCTGGCTCGAAAACGCTCGCACCTACTGGCGACGCGCCAAATACCGCCCCGGTTGGAAAACCGCCACGGAGCCGCCTGCCGATGCCCAGGCCCTCGAAAGCTTCTTCAAGGCCGAAAACATCACCATCGAGGACTACGATCCCGCCCCTGCCCTGCAAGCACCTGCCATCGCGTGGTGCCCCTGCTGCCACGCCAGCTTCTTGAAGGCCGATCTGCTCTGCCAGGACTGCGGCGGCGTGGAGCTGAAAACCGTCGAAGCCACTCCATCGTGATGAAACACTTCCGCTGGACCATCTGCGGCCTGCTGTTTGCCGCCACGACGATCAATTACATCGACCGCGCCGTGCTCGGCGTGCTCGAGCCAGAACTGAAGAAGGTCATCCAGTGGACCGACACCGAGTATGGCGACATCAACGCCGCCTTCAGCTTCGCCTATGCGCTCGGCTTCCTGCTTGTCGGTCGCTTCATCGACCGCGTGGGCGTGCGTTTTGGCTACGCCGCCTCGCTCGTCTTTTGGAGTCTCGCTGCCGCTGCGCATGCGATGGCCGCCACACCGCTTGGTTTTGGCATCGCCCGCTTCTTGCTCGGCCTTGGCGAAGCTGGGAATTTCCCTGCTGCTGTCAAAACCACCGCCGAATGGTTCCCGCAGCGCGAGCGAGCCTTCGCCACCGGCATCTTCAATGCCGGCTCGAATGTCGGAGCCTTCCTCGCGCCGTTGCTCGTGCCCTGGCTCGCTGTCGCGTATGGCTGGCAGGCCGCGTTTCTCGTCACCGGCATCGCCGGGCTGCTGTGGGTCGCGTTTTGGCTGCCCATCTACCGCGAACCGGAAAACCATCCGCGAGTCACGCCTGCCGAGCTCGCGCACATCCGCAGTGATGGTGATGAAAACAACACGCGAGTCTCCTGGCTGCCTCTTTTGAGCCACCGCCAGACCTGGGCCTTCGCGATGGGCAAATTTCTCACCGATCCAGTGTGGTGGTTTTACCTCTTTTGGAGCGGCAAGTTCTTCGCCGAGCGTTTTGGCGTCAGCATCAAGACCATCGGCGCTCCGCTCATCACCATTTATGTGCTCGCCGATATCGGCAGCGTCGCCGGAGGCTGGTTTTCATCCTTCCTGCTGAAACGCGGCTGGACCGCCAATGCCGCACGAAAGCTCACCATGCTGCTTTGCGCCCTTTGCGTGCTGCCCGTGGCCTACGCACCGGTCACCGACAACCTTTGGACGGCGGTCCTGCTCATCTCCCTCGCCGCCGCCGCCCATCAGGGCTTCTCCGCGAACCTCTTCACCCTCACCTCCGATCTCTTTCCGCGACGCGCCGTCGGCTCCGTCGTCGGTATCGGCGGCATGGCCGGAGCCATCGGCGGCATTTTGATGCAAGCCGCCTCCGGCCGCATCAAAGAAGCCACCGGCAGCTACCTCACCATGTTCATCATCGCCGGCCTCGTCTATTTCCTCGGCCTCGCCGCCGTGCATCTGCTGGCTCCGAAGCTGGAGAGGGCGGAAGTGTGAGGCTCAGTCCACGACCCGGCGGATTTCGATGTCCTTGATCCAGGACTCGCCTTTCGGAAGGAAATTGCAGCCAAAGCCCAGCATGTTCTGCTCGGGCGAGTCCTCCTGCCATGGACGGCGATTCTCATAGAGGCCACGAACATCCCCGCGGACCACTTCAGCGCCATCAATGGTGAGAACCGCCTCGCCGTCCTTCACGCGCAGATGGAAGGTGGAGTTCCTTTTGAGCTCTACATCGCCATGCGGAGAATCCTCCGTGGCCGCGTAAGATTGGGAGACGAGCGCGGCCCCCTTCCGGTTCGGCTTCACACACGTGTAGCCCGCCACAGCAGAGGCCCATCCGTTGTAGTTCCAGCGCAGGCCCATCATGATGCCGAGCTGCGCGTGATGGAGTCCCTCGGGATTGTCCAGACGCCCTCTCACCTCGAAATCGAGACCCACCCGTGCATTGAGCACCACCTTGGCCCAGGCTCCCTCGGTCTCGTTTTTGAGGCTGAGATGACCGCCCTCGTGATTCCACCAATCGTTCTGCGTGCCGATCCACAACAGACGACGCTCATTCTCGGCGAGTTTGACCCACTGGCCGGTTTGCAGGCGCTTTTCGACCGCGATGGCGGCCAGGCGCATGCGGAGAAGACGCGCGGCTTCCTTAGATGCCTCCACGCCGGGAGTTTTCAGCACTTGCTGGTAAAGCTTGCGGGCGGACTCCAGTTCCAGCGAAGCATAGGCCTGTTCCGCCTTTTCAAAAGTGGCGAAGGCGGTCTTGTCGAGGCTGTGAAGCGCCAGCATCCCCTGCCACAACACCAGATATTTGCCGTAAAGGTAAAACCTCGTCGATGCCTGCGAATGCAGGCCGTCCGTGATCCTGGCCAGAGCCTCCGCAGCCGTGGCGTAGTCGCGAGCGAGGAAGGCATTGACCACGAGGAAGGAGCGGAGGTAGCGCTCCTCATCCGGCGCGGCACGGGCCACCATCCCTTTTTGTGTTTCCAGCACGAGGCGGCAGAGCTCGGGGTCCTCATGCACGGTGTCCTTGCAGGCCAACTCCTCGGAGACATCACGCACGGCTTTGAAGAGGCGTGAGGGCACGATGGTGTCATAGCGCCGTGTGGCAGCGCAGGCCTTGCCAAACTCCAGCATCAACTCATGGCTGCCGCCCCACCGCGGCCGCCAGGCCCACAGCAGGTGATCGTAGGCGTCGATGTGGTCAAAGCAGGCCGCCGTGGCACGGTCAAACCAAGTCCGCTCGTCCACACCTGGCACACCATGACCTGCCATCGTGACGGTGATCATTCGCGTGGCGGCCCAGTGAGCCTCTTTTTCTTCTTCCCATGCCTGTGAGAGGTGCTCGCGCGCTTTGGTGAGCCAGTGCTCAAAGCCTTTCCAGCCCTCGTCAGTCACCGTCGATGCCCAGCCACCTCCACGCTTCTCCCACGCCTCGGTGATCTCCATCTCCCCCAGCAGGGAGCCAGTTACCCACTTGGGGCCGCGGCATTTTTCCAGAGGAATGAAGAGCCTGTCCCGCCGCCAGTGGCAAAAGTTGGCCAGAGGCCACTCTCCTTGCAGCATCTGGCACAGACCAAACGCATCCTCGCGGTCCCCGGCGGACTCCAGTGCGGACACGATCCGCACCACGAGTTCGTCATCGCAGCGCTTTTTCAGCTCGCTGTTCCTCGTCGTGCTGGCACCGGCATACGTCGTGTTCCAAAGCCATGCGGTGACAAAGGCCTTCACCGCCTCCGGATCATCTCCTGCGAGCAGCCGCGGCCACAGTGCCTCCACCATGCGCACCTGCTCCAGCCTGGCATTTTTCAAAAACGCCTCCAGAAAGACGCTCACATATACAAAAAGCGGATCATCACAGCCGCGGTCCCGCAGCGCTTGGAACCGCTGGATCAATCCGGGCGCAGGCCTGGTCGTCACGCCGGTCATCTCATTGCGGGTTCCGCCTTCATTCAGGAAGGGGGCGGCTTCACGCAGGGCCGCCACCGCCTCCTGCAACCAGGGTTGGCCCGTGTGACGCTTCGCGAATGCCTCCGTGAGAAGGCGCTGCATCCAGGCCGTCTGGCGTGCCTCAAAGTCACGCTTGAGCTTTCCTTCAACCTTTGGCAGCAGGATTGGAGCCACCCGGACGTGCTCACGCCGCGTCAGCGCGTCCACCACCTTGACGTCTGCGGGCGGCTCGAACACGAACAACTCTTTCCGCTGCTTTTCGAAGTTCCAATTGGTGTACACCTGCCGGCGCGACCACCCGGCCTTGGTCACATCGTTGGGGCGGCTGCTCATCTCCGAGCCGCACAGCACCGGCCCCTCATCGCGCGACCGCAGCCACAGCTTGAGGTCTAGCTCTCCAAACCGGAATTCCAGCCGAGTGCTTTTCATGCCCTCAAAAAGTTCCTCCACCGGCCTGGCGTCCGTGCGCATGGTCATTTGCTTGAACAATCCCGGAGCCGCCATCGACCCCAGCGCCAGATCGCCCTTCTGCAATTGTTTCAGCGCGTCCGGTTCTTCCAAGACAAAGCAGGTTTTGTCCTCGGGTTGGTAGTACCAGCCTGTGGCTCCATTGAGCACCACCAGGGGCTTCTTGCCGCCGACTTCCTCCACCCGCAGCTTGTCCGGCGCTGCAAAGAACACACGTGTCACCGCCGGTTCGCCGTCCTGCACGAGCGTGCGCGCCTCCACGGACCACGACGACGATGACTCGCAGCGTTTTACAAACGCATCAAACAACGCGTTGTCCGCGGCACAAAACACCGAGGAGGCCGACAAGATCAAAAGGGAGCGCCACATGGCTCGATTGGAGCTTAGTCCGGCATGGAAAGTCAAGTATCGCCCCTTTTTTCCGGGACGAATGTCCGATCACTTCGTCCACGCGGCATGCTCGACAATCTCCAGCACCTCCACGGTCGGCCAGCGGAGCGTGATGAGGCAGGGCTTGCTCTCGTTCTGGGTGAGCACGTCAGAGGCTTTGTTGGCGGCTGGAGTACCTTGGGTGATGAAAGCAAGGCTTTTGCGCACTTCCCGTCGCCTACGCCCCGGTCGTCGCGCACCTCTGGACCGCCGGCCTGCTCATCTCCCTCGCCTCGCACCGCATTAAAGAAGCCACCGGCAGCTACCTCGTCATGTTCATCATCGTCGGCCTCGTTTACTTCCTCGGCCTTGCCGCCAATGACTTGCTGGTGCCGAGCCTGCAGAGGGCGGAACTCGCTTGAGAGGAGACGGGGAGAAGGGGAGACTGTGAGTGGTGAGAAGTCAGAGGTGAGTGGGCCCTACTGCCCGCAAAGCTTCGGTCACTAATGCAGGCAGAGCCTGAAAGTGGAACAGGTTTGCCTCATGTTCGCTTTCTGGACACCACGACTCCGCTCGCAGCCGGAAAGGATTCACCGCAGAGAAGTGATGCGAATGGCAAGGCAAGCATGGGCGGAGCTCTTCGGGCATCGACGATCGCGGATAGACCATAGACGAACAGGCCTTTGCACGGGGTAGGTGGGCCGTTTGGGCCTGAAATGGGTGCTTGGGGGGCGTTTCCGGGGTGGGATTTGGCATTTCCGAGGTCGGATTTCCGAAATCCGAGATCGGTTTTGCCAAATCCGGGATGGGTGTGTGGGCATACCGGGGTGGGTTTGTGGGCACACCGGGATGGGTGTGTGGGCACACCGGGGTGGGTGTGTGGGCACACCGGGGTGGGTGTGTGGGCACACCGGGATGGGTGTGTGGGCACACCGGGATGGGTGTGTGGGCACACCGGGATGGGTGTGTGGTCACACCGGGGTGGGTGTGCGGGCATACCGGGGTGGGTTTGTGGGCACACCGGGATGGAAGGTGGCTGACGGTTTCGGGACTGGGTGGGCGGTCAGTGGTGTCGGATCACGACTCTCGACGGCAAATCCATGCTTGCCTTGGCGAGGGCTTTTCAGGCATGCTGGAGGCCATGATGCGTCTCTTTCTTCTGTTGGCTCTTTGTTCCACCCTCAGTGCGGCGGAGCGTCCGAACATCCTGTGGCTGATCGCGGAGGATTTTGGGCCGCATTTGGGCTGCTATGGCACGAAGGAGGTCTCGACGCCGGTGCTGGATGGCATGGCGAAGGAGGGAATGCGGTTCTCCCGCTACTACACGACGGCGCCGGTGTGCTCGGCGAGTCGCAGTGCCTTCAACACGGGGATGTATCAAACAACAATCGGAGCGCACAATCATCGCAGTCATCGTGATGATGGCTACACCTTGCCCGCCGGGGTGAAGCTGATCAGCGAGCGCATGCGCGAAGCGGGCTACTTCACGGCGAATGTGAAGGAGATGCCACCGGAGGCCGGGTTCAAAGGCGCGGGGAAGACGGACTGGAACTTCGCCGCTCCGGAGAAGCCCTTCGACAGCGCGAGCTGGGATGATTTGAAGGCGCACCAGCCTTTCTACGCGCAGGTGAATTTCCAGGAGACGCACCGCACGTTTCATGCACCGCCGCATGCCGATCCGGCAAAGGTGGAGGTGCCGCCGTATTATCCGGATCATGAGGTCACGCGGAAGGACTGGGCGCAGTATCTCGATGCGGCGACGGAGCTGGACCGCAAGATCGGCAAGATCGTGGAGCTGCTGAAGCGTGATGGCTTGTTTGAGAACACGGTGATCTGCTTTGTGGGTGACAACGGTGCGGCGCATGTGCGGGCGAAGCAGTTTTGCTATGAGGAAGGTCTGAATGTGCCCTTCATCCTGCGCTGGCCATCGGCGGTGAAGGCTCCGGCGGGCTTTGAAGCTGGCAGGGCAAGCGACCGGCTGCTGATGAGCATTGATTTGACCGCCACCTCGCTGAGCTGGGCGGGCATTGCGAAGCCTGATGGCATGCAGGGGCAGGTCTTTCTCGGTGAGAAGGCGGAGGCGCCGCGTGAGTACACTTTCGGAGCACGGGATCGCTGTGACATGACGGTCTTCCGCCTGCGCACGGTGCGGGATGCGCGTTACCGCTACATCCGCAACTTCACGCCGGACCGGCCGTTCCTTCAGCACAACGAATACAAGGAGAAGCAGTATCCGGTGTGGAATCTGATCAAGGAACTGGCGGAGCAGGACAAGCTGACCCCCGAGCAGGCCGTGCTGACGGCTCCGACGATGCCGGAGGAGGAGCTCTACGATCTCGAAGACGATCCGCACCAGATCAAGAACCTCGCCAAATCGAATGCGCCGGAGCATCGCGCCGCGCTGGAGCGTCTGAGCGGTGTGCTGAAGGATTGGATCGAGCAAACGAACGATCAGGGCCGCGTGCCGGAGCCACCGGAAGTGATCCAGAATGAAGGGGCGACGAAGCCGGGCGGCACGAAGAAGAAGAAAGGAAAGGGTAAGAAGTGAGAGATGAGAAGTCAGATGTGATGAGGCTCTCCGTGGTTGGTCTGATGCTTGTCGCTTCGGCAATGGCGGGCGAATGGCCGCGGGAGCTGAAGGCCTATCGCGGGACGACGCCGAAGGTGGATGGCGTGATCGAAGAGGCGGAGTGGCAGGATGCGACGCGGTTTGAGGGCGTGGAAGGCTGGACGGCGCAGTTCACGCGGACGACACGGAAGGAGGATCTCTCACTCACGGGCTGGGTGAAGTATGACGACACACGGCTGCACTTCGCGTTTCGCGTGACGGATGATGTGCTCTACGGCATCGACACGGACCGCTGGCTGCCGGAGAAGAATCCGAAGGCGCATGAGCTCTCGCGGGATGGCTGGCCGTGGTTTGGTGATGAGATGGAGATCCTAATCAATGCCTCGAACGTGTGGAAGGCCGATGAGAACGCGGCTGGCGATGGCTCGTCGTGGCAGATGGTGTGCAACGTGACGAAGTCGCGCCTCGGCGGCGTGGGCAAAGGTGGCTTGCTGGAAGGTGAGCCACGCTCCGATGCCGCGGCGTGGACCACGTATCAAAAGTGGATCGAAAGCGGGGCGATGGAGGCGGTGACGAAGGTTTTGCCGGAGGGAAAGGGCTATATCATCGAGTGGTCGATCTGCTTCAATCCATGCCTCGAAGTGTCTCCGGGCCGTTTTTTCACTCCAGGTGCCGAGGAAGTGAAAATGGGCCTGAACATCGCGGTGGGTGATCTGGATGAGAAAGCGAAGGGTGAAGACAACTTTGGGAGTTTTCACCATGAGGACTGGTTCGCGGGTGAAAAGAACAAGCGCACGAATCTGCGGCAGTGGGGCACGCTGCGGCTGATGCCGGTGAAGTGAACGTGACAAGGAGAGGCACTTGCCAAGTGCCGATCAGAGACGGGACTTGGCAAGTCCCGCTCCTTGAGGTTCATGCACCGTGAAGGATGGCCTCGGTCATGCGCAGGGCCTGGGCGTTCGGCTTCACGTCATGCACGCGGATGATGCGGGCTCCGTGCTCGCGGGCATGCGCGGTGAGGGCGATGGTGGGCCAGTAACGGTCCGCCATGTGGGTGCTGTGGATCACTTTGCCGATCATCGACTTGCGCGAGACACCGATGAGCAGCGGGCGGCCATCGACGACGAGTTCTGGAAGATGGCGCAGGAGGGTCAGGTTGTGCTCGAGGGTCTTGCCGAAGCATAAACCGGGATCGAGCACGATGCGTTCCGGTGCAATGCCGGCACTGGTGAGCACGCGGAGACGGTCCTCGAGGTAGCCACGCACCTCGGCGACGACGTTTTCATAGTGCGGCTCGTTTTGCATCGTCTGCGGATCACCGATCATGTGCATGGCAACGAGGCCACAATCCGCTTCAGCGGCGAGGCGGACCATGGCGGCATCGCCACGCAGGCCGGTGACGTCGTTGATGATGTCCGCACCGGCATCGAGGGCCGCACGGGCCACGGAGGCCTTCATCGTGTCGATGGAGATGAGGACCTGGCTTTGGGATCGAAGGGCACGGATGACGGGCAGCACGCGGCGGAGTTCCTCGGCCTCACCGACAGGCTCAGCACCGGGACGCGTTGATTCGCCACCGATGTCGAGGATGTCGGCACCATCGGCCACCATGGCCAGCGCATGCTCGACGGCGCGGCCGGGATCGGCAAAGCGTCCGCCGTCCGAAAAGCTGTCCGGCGTGACATTCACGATGCCCATGATGAGGCCGCGAGAGGTGAGGTCGAGGGTGCGGGTGCCGATGCGCCAGGTCATGCGGCATGTGAGGCGTGATCACGGGCTTTGCCAAAAAGATTTTGCCCTTCCTCCGACGGGCGAAGGAAGGGCAAAGAGGGGTTGAGGCTGGGAAATCAGGCCACGAGCACGGGCTGCTGTGCCTGCGGTGCGCCGAATCCACCGCGGGTGGCGGCGTCCTGCGCGGGTGCGCCGATGGCCTTGGCGAGCGCTTTGCTGAGGCCGTCGAGCGAGTAGGGCTTCAGCATGATATCGACGGGCGGCGGATGGCCCTGGCTGAGGATCATGAACTCGTCCGGATCGATGATGAAGCCGCTGCAGACGACGACGGGGATGTCACAATTGGCGGCGCGGAGCTGCTTGAAGGCCTCGCGGCCGCTGAGCTTCGGCATGTAAATGTCGAGCAGGATGCCGTCGATCTTTTCCCCACCGCGCAGGCACATGTCGAGCATCTGCTGGCCATCGGCGGCCTCGAGGACGCGGTAGCCGAGGAAGTTGAGCATGTTCGCGGCGATGGAACGGACGGGCGCTTCATCGTCCACGACGAGAATGGTGGTCTGCGTGCCGATCGGGGCAGTGACGGCATTGCCGGCGGAAAGATCATCCTGCGGCAGGTCGGCATTTTCCTCGTGCTGGGCGGTGCGGGGCAGGTAAACGCGGAATTCGCTGCCGCGGCCGACTTCGGAGTCGAATTCGATCCAGCCGCCGTGCTCGCGGACGATGTCCTGCGCGGTGGCGAGACCGAGACCGCTGCCTTTGGCGGCGTTCTTCGTGGTGAAGAAGGGTTCGAAGATGCGGTGGCGGTTTTCCTCGGCGATGCCATGGCCATTGTCACGGACGACGAGCATGACGAAATCAGCGGAGTCGCTGCCATTCGTGCTTTTACCGGCACGCGTGACGTTTTCGACGGCGATCTCGATGATGCCGTTATCACCCGGCAGGGCATCGCGGGCATTCAGGCAGAGGTTCAGCATGACCTGCTGCACCTGCGTGGCATCGGCGAGGACGTGGGATTCATCCATGCCGGCACGCATCTGCACGTTCACCTTGGAATCGACGCTGTGCTTCAGGAGGTTCTGCACATCGGCCATGAGGCGTTTGACGTTCACCGGCTTGCGGGCGGAGGAGCCATTGCTGAAGAGGGAGTAGCCGAGGAGGCTCTTCACGAGGTCGGCGGCACGCTGCGTGGCATGGGTGGCGTTTTGCAGGCGGTCACGCACGCCATTCGGGTTCGACGGAGCGGTGAGCTCGGCGAGCGTGAGGTTTCCACGGATGGTGGTGAGGAGGTTGTTGAAATCGTGCGCGATGCCGCCGGCGAGCTGGCCGATGGTGCCGAGCTTCTGCGATTCGCGGAGTTGTTTCTCGAGCACGCGGAGCTGTGACTGGTCCTTCACCACCCAGATGCGGCCGACGACTTCACCCGCGTCAGTGCGCATCGGCACGGTGCGGATGCTGAAGACACCCTCGCCATCAGCGGTGATCATCGGCGGCATTTGATCCTGGCCTTCGAGGTGGTGGGAGACGGACTCCATCCACTCGGCGGCGACTTTGCTATCCGCGAAACGCGTGGCAAACGCAGCGACGAGGCGGCTGCCGTCACGTCCGGCAATTTCTTCGACCGGCTTGCCGAGGAAGGCATCGAGACGGCCATTCGAGGCGACGATGGAACCCTGGGCATCAATGACGGCGACACCTTCATCACTGGCGGCGAAGAGCCCCTGAAGAGCGGTGAAGGCCTCGCGCAGCAGGCGCTCGGCATTCAGCAGGCGCTGGGCAGTCTGCGTGGCATGCTGCTCGGCGGCATTGAGGGCCTGGCGCTGCTTCGCGAAGATCATGTTGATGTCGCAGCGGAGCTTCAAGAAGTCACCCGGCAGCCATTCGGCGGATTGTGTGTCCGGCGGGACACCGCGGAGCACGGCAGTGGTGCCTTTCATGACAGCGCTGGCCGGTTTCAGCACCCAGCCGCCGAGGAGGTAGGCAGCAAGGAAAACACCGCCGCCGAGGACGATGCCGGTGACGCCGTAAAACCAGTCCAAGGGCTGGTCCATCAACTTGGCCGCGCCCATGGCCGGCAGGAAGCCGAATAGCCAGAGCGGGAAGAGCATGCGGAGGCGGAGGGAGTTCATGTGCAGTGGGTTCGTGGGTTCGGGAGGAGAGTGGTCAGATCAGGCCGTGGGAGGATTGGCGGCCAGGGGCTGTTGCATGGAGGTCCGGGCCCATACGCGGCGCATGCAGTGCTCGACCGTGGTTTCCAGATGCTGGGCGATCCAGATTTCGAAATCAGCACGGAGCGCGGCCACCTCAGCGGTGGCATTCGAGGGGGTATCGGCACCCGGTTGGCGCTTTTCGAGGCGCTCCACGCGGTCACTCAGGGCGCTGATGGTGGTGGCGGCGGAGAAGAAGTCGTTTCGCAACTGCTCCACCTGGCCGGAAAGCTCACGCAATAGGCGCTCCGTCTCGCTGGGCGTGGCGGGAGTGGGCGGGCTGTTGAAATGGGTCGTCGGGGCGTGCCCAAGCGTGAGATGGGCCTGTCCATTGAGCGGAGGCGCCATCACGAGGGGCGGAAGCGGCTGGGGCAGTCGAGCGGCGGCAGGTGGCGGAACGGCCTGAAAATCAAGCAACTGCGGCGGCTTTGGCGTTGGCAGCGGGGCCTCCATCGCCGCGACGGCAAAGGCAGGATCTTTCACCGCGCCGGGCTGATCGACGATGCCCAGCAATTCGTGCGGATTGGTATAAGCACTGCCCATCCCGAGCGGTGCTTCGGGCACCACGGCGGTCCTTTGTGCGGAGAATGAGAAAGGTAAGGGCATCTATTGAAAGACAGGAATCTCGCAAAATTAACAGGTGTTATGCAAAATTTCCATAATTTTCTGAATTTATTTCAAATATATGCGCCCACTAATGGCTCAGAATCGCCCTTTTTTGATTCTTCCGGGCCTTTCGAGACTTCCGGGCGGTCAAGATGGCAGAACCTTTAAAAAGAGGCGGATATCCGCTGCCGGGGTAGGAAGCACCTGAACATCGCTTTTTGACTCCAAGCTCTATCCACCCCTTGGAAACCATCTTGCGCCTTTCCGCCAAGTGCCTTAAACCGGCAGCTTCCATGATCGAAGAAGTCAAAAAGCGCCTAGATGCCTACCTCGCCCAGCAAGGGCAGCGGCGCACGAAGCAGCGTGATGTGATCATCGAGGCTGCTTTTGCCACGGACGACCATTTCAATGCTGACGAGCTGCTCGAAAAGGTGCGCAAAATCGACCGCACCGTATCCCGGGCCACCGTTTACCGCACGATCACCCTGATGCAGGACTGCGGCGTGCTCCGCGAGGTCGATCTGGGCCGTGACCAGACCTATTACGATCCGAATTTCCTCGAAAAGCCGCAGCACAACCACCTCATCTGCCTCGATTGCGACCGGGTGGTGGAGTTTGAGGACGAGCACATCGCCCTGCTGCACGATTGCATCTCCCGCCGTCTCGGTTTCAAGCCGCAGCTCAAGAGCATGCGCATCGAGGCGCATTGCGAGGAACTCGCCCGCGAGGGCACCTGCCGCTTCAAAACCGCCCGCGAAGAGGCGGCGCTGAACTCATGACCTCGGCGTGAGACCGCAGAGTCGACGACGGAGCAAATCGAGCGCCGCCTGCGAGGTGAGCAGTTTGAACCGATCCCGCATGCCGGGGTAAAAACGCTTCACCGCCCAGGTTTCGCCCGCTTTCGAGGCCAGACCGATCCACACGGTGCCCACCGGCTTGTCCGGCGTGCCGCCCGTCGGCCCAGCGATGCCGGTCACGGACAAGGCGTGATCCGCCCCGCTGGCCCGGAGAGCTCCCTCGGCCATGGCACGGGCCACTTCCTCGCTCACCGCGCCGTGTTTTTCGAAAAGCTCCGCCGGCACGCCGAGGTGCTGCTGCTTCGCCTCGTTCGCGTAAGTCACCCAGCCGTGGCCAAACACCCGCGAGGAGCCGCTCACATCCGTGATCCGGCTGGCAATAGTCCCGCCGGTGCAGGATTCCGCTGTCGCCATCCACTCGCCGCGATCCGTCAAAAGCTGCACGATCACTTCTTCGATGATCCGGCGGTCCTCTGACACGATGCAATCGCCAAAGGCACCACGCACGATGTCCGCTGCCGCGTCCACGGCCGACTGAGAGCCCGCAAGGCGCACATCGACATCGCCTTTCCGGATGCAGTAGCCGAGGTCGAGGCCCGGCACGGCCTCCAATTGCTTCTCGACGGCCTCGACGATGTCGGACTCGCCAATGCCAGTGACCTTTAAATAGAGCACGCGACGCGATGCGCCATCCGGCAGCCACTCGCGCAGGCGGGGCTCCACCTCGTTCTCAATCATCGGCTTCAACTCTCGCGGTGGGCCAGGGAGAAGGAAAATGTGCGCATTCCAGCCCAGCGGTTCGCCGAGCGAAGCGGGGAAATACAGCCCTGGCGCCGTGCCAAACGGGTTCGGCATCACACTCGCGCCTTTCGGCACCATCGCCTGACGCTTGGTAGCGTCGTTCACGATCTTGTTTCGCTTCGCAAAGTAGGCCGTGAGGTGCTCCATCACGCCTTCGTTGAGCTCCATCGGCAGGCTGAGCAGCTCCGCGGTCGATTCGCGGGTCAGGTCATCATTCGTAGGCCCCAGCCCGCCGGAAACCAGCACCACATCAGAACGCTGCGCCGCTTCCGCGATGGCCACGCGGATCACCGCACCATCGGGAACAATCGTCTGCCGTGTCACCTGGATGCCCAGAGCAGCCAGCCGCTGGCCGATCCACGCCGCGTTGGTGTTCACCGTGTCCCCGAGGAGGAGTTCTGTGCCTGTGTTGACGAGTTCGACTCTCATGCGGCCGCCTCGTAAGCGCACGATGGCAGCGCCTTCAACGCTTCTTTCGCGGATGCTTTTTGCAGCCAAGGTCGCTCACCAGGCCGTCGAGCACCGCCAGGCCGAACGAGATCTTTTTGAAGAAGGACGGATTGTGCGGCACGAGCATGAAGCGGGGATGCTTCGACCACAGCGTGCGTAGCTTGTGATCCAGCTTCACTGCCAGCTCCTGGGACTCGTTGCGGATGGGATTCCCGCCCTCGATGCCCATGCCGCCCACCGCGGCGCTTTCAAAGAAGATGACCGCATCATAGCGGGCCAGTTCACGTTCCAGCGTGCTCTCGATCTCATCGAAGAAGTGATGCGGCTCGCCCGGCCAGTAGGCCGCGCCATCCACCGTGCCACGATCACACAGCAGCACACGGTCCGGGAAAAGCGCAGCCTGCACCTCCTCGAGGTTTCGCTGCACCGCGTAGATGGCCCGCTGCGCCGCATACACCGCGTGCGGCAGCGTCGAGCGGGGAAAACCGCCGCTGAAGACCATCGTGGCCGCCTCCGGCACCATCGCCACACGATCACCCATTTCGCGACGAAACAAATCGGCGGCCGTCGTCTTGCCTCCGCCGGGACCGCCCGTCAAAACGATGCGGCAGTGACCATTGGAGCGCTTCTTGGGGCGGTGTGTCATATCGGAACTCTCACCCGTTCCCACCTCCATCGTCAAGCCCGCGACTGGGTGGCAGCCAAAAATGAAGGCCGGTCTAAATTTGCGCAAAGGTCGCATAGCCAACCCGACCACCACCGTTATGCTTGGCATCATGCGCCGAATCCTTCCTCTTCTCCTTCTTCTCCCCGCCTGCGCCTTGCTGCCCGGCAACGATTCCGAACAGGAGCACTATTTCCTCACCGAGGTGAAGCCCATCCTGCAGCAGCATTGCCTGCGCTGCCACAATGGTGCCCTGCCCCCGCCTGCTCTCAATCTCACTAGCAAAGCCACCGCCTTCAAACGCAGTGCCAGCGGCCGCCAGTACATCATGGCCGAGGATCCCGATTGCAGCCTGCTCATCAGCGCCGTGCAACGTGGCGGCACCCACCCCAAAATGATGCCGCGCAAGGACATCAGCCTCACCGAGGACCAGATCGGCGAACTGCGCGAATGGATCGAGGATGGTGCTTACTGGCCCGAAGGCCCCGAAGGCACGCTGAAGGCCGACATTGGCCCCGAAGGCCAATAAGCCTCACGCATTCGCCCGCAGCACACGCAGCATGTTTCCGCCGATGATCTGGCGGATCACGTCATCACTGTGACCACGCATGACCATGCCGAGCGTGAAAAGCGGCCAGTTGGACCACGCGACACTCTGCTCGGCCTCGATCGTCGTCTTGTAGTCGTCTTTCGGCCACAGATGCTCCCAGCGATCTGCCGGGCCGCCGGGTGCCTTCATGAGCTTCGCACGCTCTTCTTTGTCGAAACGGCTCGTGTAGGCCACATCGCAACCGATGGCGGCATGCTGCGGGCCGAATTTCTTGATGAGATGGTCGAGATGATCGAGCAGCGCGGTGATGTCACCTTTGCCACCCAGAAAACGCGGGATGCAGCAGATGCCGACGAGGCCGCCGGTGTCGCAGATGGCCTTGATGGTGTCATCCGGCTTACCACGGAAGTGCTCATAAACGCCGCAGCAAGTCGTGTGACTGGCCACCATCGGCTTCGACGAAGCCTTCGCGGCATCAAAGGCCGTCTTCCAGCCACTGTGCGCCACATCGGCGATGACGCCGATCTTGTTCATCTCGGCGATCGCCGCCTTGCCGAAGTCGCTTAGGCCGCCGTCATGCGGCTCCCCTGCCCCGTCGCCGAGCGGATTGCGGCGATTGTAAGTCACATGCATCATGCGCGTGCCCAGCTCGTGAAAGATGCGGATGAAGCGCAGCTCATCCCGCACACTTTCCCAGTCCTGCATCAGCGGCACTCCGTTCGTCGTGAAGCACAGGCCCACGTTTCCGGCTTTCTTCAGCGCCTCGATCTCATCCGCCGTGGTCACCTTCGAAAGCGAAGGCTTCAGCCCATCGGTGGCCTTGGTGAAATGCGCGAGCCGTTTGATGAGGCGCATCGGATCACTGCCCTCCTCGCCGGTGTTTTGGAAGATGCAGGTCACACCCGCGGCATGGAAGGCATCGAGGAATTCCTTCCGCTCACGCTCGCTCGTCGCGTTGCGGTTCATGCTCATCGACTCGCGCAAGTCGCTGATCTCCGCCGCGGAGGCCCCCGCCTGGATCGCCGCATTCATCGCCTCCGCGTCAATGGCGCAGCGCGGAGCGAAGCCATAGCTCTCAAACACCACCGATCCAAAATGCAGCTCCCACGCATGCTCAAGCTGCGCCTGCGTGGGCTTCAGCAGGTTCACAGCAATCTCACGCGGCTTGTCGATGGCCGGATTCCCTGTGCGCCAGATCTGTTTCACCTCCTGCGAGCGTGCCTGAATGTGAAACGACGCCGCAAAGGCGGCAGGAACGGCTTGGATCAACGAACGACGGGAGAGAGACATGGAAGTCTTACGCCCCAAACCGCGTCGTCCCTTCATGGCACAGGCAATGACCAAACCTGTGGTGACCGCACACCGGGCCGCGCCTCGCCGCCGGGGATGACGATTCGGTTGTTCCAAAGCACCGCGTTCGTCGTTACGAGTGAAAATGGCACCTCGCCAGCCTTGGACCACGTCTGCGATTTCACATCGAAAGCGAGCACATCTCTCGGAAAGCCCGGATGAGCCGATTTGGGCTCAAAGTTCACGTTCTGACCATCATCTCCGCCGATAATGAGGATCTTGCCATCCACCACCGGAGCCGGCCCGGGGGCCGCCACGGCCACGCGAGGCATGTCCGGCTGCTTTTGCCAGCCTGAGGCCTCCGAATAGCTCCATGCGTCCTTCAACCACAGACGCTCTGCTTTGCCATCCACGCCCACTTTCAACGCCGCGCCGCTGAACAACAACACGCGACCTTCCGCCGCCGCCATGCAGCTCAAGATGCGCCCGCCTCCAGGACAGGGCGCAAGCACCCGCCAGCCCGCGTCCGGCTTCTTCAAATCGAGCGACCAAAAGGTGTTCAGAGTACTCGTCGCCGTCGGTGTCTCGATGCCTCCAGCGATGTAGATCACATCATCCAGCACACAGCCGCTCATGAAGGCGCAGGGCTTGGGCAGCGGTGGCAGCTTCGCGTCTTTTTGCAGCCAGAAGACCTCGCGAAAGTGCTCCGTGGCATTCCCGCCGCCTGCGATGAGCATCCCCTGCCCTGTCGTGACACTCACGCCGTAGCCATTCGGCTTCGGCAGCTTGCCCGCGGGCTTCCACTCGCCATCAAAGGCAAACACTGTGTCATACCAAACCTTGGTCCCGCCTTCCCAAGGCATCTTGTCGATGAAATGCGTGCCACCAGCGACGATCAGCTTCCCATCCTGCACACCGGCAAAAGCCCCTGCGAAGCCACGCGCATTTGGAATGTCAGGCAGACGCGTCCAGGCCATGGCCGCGATGAGGACGAGAGAGGCAAGTTTCATGGCAAGAGGTCACAGCGTCGCTTTCTTCACTTTGCCGAAGTCAGTGCCGAGGAAGCGCTTGGCGAGGTTCTCGGCCTGCTCGGAATGGTCGGTGAGGTAAATCTCGAGCGTGGGCTTCGTCTTGGCCGTCCGCAGGAGGTTGTCCTGTTCCAGCTTTGCCTTCACATGCGCCGCACAAGTGCTGGCGGAGTCAACGAGCCGCACTTTCTGTCCCAGCATGCGTTTCAAGATTGGCACGAGCAGCGGGTAGTGCGTGCAGCCGAGCACGAGCGTGTCGATGCCCTTGTCGAGCATCGGCTTCAAATACTCCCGCAGCACGGATTTGAGCGCCGGATGATCCGTCCAGCCTTCCTCCACAAACGGCACCAGCAGTGGCGTGGCCTTGGCTTCGATCATCACGTCTGGCCGTCGCATCGCGATCTCATGCTGATACGCATGACTCCGAATCGTCCCCGCCGTGCCGATGATGCCCACACGTTCGCACGACGGCTCCGAAAGCGTCGCTTCCACGCCAGGCCCGAGCACGCCGATGACCGGCACGCGAAAAGTGGCCTGCAAAACCGGCAGCGCATGCGCCGTGGCCGTGTTGCACGCCACCACGACGGCCTTCACGCCATGCGAGACGAGGAATTGCGTATCCTCCATCGAGAAGCGCCGGATCGTGTCCGGCGACTTCGACCCATACGGCACACGCGCGGTGTCACCGAGATAGACAATGGACTCGTTCGGCAGCAGATCCCGCAGCGCCCGCACGACCGTCAATCCCCCCACGCCAGAGTCGAAGACACCGAGGGGGCTGCTGGCAGTGACGGGGGAGCTCATGAAATGACGAATGATGAAGGACGAATGATGAATCAATGACGAAATCGAACTTAGACCGTCTGCGAGGCCTCCAACCGGGCTAGAGCCTGATAGAGGCAAAAAAAGCATACGGTGCCATACCCGGTGGCCACATCCACGATCACGCTGGTGACGGCATCGAGCAGCCAATGATCAGGCAGCACTTCAAAGGTTGACAGACCGATCACCAGAACGACCGGGATCGCCAGGAAAAGGCCGAGCCAGAGTAGCAGCCGCACCACCTGCCAGTAATGGCCGCGCACCAGTTGCTCGCTGCGCCTGATGGCCTTCATGCCGGTGAGGCCTTCGCTCACCAGAGCGCTCTCGACGAGCACCAAGCGGGGATAAAGATAGAAGAAGGGCACCACCAGCAAAAGGAAGGAAAGCACGCATAACAGCGTGGAGACGAATCGTGCCCACCACAGGCTCGGCCAGCGCCTGATGCCGCAGCCAAGCGCGGCGGCCACACCGCCTGCCCCATCGTGCAACGCCACATGGATGACACCTGCCGTGGCGATGATGCCAAAGAAGTTCTCCAGGAACTGGACGAACTTGAACGAACTGCGAAAGTCATCCTCACTGAATACGAAGGCATCCATGTAGCTGCTCAGCACCTCGCAAGGCCCCCAGATCGAGCAGAGCGTGACGACGATGACACCGAAATGCTGGCGATAAAGCTCCCAGGCCCGGCTCATGATCTCACCATTACCGGGAAGCTGCAGCCCGGAACTCAAAGTGGCGGACAACGGCGGGGCGTAGGGATTGATGGAATCATTCGTCATGGGGCATTGCCCTCTGAGCATGCCCCATGAAGGCCCGCTGGCACGGAAAAAATCATCGCCAGCGGTCCCGGACTTGCGCTAGCCTGACTCCTGACGCGTCATGAGCACCACCTCCCAAGGCTCCAAACCCTCCTCTGGCTGGCAACCGCCGTCTCTCGAAGACATGCAGGCCATGCTGCCGCAGTATCGTTTTGAGAAACTGCTCGGCCGTGGTGGCATGGGGGCGGTTTACAAGGCCGTGCAGACTTCACTCGACCGCGCTGTGGCCATCAAGGTGCTGCCGGGTGATCTCATTGATGATGCGGACGCGCAATTCGCCGAGCGCTTCAAAAACGAGGCCCGCACCATGGCGAAAATGAGCCACCCGAGCATCGTGAACGTGTTCGACTTCGGCGAGACGCAGACCGGCCTGCTTTACATCGTCATGGAGTTCATCGACGGCACGGACGTGGCTCAGATGATCCTGAGCCAAGGCCGCCTGCCGGAGGAATATGCCCTGAGCATCACCGCCCACGTTTGCGATGCACTCGCCTATGCGCACCATCGCGGCGTGATCCACCGTGACATCAAGCCGGCGAACATTTTGATCAACCTGGAGGGGGCGGTGAAGGTTGCGGACTTCGGCCTGGCAAAGCAGAGTGACCCGAATCAAAACGGCCTCACGAAGACAAACATGGCCATGGGCACGCCCGACTTCGTGGCTCCGGAGGCGCTCATCCCAGGCGTGCCGCTGGATGGCCGCGCAGACCTCTACGCCATCGGCGTGATGCTTTACAATATGCTCACGGGCGAAATCCCGCGCGGCATGTGGTCGATGCCCGCGCAAAAGGTGGGCAGCGATCCGCGCTTTGACGCGATCATTGCCAAGGCAATGCAAACGGACCGCGAGGCACGCTTTCAAAGCGCCGCGGAGATCCGTCAAGAACTCGACACGATCCTCGCGCTACCGCGTTCCGTCATCATCGCGCAGCAGCAGGCAGCAGCGGAAGCGGCGGCAAAAGCCACGCGAGCCCAAAAGGAGGCCGAAGCAGCCCAGTCCGCATCACCGCCGGTTGAAAGGCCTGCCGCCAAAAGCCCGTCACCGCCTCCAGCAAAAGCAAAATCGAGCAACGCACCCATTCTCGGGCTCGCAGCCGCATTTGTCCTCGCTGCGGGGTTGTGGTGGATGATGAGCAATAAGCAGCCGACAACCGTCGCGTCGGCACCGACGGCAGACGTTTCCGCGGTGCAGCCTCTGCCATCCTCGGAGCCTGCGGTGCCATCCACACCGGTCCCCATGCCAAACACAGCAGCGGAGCCTCCGATGCCTGCTGCGCCATTGGCCACGATGCCAGCGCCGCCGCAAGCCGAAGCCATCGCGCCACCAACACCATCAGCAACTGTGCCCAAGCCACCACCTCCAGTTGCATCAACTCCTACAACCAGCAGTCCCGCCCGCCCCATGGAGCCATCGGTCGCAGTTCCTGTGCCTGAAGCCCACCCTGATCCCCTCATCGCCAGACTGGACAAGAGCTTCAAGGCCCGGCTTGAAGCCGATGCACTTGTCCCCTACCGCGATGGTTTGGCAAAACTGGACGCCAGCTATCTCGCCAATGGCATCCCAAGAGTCCGCGCTGCAGCACAGGCTAAAGGCAGCCTTCGCGAAGTCACCGCTCTCGATGCTGAAAAGGCTCGCATGGAGCAAAAGCGAGGCATGCCCGATCAAGATGATGCCGACACGCCGGAATCCCTGAAAAACCTCCGTCAAACTTATCGCAGTGCTCTCGCCAAACTCATCACCAACCGTGATGAAAAGGCCACACCTCTCTACGACATCTATTTGAAGTCTCTTGACGAACATATCACAGCTCTCACCAAGGCAGGCCAGATTCCCCAAGCACAGGCAGCCCAAGCATGGCGCGATGATCTGTCCCGGCAAAAGCCCGGTTCGGGCTCCAGCATCGCAGCCACGACGGCCGTCATTCCAAGCCCAGCCGCAATCAAAGCACCTGCGCCACCCGCAGGCGATAGCAACACCTGGCGGCGTGCCGCCGAGTATCTCGTCACTCATGGTGGATTCGCGGTCGCCGTCCGTGAGGGCAGCCGGATCGATATCCGCAAGCCCGAAGACATCCCCGAGGACCCGCACGACCTCATTGAACTCACGATTGACCATCTCAATAGCGGCAGGCCAGACCCGAATGAGGACGAGTTTCAGGTTTTCAACGGCCTGCGTGAACTGCGGCGTGTCTGGATACGCATCCCGGAAAGCAGGTTGAAAGTCAACGCCTACACTTGGCTGAGCGGCAATCAGCGTCTGGAGATGGTAAACTTTGAGAGTGCGGGCAAGATCACCGATGAGGTCCTCACTTATCTTGCCGAAGCCAGGGATCTACAGGAGCTTCACATCCAGTATGCACCTCAATTCACAGGTGCCGGCCTGGAGAGAATGCCGTTCATCGACACGCTGACATTGGCGGATTTTCAATCCACTGGCATTGCTGAAAAGGGCATGCAGGCAATCAGCTCGATGAAGAAACTCACCACACTGCGCGTGAATGGTGCAACGCTTTCGGACAAGGCGATGAGCGCTTTAGCAGGCCACAAATCGCTGCTTAATTTTGACGCCAGCTTCGCGACATTGGGCGACGAGACAGCCGCAATCCTCGCCAGCATGCCACAACTTGTCTCGATCAATCTCAGCAGGACCAAGCTGACAGACAAAGGACTAGCCAAGCTCAGCGTCCTGAAAAATCTCACCTCCCTTATGGTCACCGACAGTGCCGTCACAGCGAAGGCCGCTCAAGCTTTCGAGAAAGATATGCCCACCTGCCGGGTCACACGGTAGATCGAGTGAAGCCTCACTTCCGCGTGATCTCGACGATTACCGCTTTCTGCGCATGCAGACGGTTTTCGGCCTGGTCGAAGATGACGTCGGCGTTGGCTTCCATGACTTCGTCGGTGATTTCCTTGCCGCGGTAGGCGGGGAGGCAGTGCATGACGATGGCGTTCGGTTTGGCGTGCTTCAGTAGCGCGTCGTTGATCTGCCAGGGCTTCAAAATCTCGATGCGGTCGGCGCTTTCGGCTTCCTTGCCCATGCTGACCCACACGTCTGTATAAAGCACGTCACAGCCTTTCACGGCCTCGGCGGGATCATCGACGACGCGGATGGTTCCGGCGGGCACGTTGCGCATGAAGCTCTCCTGCGGCTGGAAAGCCTTTGGAGCGCCGATGACGAGCTCGAAGCCGAGTCGGGCCGACGCCCAGATCCATGAGCGGGCGACGTTGCAATCGCCATCGCCGAGGAAGCAGACACGTTTGCCCGCCCAGCCGCCGAGACGCTCCTGGATGGTCTGCAAATCGGCGAGGATCTGGCAGGGATGCTCGTCGTCGGTTAGCGCATTGATCGTCGGGATGCCGCTGAGTTTGGCGAAATCGACCACGTCCTGCTGCGCGAAGGTGCGGATGACCGCGCCGTGAATCATGCGGCCCAAAACGCGGGCGGTGTCCTTGATCGGCTCGCCACGACCGAGCTGGATGTCAGCTCCGGAGAGGAACATGACCTGCCCGCCCAGTTCGCGAATGCCGACCTCGAAGCTCACGCGGGTGCGCGTGGAGGACTTGGTGAAGATGAGCGCCCACTGCTGCCCGGTAAGCACCTGCGGCGACGAAGAGCGGTCCTTCTTCAGCACGCACGCGAGATCGACGATCTTTTCGATCTGCTCCTTGGAGAGTTCTTCGATGGAAAGGAGATGGTTCATGACAAATTTGGTTCAGATGAGCGAGTCGAGCACGCTTTTGAAGATCGCGAGGCCTTCGTTGGCATGCGCTTCGGTGATGTTCAGCGGGGACAGCCAGCGGACGACGTTCGGACCGGCGGGCGTGACCATCATGCCGGCATCAAGGAGCTTTTGCGCGAGGAAGATGGAGGCGGGTTTGTCACCGGCTTTGGCTTTGAAGGCCTCGGCGTTGAGTTCCCAGCCGATGAAGAGACCGAGCTGGCGCACTTCTTGGATGAGCGGGTGATTCCACGCGCGTCCGGCGGCAGAAATGGCCGCACCGCGGGTCTTGGCGTTGTCGCAGAGTTTTTCGTCGAGGATCGTGCGCAGCGTGGCGATGCCGACGGCGCAGGCGAGCGGCGATCCGCCATACGTAGTGCCGTGTGTGCCTGGGCCGAGCACTTTGCCCGGTTCGCGGCGGTCGTTGATCCAGAATGAGCCGAGCGGGAAGCCACTGCCGATCGCTTTGGCCCAACTGATGCCATCCGGCTGAATTTCATCACCGGGAACGATGCTGCGCCAGCCAGCCATTTCGCCCGCACGGCCAAAACCGACCTGAACTTCGTCCAAGAGCAGCAGCAGATCCTTTTCGCGGCACAAAGCCTGCGCACCACGCAAAAACTCGGCCGTCACGGCATTCACGCCGCTCTCGCCCTGCACAGGCTCGACAAGAATGGCGACCGTTTTGTCGGTGATCGCGGCTTTGAGAGCTTCGAGATCATTGAACGGCACATAGACGAATCCGGGCGGCAACGGGCCAAAGCCGCCGTGGATCTTTTCCTGCGCCGTCGCGGTCATCGCGCCGAAGGTGCGGCCGTGAAAGCTGCCGGTGAAGGTGATGATCTCGTAGCGACCGCCGGTCTGCTGGCCGTATTTGCGGGCGAATTTGATCAGGCCCTCGTTCGCCTCCGCGCCGCTGTTGCAGAAGAAGCACTTGCCGGGAATTTGCACGCATTCCTCGACGATGAGACGCGCCAGTTCGGCCTGCTTGTCGATGCAATACCAGTTCGAGACATGGATGAGCGTGCTCGCCTGCTCGGTGAGCGCCTTCACCACCGGCGGCGGGCAATGCCCGAGCGGGCAGACGGCCACACCGCCCGCGAAGTCGAGATACTTCTTCCCATCGCGATCCCACACATACGCGCCCTCACCACGCACGGGCCACACGTCGTAACGGCCGTAGTTGCCGAGCACGTATTGCGAGAGCCATTGGGTTTCAGGGTGAGGAGCGGACATGGAGGGATGGAGTCGTGGAGTGATGGATGAAGATTGCGGCTACAAATGAATCTCCGTGCCGATGCCGCCATCGGTGAAGATTTCGAGGATCAGCGCATGTGGCAGACGGCCGTCGATGAGGTGGACTTTGCCGACGCCGCCGCGGAGGGAGTCGAGGGAGCTGTCCACCTTCGGGATCATGCCGCCGCTGATGACCTTTTCGGCCTTCAGTTTGGCGATGCTGGCCTCGTCGAGGCTAGGGATGAGCGTGCTGTCGTCTTTCGGATCGCGCATCACGCCGCGTACATCGCTGAGGAAGATGAGCTTGTTGGCTTTGAGGCGTTTCGCGAGGGCGCAGGCGGCGAGGTCGGCGTTTACGTTGAGCGTCTTGCCGCTGGCGAGCTCGCGAGCGACGGGTGACACGACGGGGACGAACTCACCGGCCACGGCGGCCTGGATGAGGCCGAGTTTGCAGTCGTTCACTTCGCCGACCCAACCTAGGTCGCCCTTCATTTTCTCGCCGAGGAAGACTTCCGTGCCGGGAATGCCGACTGCTTTGCCACCGAAGGCATTGATCTTGTTCACGATCTCCGGGTTGATCACGCGGGCGAGGGTCTCCTCGACGATTTTGATCGTTTCGTCATCCGTGACGCGCATGCCGTTGATGAACTTGGCTTCCAGGCCGGATTCGATCATGGCTTTGGAGATCGCCTTGCCGCCACCGTGCACGATGACGGGATTGATGCCGACAGCTTCGAGGAAAACGACATCGCGCAGGAACGAATCGACCTGCACCGGGTCCTCCATGGCGCTGCCGCCAACTTTGATGAGGAAGGTGCAACCGCGGAAGGATTGCATGTAAGGCAGTGCTTCGAGCAGCACGGCGGATTTTTGGATTTGGTCGGTCATGCCAGTCCTTTTTGGCGTTTCGCGTGGATTGCGGCCGAGTACTCGGCGCTGTTGAAATCGACGTATTCCTCGGAGAGGTCGCTGGTGTAAACGGTGTAGCCGCTGGTGCCGCTATTGAGGTCGATGGTGACGGTGAATTTGGGTTCCTTCACGACCTTCTCCATCTCGGTGACAGGCGTTTTGGTGGCGAGGCCGCCTTTGCAGGCCATGAGGCCGCCGAAATAGATGTCGATGAGTTCCTCTTTGATGCGGGCGCCGCTGTAGCCGACGGCGTGAATGATGCGGCCCCAGTTTGGATCGCAGCCGTGGAAGCTGCACTTCACGAGGAGGCTCTTCGCGACCGTTTCAGCCACTTTGCGGGCATCGGTGAGGGTGCGGGCGTTGCGCACGCGGATCTCGACGAACTTCGTCACGCGTTCGCCATCGCACACGATCATCTTGGCGAGTTCGAGCATTACTTTGTGCAAAGCGCAGCGGAAGAGCTCGGCCTCAGGCGTGTTGCGCTTGATGGTGGGCACGTTGCTCTGACCGTTGCTCATCACGATGACGGTGTCGTTCGTGGAGGTGTCGCCGTCGATGGTGATGCAGTTGAAGCTCTTCTCGACCGCGTAGCGCATGCTGCGCTTCATCTCGTCCTTGGCCACTTTGGCATCGGTGGTGATGAAGCAGAGCATAGTGGCCATGTTGGGGCAGATCATGCCGGCGCCTTTGCAGATGCCGCCGATGCGGAAGCTGCCATTTTTGCCCACGGGCACTTCGACCGCGAAGGTCTTCGGCCGCGTGTCGCTGGTCATGATGGCACGCATGGCATCCTCGCTGCCTTTGTCGCTGAGTTTGGCCACGGCATCCGGCACCTTGGGAAGGATGCGCTCAATGGGCAGCGGCATGCCGATGATGCCAGTGGAGCACACGAGCACCTGGCGCATCTTCACGCCGATCTCCTCGGCGACGGCTTTGGTCATGGCTTTGGCATCGTGAATGCCCTGCACACCCGTACAGGCGTTCGCATTGCCGCTGTTGGCGATGATGGCACGCGTGTCGCTGTCTTTGATATGCTGCTGGCAAACGCGGACGCAGGCGGCGCGGACCTTGTTCGTGGTGAAAACGGCATCCGTGACCGTCGGCGTGTCGGAAACGATGAGCGCGAGATCGAGACGCGTGGCTTCCGGGTTTTTGATGCCGCAGGTGACGGCGGAGGCACGGAAGCCTTTCGCGGCGGTGACACCGCCTTCGACGATTTTAAACGGCACGCGGCATTCGCGCTCTTCGGTGACTTTGGAGGGCATGGCGGTCAGATGTTGAGAAGTCCGGCGGTCGGTTCAAAACCGCAGATGAGATTCATGTTTTGCACCGCCTGTCCGGAGGCGCCTTTGCCGATGTTGTCCTCGGTGCTCATCAAAATGAGCTGTCCGGCGCGGGCATCCCAGGCCCAGCCGATATCGACGAAGTTCGTGCCTGTGACGTTTTTGGTGTCGGGAGACTGATTGGGGCCGAGAAGGCGCACGAAAGGCTGCGCATCGTAAGCAGCATGCAAAGCTGCGCCGACTTGTTCGATCGTCGCGCCGGGCTTGAGTTGCGCAAACGTGGTCGTGCAGATGCCGGAGTGTGTCGGCATGAGGTGGGGGACAAAGGAGAGCTTCACTTCGCGTCCTGCTGCCAAAGCAAGTTCCTGACCGATTTCGCTCAGGTGGCGATGCACCGGCACGGAGTAGCTGCGCACGCTGTTTTGCACCTCGCAGAAGAGCAGCGGGATGCTTTCCTTGCGTCCGGCACCGCTCGCACCACTCATGCTGGCGACCGCGAGAGGCGAATCGGCAAGCAATCCGGCCTTCAGCAGTGGGACTAGCGGCAGCAGGATGCTCGTGGGATAGCAACCGGGGCACGCGATGAGCCGCGCGGTCTTGATTTGCTCCGCACGCACTTCGGGAAGCGCATACACGGCCTCGTCGAGCAGCTCCGGCGCTGGATGCGCGTGGCCGTAGAACTCCTCATACAGCGCCGCACTGCGCAGCCGGAAGTCGGCACTGAGGTCGATGACCTTCAGGCCGAGTTCGAGCAAGGGTTTCGCATATTCCGACGCCACGCCATGCGGCACGGCGAGGAAGGCGATCTCGGCACCAGCGGCTTTTAAGGCGTTGGCATCCGGAGCGGTGAACGTGAGCGAATCCGCCACGCCGACACCGCGAAAGCGCGGAAACTCCTTCGAAAGCGCCTTCCCCGCCAGCGAGCGCGAGGTGACGGCCACGAGTTCCACATTCGGATGGCGCAGCAGCAGACGCAGAAGCTCGGCTCCTGAGTAACCACTGGCTCCAACGACGGCGACTTTGACGGGTGCGGACATATTGCGGGGGGCGGATTATGGGATGACGCATGGATGGCGCAACCCTGAAAAACGGTTTGAAACAAGACGGGAAAGACAAAGCCCCGCGTTTCCGCGGGGCTTTGCAAACAACACACGTTGCACATCCAGCGCGATCAGCGCTTGGAGAACTGGAAGCGCTTGCGGGCGCCCGGACGGCCCGGCTTCTTACGCTCCTTGGCACGGCTGTCACGAGTGAGCAGGCCGTTTGCCTTGAGCGCGGCACGGTTTTCAGGGTTCACGCGGATCAGGGCGCGAGCGATACCGAGACGGACGGCTCCGACCTGGCCGGTGACACCACCGCCAGTGGTGGTCACAGTGAAATCATAGGTCATGCGGCTGTTCGTCAGCGCGAGGGGGAAGAGCACCTGATTCTGGTGGGTGACGACGGGGAAGTATTCCTCGAAGTCGCGGCCGTTGACGGTGATGCTGCCGCTGCCTTCGCGGATGAAAACGCGGGCGATGGCGGTCTTGCGGCGGCCGGTGGAGTTGGCGATGGGCTTGCTCATGAAAGTTCTACTGAAAGAGGCTGCGAAAAGGGAATCAGGCGACGGAGAAAGGCTTCGGATTCTGAGCCTCGTGGGGATGCTCGGCACCGGTGTACACCTTCAACTTCTTCAGCACGGCGCGGCCGAGGCGGTTATGGGGGACCATGCCCTTCACAGCACGCTCGATGAGGAGCTCCGGACGACGTTGGCGAACGCGCTCGACGTTTTCCACCTTCTGGTTGCCGATGAAGCCCTTCTTGGAGGTGTAAATCTTCTGCTGCTCCTTCTTGCCACTGAGGCGGACTTCGGCTGCGTTCAGCACGACCACGAAATCACCGGTGTCCACATGGGGGGTGAAGGTGGGCTTGGTCTTGCCGCGGATGATGTTGGCGGCGGCAAGGGCCACGTCGCCGAGGATCTGATCCTTGGCATCGATGACATACCATTGGCGGTTGGTCTGCTCTTGGGCTTTGGCTGAAAAGGTCTTCATGAGGGATTCTAACAGGAGGGGAGTTTCCACCCCTTGGGGGCGAAGGGGCGGCGAGAATAGAGGTCGAGCCCCGAGTGTCAAACAGAATCTAGGTCGTTGTGAATAACTCGGCGGTCATTTTCCGGCACACCAGTGGGCGGCGTTGATGAGGAGCTGCTGGTAGGGCTTCAAATCATGCGTGCGGGCGTCGTGGCCGAGGGCGATGCCGACGATCTTGGCTTTCGGGTGTTTGGTGATCCAGACGCTGGGGTGTGGCTTTTGGTATTTGTCGCTGTTGCTGGTCTCGGCGAGGACTTCGATGGGGGCGGTGCCTTCGGGGGTGCCTTCGGCGTTCACGTAGTAGAGTTCGTCTTCGACGGTGAAGCTGGCGGGCACGTCCCTCATGATGGGATGATCGGCTTTCACGGCTTTCACATCGAAGGGATGGATTTTGTCGTGGCCGCGGGCACCGCCGCCGACGATTTGGGCGTTGAGTTCGGGCCATCCGCCGAAACCATACCAGGTGCCGGGATGCAGCATGACGATGCCTTTGCCAGCAGCGGCGAAGTCGAAGAGCGCTTTGCGATAGGCGGCGGTGTCGAAGAATTTGCGGTTCACGCTGATGATCGCGGCGTCGGCATTGGCGAGCTCGGTGGCGGCTTGGTCGCGATCTTCGGTGTAGTGGACGGTGAAACCAGCGGCTTTGAGCGTGGCGACATCGGTGGTGCCGAAGAAGTCTTTGAAGTTATGCGAGGAACCGCCGCCGATGACGAGAACGCGTGTTTTACCGGCTTCCCATTGCACGGGCGCGGCGGGAACGAGCGGACCATCGCCTTTGCCGCCTTCTTTGGGGCCGGTTTCAGGAGTGGTGCGGGCATTCTTGCCCGCATTGGGAGCCTTGCCTTTGCGGGCAGGAGTGCCCGCATCACTTTTGGGTGCAGCGGGCCCTTTGCCTTCGATGTCGGCGGTGACGGCGATGATGACGGGCGGCGTTTTGTTTCCGGCGGGGCTTTCGAGGATCAGGGTCTTCGCGACGGCTTTCTTCGTGAGTTCGAGCGTGAGGAGGCGCGGCTCCTGGCCGTCGGCGAGGCCTTCGATGCCTTTGGAGCCGGGGACTTCGACGGGGCGGATGTAATCGCTGAAGTGGATGCCGTTGAGGAGGGTGAATTCCTCCTTCTCGCCGCCTTCATAGAGGACGGTGGCTTTGAGTGCGGGCGCTTCGTCCCGCACGGCGGGGAAACCCCAGCCGGAGACGCCGCTGAGGAGTTGCAGACGCTTCGCGGCGACGTTGATGGCCACCTCGGCCTTGGCGGGGAAAGTCTGTGAGTGGTTGTCTTTGCCGGGGCCGCCTTTGAGCACGATCAAATTGCCGCCGGTGGAGCTTTTCGCGGGGTCTTGGATGAAGAAGGGCACGCCTTCGACCTTCACGTTGCCGAACTTGGTGAGCTTCACCTGGCCGCCGCGAGGATCGGCGCTGGCGAAGAGGCCGTCGCGGCTGTCGGCGGTGAAAGCATCGGCGAGGTGGAGGATGCGGAACTGCTTCATCGCATCGCCGCAGATGAAGGCGAGGATGTCGCGCAGCGGCTCGGGGCCGAGCGCATCGAGACCTTCCGGCATGAGGCTGCGGCGGGTGTTTTCGCGCTTGTCGATGTCGCTCTTCGCGATCTCGCGCACGCCGACCTGCGTGGCGAGCGTGACGGTGGCGCTGTTTTCACTGGTGACGACGCCGACGAGCGTCTCGCCCTTCTTCGTGGTGATGTTGAAGGCCCAGAAGCTCGGATCCACCTCGCGATTCGGATCGACGATGTGCACGAGCAACTCCGCCGGGCCATGCGCACCCATGCCATCGAGCGGCGGGCCGACGGCGACGCCGATGTCGCCGAGCTTGTGGCAGATGGCGCAGGCGGCGGTGAAGAGCATTTTGCCCTGCGCGGCGTTTCCAGGCTTCTCGACCTCCGGCACGAGTTTGGCGATGATGGCATCCTTCGCGGCATTGTTGACCTTGAAGAGGTCGTTCGCGCGTTTGGCGATTTGTTTGTTCGGATGCGAGCGCAGACGTGCGACATCGCCAGGGGCGAAAATCGCTCGGTCGATGCTGCCGGCCTTCACGGCATCGAGAAGGGCTCCGGTGGCTTCGGGGCGTTTGAGCATGGCTTCGAAGGCTTGGGCTCGTAGTTCGGGCTTCAGCCCGTTCAATGAAGGAACGATGCCACTGATCGCTCCGCTCTCATCCAAAGCGGCAATGATGGCGGCCTGGAGCGGCGCAGGCGCATCAGAACGGGCTAAAGCCCGAACTACAAGCTCCTGCGAAGCACCTCCAACGGCCACAAGGCCCTTCGCGGCGCTCGCACGCGCCTCCACCGGCGCGGCGTTGTCGGAAAGCGTGGCGCTGAGCTTGTCGAGCTGCGCTTTGACCTCGGCAGCCAGCACGCCGCCTTTGTCCCACTTCGTCACGAGCGGCAACGTGGCCGCGGCGAGCGATGGTTGGCCGAGAAGCTTCTTCAGTCCCTCCACAAGCGCAGGAGAAAGCGTGATGCCCTCTGTCTGCTTTTGAGCTATGACCGCCAGAATCACTTTCTTGAGCGAGTCTTTGCTTGAGCTCGCACAGGCATCAATGATCTCAGGTATTTGATCATGCGAAACAGTCTGGAGCAAAGCTGTGACCAGCGACGAATAATCAGCCTGTCCGTCTTTAACTAGAGCATGCCTGATAGCTTTCACCTGCTGCTGAATTTCGTTGATGGCAGCAATGCTGGCAGATCTGGTCCAGTCGTCGCTAAATTGAGCATATTGATCCAAGAACTTAGATACCGATTTTGTCGTGACCTGCGCCCCCGGAGTTTTCGCGAGGCCTGTGATCGTTTCATACAGAAGCAGCGCTTTGCTTCCTTGAGTGCCCTTGGACTCCGGCTTGTTCCGATACGCCGTGGCGGCGGGCGACTTCGCGTCCTTGTGCTGCACCTTCCAGATGCGGCCGTAGTAGTGGTCGCGGTCGGGGCGGACGGCGGCGTTGGCGGGGCCGTGGGTGGGGCCGCGGGTGTCGTTGTGAATGACGGCCTGATTGCAGAAATCGACGATGTAGAGCGCACCATCGGGGCCGACGCGATTCTCGATGGGGCGGAACCAGAGGTTCTGGCTGCGGATGAACTCGGTCTGCTCGCGACCGGGCTCGCGCTTTGCTTTGTAGGTGACGCCATCGGGCTCGACCATGAAGTGGCTGACGATGTTCAGCGTGGGCTCGGTGGTGAAGTAGCCGTAGTTCCACTTCGCGGGCCAGGCACCGCCTTCATAGATGGCGCAACCGGCGGCGGCGGTGTAGCTGCCGACCTGGTCGATCTGCACATAGGCCTGCTGCTCCCAATGCATGGCCGGATACGTCGGCTCGCGCGGCAGCAAGCCGTTCGTGCCGCTCACGCCGGGCAGCTTGCCCTTGGCGAGCACATACTCCGGCAGCACGACGTGGATGAAGTGATTGCCGCTTGTGGGCTGCGTGTAGAAAACCTGGCCGTCGCTGGTGATGTCGAGGCCCCAGGTATTGCCGCCGCGGCTGGCGTATTGCTCGAAAGCGCTGCCGTCCGGCTTGAACCGCACGACTCCGCTGCCTGCAGGCCCGAAGCCCTTGCTGCCATCGCCGGATTTCACGTCGTCGGTGCTCGAATAGCCGTGCGTGGCGTAGATCCAGCCATCGAGGCCCCAGCGCATGTTGTTGATGACGGCGTGCGTGTCGCGATTGCCGAGGTTGGTGTAGAGCTTGGTGCGCTTGTCGGCCTTGTCGTCGCCGTTCGTGTCCTCGAAGAACCACACATCGGGCGCGGCGCAGACGATGACGCCGTTTTTGTAAAACACGCTGCTGGTCGCGAGCTCGATCTCGTCGGCAAAGACCTGTTTCTTGTCCATGACGCCGTCGCCATTCGTGTCGGAGAGGATGGAGACGCGGTCGAGCGGTTTGCGGTCATACTGGCCGGGCTTGATGGCACCGCTGTCCTTCCACGCGTCCACATTCGACTGGCGGAGGCCGTTCGGATACTCCGGCGTCTCGACGACCCACAGGCGGCCTTTTTCATCCCAATCGATGTTCATCGGCTTGTTGATGAGTGGCTCGGCGGCGACGAGCGAGAGATTGAACTCCGGATGCACTTCGAGCGCCTTCGGCAGCTCCTGCGGGCTCGGGCAGCCGCCCTCGACATAGCGCAGCGCATCGCCCAGTTCGGCCGGTTTGCACAGCTCGTCGATGTTTTCACGCTTTCCGGCCCAGGCGATGCCGCGCAGGATCATCGTGCGCAGGGCATTGTGGCTGAAGTTTTTATACCAATGGCCGGGGATGCAGGTGAAGGCGCGATACTTGTCCTTCTCATAGGTCCACACCTGCGGCTGGATGTCGTAAATATTGACCGCCTTCTTCTTCGCCACGGCCTCGGCGGCGCGTTGCTGGGCCTCTTTGTTGCCGCCTTTGACCTGTGGCGTGTTCGGCGTGTAGGCGGCGGCGAGGATCTTCGCCTCGGGCAGCAAATCCATGTCGTAGTAGATTTCGTCGTCGATGTCGAAGTTGCTGATGTCCTTCGTGATCGCGTTGTCGTGATCGGTGAAATAGAGGCTCATCGGAGCCTCCAGCCACTTCGTCTGCCCGAAATGCCACGAGCCGCCAATGATGGTCTTGAACCAATCGTGGTCCTTCGACACCGCTGCCGCGTGGATCGTCACCACGCCGCCGCCACGTGCGAGGAACTCCATCAAATTCTTCCGCTCGTCACCGATCTTGATGTTTCCAGCCTCCTGCGCGTGCAGGATGAGCACGTCCGTGCGGTCGAGCTGCTCCTTCGTCGGGAATTCGAGGCTGCCCTCGCACTTCGCGCCGCGTTCATTAAGCATCGGCACCCAGTCCTTCAAAAACTGCGGGAAATCGTGCGCACCAGGGCCGTGGGATTTTTTACCGGCGCGGATGAAGACGCGGAGCGGCTCCGCTGCCGTCAGAAGTGAGACGTGAGAAGTGAGAAGTGCCGCGAGAAGCAGAAGATGGCGTTTCATGGTCGGAGAATGGGGATGCTACGCGAAACCAACGGCGCTTGGGAAGGGCGTTTTCGCACGGCGCGCTATCCGGGATGCACATCCCAAGAAAAGTGATACTCGGGCGTCATTCCGTCGTTAAAGCCCGCCGAAATGCCTGACGACGAAGACATCCCCGTGGCCGCCATTGCGGTGTCCGAGCCTGAAACGGCTCCTGCGGCTGTTTTGGCTCCGCAGGGCTTCGTTTCGACCTCCCGGCCGCCGAACCAGTTTGTGAAGCTTTGGCGGAAAATCGGCGCGGGCTCGCTGGGTTTCAGCCTTTTGCTGCATGCGGGCATCCTGCTCTTCATGGCGTCCTACTTCATCGCCCGGCAGATGACGGACAAGCAGGTCGATTTCCTGCCCGGCGGCGGCACGCAGCAAGGTGCGGAGGCCAGCGCCGATCTGGCGGAGAAGGTGGCGGTCAAGCAGCGGCAGAAGATCAGCAAGGTGGTGCCGATGCAGCGGGTGGTGGTGGATGCGGTAACGGATGTGACGCTGCCGGACATGCCGATGGATGCCATTGCCCTGCCAGACATGGGCAGCATGATGGGCGGTGGGAAACTCGGCAGCGGCGGTTTTGGGTCAGGCGGTGCCGGGGGCGGCTTCGGCAATGGCTTTGGCAGCGGCGGCATGGGTGGGATGACCTTCAAGCCGATCTTCATGTTCGGCATGGAGCTCAAGGACGTGAAAAAGATCGCTGTCGTGATGGATGTGTCCCGCTCGATGACCCGCTACCTGCCCATCGTGACCAAGGAACTGGATAAAGTGGCCTTTGGCAGCAATCTCGTGCTCTACTTTGGCTGCGGCCTCACGCCGGAATCATCGAAGAACAAGGCTCTCGACAAAACGATCCTCACCACGGACGAGGACTTCAAAACCTACTGGCAGGTCTGGGAGGGCAAAACGCCGCTGAACATGCCCATGGAGGACCGGCGGAAGCTCAAATACGATCCCGCGCAGCCCATGCCGCTGAAGGACATCTACGAGCTGATGTCGAAGCGCAAAAACACCTGGTACATCGACTTCTGCGGCATCACCTACGCGTGGACGGCGCTGATGAGCAAGGAGGTGGAGCAGGCCGATGCCATCTACTGGTTCGCCGACTTCCAGGACAAGGTGACCGAGGAGATGATGGACAAGGTCCTCAAGCGTCTCAAAGCCCGCAAACAAAAGCTCTACATCCACGCCAGCGTGAAAGGCCGCAGCTTTGAGCAGGTGCGTGACGGCCTCGTGATCCCGAGCGGTGGCGAGGTGATCGAGACGGAGTTGCCGAAAAAGTAAGAGGGCGCTCCTTTTACTTCACGGTCTGGTTCACCACCTCGTTCCTCTCGTTCAAAAGCAGGCGCTTAGGCGTGACGGGCGTCTCAGATACCGCCCAGGCCATGATGGTCACGCGGTGGCCGGTGTTGATCAAATGAGCGGCGGCACCATTGACGACGATCTGGCCGGAACCACGAGGACCGGGGATGACATAGGTTTCAAGACGCTGCCCGCCTGTGATCGAGGTCACCAAGACCTTCTCGCCATCCCACAAATCGGCTGCCTCCATGAGGTCGAGAGGGATCGTGATGCTGCCCTCGTAGTCGATGTTGGCATCTGTGATACGGGCGCGGTGGAGTTTGGATTTGAGAAGGTGTCGGAGCACGCGTCAGAGTGCCGCGATGCATCGCGGGGTCAAGACGCGGCATGCGCGACACGGCTCGGAAGCCTTGGCTCACGAGAAGAAGACCTTCTCCGCCGTGCCGCGAAGCATCCAGGCCTTGTCGGAATCACTCAGGAAGTCCAACCGGTCGCGGATCAGCGCGATGGAGTCGTGGTAGTTATGCCCCGGATCGACTTGGAAAGGGCAATCGCTGGCCCACATGATCCGCTGGGGACCAAAGGCATCCCGCACGCGGCGGATCAGCGGCCCCATGTCGAGATAAGGAGCCTTCTTCGCCCCCAGCGCATAAAAGGCGCTCGCCTTCACATGCGTGCGGCGATGCCGCGCGAGTCGAAGCAAGGCGGCTACATCCGACTCCTTTGGCGGTCCCGCCATGCCGAGGCGGGCAAAGTGATCGATCACCACACTCGTGTCCGGATACCACTCGCACATCTTGTCGATCAGCGGGAGCGTGTCGGGATTGATCAACGGGCACACGCTGGCATTCAGCTCCGCGGCGGTTTTCCAAAGCGTGGCCATGCCGGTGCTGCCGAGCCACGCGGAGAGGTTTTTCTGCGCCCCAGCGGAGATGCGAAAGCCACGCACGCCTTGCTTCACGAGCTTGGCCATCGTCGCAGCCACATCCGGTGCGTTTTCATCCACGATCGCCACACCGCTGAAGGTGCCCGGATGCGCCTTCATCACATCGAGCATGTAGCTGTTGTCCTGCTGGTAGTAGCTCATCTGGATCAGCACCACACGGCGCACCCCCTCCGGACGGCAATGGGCAAAGAGCTGCTCCGGCGTGAAGCTCGGCGGACGCATGTCACTGACCGCATAACCGCGGGCCAACGGGTACTTTTCCACGTCCGGTGTCCACACATGCACATGGGCATCGATGAAATCGCCACGCGAGCTCGGACGGAGCAATTCGCAGCCAGTGAGCGCGGCAGCACCGGCGGAGGTGAGAAGGGAGCGACGGGTGAGCATGGTGAAGAAAAAGGTGAGACGTGAGAGGTGAGAAGTTACAGGTGATGCATATACACCTCCAAGGTCTGACTTCTCACCTCTCACTTCTTACGACAACACGCGCCTCATGAGCAACCTCCATCGCATCTGCATCTACTGCGGCTCCAGCCCTGGAAACGATCCCACGCACCGGGCGGCTGCTCGGGCTTTGGGCGGCTTTCTGGCTCGTGAAGGCATCACCGTGGTTTATGGCGGCGGGAATGTGGGCCTGATGGGCGCCGTGGCAGATGGAGCACTGGCGGAGGGTGGCAAGGTCATCGGTGTCATCCCGCAGTCGCTGCTGGAAAAGGAGCTGGGGCATCGCGGCGTGACCGAGTTGCACGTCACGAGCAGCATGCACGAGCGAAAACAGATGATGGTGGACCTCAGCGATGGTTTCATCGCCCTGCCGGGTGGCTTTGGCACACTCGACGAGCTGTTTGAGACGCTGACCTGGCTGCAGCTCGGCTTTCACCACAAGCCCGTGGGCCTGTTGAACATCGGCGGCTTCTTCGACGGCCTCACGACCTTCATCACTCACATGAGCACCGCGGGCTTTTTGAAGCCCGAGCATGCCGATTGCGTGCTCGTGGAGTCGGAAGCTGAAAAGCTGCTCGCCCGCATGCGCAGCTTCCAGCCGCCCGATTTGGGCAAATGGATCGAAAAGCTCGTCGCAGACGCCCGCTGAGCCTCGCGGCCATGAAAAAGCCCTGCCGGCAAAGGCAGGGCTCTCACAAAGAATGTCCCACAATTAGCGGCGGCGGCGCAGGAAGAGGCCGAAGAGGCCCAGCATGCCGAAAAGAGCCTTCGACGGCTCCGGAACCAAGGTGAAAGAGGCGCTGAAGTAGCTGCCGCCATTGTCATTGAGCACCGTTGAGGGCGCATTCACGCCGTTCGTGGAGATCTGGGTGTACACCTGCAGCGTGTAAGTGCCGTTGAGCAGGCCGGCGAAGACATTGCTGGAAAGCTCGAGCGGATTGCCATTCGCACCCTGGGAATCACCACCCCACTGCTGGTCACCTGGGTTGTTCAGACCGGCCGGAGCACCGAAGTCGCCAAAGTTCCACTGAAAGGGCATGTTCACCGAGGCAAAGCTGCCTCCGAGCTCCAGGATGCGCCAGAAGATGGTGTGGCCGGTCACATCCGAGCCATTCTTCCATGACTTCTGCTGCCCGCCGAGCTGCAATGTGTCTGTGAACCGGTTGAAGGTGCCCAGCGTGGAGCCTTGGAAGTCCGGATTGCCGGTGACAGCCCCGATGTCGTAAAAGCTCAAACCGCCGCCGTTCAGGCTGGTGAAGGCATACGCATCATAAATGCCCACGGCACCAAATCCGGTGGCGGGGACAAGCAGGGTGGCGATGGCGAAGAGCGCACGAAGGGCTTTCATGGTGGTGATTGGCTGGAATTCCGGCCGCTTATATGAAAAAGGCCTCCGCGGGTCAATTAGCTATTTGACCAAGCCCCCGTGTCCCGGCCGCCCTCACAGCCACTCCGCGATGGCCGCGATGACCTCCTCGCGCTGGGCCTCGGTGAGCTCGCCGTAGATCGGGATGCTCAGCACCTCGCTGGCGAGCTGATGGGAGACCTCGCAGCCGCTGCGGCTGGTGGCGGGCAGGCCGGCAAAGCACTGCTGCTGGTCCAGCGTGACGGGGTAGTAGATGTCACAGCCGATCTTCTTCGCGACAAGGTGGTCGCGCAGGGAGTCGCGCTTCCCGCCGAGCACGCGGAGGGTAAACTGGTTCCAGATGTGCGTGTTATGCCCGTAAGCGACCGGCAGCACGATCTTCGCGCCTTGAGCGGCGAGGGCTTCGTTTTGCGTCGAGGCGCATTTGCAGTGCGCGGGATCGGCCAAAACAACGCCCGGCAGCTTCGAGAGCGCCGCGGTGTAGTGCGCGGCGTTCCGCTGGCGGTCGGCGGTGTATTGGGCGTAGCGTTTCACCTTCACGCTGAGCAGGGCGCATTGCAGCGTGTCCATGCGGAAGTTCCCGCCGACGTAGTGATGGTAGTACTTCGGCTTGCTGCCATGCACGCGGAGCACGCGGGCGAATTCCGCCAGCTCGTCGTCATTCGTCACGACCATGCCGCCGTCACCGAAACCGCCGAGGTTCTTGCTCGGGAAGAAGCTGTAGGTGCCAAAGTGCCCCATCGTGCCGCTTTGACGGCCTTTGTAAGCCGCGCCGATGGACTGCGCCGCGTCTTCCACGACCTTCAGACCATGCTCGGCGGCGAGGGCGAGGATCGGGTCCATGTCGGCGCATTGGCCAAAGAGATGCACCGGGATGATCGCCTTCGTTTTGGAGGTCACCTTCCGGCAGGCGTCGTTGATATCGATGTTGAAGCAGATCGGGCAGATGTCCGTGAAGACCGGCACGGCTCCGAGACGTGAAACGGCTCCCGCGGTGGCAAAGAAGGTAAAGGCCGGGCAAAGCACCTCGTCGCCCGGTTTGATATCGAGGGCCATGAGGGTCAGCAGCAGGGCATCCGTGCCGGAGGAGACCGCGAGGGCATGCTTCGCACCCGTCATCGCTGCCACTTCCTTCTCAAACACCTCCATCTCCGGCCCCATGATGAAGCGACCATGCTTCAGCACCTGTGTGAAGGCGGCCTGGAGTTCGGATTCGAGCGGGTGGTTCTGGGCGTTGACGTCGAGAAGAGGGACCATGGGAAGGCGGCATGTTTTAATGACGAATGACAATTGTGCCAGCAATTCATCCAGACTGGCCCTTTTCCTTCTCTAGGAGGACGGGATGCGTTTTCTCCTGCTGCTCGTCCTGATGACCACCTGCCTCCACGCGGACGAATGGTGGGCGTGGAGCAATCTCGAGTTCTGGCGCAATCAGCAGACCCGTGCCTCGCTCTTCCTCGGCAATCGCGCCGATGTGGACGACGGCTCGTATGTGCAAATCGCCAGCCCGCGGGTGAAGCACGCTCTGCTTCCCTGGCTCGAAGGCGGCATCGGCCTCTCGCTGCTCAGCATCGAAAACACCCGCACCGGCGACCGCTTGACGCAATTCCGGCCCGAGCTGGAGCTGAACCCGCATTTCAATCTCACCAAGCACCTCGCCCTCGAATGGCGAAACCGCGTCGAATGGCGATGGAACGAGGCGCAGACCTTCACCACGCATCGCAGCCGCCAGCGACTCCAGCTCGCGTGGACCTTTCCGCGACCGCTCGGCCCGCTCACCCGTCTTTTCGTGAGCAACGAATGGCTCACCGACCTCCACCGCCTCCAACAAACCGAGAACCGCCTCGTCCCACTCGGCCTCACCTTCAAACTGGGCACCCAGACCGACCTCGACGTGTTTTACATGATCGACTCCAACCGCGCCAAAGCCGCCTGGACTCACGAATCCGTGCTCGGGACTTATCTCCGCCTCCGCTTTTAGACCGCATTTTTCACACTCACATGGTTTGAACACCCGGTGTGCGTCGCGTCAGCGGTTGGAGTCTAGGCTTTAGCCGATCCGCAGGCTGTGAGACGCTCGGATCGCCTAAAGGCTGGACTCCAACCTCCGTGTCGGTCTGTGTGCTCTGGTGATGTGTGAGAAATGCAGGCTAACAAAGCCCCACCGATCTCTCCGCCTGAAGGCGGGACTACACAACGCCCATGCGCGGGCTGAAGCCCGAACTACGAACGAAGAACCAAGAACAACGAACCACAGCCCCTCACTGCTGCGGCAGTTCCAGCTTCAGCCTTTCTCCACCGCGCAGGATGACGCTGGGGATCTTCTCGCCGGGGAGATTGCTGAGCAGCAAGTGACCGATGATCGCGCTTTCGGTGATGCGGGTGTTGAGATCGCCGATTTCGACAATGATGTCGTCTTTCTGGAAGCCAGCCTTCTTCGCGGCGGCGTGCGGGCCGTATTGGCCGACGTGGAAGATCTTGAGCGCCATCTGGTCCTTCGTGAGGCCGAGTTGCTCGCGCGTGGCGTCGTCGAGGTCGTCCATCTTCATGCCGCCGAAGGCCATCGCCCGCATGGGCCAGGTGCCTACGCGTTTGGAGATGTCTGACTTGTTCCGCCAGGCAGGTGGCAAGGTGAGGCGCAGGTCGGTTTGCTCAGTGCCACGTTTCACTTTGGCCAAAAGCGTGCCGCTGGCAGGTGCGCGATGCAGCACCCAGCTCACATCGGCGATGGAGAGGATCGGCTGCTGGTTCAGCTCAATGATCTCATCACCGACTTGGAAACCGGCGCTGGCACCCGGCGTGCCGGCGGCCACGGCTTCTACCTTCGCCGCGGCATCGGTGGCCAGGGTGATGCCGAGCACTTCGATGGAAGGCTGCGGGTAGATCCATTCCACCGGCACCGGTTTGCTCTGGCTGCGGTAGTGGGCACGGAAGGCATCGCCCACCATGTGGCAGTGCACACAGCTTTGGACGACCTTGCCATCCCAGTCGAGCTTGCTGGCATACTTCTCCGACAGCGTGGGAAACTCCACCGGCGTCTTGTAAGGCACCGGGCCGCCCTGCTTGCCGCTGAGCGTCGCTTTGTTCGCCGGGTAGCCCGCATGCACCGCCAGCGCGGCCTCGAGCGACTTGCGGAAGCTGTCGGTCGTCTTGTTCAGCGGGTCCTTTTGATGCAGCCACGAGCCGTAGCGACCGTAGATCGTGCCATCCCCATTGAAGACGAGGGCGGAGAAGGACAGGTCGTAGTCAAACTGGAAGCGGGCCAGGTCGAGAGCATTCGCATTGATCACCCGCACGCACACAAACTGGTCCAGCAGCGGCACGAGCGAGGGCTCCTCCAGCACCGCCGCGTCCATCCCGGCGCAGGACATGCAGGGCACGCAGCGCAGCACGACCAGCAGCGGCTTCTTCGTGGTCTTCGCCAGTTGGAAGCCCGTGTCGAGATCGCAGTAGTTCCACCGCGCATCGTTCTCGAACTTCGCCTTGTCCCCCCGCACCGCGCCTTCGCGGTCCTTCACGGTTTCAGCGAGAGCGAGGCTTGTCAGGCAAAGCAGGGCGGCGAGAGGTTTCATGCGGCCATTTTGAGCGGAAAAGCCGCAAAATGACAAGCGTGATCCTCTGCTAGCAACCACAAGGCAGGCTCACGCCGCCCGCGACAGCGCTATCGTCTATTCCCACGTAGCCGCTTGGCTTCACGTTTGAATATCGAATATCGAACAAGGAACTCCGAATGACGAAAAACCAAGGCGCTTCTGAGGGACGTTGTTCACGCTTCAGCGTGCGATGGCTTTCGGCACGCTGAAGCGTGAACAACATACATTCTGCAAACTTCGCCATTCCTCACTCGATATTCTCTCCGTCCTCCGCCCTCCGCTCCCATGACCCGCACCATCCTCGCCATCGGCGCCCATTATGACGACTGTCCCTTCGGCATTCCCGGCACGCTGCTGCGGGCGGTGAAGAAGCACCAGCGCGTCGTCATCCTCAGCCTCATCGGCGATTACACGAACTGGCCGCCCGTCAAAGGCCGGGCGCAGGAGCTGCTGGAGCTCTCGAAGCAGATGGCCGCCGAGCGCGGCATGGAGATGCGCTTCCTGAACTGGAAGAGCATGGGCTTTGAACCCACGCTGGAGACGAAACGCGCCGTCGCCGAGGTCGTGGCGGATGTGAAACCGGACACCGCCTTCATGCTCTGGCCGCGTGACCGCCATCCCGACCACGAAGCCGCCAGCGCCATCTGCCACGCCGCCTTGCACCAGCCCGCGCGATTGCTCGGCATCGAGGAGGCCCGCGTGCCCTCGCGAGTCTTCTGGTATGACAACGGCCCCGGCCACACCATCGGCTTCGAGCCGGACACCTACGTCGATGTCACCCCCGAGTGGGAAGCCTCCCGCGAATGGCTCGGCCGCCTCATGGCCTTCGTGCGGAAGGAGGAATACGATCCCGCCAAGGTGGATGCCGCGCTGGAAACCAAGACCGTCCTCTCCCGCTACCGCGGCCTCGCCTGCGGCGTGAAGTATGCCGAGGCCCTCAAAAGCCTGCGCCCCGGCGTCACGCTGGAGCTTTGAATCGGAGGGCGGGAGTGTATTCCCGCCCACTTCCCTTCCCGCCCCTTCCCCAGTGAGGCGGCCACTCCTGGCCGCCATCCGAGCCTCGGCCTGAGCACGCCGTTCCTTTCACACCGGCTGAACGCGCCTCGGCTGCATGCGCGTGTTGAGTCCCATTGGAGGCACCGATGACGCGCCAGCACAGTAGCCATCTCGCTCCGTCGAGATGAGCCAAAGGCTTTCGCAGGCATACAGCGTGCCCGGAGATCGTGGCGCGTTGGGTCGGCCAAGCCGCCCGCTCATCTCGCGGAGCGAGATGGCCACTTTGCTTCGCCCCATGGCAGCCGGCATGACTTCCATCACGCGGCATGCACCACGCTGTCGGATGCCATCGCCCCCGTGCGCGGAGGGCGGGATTGTATTCCCGCCCACTCCCAAGTGAGGCGGCCACTCCTGGCCGCCATCCGAGTCTTTCTTGTCTCACGCGAAGGCGCAAAGGCGCAAAGTCCTGAAGACTTCCGGAAACCTTTGCGCCTTGGCACCTTGGCGTGAGTCCTTGATTCCTTTCACACGGGATGAAAGAGCCCCTTCTGCTGACAAACAGACCTCCTTCTGCTGACCGACAGATACCCTTGCGCTGGCAAACAGACACCCCTCTGCTGGCTGACATAGACCCTTCTGTGACCCCGAAAACGGCCATTTGGGGCCTAAAACGGCCTCAAATGCCCCTGAAAGGCCCCTTGAGGCTGGCTAAAAGGCTGTTTATATAATTTCCATAACAAGCCCTTTCTGCATGAACCTCATCGCTCCCCTGCCCGGCACTCAGGTCCGCTTCCGGAACGTTTACGCCTCCAAGCCCCTGCTCACCGAAAACGAGGCCCGCTTCTTCCGCCTGCTCCACCAGCTCTCCCAGGGCCGCTGCCAGCTCTTCGCCAAGGTCAATCTGGCCGACATCGTCCGGCCGGTGAACAAGGCCATTGGCTACCGCAACAAGATCAGCCAAAAGCACGTCGATTTCCTCGTCTGCCGGAATGAGGACTGGATGCCCATGCTCGCCATCGAGCTCGACGACAGCAGCCACGCCAACCCCAAGCGCCACAAGCAGGACGAAGACAAGAACGACATCTTCGCCGCCATCGGCCTGCCCCTGCTGCGACTGCCCTTGGACGAGATGAATGAGCACGAGGAACTCGTCCGCCAGCTTTCCGATGGCTGGCATCAGCGCTGGCATATCCTTGAGACCGGCCTCCCGCCCCCGAAGCAAAAGCCCGTGCGCAAACCGCTCTTCAAGCTCTGGAGCCGCAAGGAGGCCTAGCCAACCCAACCGGAGGGCGGGATTGTATTCCCGCCCTCCCCCAAGTGAGGCGGCCACTCCTGGCCGCCATCCGAGCCCTTCTCGTCTCACGCCAAGGCGCAAAGGCGCAAAGATTCCACAAGCCCTCAGGACGTGGCGCCCCGGACTCACGCTGCACCTCTGAACCGGAGGGCGGGATTCCCTTCCCGCCCATTCTCATTGCCGCCCACTCCCAAGTGAGGCGGCCACTCCTGGCCGCCATCCGAGCCCTTCTTGTCTCACGCCAAGGCGCAAAGGCGCAAAGATTCCACAAGCCCTCAGGACGTGGCACCCCGGCCTCACGCTGCACCTCTGAACCGGAGGGCGGGATTCCATTCCCGCCCATTTTCATTCCCGCCCACTCCCAAGTGAGGCGGCCACTCCTGGCCGCCCTGCCTCCCCACCTCGGCGGGAATACAATCCCGCCCTCCAATCCAGCCTGCCGCTCGCTTCACAATCGCTCATCGCTCCTTTTTCCGAGTGTTCCGTCTATTCCGTAGGCTGCCCCCCGTCATTCGCCACTCTCACCACCGGCACCTCAGGAAACACCACGCCCGGAGCCAGCTTCATCACCAGCGACCGCGCCTCCGCATAGCTGTCTGAATCACGAATATGCTCCAGCAAGCCCGCGGCATCCACGCCATACAAGGCCACCACCGGCGGCTCGAAATCCGTGTCGTGCGGTTCATCGCCATACACCATCGGCACCATCTCCTCGTCTTCAGCATGCAGCCGCACGGTTTGAATGCGCCACTTCACGAACGCCGACCCGGCGACAGGATTCGGCGCACTGACATCGAGCGGCAAGTGCCTGCCATCGCGATACCACAGCGGCAGCTGCATCGTCATCGCCACCACGGGGCAGTCCGTGGCATCGAACCTCGCCAAACCGCCCACATCGAAGCGCTCCAAGCTCGCGCTGCCAAACTGCGCCTCCAGCCGGTAGGGCCACACGTCCTCCAGCACCTCAAAGGCAACATTCTCGCAGGCCCACGTCTCGAACAGCGTGCCGATCCGCATCAGCTCCCGCCAGAACTGGTCTCCACCGTTAAAGGTGTCGCTAAGGTTGATCGCAGAAGCGGCGGCTTTGGCCTCACACGCATCGCGCAGGGATACAGCACAGGCAAACACCGCGGCGGGGTCGGCGGTCTCTTCGGAGGAATTCATGATTCCCTCGAACGGATGGCTCGTTTAGGTTCCTGGCATGCCCGCCCGAAAAAACTGGACCCGCCACGAGCTGCTCATCCTGCTCAATGTGTATCACAAGATGCGCTTTGGGCAGATGCACGAGCGCAATCCGGCGATCATCACACTCGCCAAAAGGTTCGAGCGCACTCCCGGAAGCGTGGCGATGAAGCTTTGTAATCTCGCCTCGCTCGATCCAGCGCTGAAGCTGCGCGGCATCAAAGGCCTTTCCGGTGCCAGCAAGCTCGATGAAAGCATGTGGACGGAGTTTCATGCTCATTTGGATGAAACCGTGCCCGCGAGCGAGGAAGCCTTACGCACGTTGGTAAAAGCCTCGGAAGATGCTGAAGTCCAAATTCAGCCCAAGAAAGGGATTCACCTTGTCAAACCACCGCCAAGCGGCCCCACCGATGTGATCGTGAACGTCAAAGTGCGGCGCGGGCAAGAGTACTTCCGCAGCGCGGTGCTGAACAACTTCGGCGGCCGCTGCGGTGTATCGCAACTCGGCGTGCCCGAACTGCTCATCGCCTCCCACATCCTGCCATGGGGATCACATGTGTCGGAGCGCCTGAATGTGCGAAACGGCCTCTGTCTCTCGCGCCTGCATGACGCGGCCTTTGATCGTGGCTTGATCACCTTCGATGACGAGCTTCGTCTCGTGCTTTCAAAGCGATTGAAGGGCGAATTGCCTCAGAGATGCATTGAAGACAACTTCGTGAAGCATGAAGGGCAGATGCTTTCCCTGCCGGAGGATGCTGTGCTGCCAGATCCCTCGTTTCTATCCGAACACCGACAGAAATGGAAAACCTGATTCGGTAGCTCACCGGCCTCACCCCGTCGTGGCGACCCGGGAGTTCGCCATCGCGGCGTTTTGGGCATCCTCAGAGGCAGCGAAGGCGGGCATCGGATCGCTGCTGCCGCCGCGCACGGAGGCGAGGCTGGCGACGCCGGTGCCGAAGCCGGGCAGGTCGTTCGTCCATAGCAGGCGGCCGGTGAGGGCATCCAGCGCATGCAGATACCCGTTCACACTGACGATGAGGCGGTCCCCATCCAGCAGGAGGGTGACGTAACCGCTGTGCGGGGCCTTCCACTGCCAGAGAAGCTGGCCGGAGCCCCGGTGGACGGCGGCGACGCGTTTGTTGAAGCCGGTGAAGACGAGGTCGGAGAGGTGCATGGCGGGCGGAGGAGATGAGGGATCAGGGCTGAGAAGTAATTGGGGCATTCCTGCCCCGAAGGTGGGGCCACGAATGGCCCCCATACGGATCAACCTTGGCGGCACGCACCGCTAGCGCCCGCACCGCGCAAGGCGAGTGGAAGATGCGGCGGGTTTGGGAAGCGGGGGGAGGCAAAAGTCAGCCTCGTGACGAGCCCGACGACGAAAGCTGCGTGACAGGTAGGAAAGCCGTGCGGAGATTTCCGCGCATGCCTGCTGTCGTCTCCACCGAAAACATAGCCCTGCTGATCGATGCTGATAATGCACCGGCGGCCAAGATCGGAGTCATCATCGCCGAACTAGCCTCCTACGGCGTGGTGAACATCCGCCGTGCCTATGGGAACTGGAAAAAGCCCGAACTCGGAAAATGGGAAGAGGCCCTGCAAGAGTTCGCCATCCAGCCGATGCAGCACTTTGACCTCGTGAAAGGCAAAAATGCCTCTGACATGGCTCTCCTAATCGAGGCGATGGACATCCTTTACACCAAGAGTGTCGGCACATTCTGCCTGGTATCGTCAGATTGTGACTTCACGCCGCTGGCCCTGCGTCTGCGGGCCGAGGGGCGGCAGGTGATCGGCTTCGGCGACCGCCGCGCACCACAGCCCTTTGTAAACAGTTGCACACGGTTCCTCTACCTGGATGAGCCGGACGCTGGGAAGAATGCCGCCTCGCCCTCTGCACCACCAAACGCCAACGGCCTCAAAAGCGATACAAGGTTAATGAACATGCTGCGCAATGCGGTGACGGCCCACATGGGAGACGAAGGCTGGGCACCGCTGGGCGGCGTGGGGAATCACCTGTCGAATCAAGGCTCTTTTGATCAGCGCAATTACGGCTTCGCGAAGTTGAGCGAACTGTTCAACGCGATCGACTGCTTTGAAGTGAGGCGTGAAAGCAACGGATCAGGGACCATATGCTCCGTGCGAAAACGTCCCAAAAAGGGAGCGGGCTGAAGCCCGAACTACGAACGAAGCGGGTGCGGGTGCCGCTGATCTCAACGCGAATGATCGCGAATCAGAGGATGGGGCCATTTGGGGTCATTCGCGGCCCATTCGGCATGGATTCGCGCTGGAAGGGCAAGCCTGAATTGCAGGCACAAAAAAGCGGCAGGCTGTGAGGCCTGCCGCCGGAGGGTTTTGAGAGAGGAGGCGCGACGGGGCAGGAATGCCCCGGTCACGGAGGCTTAGTAGCGCTCGCGACGGCCGGCACCGGCGTATCCGCCGCGGCCACCGCCTGCGTTGTAACCACCGCGGCCACCGCCGCCGCCACCACCGTAACCGCCGCCAGCGGGGCGGTCTTCCTTCGGACGGGCTTCGTTCACGACGAGCACGCGGCCCATGAAGTCCTGGTCATGAAGGCCCTTGATGGCCTCCTGCATGCCGGTGGCGCTGTCCATCGTGATGAAGGCGAAGCCGCGGGGGCGGCCCGTGGTGTGATCCATCGGCAGGAAGAGATCGGTGACGGTGCCGTAGTTGCTGAAAAGATCGCGGAGATCGTTGTCAGAGGCGGCGAAGGGCAGGTTGCCCACATACATTTTGGTGTTCATTATCGTTGTCTTTCTAAAAGGCAGCCCCCCTCGATGCATGCACGGCCAGCCTCCGATCTTCGGATTTCAGAACACCAACGAATCCAAAGAAACACCTGATGAACAGCTCGGTCTGCCTGCTTCAGGTGGACTGCGGAGCCTGCCCCTCGTCCCGTTTGAAGAACAAAGCAAGGGGTTTGAGCAGAGCGCTAAGCGCAAGGCGCAAGGCGCAATGCTCTCAGTGCTCCGCCCCGTGGCTCTGTGGCTCTGTGGCTCTGTGGCTCTGTGGCTCTGTGGCTCTGTGGCTCTGGCTCTTTGCGCCATGCGCCCTTCGCCCTGCCCTCTGCTCCACGCGCTGCCTCACTTCTTTTTCTTCCCCTTCTTCTCGCCGTCACCTTTGCCGCCTTTGCCGCCGGAGGTGGGTTTGATCTCTTCTTTGGGCAAGACGGCTGCGAGGCGTGCCTTTACCTCGCTCATGCCGACCTCGCCGGCGAGATTGGTCCATTCATAAGGGTCTTTCGAGTGATCGTAGAGCTCCTCGCTGCCGTCCGCGTAGCGAATATAGCGCCACTGCGCATCACGCACCGCGTGGTTGCCCTTGCCGTGCGTGCACACGGCCACGCCATCCCATTTCGCGGCGGGATCACGCAGCAGCGGCATCAAAGACGCGCCCTTCACATGCTCCGGCACCGGCAGGCCCGTCAGCTCGCAAATCGTCGGATACAGATTCGTGTAATCGACCGGCGCATCACACTTCGTGCCCGCTTTCGTCACACCCGGAGCCACGATGGCCATCGAGGTGCGCGTGGCCTCCTCCCACAGGGCAAACTTCCGCCAGTGCTCCTTTTCACCGAGATGCCAGCCATGGTCCGTCCACCACACGATGATGGTTTTGTCCTTCCGCGGGCTCGCATCAAGGCCATCGAGCAAACGGCCGACTTGATCGTCGAGGAACGAAATGGTGGCCAGGTAGGCCTGCACGGCCTTCTTCCACTGATCGCCCTTCAAAACAGATGCGTGATCGCCTTCCGGCCCCGCCATTTTCACACCGGCGGCCGGCACATCGCTCAGGTCTCCCTCCTTGGTCACCGGAAGCTGGATCGAATCGAGCGGGAAGCGGTCATAATACATCTGCGGCACATACCACGGGAGGTGCGGCTTGATGTAGCCGAGGGCGAGGAAGAGCGGCTTGTCCGTGGGCGCGGTCTTGAGCTGGTTGATCGCCCAGTCGGTCGATTTGTAGTCGCCCATCTCCTCGGTCTTCGCCTTGACCGCGCCCCAGTCAAAGTGGCCGCGCTTCAGCCCGTTCAGGTTCGCATCGTGGTCGTTGATGCTGGGGAAAAGCCCCGCCCACTCCGTCCAGCCATCCGTGCGGCCCTCGGCGCTGTGGTTGTGGTAAATCTTCCCGCCGCCGAGGGTGTGGTAGCCATTGGCCAAAAAGTGCCGGTTGATGGTGACGACATTCTTCAGCACGCCCTGGGCAGGATCGCCATTGGTGTAAATGCCGGTCTGCCACGGACGCAGGCCGCTCATGAGCGCCGCACGCGATGGATTGCACGCGGGAGCGGCGCAGTGCGAATTCGTGAACGCGGTGCCTCGCGCCACGAGGCGGTCGATGTTCGGCGTCTTCGTCTGCGGATGGCCGCCGAGGTGGGTGACCCAGTCATTGAGATCATCAACGGCAATGAAGAGCACGTCCGGCTTCGTCTGCGCAGCCGCAAACGAGCAAAGAGCAAGGAAACAGGCAACAAGTCGGGTCATGGTCCGCCGTGAACGCGAACAACCGCCCTGTCTTGCGCTCGATATGGGCGAGAAGAATGGCGAATGACAAAACAGGGCCGGGGCCGGCCTTCCTCATTCGCCATTCTGATTTCCTCATTCCCGCAGGGTCACACATCCTTCTCCTTTGACGCCTTCTTCGCCGGGATGAATCCTTCATCCCCTTCCGGCCATTTCGCGCCTTCCTTGATCCAGCGGCGGATGAGGTTCACCTCGTCCATCGGGATGCGGTGGCCGGTGGCGGGCATGGCCTTTTTATCTTTGGCGGGAAGCGTGAGGGTCATGAGCAGGAGGCTGCTCTCCGGCCGGCCGGGGGCGATGACGGGACCGCCGGTGCGCTTGCGGAAGGCCAGCTTGCGGCTTTGCAGATTGAGATCACCGAGCATCGACTCGCTGTGATGGCACTCGACACAGCGGTCGGCGAGAATGGGCTTCACGTGCTTCACAAAGTCCACTGGCGGCTCATCCGCGGCGGAAAGAGAGGACACAGCGGCAAGGAGCAGGACGAGGGAATGGATCGTTTTCATGGTGAAAGCATCCCTGAAACGAAGCGGCGCGTCTCATTCTCGCTTGGGACTCACTGTGCGCATCTTGCCCCGCTTGCTCTTTGCTCCCCTCTCCGGCATGCTGGCTGCCTCATGACCATCGACCAAATCACCGCCCGCATCCTCGCTTTTCGGGACGCACGCGACTGGATGCAGTTTCACAACCCCAAGGAACTCGCCATCGCCATCACCGCGGAGGCTGGCGAGCTTTTGCAGCACTTTGTCTGGCAGCAGCCCGGCCAGATCGAGCAGCGCGTGCAGGACAAAATGCCCGAACTCAAGGACGAGATGGCCGACGTGGGGATTTTGCTCTTCGAACTCGCGCACAACCTCGGCGTCGATCTCGGCCAGGCCATGCTCGACAAGATCGAGCGCAATGAAACGCGCTACCCCGTCGCCAAAGCCCGCGGCAGCAACGCCAAATACAACGAGCTGTGAGCGACTCTGAAACCAGTAACCGGGGCATTCCTGCCCCGTCTGATGAGGGGCCAGAAATGGCCCCGATACACGCCACGCCGCACAAACGCCGCCCGCGCTACTCCGGGAAGAATCCGCGCAAGTTTGAGCAGAAATACAAAGAGCACGCGCAGGACGCCGAAACGCTCGCGAAAGTCCGCGCCGCCGGAAAAACGCCCGCAGGCATGCATGTGCCCATCTTGCTGCCGGAGATCCTGCAAATCCTCGCCCCGCAGCCCGGCGAACGCGCCGTGGACTGCACCCTCGGCAATGGCGGCCACGCTGCTGCGCTTCTCGAAACCGGAGTCACCCTCCTCGGCCTCGACCAGGACCCGCTCGAAATCGTCCGCACCGAGGCCAAGCTGCGTGAAAAAGCCGTGCCGGATGCACTCATCGTCAAACGCATGAACTTCGCCGGCCTGCGCCGCGCCATCGACGAATGCGGCTGGCATGATGGCGCGGATTTGATCCTCGCCGACCTCGGCTGCTCCAGCATGCAGTTCGACAACCCCTCGCGCGGCTTCAGCTTCAAGCACGACGGCCCGCTCGACATGCGCATGAACCCGCAGCGCGGCCTCAGCGCCCGTGACTTCCTGAAAAAGCTCTCCGCCGCCAAACTGCAGGCCATCCTCACCGACAACGCCGACGAACCGCGCGCCGAAATCCTCGCGCAAGCCCTCGCCGGCACCGATCAGGCCACCACGCGCGCCTTTGCCGCTGCCATCCGCACCGCGCTGCCCTATCGCCTCGATGAAGAAGAACGCGAGGCCACCGTGCGCCGCGTCTTCCAGGCTCTGCGCATCGCCGTGAACGAAGAATTCACCGCGCTCGACACCTTCCTCAATCAACTGCCAGACTGCCTGCGCCCCGGCGGTCGCGTGGCCATCTTGACCTTCCACAGCGGCGAAGACCGCCGCGTAAAGCACCTTTTCCGCGATGCGCTTCGCGGCGGCATCTTCCGCGAAACGAATGACGAAGTCATCCGCCCCTCCGCCGAAGAAATCCGTGCGAATCCCCGCGCCGCGCCTGCCAAACTGCGCTGGGCCCGGAAATGAACAGCAGAAGGTTGCACCGCAGAGATCGGAAGGACGCGGAGATTTATTTTCAGACACAGACAAAGCTGCAAGGATGACCGCGTTGGAACTGCAGCCAACCCTGGCTTGCCCATTCCTAAAAATCAGACCTCCGCGCCCTTTTCATCTCCGCGGTGCAAACGATCACACCAACATCGACTCATGACTGAAGATGAATACAATGATCTGACGGAAAGGGTAATCGGCGTCGCCATTGCCGTGCATCGAAAGTTGGGGCCCGGCAAGCCTGAGGCAATGTATGAGGAAGCCATGCACAAAACGCTGCTGAGGCAGGGGATCGCATGTGAACGGCAGGTTCCGCTGCCGCTGGTCTTTGACGGAGAGATGCTCGACTGCGGCTATCGCATGGATTTGATCGTGGAGGGAGTGCTCGTAATCGAGTTAAAGACCGTGACGGCTTTGCTGCCCATCCACGAGGCCCAGTTGCTCACCTACTTGAGACTTTCCGGCCACAAGGTGGGCTTGTTGATCAATTTCGAAGTCATGATGCTGAAAGACGGCATCAAGCGCCGCGTGAACGGTCTTGGCAAAGAACTAGCACCGCATGAACCTTGGCAGACCAGCACCATGGTCGCAGGCCCCATCGGTGAAGTGATCCACTGCGCCTTGGGTGTGCACTCAAAACTCGGCCCCGGTCTGCTGCGCTCCACCTACATCACCGCGATGATTCATCTGGTGAAGAAGCACTTTCGTCACGGCGACCAAACCTTCGCCCGCGTTCACCAGAACCTGCAACGCTCTATCTCCATGGACGGCCTGGACCTCGAACACCCACTGGAGATCGAACTGGCTTTGGAATTCCCATCCGGCTCGTGGCTCCCCCTGCTCATTCTGTCCGTGGACGAGATTTCTCCCCTTCATGAAGCCCGATTTCGTTCCCAAATACGCCTCGCAGGCTGGGAACGCGGCTTCATTTTCAATTTCAACGCCGTGCGCCTCAAAGACGGCCTTCGCCAGATTGGCCTGACCCGTCGAGATTCCGGTCCTCATCATCTCATCTGATCCCAAAACAAAATCTCTGCGGCCCTTCCAATCTCCGCGGTGTAATCCATCCTGCCCACCACCATGCGCACCCTCCTTATCCTCCTCGCCGCTGCTTCTTTGCACGCGGAAACGCTCACGAAACTCGCACCGCCGCAGATTCAGCGGGATGCGAGCGGCACGGTCACGCTCACGGGCGAAAACGTGCTCTACACGATCAATGAGGCCGATCCCATCGCGAAGTCGAATCCGTATCTCGCGCCGATTTCACTGCCAGGCGGCGGTTTGGTCAAAGCGCGCGCTTTTTCGGCGGATCGCAAAACGATGAGCGAAGTCGCCAGCATGAACTTTGAGCCGATTGCCGGTCAAAAACCGCTTCCGAGCACCGTGGTGCCTGTGACGCAGGATCGAAGCTGGCCGCAGTATGATTGGAAAAAACGCCATGAGCTTACCAGTGCCGCCGTGAAGCGCGCGAAGCCGCAAATCCTCTTCATCGGCGACTCGATCACGCATTTCTTCGGCGGCGAGAAGTTCGACAGCTACGCGCTGCGCGGCCAGCAGACCTGGGGCGAGTTTTATGCACCACGAAACGCCGGAAACCTCGGCTTTGGCTGGGACAAGACGGAAAACGTGCTTTGGCGGCTCCAGCACGGCGCGGTGGACGGCATCGCGCCGAAACTCGTCGTGGTGATGATCGGCACGAACAACAGCGGCACCTGCGAGGCTGCGGACATCGCCGCAGGCATCACCGCCATCGTCGCGGAGCTAAATCTGAAGCTGCCGCAGTCGAAAATCCTCCTGCTGGGTATTTTCCCGCGTGGTGAAAAGCCCGGGCCGCAGCGCGAAAAGCTCGCTGCCGTGAATCAACTCATCGCGAAGCTCGATGGCACGCCAAACGTGACCTTCCTCGACATCGGCGCGAAATTCCTCACCGCCGACGGCTTGATCACGAAGGACATCATGCCCGATTTCCTCCACCCGAATGAAAAAGGCTACCGCATCTGGGCCGAGGCGATCGAGCCGACGGTGAAGCGGCTGATGGAGTAAGCCCACTTTTACTTCTTCGAGCGGCGGCGCGGTGGCTTTTGGTCAGGCTTGACCGTTATCGCGCAGGGAAAGCAGCACGTCACCCGCACACCGCGTTTCGGGGCGGCACGAATGCTCAGCTCGCCACCGATCAGATCCGAGCGGTAGCGCATGACACGCAGGCCGATGCCATTGCCCTTGTTCTGGTTCAGTTTCATCCCGCGGCCGTCGTCCCGCACCTCCAGCCCGGCGTGCGAAGCGGTGAGCTGTTTCAAGCTGATGATGATGTGGCGGGGATTTCCATGGCGGAGGGCGTTGTTCACCGCCTCCTGGGCGATGCGGTAGAGGTTGGCCTCGCGTTCTGGATCGCCGATCTGCACACCGGCATCAACCTCACAGGTGGTCTTCACGCGGAAATCGGTGCTGATGGTCTCCGCGAGCAGTCTCAGCCCGCCTGCGAGCCCGCGATGCCGCACCGACACTGGTGAAAGCCCGTGCGACATGCGCCGCACCTCCGCCACCGCCAGCTGCAGCAGTTCGCCGATGCGCGCGGCGGACTTCTTGTGCTCGCCCTGGAGCTCGTTCTCCAGTTGCAGCGTGAGGGAGTGAATGCCGGTGAGCGTCTGGCCGATTCCATCATGCAGATTGTGACCAATGGTGGCCTGCTCCTCCTCTGCCACACGGATGACCTCATGCTCCAACTGGCGGCGCACCGTGATGTCCGTGCCGGTGATGATGATGCTCTGCAGCGACCCATCCGCACCAAGCAGGGGCGTGCTGCGGATCTCGGCCTGGAACACCCGGCCATCCTTGGCGTGGATGCGCAGCTCCACCGGGGGATTGTGCTTGTCGCCGAGCAGGTTTTCGAAGCGTTTGCGGGATTGCGGCACCTCATGAGCATCCAGCAGCCCTGCCACCCAAGGATCACGCCCGATGATCTCCTCCTCCTTGTAGCCCAGCAGATCGATCACCGCCTGGTTCACATGGGTGAAACGGCCCTGATCATCCATGACAAGGATCAACGCTGAGGTCTGCTGGAGCACGGTTTTGTTGAACCGCTCTGTCTCCTGCAGTGCTGCCTCGGCTTTTTTACGGTCATCAATGTCCGACAGAGTGCCGGTCATGCGCACCGCCCGCCCTTTGTCATCGAACAGCGCCTGCCCTCGCGCGATGAACCATTTGTACACGCCGCTCTTTGTCTTCAGGCGCAGCTCCACCTGATAGGGAGCGCCATGCTTGAGGTGAGCCTGCCTCGCCGCCTTTACACGGGACACATCGTCCGGGTGGAGGCGGCCCAGGAACGCAGTTTGACGGCTGTCCGGCAGCTCATCGGGCTCGTAACCGAGCATTTGTTTCCAGCGGGGCGAGAGATAGACCTTGTCACTCCGCATGTCCCAGTCCCAAAGGCCATCCGTGCTGGCGCTGATGGCTCGTGCGTAACGTTCCTCGCTCTCCCGGAGGGATGCCAGCGCCCGATGATGATCCAGCGCCACGGCCACCAGTTGCGCCGCGGACTCCACCGCGCTCAATTCCGCCACCGTGGGCACATGCGCCTGCTTTCGATAGCAGGCCAGCGCACCGAGCAGGCTTCCCGAGCCGCTGCGCACCGGATCCGCCCAGCAGGACTGGAGTTTCGCACGTGCAGCCAGTGCCCGGAGATGCTTCCAGCATGGATCATCCGCGATGCTGCGTGTGACCATCCGCCCACCAAAGTGCATCACACGCCCCGAGCATGCCTCCTGCGGCCCCGGACGCATGCCATCCAAACCTTTGCGGAAATAAGCCGGCAAACGCTCGCCTGCCATGACCTGCAGCGATCCGGTCTGCTCATCCAGCAGCATCAGGCATCCGATGAGCCCTGGAAGAGACTCCTCCACTCCGCGCACGATCACATTCAGCACCTCATTCAGCGGCTTCCCTTCGATGATCATCCGCAGGATGCCTGACTCGCGCTGCTGTGCAGCCCGCCACGCGGAAATGTCTGTGTGGGTACCGATGATATGCACAGGCCGCCCCTCCTCATCACGGCTGGTGACCAGGCCCCTCGCCAGGATCCACTTCCAGCCGCCATCCTTGCACTGCATGCGAAACTCCACCGAGTAGGCCTGTGACTGGCGCACCAGATAAGAGTGAACCTGCTCGAGCACACCGGGCAGATCGTCAGGATGAACGCGGCTTTGCCACTCCTGAAACCCATTACCAATCTCACTCGGGTCGTAGCCCAGCATGGTCTTCCACCGGTCGGAGTAGATCACCGAATTGCTCGGCAGATGCCAGTCCCACATGCCGTCCCCGGCGCTCTCGAGCGCGATGCGCCAACGGTCGGCGTCCTCTCCAGCAGCCGGGGCCTGAGCAAATCGTTTGGTCAATGGTTTCGAGGAGCGTGCTTTTTTGCTCATGCGGCATTCAAACCCAAAACGGACGCGACACCATGATTTTGATGCTTCTACTTCAACACCCGGCCCAGCATCGCCATGCTCGCATTCCCACCAGTAAGCACACAGGCCGCCTTCCGGCCTCGCCACGCCTCACGATGCTTCTTCAGAGCCGCAAAGGCCAGCGCACCAGCTCCCTCGGCAATGTTGTGCGTGGCCTGGATGATCTCGCGCATCGCCTGAATGGCCTCGTCGTCATTCACCGTGACTACATCATGGGCATGAGCGAGCACATGGGCCAGCGCTTCACGGTCCGGCGTCTTGCAGGCCACCCCTTCCGCCACGGCTGTCGTGCTCGTTTGCTCGGTGAACTCCCGCCGCTCATACGAAAGCGCATACGCCGGAGCATGCTCGGACACCACGCCGATGATCTTGGTTTTCAATCCCAGCGCCTCGCGTGCCGCGGCAATGCCGCAAAAGCCGGACCCAAGCCCAATCGGCACAAACACCACATCGAGCCCTTCGACGCTGCGAAACATCTCCAGCGCATACGTGGCCACACCGCGCACCAACCACGGATGAAACGATGGCACCGCATGCAGCCCTTTTTTCGCCGCCAACTCGCGCGAATACGCCAACGCCTCCTGAAACTCCCGCCCATGCTCGACCAGCTCCGCGCCGAGAGAGCGCATCGCGGCATTCTTTTCCGGATTATTGCCATGCGGCACCACGATGACGGCCCGCAGACCGTTCTGCCTCGCCGCAAAAGCAATCGACTGGCCATGATTGCCCGTCGTCGCGGCGATCACGCCTTTCACGGCAGGTTCACGCCGCTTCAACTCATCCATGTAAACCAGCCCGCCGCGGATTTTGAAAGCTCCCACCGGCGTGTGGTTTTCATGCTTGATCCAAAGATCGCATCCCACGCTGCTTTCCAGCAGAGGCCAGCGATACGTCGGTGTCTCGCGGATCAGCGGGCGGATCAGCGCTTTGGCAGCCTCGATCTCCTGGAGCTTGGGAAGTGTTTCCATGATAATCGAATACGCCCGGACGAATTGATTGTCCAATCAGCCGCATCTCTGGCCTGTAGTGTGCCATGACGCGCTTCTTTGCCTTCCTTCTTCTCGCCTATTCATGCCATGCGGCCACGCAGGCGGATGTGATCGTGTATGGAGCCACGCCGGGGGGATTCTGCGCAGCGATCGCGGCGGCGCGTGAAGGGGCCTCGGTGGTGCTGCTGGAGCCGACGGGGCATGTGGGCGGAGTGAACACGGGCGGGCTGTGCTTCTCGGATTCGAATCAAACGGTGCGCAGCACGGTGATGGGGCTCTTTGATGAATGGCATGCACGCGTGGAAAAGGACTACCAACAGCGTGGGGTCGCTTTGCCATATCAGGTGAGTGTGAAGAATCACACGCACTGGACTTACGAGCCGCACGTTGCGGCGAAGATCACGCAGGAGATGCTCGATGAGGCGAAGGTGAAGGTGCTGACGCGGCAGGTGCTGAAATCGGTGACGAAGGACGGCACGCGCATCGCGAAGCTCATCACGAGCGGCGGCGAGTTTGAGGCGAAGGTGTTCATCGATGGTACTTACGAGGGCGATTTGATGGCGGCGGCGGGTGTGAGCTGGACGATTGGCCGCGAGGGGCGGAAGGAGTTCGGCGAGTCGCTGGCGGGGAAGCAGTATCCGAAGCCGAAGATGCGCATCTCGGGTCTCGGTGACGATGGGAAGCCGCTGCCGCTGATCACGACGACGGATGCGGGGCCGGAGGACGCGGGAGACAAGAACGTGATGGTGTATAGCTTCCGTCTTTGCGTGACGAAGGACGCGGCGAACCGGGTGCCGTTTCCGAAGCCGGCGAAGTATGATCCAGCGCGGTTCGAGGTCGTGCGGCGCTACTTTGCGAAGGAAAAGCGGCCGATTTTGCCTTGGGATCTGTATCCGCTGCCAGGGAACAAGTTCGATGCGAACAACGGCATCGGAAAACAGTTCTCGATGGGCCTCGTCGGTGCCTGCAATGGCTGGAGCGAGGCGGATGAGGCGGGTCGCGCGGCGATCTGGGAGGCACACAAGCAATACACGCTGGAGTTTTATCACTTCCTCACGACCGACGCGGCGGTGCCCGAGAAGATCCGGAAGGAGATGAGCGAGCTGGGGCTGTGTCGCGATGAATTCGCGGACTACGGGCACTGGTCGCCGCAGCTTTATGTGCGCGAAGGGCGGCGCATGATCGGCGAATACATCGTGTCGCAGAACGACATCATGAAGGAGCCGAAGAAGGACGACGCGATCGTGGTATCGTCGTTTCCCATCGACTCGCATGACTGCCAGCGCGTGGGAACCGGTGAGTTCGTCGTCGATGAAGGCACCATCATGCCGGTGCGCGTGCCAGGGAGGAAGCACGGCTACGCGTATCACATTCCGTATCGCGCCATCACGCCAAAAGCGGCCGAGTGCGCGAACCTGCTCGTGCCGGTGGCGCTGTCCTGCACGCACGTGGGCATGTCGTCGATCCGTGTGGAGCCGACGTGGATGATCCTCGGTCAAAGCGCGGGCATCGCGGCCGCTTTGAGCGCGAAACATCAGCTCGATGTACAAAAGCTGCCGTATCCGGCGCTGCGTGAGCGCCTGCTGGCGCAGAAGCAAGTGCTCGACCTGCCCGTGCTCTCCGAACTGCCACCCGAGCCCAAAGGTGCGATGAGCATCGATCCCAAATCGCTGCCCGGCATCGTGCTCGATGATGCGCAGGCGGAGCTGAAAGGCCCGTGGAGCCGTTCCTCGAACTTCAAGCCGCACCTCGGCACCGGCTACCTCCACGACGACAAACGCGGCGATGGCGAGTGCGTGGCCGTTTTTCGTCTTCAAGTGCCTCAAAGCGGTCGCTACGACATTCGCATGGCCTATTCCGCGCATGAGACTCGTGCGACGCAAGTGCCGCTGACGATCCAAAACGGCGAAAAAGCCGTCGAACTGCTCGTGGACCAAACGGAGCCACTTCCGGCTGGTGAAGCCTTCCGCAGCATCGGGAAGCTGGAACTCCAAAAAGGCCTCGAAACGACGATCACGATCCGCAATGCCGATACGGATGGTTTTGTGATTTTGGACGCGTTGCAGCTTATGCCGGAACCGTGAGTTTCATGAACCGCTGATTAGACGCTGATATGACGCTAATATTCTGAGGCTTGGCATTAGCGTTTCATTAGCGTCCAATTAGCGGTTAGAAAATTTTGATCCCTGATAAACCCATGAAGCTCTTCTCTCTTCTTTTTCTCACCACGTCACTCTTTGCCGCTGAACCTGTCGCCACGGTCACGAGCACGCCGGGACTCGTGGCGTTTTGGGACTTTGTGAAGCGGGAGCCGGATGGCCAGAAGCGTTTCACGGCACATGTGCCTGCTGGCGCGACGAATGACTACCCGCTGGATGCTGCGAACTACATCAAGGACTACTGGGGCGCGGGGCGTGAGGCGACGTATGCGGATTTTCCGTTGCTGGGTCGCGGGCCGTTCGGGAATGCGATCCGCATCGTCAAAGAGACGGATGAGAATTTTCGGCCGTTTCTGTTCGTGCCGCGTTCGCGGCTGCATGACACGCCGCTGGACATCAAGGGCGCGGGGAAGTCGGTCACGGTGGTCGTGTGGGCGATTCGCGAGAGCGGGAATCATGCGCTGGCGGGCATTTGGCATGAGGGCACCGATTTGAAGGAGAAGAGCACCGCCACCATCGCGAAGGTGGAGCGCGGGCAGCGTCAATACGCGCTGTTTGCGGGCCTGAACAAGCAAGGCAGCGCCTGCGGGCATGTATCGGAGAACGGCGCGAGCTCGTTCCTGAACAAGTATGCGCTGCACAAGTGCAACTCGGCTGATGTTTCGCCCGAAGTGTCAGCGGATTCGCCTGCGGAGGTGCTCGATGCATCGTGGCAGTGCTTTGCGATGACGTTTGATCATGAAAAAGACGAACTCACCGGCTGGCTGAATGGCGTGTCCGGCGATCGCTGGCTCGATCAGCCGAAGAAAGACAAGCTGATCTCCTTCGCCTACAACGCCTACATGCAGGGTCACTACGCGAAGCTGCCCGGCAAGCAGGATGGCGAGGACGAGGCCTTCCCGAAGGATCAATACTACAACCCGCCCGAAGGAGAGCCCCTGCGCGTGAAAGTGCTGCGCGAGTCCGCCGACGAACGCGTCGAGCTGCGCGAGCATCGCTTCACCAAGATCGAAGTGATGCTGCGCGGCGGGAAAGAGGTTTCGCGTGATCTCGTTTCGCTGCGACTGAACCCCTGGTGGTATCCGCACGATCTCTACAAGCCGAAGGACGCTCAAAGCGGCGGCCCCTTCACCATCGGTCGCGTCATCCACAGCAGCCGCAGCGTCGGCTTCACCGGCTGGATCGGCGGCGTGGCGGTGTTTGACCGGGCGCTGAGTGCAGAGGAGTTGAAGAAGCTTTCCGATCTGAGGCGCTAAGCTATCGCTTCTCCATCCATGAAGTCTCTCCTCGTCGCTTTTCTCGCCTGTTTCACGATTTCGGCCTCTGCGGCTCCGATGGAGGCGGATATTTGCATCTACGGCGGCACCAGCGCAGGTGTGATCGCGGCGGTGCAGGCGGCCACGATGGGGAAAAAGGTCATTTTGGTGGAGGCGGGGCAGCATCTCGGCGGCATGAGCGTGGAGGGGCTCGGCGGCACGGACATCGACAACCAGCCGTTTCGGAACAGCCCGGCGGTGGGCGGGCTGGCGCTGGAGTTCTATCGACGCATCAGTGCGCACTACGGTCGCACGGCGAAGTTTGAGGCGATGCTCGCGGCGGGTGGCAAGGACACCTCGCTGTGGCGCTTCGAGCCGCATGTGGCGGAGGCGGTTTGGGAGGCGTGGATCAAGGAAGAGGGTATCACCGTGCTGCGTGGGCATCGCTTGAAGGAGACGAGCGGCGTGACGAAGGACGGCGCACGCATCACGACGCTGCATTTTGAAAATGGAGCCGAGGTGCGGGCCAAGATGTTCATCGACACGACTTACGAGGGCGATCTGCTGGCGTTTGCGGGCGTGAGTTTTGCGGTGGGTCGCGAGGGTAACGCCAAGTATGGCGAGACGAACAACGGTATCCGCACGGACACGACGCACAAGCAGCACGACAAGCCCATCGATGCCTACAAGACGCCAGGCGATCCGAAGAGCGGGGTCATCTTTGGCGTTCAAGACGAACCGCTCGGCGAGCACGGCGCGGCGGACGACAGCATCCAGGGCTACTGCTTCCGCCTCTGTCTGACAAAGAATCCCGCGAACCGCATCGCGATCACGAAACCCGCGAACTATGACCCCGCGCACTATGAGCTGCATCGGCGCTACCTCGCGGTGGGCGGCATGATCTCCCCGCCTGGCGCATCGTTGCCGAATGGCAAGACGGACCCGGGTTCATGGCATCATCTCGCGGGTAATTTCACCGGCTGGAACCATCGCTATCCCATCGCCAGCTACGCGGAGCGCGAGGCGATGCTGCGCACGAGCCGCGACTACATCCAGGGCGTGTATTGGTTCATGGCGCATGACGAGGCAGTGCCCACCAAGCAACGCGAGGCCTGGGCCGCCTGGGGTCTGTGCCAAGATGAGTTCACCGACAACGACGGCTGGCCGCGTGCTTTTTATGTCCGCAACGGCCGCCGCATGGTCAGCGACTTCGTTTTGACCGAGGCGCACGTGCGCAAAGCGAATCCCGAGCCCATCGAGGACAGCGTCGGCCTGATCTGGTGGCCGCCTGATCTGCATCACGCGCGCCGCATCGCCCGAGACGGTCGCGTGTGGAATGAAGGCGCGGTGTTTGACGAATCCCAAGACGCCGACTGGATCCCCTGCGGCATCCCGTATCGCTGCCTCGTGCCCAAGGCCGCCGAATGCACCAATCTCCTCAGCCCGACGTGCCCCTCATCGAGCTACGTGGCCTACGGTGCCTATCGCATCGAGTTCACCTTCATGGTCGCCGCCCAATCCGCCGCCACCGCCGCCGTGATGGCGATGAATGCCGACACACCGGTGCAAAGCGTGGACTACAAGCTGCTGCGCGAGCGCCTTCTCGCGGACAAACAGGTGCTGGAAGTGCCGGCGAAGTGATCCAGCAAAAAATTTCGCGTAACCAACTGCCCCGATCGTGCATTTCATCCCACGATGAAGACCTCCCTCACGCTCTATGTCCTCCTGCACGCCTTGACCTCCGCTGAGGCGCAACTGCCGCTCGTCGAGCGCCTGCGCGAACGCATCTCCGAACGCCGTGCGAATGCGGGCAGCGCCGCAGCGAAGCCCGTCGAGATGAGCTACGGCAGCGATCCGCTGCAAAAGCTCGATTACTGGCGGCCCACCGCCGCAGGATCGCCGCTGGTGGTGTTTGTGCACGGCGGCGGCTGGAAGCGTGGCGATAAAAACAACGCCACCGGCCCCGAAAAGCCCGCTCACTATCTCGCGCAGGGCTACGGCTTCGCGTCGATCAATTACCGCCTCGTGCCTGCCGCCACGGTGGAGCAACAGGCGCAGGATGTGGCCTCGGCGCTCGCCTTTCTCATCCGCCAGGCCGAGTCGCTCGGCTTTGATGCCTCACGCGTCGTTTTGATGGGCCACAGCGCTGGAGCGCATCTCTCCGCGCTCGTCGGCACTGACATGCAGTATCTCAAAAAAGCCGAACTCGGCCCGAAATCCCTGCGCGGCATCATCCCGCTCGATGGCGCATGCTACGACGTGCCGCGCCAGATCGCCGAAGGCGGCGATTTCATGCAGGACACCTACATGCAGGCCTTCGGCAGCGAAAAAGAGCGCCAACTCGCCCTTTCCCCCACACATCACGCCACCGCGCCGAATGCGCCCGCCTTTCTCATCCTGCATGTGCAGCGCGTGGACGGCGCTGCGCAATCCAAAGCGCTCGGCGAAGCCCTGACCAACGCAGGCACTGCCGCCGAAGTGCGCGGCTTCGAAGGCCGAGGCCTCCAAGGCCACACCGAAATCAACCGCCGCCTCGGTGATCCCGCCTATCCCGCGACACCCGTGGTGGATGAGTGGCTGAAAAAGGTGTTCGAGAAGTAAGTCAGCGAATACGCGTCAGCAAAGTAGCCATCTCGCTCCGCGAGATGAGCTGTGGGCGCACTTCAGCTCGCAGCGTCTTCGTAACTCGTGCTCAGCCGTGATAACGATAGCGCTGAGTCCCTCTCGCGGAGCGAGAGGGCTACTTTGCTTCGCCGAAAGGCGCGTCTCGTCCGAGAAAGGCACCTCGCGTGTCATACAACCACCGCGCCGCCGACACTCACGCCACACTCCATTTCTCCACCACTCCATCGCCGACCTCCATGCGCCCCGTCTTCCGCCTGCTCACTGTCTCGTTGCTGCTTCTCTCCTGCCACGCGTCTGCGGATGAATCGGTCGCGGCGAAGATGCGGGCCTTGTTTCCAAAGGCGGATGCGGACCAGAGTGGCTCGCTGTCCGCGGCGGAGCAGTCGCGTGCGGTTGAGTTTGTGAAGACGACCTACGGCGCGCAGTGGTCGCGGCAGATCGAGGTCATGTTTGGCCGTGCGGCGAAGGATGGCTCCGTCAGCGCCGAGGCGTGGCAGCAGGCGGTGGCGATGTTTGCGCAGGCACCGGCGAAGAAGACCGAGATGATCGCCATGCGGGATGGCACGCCGCTTGCCACCGACCTCTTTTTGCCATCGGGCGAGGGGCCATTTCCGGTGGTGCTCACACGCACGCCTTACAGCCGCGTGAAGCGCTCGCAGGAGGCGGCCAGCTTTGTGCGCGAGGGCTGGGTCTTCGTCATTCAGGACATGCGCGGCCGCTTTGACTCGAAGGGCGAGAATTTGCCCTTCATCGGCTGCGGCTGGGGCGAGCACGAGGACGGCGTGGACACCATCGAGTGGCTCAAAAAGCAGCCGTGGTGCAATGGCCGCATCGTCACCATCGGCGGCAGCGCGGGCGGCATCACGCAGAATCTCCTCGCCG
>JAEUHK010000088.1 GCA_016795465.1 Verrucomicrobiaceae bacterium | reverse complement strand
TCCATCTCGGGCGTGATGATGCCCTGGCGGGCGTAGTGGAGCTGGGTGACGGGTTTGCCGGTGCTGCGAAGGGGATTGCGCTGGGCGTTGATGGGGGCCTTCAGGGGGCTGAGGAGGCCTTCGCGCTTGGCGGCGGCGTATTCGGCGTGGTTGGCGGTGAGGTAGCCGTTGTCTCGGGGCTCGATGGCGCGGCCGGTGTATTCTTCGACGTCGTTGCGGGAGAGGATCCATTGCTTGCGCAAGGCGGGCAGGCCTTCCTCGACGGTGCCTTTGTAGCTGGGATCGCCCCAGGGGCCGGAGGTGTCATAGACGCGCACGGGTTCGTTGACCTCGATGCGGCCGTTGAAGGCCTTCGTGGGGCTCAGCGCGATCTCGCGCATGGGGACGCGGACGTCTTTGTGGATCTGCCCCTCGACATAGACGCGGGTGGAGGCGGGGAGTTGCTCGGAGGAATGGGGCTCGAAGGAGGTCTTGGGGTCGGCGATCATGGGAAGCGGAGAGCGTAGGGCTGAGGGCTGAGAGTCAGAGGTCAGAGGTCAGAAGTCAGACGTGAGAAGTCAGAGGTGGGGGAAATCGGTAGGCGGTGAACAGTTTTCAGTGAGCGGTGGCGGCCTGTGGCCGGAACTGAGAATCCTCCGAGCGAGCTCCCTTCGGCGGCATGACCCGCATCAGGTTCGGAGGGTTCAGATCGAGGAAGATCCGTCTCAGTCCCTGCGGTGGGACGCCCCTGTCGTGACGTGCGGAGTGTGGGACGAGGAGGCCGAACGTCAACGGGGTTTTCAGGAGGAAGCGGGATAAAGCTCACCGCGAGAGGAAGGATTGCCGCGAGAGCTCAGATGAAGCTTTGCCAGACGGGCTGCGGGGAACCTTGGTGCCCGGTCGTGTTTGAAACCCTCAATGTACGTTGTTCACGCTTTAGCGTGCGCCAGCTTTTGGCACGCTAAAGCGTGAACAACATACTCCTGACTCGCCTTGCAAGATGAGCGCACCTTGGGTTTTCAAACACGGCCCAGGCATGCGAGCCGGTCACGCCGGGAGGGACTCGGGAGCCGTCTGCATGAAGAGCACGGAAAGCAGGAGGGCGAGCAGCAGGCAGGCACCGGCGGCATAGAGCGGCCAGTGGAAGAGCTCCTCGACCTCGGTGAACTTGCGGCGCTCGATCTTGGTCTTTTCGAGCTTGTCGATGGTGGAGAAGATTTCGGACAGGGAGTTCATATCCTGCGCCATGAAGAACTGGCCATTTCCGATGCGAGCGACCTCGGCGAGGGTCTTTTCATCGAACAACTGCTGGCCCACGGGCGTGAAGGTGCCGCGGCGCGGATCGGGAATGACATGCACACCGGGCGTGCCGAAGGCGATGGTGTAGATCTTGATGCCGAGCGTGGCTCCGAGCCGTGCCGCATCCTGCGGCGAGAGGCGGCCGGAGTTGTTCGCGCCATCGGTGAGGAGCACGATGACCTTGCTCTTGGTTTTCTCCTTGTTCAGACGGTTCGCCGCGGAGGCGAGGCCGGAGCCGATGGCGGTGCCATCGCCCACACGCTGCGTTTGCACACGGTCGAGATTGTTGATCAACCAGTCGCGATCGAGCGTGAGCGGGCACGGCAGGTAGGTCTCGCCGGCAAAGGCCACGATGCCGATGCGGTCGGATTTGCGGGCACGGATGAAATCAGCCACGACGCGTTTTGCGGCGGTGAGGCGGTTCACCGGCTGGCCGCCGATGAACATGTCCTCGATGAGCATCGAGAGGGACACGTCGAACGTGAGCATGATGGAGATGCCTTCCGATTTCTCCTCCTCGGTGGCGAGCAGCTTCTGCGGGCGGGCCAGGGCCCCCGCGCCAAACACGATGGCTGCGAGCACGAGGCTGAACCACATCCAGCCAAAACCGGCCCGTGCCGGTGAGGCAACACCACGCAGCAGTGAGACGGTGGGGAAGCTGATGGCCGGACGCGCGGCCTTTCCACCACGGATGGCCAGCATCGCGGGCACGAGGCCGAGCAGCAGCAGCCACCAGGGCTGGGCGAACTGGAAATCGGGAATACCGGGAATGGAAAGAGCGGCGATCACAGGCGTTCCTCCTCCACTTTGGCGATGGTTTGATCAATCAAGGCGAGCGCTGCCTGCGGCGTGGCGGGCACGGGCATGAAGGAAAGCTCGTCACACCATTGGGCAACGGAGACGAAGCGCTCCTTCCAAACGCCTTCGGCACGCGGAATGGGTACGCCCGGCTCGAAGTGTCGCAGGCCGCTGAAGATTTCCGGTGTGGTGCGGGCGATGGCAGGCACCGCATAACGTTCGCTGAGGTAGCGGCGCAGGATCTGCGAGACGCGATGACTGGTCTCCGCGGGCGGCACGAACTCCACCCGGCCACGCAATTCATTCAACGCACGCAGGCAGGAGGACAGCGGCTGGCGCGGCGGGATGTGCGCGGCCGGTTTCGGACGCAGCAGGAGCCACACGATGATGGCAAGGAAGAGCAGCACGACCGCGCCAATGGCCCAGGCCAGCCACCACGCGGGCGGCGAGGCGATCTCGCGTGCATCCGGAAGCTCCGGATGCGGCAACGGGGGCACAGCGGGCATCTGCGCGAGCACGGCGGACGCCTGGACAAAAATGCCAGCGATGAACCAGGAGAGCCTCATCCGCGCTTCCTCCTTCTCCGGGACCGGAAGTAAGCTTTCAACGCGGGCACATAGTCCTCATCCGTGCGGATCTCGATGCGCTCCACGCCGCTGCGGCGCAGCAGATGGGTGATGTAATCTTGATGCGCTTTCATGCGCTCCTGATACTGACGGCGCACGTTGGCATCGGAAGTATTCACGAGCACTTCCTCGCCGGTTTCGGGATCTTGCAGCACCACGCGGCCGACATTCGGCAGCTCCAGTTCGCGAGGATCGGTGACATGCGCCACGACGACATCGTGCTTCGCCGCGGCGGCGCGGAGGGTTTTCTCCCACGCATTCGAAGGCGTGATGAGGTCCGAAACGAGCACGACGAGCGCCCGATGCGCGATGCGGCCCAGAGCGAGCTCCAGCGCCGGTTTGATGTCGGTGCCGGGATGAGCGGGCTCGCAGTTCAAAATGTCGCGAAGGATGCGCAGAGCATGCGAGGCCCCTTTTCGAGCCGGGAGATACTCCTCGACCTGATCGGAGAAAAGCGTGACGCCGACCTTGTCCTGATTCTGCACGGCACTGAAGGCAAACACCGCGGCGATCTCGGCGGCTCGCTCGCGTTTGGTGTCGTCATGGCTGCCGTAGTCGCCGGAGCCGCTGACATCGACGCAGAGCATGACGGTCAGCTCACGCTCCTCGACGTATTTGCGCACAAACGGCTCGTTCATGCGGGCGGTGACATTCCAGTCGAGGAAGCGCACGTCATCACCCGCCTGATACTCGCGGAAGTCATCGAACTCGATCCCCTGCCCTTTGAAGCGGGAGTGATACTGCCCGCCGAGAATCTCCTTCACCATGCCACGCGTGAGCAGCTCGATGCGCCGCACACGCTTCAGGATGCGTGTGAGACGGGCGTCGTTGTCACTGGTGGCGGCGGCGGGCATTTAGGAATGAAAAGTCTGTTTGGCGTCGTCCAGCTCGATGCGCCATTCGTCAGAAGGAGATTGCCGGGAATGCTGTGTCAGAATCTCCGATGCGATACGGCGAGATGGAGCAGCAGGAACTCCGTGAAGTCGGATTTGATGGCGGGAACCCGTGAAAACAAGCCGTCCAACTCCACCCGAGTGAGAGTCCGAGTTGTCGATGATCCAAAACTGATCAGCACGGCTGGCAAACCACGGCAGCCACTCCAAGGACGACCTCCACCGCGATTCGAGTTTCTCGCTGGGCACATCGTGCCCGCCCTCCAGAGTCCGTTGATCAACGCGAACACGCGAAAGGTGCGGTGAATGAAGCATGATATAAACCAGCCTGAAGGCACCTCCAAGTTGATGAACACGCTCCACCAAGGCGCAGTATTTTTTGGTGCTCAGCACCGATTCGACCGCCACATGCCCGCCTTCCTCGATCCGGCGCTCAAGCAGCTTTTGCGCATCGCCGGCGGCACGCACAAAGGTGCTCACCAGCAGGTCAGGCTTCGATTCCGCCTCAGCCCAAGTATTGATGCCCTGCTCTTTCAGATACTCAAGAGTCAACGCGTCGGGATTGATGAACTCGCATGAGGACAAGGCCGCACCGAGCGCTCCATCACGAACGAGCGTGGTCTTCCCTGCTCCGTTTGGTCCGGCGATGATCCACAACTGCGGCTTAAGCATGGGCTTTGGCAGGCTTTGCCTTTACTTTGCTCTTTTTGGCCGGGCGATAACCACCCGCATTCACAGCCGCCCCGCGAAGTGCTGCCTCCGTGCGCTCTTGACGAGCTGCCGCGGCATTTCTGCCACGTTGAAAACAATCCATCAGCAAGTCCGTGAACGCAGTCGATGCAGGATCGACAGGAAAAGAATGCCCATCAATGACCACCGGGCCGAAAGGCACCTTGGAAGGCATTTCCTGGACTGATGAAGCACTCATAAGTGTCTGGGATGGAGTGAAAAGTAGGCTAGCGAGACTGCCACGCAAGCCTCACGGCACCGGAATCTTGTCGAGCAGGGTTTTGATGACGTCCTCGGAGGTGACGCCTTCGGCCTCGGCTTCGTAGCTGAGGAGGATACGATGGCGGAGGATGTCCGGGGCGAGGTCCTTGATGTCCTGCGGGGTGACGTAATTGCGGCCGTGGAGGAAGGCCTGGGCCTTGGCGGCGAGGGCGAGATTGATCGTGCCACGCGGCGAGGCACCGCAGCGAATGAGCAGCTTGAGGTGCGGAGCCACGTTTTCGGGGAAGCGAGTGGCCTGGATGATGGCGACGATATAGTCGCGGATCTTTTCATCCATGTAGAGGCCGTTCACGATCTTCCGGCTGGCGACGACATCGGCCACGTTGGTGATTGAGTTCACATCCAGCTTCGGAGCGGAGGTGGCCATGGCATCGAGCACCTGGCGTTCCTCGCTCGGCGTGGGATAGGTGACGCGCACTTTGAAGAGGAAACGGTCGAGCTGGGCTTCCGGCAGCGTGTAGGTGCCCTCTTGATCAATCGGGTTCTGCGTGGCGAGCACCATGAAGGGATCGGAAAGCTTGTGCGTGGCCTCGCCGATGGTCACCTGGCGTTCCTGCATGGCTTCGAGCAGGGCGGACTGCACCTTGGCGGGTGCGCGATTGATTTCATCGGCCAGCACAAGGTTTGAGAAGATCGGGCCGAGACGCGGGGTGAAGGTGCCGTCCTTCGGATGATAGACCATCGTGCCGATGACATCGGCGGGGAGAAGGTCCGGCGTGAACTGGATGCGCTGGAATTTGGCATTCAAAGTGCCGGCGAGCGTGCGCACGGCGAGCGTCTTCGCGAGACCGGGCACACCTTCGAGCAGGACGTGGCCATTGGTGAGCAAGGCGACAAGCAAACGATCGACGAGGTCGGCCTGACCGACGAGCACGCGGGCGATTTCTTTTCGCAGCGGTGCCACCCAGGCGGAGGCTTGCGCGATGGCGTCCTGATCAGGAACATTCGGAACGGCGGGAGCCGCCGGGGCGGAAGGAATGGCAGGAGGGGTGGCGGTGTCAGACATGAAAAACGTGAGTACAGGTCAACGGGGGCGGCGGGGGCGTCAACTCCGCAAAGCACGCGGACGCGCCTTCTCTCTCTTTCACGCTGCCGGACGTTTGCCGCGGAAATCGCCTCAACTGAAGAGCGCCGTCACCGGCTTGCCTTTGTCGGAGACGGTGAAGGGGCGCTTCGAGGGGGAGTAGAGCACGAGATCGAGCGGCAGGCCGAGGGCGTAGGCGATGGTGGCGTTGAAGTCGGGGACGCTGACGCCGTCTTCGGTGACAGAGATGCCTTTGTCGGTCTTGCCATAGACCTGGCCGCCCTGCACGCCGCCGCCCCAGAGGACGGAGCTGAAGGCCTTCGGGTAGTGGTCGCGGCCGTCGTTCTGATTGATCTTCGGCGTGCGGCCGAATTCGGAGGTGAGCACGACGAGGGTGTCATCGAGCAGGCCGCGGCGTTCGAGATCGGTGATGAGGGCACCGAGGGCCTGATCGAGCTCGCCGCACTTCTCAGGCACGCGGACGAAGTTGTCCTGATGGGTGTCCCAACCGCCGAGGCTGACCTCCACAAAGCGCACGCCATGCTCGATGAGCCGGCGGGCGAGCAGGCAGCCCTGGGCGAAATTGCCCTCGCCATAGGCGGCATGCATGTCGGCGGATTCTTTGGAGAGATCGAAGGCGGCGAGGTCCTCGCTCTTCATGACCTTGATGGCGTCCTTGTAGGCCTCGGCATAGGCTTTGACGCCTTTGTAGTTGTAGGCCTGCTGGAAGGACTGGTCGAGCCGGGCGGAAAGGCTGCGGCGGTAGTCGAAATCGCTTTCGCTGAGGCTGGCGGGCATGCGGCTGTTTTGCAGGCCGCGGGCCGGATCGTTCAGGAGGAGAGGCTGGAAGGCAGGCTCGAAGAAACCACCGCCCGCGTGGCGGCTGTCGCCCGTGATGACGACGGTGCCGGGGAGGTCGGCGTTGCCCTTGCCCTGGAATTTTTGCAGCCAGGCCCCCATCGTCGGATGGCGGGTGGCTCCGCGCATGGTGTAGCTGGTGTGCTGAAAGTAGTTCCCCTCGGCGTGGGCACCCTGGGTGGAGCTGAGCGAGTTGATGATGACGCCGCGGTGCATCGTCTTCGCGGTGTGGGGCAGGTATTCGCTGAGCTGCACGCCCTTGGCGGAGGTGGCGATGGTCTTCGTGGAGCCCATCGTGTCCGCCCCCGGCACGACGCCAAAGGTATCGAGGTGGCTCATGCCACCGCTCATGTAGAGGTAAATGACCCGCTTGGCCGTGGCCGCCTGCTTCAGCTTCGAGGCCGCCTCAAAGGGCGCGGCCACGCTGCGAGACGCGAGACCATTCATCACCGAGACGCCAAGGCAGGTTTTCGCCAGGCGGCTGGCAAAGTGACGGCGGGTGAGATCGTCGCAGGAAAGAGGAAGCGCGTTCATGCCGCTGAAACGCAGGCAGGGGCGGGTCTTTCAGGGATTTTTGGGCGGGGAGGGCGTTCGCGGCAGTGAGCCTTCTTCGTTTTCGTGGACAGCAAAAGTTGGGCAACCACCCCAAGCAGCATGAACACGACAGGAACGAAAAAACGCACCTACGATGAGCAGTTCAAACGCGACGCCGTCGCGCTGCTCGAAGGCGGCCGCAAGGCCGCCCAACTCGCCCGTGAACTGGGCATCTACCACTGGAACCTGCGCGATCGGAAGCAACGCTATGGCACTGAAGCTGCCGCAGGGAGCCAGCCCGCGCGTAGCGCCGGGCTGGCGAACGCAGGCGGCTCCAGTGCCGTGGCCGCCGCGGTGGAGATCGCCTCCCTGCGCCGCGAGCTCGACTCCATCCGCGCCCAGACCGACATTTTAAAAAAGCCTTGGCCATAGTAGCCCAACAAGAAGCCAGCGCTACGCCCTCATCCAAACCCTCGACCACGAGCAGCAGCGCATGAACCTCGCCAAAGCCTGCCACGCCCTCGGCGTCAGCCGCAGTGGCTACCACGCCCACCTGCGCAAGCACGAACGCCCACGCCGCTGCCAGGACGACCAACTCGCCATCGAGATCCGCGCTGCCTTCACCGCCAGCCGCAACACCTTCGGCTCACCACGCCTCATGCATGCCCTGCCCGCCAAAGGCCTCCGCCACGGCAACAACCGCATCGCACGGCTCATGCGCGAGCAACACCTCCGTGTGCGCCAGAAGCGCCGCTTCGTGCCTCGCACCACCGTCGCTGACAAAACCGCGACGGCAGCCCCCAATCACCTCCTGCAACGTCCCGTGCTCAAGCGCCTAAACGAAGTCTGGGTCACCGACATTTGCTTCGCACCGCCTCACGGCGCTCACCCTTCGGGCAGCCTACGGCTGGCTACCTCGTCCCTCGGTTAATATCTGCCAACTCGTGAAGGCTGGCTCTATCTCGCCGCCGAGATAGACCTCTGCAGCCGCCGCATCCTTGGCTGGAGCACCCGTGAAGACCTTGCCACCGAACTGCCCCATGCCGCCTTGGATCGTGCTCTGCAGACGCGCGGCTCAAAGCAAACCGGCCTGCTCCATCACAGCGACCGTGGTTGCCAATACACCAGCGCAGAGTTCCGCCAGCGCCTTAAACTGGGCGGCATCACCGCCAGCATGAATCGCACGGCCCATTGCTACGACAACGCAACCATGGAGTCCTTCTGGGCCACGCTCAAAGCCGAGTGCTTCGGCACTACCACCCCAGCCACTCGCGCCCAAGCTCGCTCCATGATTTTTGACTACATCGAAACCTTCTACAACCCCGTGCGGCTCCACAGCGCCCTGGCTTCGAATCCCCTATGGCCTTCGAAAACACCATCCAAAACAACTAACCCAACTTTCCATGTCAACGTTTTCTTCGAAAGATCAGGACCGATCAAACAGGTTGAAAACCTGTTCCACTTTCTGGCCGCCTAAAGGCGGGACTACAATACCCCAAGGCGCGGGCTAAAGCCCGAACTACGAACGAAGAACAACGAACCAAGAACGGCGGGCAGAAGTGCCCGCATCACTTCTGACTTCACCCTACGCTCGGTGCTCCGCTTTGGTCTTTTTCAGCAGCTTGATGCCTTCGATGCGCATCTTTTTGTCCACGGCCTTGCACATGTCGTAGATGGTGAGGGCGGCGAGGCTGACGGCGGTGAGGGCTTCCATCTCGACGCCGGTCGGTGCGGTGGTGATGGCGCTGGCGGTGATGGCGACGGCTTTGGCCTGCAGCTCAAAATCCACCTGCACCTTGGCCAGCGGGATCTGGTGGCAGAGCGGGATGAGGTGCTGCGTATGCTTCGCGGCCTGGATGGCGGCGATGCGGGCCACGCAGAGGACATCGCCCTTCTTGAAGCCGTTCTCGCGGATCAGCTTCACGGTGTCCGCGTGCATCACGATCCGGCCGGCGGCCACGGCCTCGCGTCGCACGGCGGGCTTAGAGGAAACATCGACCATGGAGGCTTCGCCGCGGCGGTTCAGATGCGTGAGGGTGCGTGACATGGCGGAAGAAGAGTTGTGATTACATCAAGGCGAGCAAGGACTCGCGGATCTGGCCCTGCCACTTGGCAAAGTAGGCTAGCGTGGCCTGCGCCACCTGGAGCTGGTCGAGGCTGGCATCGGCCAGCGAGGCGAGCACTTCAGCCCTGCGGGACTCGATTTGGGCTGCGAGGTCTTCGAGGGCTTCGCGAAGCTTCATTTCCTCTGGCGCGAGCAAGGCCTTCGCGAGGGCCGAGGAGGCGGTTTGCTTCTTTTTGACCAAAGCGGCCGCGTTTTGAAGCTGCGGGCCGATGTGCGAGAAGAGCGTCATGATCTCCGCGGAGATCGGAATGGTGCGCCAGGGCACCTCGTGGAGTTCGAGCAGATGCTTGAGGCGCTTTTCAGGGGCGAGGAGCGTTTCGTAGGCGGTGTTCACCTCAGCGGCCAGCGTGGCGCTGCCGCCGGGCTGGTCGGGATGAGCCTCGCGACTCTTTTGATGCCAGGCAGCCTGCAACTCGCTCTCATCAAGCAAGGCCCGGCGAGGCAGGCCGAGGAGGGCAAAGCAGTCCGTCATGGCGAGTTACGCGGAAAAGCTCTCGCCGCAGGAGCAGGTGACGACGGCGTTGGGGTTCTTCACTTTGAAGCCGCCCTGCTGGAGGTCATCGCTGTAGTCGAGCTCGGAACCGGAGACAAAGAGGGCGCTCTTTGGATCGATCACGACACGCACCTCGGCGCTGGTGACCATGATGTCGCGGTTCGCCGGGCCATCGACGAGGTCCATCTTGTATTGCAGGCCGGAGCAGCCACCGCCGACCACGGCGATGCGCAGGGCTCCGTGCTCCGCCCGCCCCTGTTTCTTCAGGAGGCCGAGCAGGCGGTTCGACGCGTTCGGGAGGATCTTGATGAGCTTTTCGTTGCCGATCTTGTAGCTGACAGGCGTGGCGGACATGCCGCTGTGCTTGGCAGGGGATGCGGGAGGTTTCAAGCGGCAGCTTCACTCATCATCAATCCGCCAGCCACCAGCAGAAGCCCCCGCTGGGCACCGGCAGCACCTGCTCCGCGCCTTTGAGCAGCATCTCGCCATGCTCGAGCCGGCCCTTTTGACGACCAAAGGCCTGCAGCAGCAGGTGATGCAGCGAGACCGGTGTGAGCTCCGGGGTGTGGCAGGAGAGCAGGACACCGAGCGGCTCGTCAGACATCAGCTTCGCGAGCAGGTCGAGCAGCTTGGGCAGGTCGTTTTCGATCTTGAAGATCTCCCCACGGGCACCGCGACCGTAGCTCGGTGGATCGAGAATGATCAAATCATAGCGCCGCTCCCGGCGCAGCTCGCGTTCGAGGAACTTCGTCACATCGTCCACGATCCAGCGCACCGGCTTGTCCTGCAGACCGTTGAGCGCCGCGTTTTGCCGCGCCCATTCCACCATGCCTTTCGAGGCATCCACATGGCACACCTCCGCGCCCGCATGCGCCGCCGCGAGCGTGCTGCCACCGGAGTAGGCGAACAAGTTCAGCACGCGTGCCGGGCGGCCATGCCGCGTGCGATACGTGCCGCAGACCTCGCGAATGCGCCGCCACTGGTCCCGCTGCTCCGGGAAGATGCCCAAGTGGCCGAAGTCCGTGGAGCTCAATTGGAAGCGCGTGCCATCGACCGCGATCTCCCATGACTCCGGGAGCCGGTCGCGCCCCCGCCATTGATTGCCGCCATCGCGGAAAAAGGTCGCCGTGGCCCGCTGCCACTCGTGTTTTGGCAGCGTGGGATGCCAGACGGCCTGCGCACAGGGCCGCGAGAGCACCACGGGACCGAAACGCTCCAGTTTTTGGAAGCCGCCGCTGTCGAGCAGGGCGTAGTCGGAGGTGGTGGGAGCGGGCGAAGACACGGTGAAAGGCAAAACAGGGCGCGAATCCAAACACGCGTCTCCAGCCCGGCGCAACCGCCTTCTGGCCTGCGCCTGCCTCTGTGGCCATTCGAGTGCCTCCAGCCTTTGCCGGGCCGACGCCCGGTTATGCCCAAAGAAAGGCAGCGAATGTGAAAAACTGTTTCTTGCCGCCGGGAAGCCCGCCCGCTTGAATTCAAGGCATGAAAAGCGCCCGCGATCCCTCCGCCGCCTCCGGCAAGGTGCTCCGGCGTCTCATCGAGGGATTGATCGATGCCGCACGTCGCGATGTGAAGCGACTCTCAGGCCGCCACGAGGCCGTGGCCACGCATCAACTGCGTGTGCGCATGAAGAAGGTCCTCGCGTTGCTGCGGCTGGGGCGTGACTGCATGCCGGACCACACCTTTGAGGCCATGCGCATGCACATCCGCGCGGTGAAGAATGCCTGCGCCGGCAACCGTGACATCGTCGTGCGTGACAAGCTGGTCGAAAAGCTCTCACGCCGGTTCCACATCGCGCCGAAGCACGAGATCGAGCCCTTGCGCAAGCTGCCGCCGCCTTCCGCGTCCTTCCTTCAGCATCAGCTTTGTGCTCTCGAGCAGTTGATCGACACCACCCGCATCGACCATCTCACGCCGGAGCAAGTCGTGGCCGCCCACGCCATCAGCTACCGCAAGGGCCGACGGCTCATGAAGGAGGCCTACGACGGTGCCCGTGATCAAACGCTGCACCGCTGGCGGCATCGTGTGAAGGATCTGCATTATCAAACGCTCGCCCTGCCATCGCTGCCGGGAGCGGAGCGCCGTGTGCGCCGCGCCCGCAAGCTCGGCAGCCTGCTCGGCCGCGAGCGTGACCTCGCCAATCTCGCCCATAAACCGGCTTACGCCGTGAAACGCGGCGCCTGGAGCCACCTCATCCACGAGCACCGCTCCAAGCTCCTCGTGCGCATCCTTCTCCTCGGCCACAAGGTTTACTATCCCGACGCCCAGCAGTTCCATCACAAGATGGAGAAGCAGCTGGAGGCGACGGAGTAGCAGCAAGCCAAGTATTCGGGACATTCCTGCCCCGCCACATGGGGCCAAGAATGGCCCCGCTACTCGGCTTGAGCCTCAGCGGATCTTCGCGTCTGGCAGCTCGCTCTTCACGCCTTCATCGAGCGGCATCTTGTCTGTCTGCGCATCGAGTCCGGTCGAAAGCATGAGCTTGGCGAGTTCTGCCTTCAACTCGGTGACGGTCGAGGCGAGTTTCGGATCGTTGATGAGGTTCTTTGTCTCGCCGGGGTCCGATTGAAGGTCATAAAGCTCGGCGAGGTGCTTGTCCGCGCTGCCATCGCCATGCGGGTAGTGGATGTACTTCCAGCGGTCCGTGCGGATGGCGCGAACGTTCGGCGTGTAGGGGAACTGCTTCTCGTAGTTGTAATGGTAAAACCAGCTCGTGCGCCAAGCGGGATCGCCGTTTTGAACGAGCTTCACCCACGATTTGCCATGGGACTTCGGCAGCGCGGGAGCCGAGCACAATTCCAGAAGACTCGGAGCCATGTCCACCGTCAGCGCCTGCTGTGGCACGACCTTGCCGGAGCCAAGCACTGGATAACGCACGACGAGCGGGATGCGCAGGCTGGGCTCATGGGCGGTGCGTTTATCGACCATGCCGTGCTCGCCTTCGAGCAGGCCGTTGTCGCCCATGAAGACGATGATGGTGTTGTCGAGCTGCTTGGTCTCCTCCAGCCACGCCCGCACGCGGGCCACGCTGTCGTCCACGCTCAACACGGTGCCCCAGTAACCATGCACCATGTTTTCAAAGTCCTTCACCGCCTCCGGGCGGTCATCCGGGAACTTTTTGCGCCACTCAAAGAGCGGCCCGTAGATGCCATGCCAGGTGTAGAGGCGCTGCTTCATCCACGCGGGCTTGTCATCCAGGTGGAAGGCCGTGGAGGGATACGGCACACGCACATCATCAAAGGCATGCTCATACTTCGGCTCGGGCGTGTAGAAGCTGTGCGGGGCCTTGTGGCCGATGAAGGCGCACCACGGCTTGTCGGTGCTTTGCTGCTTCAGCCACTCCATCGCCAGATCGGTCACGACAGTGGTGTAGTAGCCCTTGATGACCTTGCGCTCCTTGCCGTTGAGGTTCCACTCGGTGTCGAAGTAGGTCCCCTGCCCTTTGTGGGTCACAAACATGTCAAAACCGGGCCGCGGCTCGTCGTTGTTCTCGCCCATGTGATACTTGCCAAAGTAGGCGGTGGCATAGCCGGCATCGTGGAGCATGCCGGGAAAGCTCGGCATCGAGTTTGGATACTCGGTGAAGTTGTTCGTCACGCCGTGCGTGTGCGCATAGAGGCCGCTCAGGATGCTCGCACGGCTCGGCGAGCACAGCGACGTGGTGCAGAAGGTGTTCGCAAAACGCACTCCCTCGCTGGCGAGACGGTCGATGTGCGGTGTTTTGACATGCTTCGAGCCAAAACAGCCCAGTGCATCCGGGCGGAGGTCATCGCATAGAATGAAAAGCACATTCGGCTTCGGAGCAGCGTGCAGGGTGAGTGCGGTGAGGAGGAAGAGCAGCGTGCGCATGGTGATTTACTTGGAAGCGTGTTTGGCGATGAATTCGATGATCGGCGTCGAGTCATCCAAACCATGCGGATGATGGCCGACGCCCGGCTTGCGGATCATCGTGATGCTGCCGCCGAGGGCTTTGTAGCGTGATTCGATCAAGCCGGTGTTTTCGTCCCAAGGCACCACATCGTCGGCATCGCCAAAGACATGCAACAGCGGCACACCGGCCTTTGCGAGCGGGGCGAGGCTGTCCACCGGGTTGCCCTTGTAGGCGAGCGCCTCGGCCTCGTCTTTGAAGCCCCACAGCTTCAGCACAAAGCCCCAGTTCCGCGGATCACCCTTCCCCTTCCCTTTGCCGCCGGGCCAGCTCTTAAAATCACACACCGGCGCATCGCCGTAGAGGCAGGAGACCTTGTCGGGATTCGACGTGGCCCAGTTGTAGCAATACAAACCGCCACGGCTCAGGCCGACGAGCGAAGGCTTCTTGCTGAGGCCATAGTTCGTCGTGAGCTCGGAGTAGCACTGGTTCCAAAGCTTCACCGCATCGGGACAGCCGAGCATGTCGTTGATCTTCATGTAAACGATGTGGAAGCCTTTGCCGAGCAGCGCGATGTCCGGTGCGGGCTTGTGACCGAAGAACTCGCCATGCCAGACCCACGGACGGCCTGCGGCGGCTGTTTTGGGTGCCACAACAGTCACCAGTTTGCCTGCGATGGTCAGCTCGTGCTTCGCGTAGCCGTTCCACTCGCCCTTTTGATTCGGGAAGACGACTTCTTTCGAGTTGGCGAGCTTCTTGGCCTCGGCGTCGAGTTCGGCGGACTTCTTCAAGGCTTCCTCAATGGGAAGGCCGGGCGCATTGCCGGGGCGTTTGTGCCCGACGTGGCTCAACCAGGCCGGACGCAGGATGGCGTGCTTCTTTTTGATCACCGCGAGGATCGCCGCGCCATTCGGATGATCCGGCGTGCCGTCCTCGCGAACTCTCAGGCCCCAGGCATCGAGAACAGGCCGCGCCATGAGCAAATGGCCTTCCGTGCCGGGATGCACGCCATCCTTCGAGAAGGTGAACTGCGGATCGGTTTTCCGCTTCTCGGCCAAAGCGCTCATCATGAGGCCGTGCACATCGAGCACCTCCCACTTCTCTTTGTCGCGCATGTCGAGCAGCCAGTTCGCGTAGAAGTCGAGCACCTCGTTGTAGCCTTTGAAGGGATGCGCACCGTCCACTTTGTCCGCCTCGACCACTTTGTGCGCGATGGGCACCGGATCGAAGACCGGCGGCGTGAGATGAATCATCCGCGCACCAATCGCTGCCACCTTCGCACGCAGCTTCCGCATGCCGTCTTGATAGGCTTTGGTGCGTTCGGCACCGAGCGGCAGGTAAATGCCGTCATTCATGCCGTAACAGGCGAAGACGAGCTGTGGCTTTGTCTTCTCCAAAGCACGATCAAGACGCTCATGCAGGTCCGGACGCGGGAATTTGCCACCGGCGTGACCTTCCTCGCTCAAACCGCTCACCGTCTCGCTGCTGAGGCCGCAGGGGATGATCTCGATGTCTGACTCCGGATGCTGCGCCCGCAGCGCGGCGTCGATGAACTCGATGTAAGTCCCGCCCTGCGTGATCGAATCGCCGAGAAAGAGGATGCGTTTTTCTTTCGGCAGTTCTCCGGCGACGAGGCCGGTGACGACAAGGAGGGAGAGGAGGAGATGACGCATGAGATATCGTGGGACCACAGATAACACCACCGACGCCACGGGACTTTCCCTGAAAAGCCGGTTTTCAAGCCCGTTCCCGACGACGCCGCAAGACCACGAGTTGCAGGGCTGCACATGCCAGTAGAAGCCGGGAAGGCTCTGGAACAGACTCAAGGAGCACGCTGTCATAGTACGACTGCGAAGAGGCGGTTCCATAGTTGTTCAGAAACACGATCAACTGCATGCCATTGTAACTGGAATTAAGTCCAGAGTCGAAAGACACACTATTAAGAGCCCATTCTCCTCCCGCGGCGTTCGTTGCGGTGCCGTTTGAACCGAATTGCTGGGCAAGAAAGCTGTCGCCAACATCCATCTGGTTATTGTTGTTGGCATCTGCCCACAGCTGGAGACTCCAGTCGCCATCCAACGTTGAAGCCAGCGAATTTCCCAACGCGGCAGAAAGAGTGAAAACCGTGTCTGGCAGAATGGTCGATCCGCTCATCCGATACACACCTAGTTGGTGCCCTGGAGCACAAGCAGTTGACTCCCCGAAGCCGGTGATGCCAGTGGCCCGGTGTTATTGAACATGGAAGTGCCAGCCGGACGGGAGATCAGGCGAGTGGTGGATGGGCCACTGTAGTTCACCCAACCAGCAGTCAGTGCGAAGGTGCTGCCTCCCGCGCCGACAACGGGCGACTCAAAGCTTTCAGAGAAGATCACCGCTGCGTTCGCAAACTGGCTAACTCCATGCAAAAAGATACAAATGGCTAAAGCACAAATGGGGGATGACCTGCACATACTGTGGTTGTTAGCAGACCATGGCCCTGATGGCAAATATGATGAGCGGCGGTTTGCGTTGAATGAGCCTGTCACCGCCCTCTTTCGGAGAAAAAATCCGCTTTGCGCCTGCGCCGCGCTAGGCACTATCGCCCCCACTTATGCACGACCCCCGCATCGACGCCCTCTCCCGCCAGCTTGTCCGTTACTCCACGAAGGTCAAAAAAGGCGATTTCGTCTGGATCGACCTCTTTGACGTGCCTGCGGCCGTCGGCCAATCGCTCATTCGCGAGGTCGTGGCAGCCGGTGGCAAGCCGATGGTGCGCTTGAACGATGCGGTGATCACCCGCGAGCAGATGATTCATGCCGACGAGCATCAATACGACCTCATCGCGCAAAACGCGCTCGCCTTGATGAAGAAGACGCAGTGCTACATCGCCGTGCGCGGCAGCCACAACATCACCGAGAGCTCGGATGTGCCCGCGGCCAAGATGCAGATGGTCATGAAAAAGATGCGCCCGGTGCAGAACTGGCGTGTGGGCAAGACGCGCTGGGTGGTGCTGCGCTGGCCGAATGCCAGCATGGCCCAGCAGGCCGGCATGAGCACGCAGGCCTTCGAGGACTTCTTCTTCCGCGTGTGCCTGCTCGACTACGCCGCGCTCGAACCAGCCATGAAGGCTCTGCAAAAGCTGATGGACAAGACCAGCGCCGTCCACATCAAGGGTCCCGGCACGGATCTGCGCTTCAGCCTCAAAGGCCTGAAATCCATCTACTGCGGCGGCAGCCACAACATCCCGGATGGCGAGTGCTTCTCCGCGCCAGTGAAGGACAGCGTCGAGGGCGTGATCAGCTACAACGCGCCATCCATCTACCAGGGCATCGCCTTTGACAGCGTGAAGCTCGAGTTCAGCAAGGGCAAGATCGTGAACGCCACCGCGAACAATACCGCGGCCATCAACAAGATCTTCGACAGCGACAAAGGTGCCCGCTACATCGGGGAGTTCGCGATTGGCTTCAATCGCGAGATCAAGGAGCCCATGCGTGACATCCTGTTCGACGAAAAGATCGCCGGCAGCTTCCACTTCACGCCGGGCCAGGCTTACGAAGGCCCCGCCGACAATGGCAACCGCAGCCAGGTGCATTGGGACCTCGTGAACATCCAGCGCCCCGAATACGGCGGCGGCGAAATCTGGTTCGACGGCAAGCTGATCCGCAAGGACGGCCAGTTCACCCTGCCGGAGCTGAAGGCGCTGAATTACTGAGCCGTGACGGCGTAGGCGCATTCGCCAGAATGCGGAGCGGCGTTCTCGTTCTGGCGAACGAGCCTACTTCCGCATTGATCACCAAAAGCCCCACAGGCCCGTTTTCATGACGTAGAGGCCGAGGAGGAGGTTTCCGACCGCGTGCATCACGATGCAGGCGCCGAGGCTTTTGGTGCGCACGGCCACGAAATACATCAGCGAGCCCCAGACGAAGGCCCCGGGCCAGTCGCTGGTGTTGTGGATGAGCATCACCGCCACGGTGACGATCCAGAAGACCCGCCAGCGATGCGTGCCGAAGGGGATTTGGGTGAAGGAGCGATCCTGATCGATCAGGAAGCGCATCAGGAAGCCACGCCAGAAGAGCTCCTCCACAAACGGCACCACCAGCACCATGCGGGCAAAGCGCAGGCCGACGGTGAGGTAAAAGGCCAGTGGTGAATCCTTCACCAGCATGGGGTCAAAGCCGTCCGTGCGCTCCGCCAGTCCCAGCCAGTCCCACCAGTCCTTCGCCTCATGGCCTCGCTCGATCAGCACCCGTCTCAGCATCTCCGGCGCGATCCAGCATCCGATGCCCAGCACCGCCAGCAGGCTCGCCAGTCCCAGCCCGCGCCACGGAGCCAGCTTGTAGTGCTGGCGGAAGAAAATCAGCAGAGCCGCGCAGACGAGCGTTTGCAGCGGATAGACCCACAGCTCCGGCATCTGCACATGCCACGGCAGCTCGCTGTTCTCGATCTTGAACCACCCCGGCACCGAAAGCATCCCCGTGAACACCGCCAGCGGCAGCACATGAGCAAGCGTGGGATTGGCGCGGAGGTCTTTGAGCATCAGGAGTCGCGACTGTTTTGGAGAGCGGGCGGCTTCGCAAGACACATCTTCGACCCAGCACGATCTTTTGGCTCCGCCGCTCGCACCCAATGGCGGTTGGTTCGATTCACCGCCTAGGCCGCGGAGATCCGCAGAGGATGCAATCAAGACCTGGAATGGGCATCCAAATGCTTTCCCGCCAGGCGCCAGACCGGCGGTGGCTTCCCAACCGTTTCCCCAGTCACTGCCGTTTTGGCGGTTGCCTCCCAACTGTTTCCCCGGTCACTGCCGTTTTGGCGGTTGCTTCCCAACCGTTTTTCCGGTCACTGCCGTTTTGGCGGTCGCCTCCCAAGCAGTTCCCCGGTCACTGCCGTTTTGGCAGTCGCTTCCGAAACGTCTCCCCGGCTGCCGCCACGCAGGAAGGCAAGAAACTGGCCCGTGAAAACCTTTACCTCCTAGGAAAAACGATGGACGAATCTGATTCGCCTACAATTAAGTTTAAGTAAGGAACGTTGACCTGAAGATGGCAGAAACACTGACAAAGATCGGCATCAGCCTCGCGATCTGGTGGATCGCGATGACACTGCTTTGCCTCCGCGATTATTTCGCGAGGAAAGAGGAATCAAAGAAGAGGGGGCCGCTTACCGAGCAGGAGCGTGCCGAGATGGAGAAGATGCTGGCAGGGCTGCCTCGAAAGGATTTGAAGCCTGCGTGGTGGTATTTCCTTCACCCGATAGAAAGTGCGAAGCTAGGAGTGACTGGTCTCTTGACACTTCCATTCATCATCATCCTGCTACCGATGATTCTACTGCTCTATGTGCTGCCTGACCCGAATCGAAAATGAAGAAGCGGCCAACCAGCCACCACAGCCGAATCTGGTGTGATATATAACGCTTCCCAATATGGCCGCGCTTGAGAGTTAGCCGTGTCAGTTTCACGAACCATCCTTTTATCAATTTGCTGCCGCCTAGTCTCAATACCTCCGCACCTTGCCGCTGGCCGTCAGTGGCAGTTCACTGACAAAGGTAAACAGAAGCGGCACCTTGTAGGCGGAGAGGCGTTGCTGGCAGAGTTTCTTCAGTTCGGCGGCGAGGGTGCTTTCGGTGCCGGTTTCGGCGATGACTTCGGCGACGGGAACGAAGCCGAGAGCAGCATGCGGACGGGCGAGGACGCGGGCGGCTTTGACGGATGGGTGCGAAGTGAGGATGGCCTCGACTTCCTCAGGGAAGCATTTCATGCCGCCGACGTTGATGACGCTGCGCACGCGGCCTTTGAGGAAGAGGGAGCCGGTGTCGTCGATCTCGGCGATGTCACCGGTGGGGAACCAGCCGTCGCGCAGGACCTCATCGCGAGGCTGCCAGGGGCTGAGGTAGGCGTCGAAGAGGCCGGGGCCGCGCAGGAGGAGCTCGCCTTCGTCGAGTTTGACTTCAAAAGAGGGCGTGGGCTTGCCGACGGAGGTGGGGCGGGTGGCGGCATGCTCCAAATTCAGCAGCGGAAGGCCGGCCTCGATGATGCCCATGCCCTGGGTGAGGTGCAGGCCGGTTTTCGAGTGAAACAAATCGGCCACCTCTTGGCTCAAGGCGAAGGCGGTGCTCACGGCGAGGCGGAGTTGCCGCATCGCGGCGGCATCGGGCTGGCTGGCGAGGAGCGTGTAGTGGTAGGGTGAGCCATACATGACCGTCGCCCCGTGCTCACGCATGAGGCGGAGCATCACCGCCGGATCGCTGGCGGGCGCGAGGATGGTGGTGGAGCCATGGTAGAGATACAAAATGATCGAAACGGCGAAGTGATGCGCCATCGGCAGCACCCACAGCACCCGATCCGCCGTGCCGATGCGCAGCGCCTCATTCGCCGCCGTGATGCGGGCAATCAGCGTCTCATGGGAGATCACGACGCCTTTCGACCGGGCGGTCGTGCCGGAGCTGAAACGGATGAAGGCGGCGTTCAGCGAATCGAAGGCTTCGGGGACTTCGAGACTCATGCTGTCCAGATGGGTCTCACGCAAAGGCGCAAAGGCGCAAAGATCTGAAAGCCTCTGGGAACCTTTGCGCCTTTGCGCCTTTGCGTGAGTCTCTTCTGAAGGTTCCACGGCCTCCAACTGCCAGTCATCGGCGTTTTTGGCCCGGAGCACGGCGTGAAGCGAGGTGCGCTGAATGAGTTCGGCTTGCTCGCTCGCGGTCAGTTCGGAGGGGATGGGGACGAAGCAGGCTCCGGCCTTCAGGATGGCGAGGGCTAGGACGATGTAGTCGGGGCCGCTCGGGGCATGGAGGCCGATGCGGGGGCGTTTGGCATGGGTAGGCCAGGACGCGTCGCGGCGCAGGGCGTGCTCGGTTTCCAGCACGCGGGCATGCAGGCCGGCATAGCTGAGCGAGCCATCGGGACTGATGACCGCCATCTCCGGGCCGTGATGGCGCTCGAAAATGAGGTCAACGATGTTCATCAAGCGTAGGGCACGGGCGTGCCGGTGCTGTTCGCGAGCTTCTTGAAGCGCGTGATCAGCTCGTTCGTGATCTTGCCGGGCTTGCCGTCGCCGATGGGGCGGCGGTCGTATTGCACGGCGGCGATGACCTCGGCGGCGGTGCCGGTGAGGAAGCACTCGTCGGACGTGTAGATGTCAAAACGCGTCATGTTTTGCTCGGCGAAGGGCAGGCCCATCTCCTGGATGATCTCGATGACGGCGCGGCGCGTGATGCCGTCGAGGGCGCCGGCGGAGATCGGCGGGGTGGTGACCTTGCCGTTCTTCACGATGAAGACGTTGTCGCCCGTGCACTCGGAGACGTAGCCCTGGTCGTTGAGCATGATGCCTTCCTCGCAACCGGCCTGGATGCACTCGATTTTGGCCATGATGTTGTTGAGGTAGTTCAGGCTCTTCACCTGGGGGCTCAAAGCGGCGCTATTCGGCCGGCGGGTGCCGCAGGTGATGAGGTGCAGGCCGTTTTCGTAGCGCTCCTTCGGGTAGAGCGTGATCGTGCTGGCGATGACGAAGACGCTGGCCTTCGGGCACTGGTAGGGATTGAGGCCGAGCGAGCCGACGCCGCGCGTGACGACGAGGCGGATGTAGCCATCGCGGAGGTTGTTCGCGGCCACGGTCTCGACGGTGGCCTTTTCCAGCTCCTCAAAGGTCATCGGAATGGTCAGGCAGATGGCCTTGGCGCAATCGTAGAGGCGGTGAAGATGCTCCGTGAGACGGAAGACGCGGCCATTGTAGATGCGGATGCCCTCGAATACCCCGTCGCCATAAAGCAGGCCGTGGTCGAAGACGGAGATCTTCGCCTCGGATTCAGGAACCAGTTTGCCGTCGAGCCAGATGAGGAGGGGTTGGGACATGAGACGGCTCCCAAAACACAACGCGGGAGGTTTTGCAAGCGCCTTGGCAGCAGGCACGGCACAGGTTCTTTTGCCTTGCCAATTTCGGGGCGGCTCCCTAGCCTCGCGGCCGCTTATGACAGACACCTCCGGCAGCTCCATCAAATTCAAGCTCTTCCTGATGATGATCCTCGAGATCGCGATCTGGGGGGCATGGCAGATCAAAATCTTCTCCTACATGGGCATGCTCGGCTTCACGCCGGACCAGCAGTGGCTGGTGGGCAGCTCCTTCGGCATCGCGTCGATCGTCGGCATCTTCTTCAGCAACCAATTCGCCGACCGCAACTTCTCCGCGGAGCGTTTCCTGGCCTTCTCGCACGTCGTCGGCGGCGCGGCTTTGATCGCCACGGCCTTCCAAACCTCGTTCTGGCCCTTCTTTGGCTGCTTTGTGACCTACTGCCTGCTCTACGTGCCGACGATCTCGGTCACCAACTCGCTCGCCTTCGCCAACCTGAAGGACCCGGCGAAGGATTTCGGCTTTGTGCGCATGGGCGGCACCATCGGCTGGATCATCGTGAGCTGGCCTTTCATCTTTCTGCTCAGTGAAAAGGCAGGCGCGTCCGAGACGAAGTGGGTTTTCATCGTGGCGGGCATCATTTCCTTTGTCCTGGCCGCCTTCAGCCTCACCCTGCCGCACACGCCCCCGCGCAAGGATGTGGACGGCATGGACAAGGTGGCCTGGCTGAAAGCTGTGAAGCTGCTGGGCAATCCCTTCGTGCTGGTGCTCTTCATCGTGACCTTCATCGACTCGACGATCCACAACGGCTACTTCGTGGTGATCGACGGCTTCCTGCAAAAAGTGGGCGTCTCGGCGAACATGAGCATGGTGGTCAGCAGCATCGGCCAGGTGGCGGAAATCGTCACGATGCTCATCCTCGGTGCGGTGCTCAAGAAGCTCGGCTGGAAGATCACTCTCATCCTCGGCATCGTGGGCCACGCGGCCCGTTTCGGCATTTTCGCCTTCTTCGGCACGCCGGACAACCAATGGCTCATCATCGCCGTGCAGGTGCTGCATGGCATCTGCTACGCGTTCTTCTTTGTCACGGTTTACATCTTCGTGGACGCGGTCTTCCCGAAAGACGTGCGCACCAGCGCCCAGGGCCTCTTCAACCTGCTGATCCTCGGCGTGGGCATGGTGGTGGCCAGCAAGCTCTTCCCGCAACTGCTCGCCAGCTACACGAAAGACGGCGTGGTGGACTACAAGCAGCTCTTCCTCGTGCCATCCGGCATGGCGCTGGCCGGCATCGTGCTCCTCGCCCTCTTCTTCCGCCCGCCGACACACGGCCCGGAAGGCGAGGTGAAGCATTGATGGAGCAATGTAGTGCTGGAGTATGGGAGTGATGCTGGGTGAGAAACAGCTTCACTCCTTTTTTCATGTCTCCATCAATCCACTACTCCATCACTCCATCACTCCACCGCACCGTCCGCGTGAGACCTCACTGCGGCCCGATGAGCGACTTCCGGCAGAGGTCCGCGTAGAGACCGCCGGCGGCGATGAGTTCGTCGTGGGTGCCCTGCTCGGTGATGCGGCCGTGTTCGAGGACGTAGATGCGATCGGCGTTGCGCACGGTGCTGAGGCGGTGGGCGATGACGAAGCTGGTGCGCTGCTTCATGAGTCGTTCGAGGGCTTCTTGAATCTGCCGCTCCGTTTCGGTATCCACACTGGCGGTGGCTTCGTCGAGCAGCAGGATGGGCGGATTGCGCAAAAGCGCCCGGGCGATGCTGATGCGCTGTTTTTCGCCGACGGAGAGCTTGATGCCGCGCTCGCCGACATGCGTGTCGAGCTGGTTGGGCAGGCGTTTGACGAACTCGGCGGCGTTGGCGCTCTCCAGCACGCTCCAAAGCTCCGCCTCGGTGGCCTCACGTTTGCCGATGAGGAGGTTGTCGCGCACGGTGCCATTGAAGAGGAAGCTCTCCTGCGTGACGTAGCCGATCTGGCGGCGCAGGCTGGCTTTGCTGATGCTCTTCACCGGCGTGCCGTCGATGGTGAGAGCGCCTTCGTCGTGCTCGTAAAAGCGGGTGAGTAGGTTGATCAGAGTCGATTTCCCTGCCCCGGTAGGGCCGACAAGGGCAATCGTCTGGCCGGGCTGCGCATCGATGGTGATGCCGTGCACCGTGGGCAGTTTGCCGGTGTAGCTGAAGCCGACGTTGTCGTAACGGATGTGGCCTTTGACGTTCGCGAGCGTGAGCCCGTCGTCGATGCCGTGCTCCTCCTCGGCATCCATGATGCCAAAAACACGCTCGCCGG
>JAEUHK010000087.1 GCA_016795465.1 Verrucomicrobiaceae bacterium | reverse complement strand
TCAGTGAAATCCAGCTCGCCATCAATCCCGCCACGCTGAAGAAGCCTGATGCGTGGGCTCCCGGCGAAAAAGCTGCCTACACAAACGAAATCTCCCGGCTCAACGTGATCAAGACGATCAAGACCATCCGCCAGCGCAGCGTCACACTCGACAAGCTCGTGCTGGAAGGCAAAATCGCCATCGTCGGCGCTTTGTATGACGTCACCAGCGGCGAGGTGAGCTTCTTCCAGACCGCGGAGTCGAGCACGAATAAGCTCGCCGTGCCGATGGTGGCGGTGGCGTGAGGCACCGGCATCACTCCAGCGTGATCCCGTGCCAGTAGGCGAACTCCCAGGTCCAGCCGTTGGCGTGCGCTTCGAGGCGCAGAGTGATGTCCTGGCCCTTCCACTTGGCCAAATCGACCTCCACAGCCTTCCAGCGTGGCTTCTTGTGATCCACGGTAACGGCTTTGATCTCCTGACCGTTGACCAAAACCTTGGCCAGCCAGTCGCCGCGGTCATCGGCGGCTACGCTGAACTTCAGTTTGGTCTTTTCGAGCTTCAGTTGGCGCTCAAAGCTCGCGGGCGTCTTTTTGTCGGTGAACGGATGCAGGAGCAGCACGTTCGTTTTGCCGTGGTATTCGGCCAGTTTGACCGGCGTGCGCTCGAAATCGGGCGCGGAGACCTTCCAATCGGGATTCCACAGGCTGACGCTCTCCCAGTCGATGGCGCGCCAGTTGGTCTTTTTCGGCTGGGAGGCCGTTTCGGGCAGTTCGACGCCTTGAATGAGCAGTTTCTTCTTTTCGGCCGTGAGCTGGCCTTCTTCCGGCGGAGCGAGGATGTACCAAATGAGGTCGCGGAAGGCTGGATCGGGCAGATTGCCGAATCCCATCGGCATGAGGCTTTGCTTCGTGTTCGTGAGCGAGGCGATTTGATCGCGCGGCACGACCTGCGCGGCTCCACCGGCTCCGAGCAGCTTCACATGCCCCGGCGTGTCTTCCACGATGCGGCCTGCGAGCGTGCGGCCGTCCTTGGTGCTCACGCTGATGTTTTCGTAGCCGTTGCCGATGATCTGGTTGGGATCGATGACGTTCGCCAAAAGCGCGTCGAGGTTGCTGCGACCACTGCCGATCAAATCCGGCCCCACCTTCTGTCCACCGCCGTGAAACTCATGGCAGACCATGCAGGTGGCCGTGAAGAGCAGTTTGCCGTTCGCGAGATCGGGTTCGCCTGTCAAACACGCCTGCTTCTTCTGCGCGATGAGCGATTTCACATCGTCCGACGAATCCTGCCACGCGCCGAGCACTTTGAAGGCGAGATCGCGGATGGCTTTGTCCTTGCTGGTAGCCAAGGCACGACGCACCGGCGCGGGGAAACCGCTCGCGCTGACTTTTTGATCGGAGATCGCGTTCAGCAGCGCCTTCGTCCACGCATCACGATTGGAAAGCGCCTCGATGGCCGCGTTTCGCACGTTGAAGTCCTTGGAGGCCGATTGCTGAAGCAGCGGCGCGATGAATTCATCGCCTCCGAGGTCCGCCGCCGCGCGAATCGCCGCCACGGCGAGCGCGGTGGAGGTCTGCGGCGTGAGCAGCGGCATCAAACCGTCCTTCACCGTGTCCGTGCGCACCTTTTGCAGCGATTGCAGCACCGTGATGCGCTCCTTCTCCGGCTTCGAGCCATCGTGCAGCACCGCGATCATCTCCTTCACCGCCGCCGCATCCCCCCACATCACCGCGAGCGTTTGCGCATGCTTCCGCACATCCGAATTCGAGGACGAACGCCACTTCGCGAGACTGGCCGAGACCTCCTTCACTGGCTTGATCACGCCACCTTCCTGACCTGTGACGAGTCCATCGAGCGCATGCGCGAGCAGGATGTCGTGCTCGGCGATCTTGTCGCAAAACTCGACCGCGAGATCGAGGTTCTCCGCCTTCCGCGTGTCGCAAAGCCGGCGCATCGTTTTTTGGATTAGAACAGGAGACGCGTGTTGGCTGGAAAGTGGGCTTGGGGCATACGACGCAAACCAGTCGAGCCAATCGCGATCTGCACTCGCTACAATGGGCTCAATAGCCAGCCAAATGGCATTGGATAGATAGGGGTCCAGTTTCTGACGATTCGCCGCGATTTCCAACGCTGAAGCAACATTGGCCGCATCAAATACTGGTTTCGGAAGCTTCGCCGGGGTTGGTTTGGTTAAGTAGCCTGTCAGCCCTTGGCGAACTGCACAGGCTACAGCGGCCTGAATCTGCTGATCGTTTACATTGGCGATTCCTTCCATGAACTGATCTGCCCATGCGACAGAGTCTGGATTGGTGGGTAACCCATTCCTAAGTGCGTTCGCAGCGTGGTCGCCGATGAATCTAGCTATCCATACAAAATGCGCAGGTTTGCGTTCAGCGTCGCCAGCAGCCTCCATGAAAGGAACAAATGAATGCAGCTGACCTAGCGTCCAGAATGAGTCTAAGTGTGCTGAGGAGGCTTCTTGAAGGAGCAGCTTTTGTTTAATGGCTTCTGAATTGTTTTTCTCCACCAGCATCCTCCTCGCCATCCGTCGCATCCAGTTGTTGGGATGCTCTAGGGTCTTCACGAGGTCGGCGGTGGAGAGTTTTTTGAGGTCGAGGTCGTTCGAGGGCCTTGAGGCGTGTTGTGTAGTCCCGCCTTTAGGCGGCACATTCTCTGAACCGGCTGAAGCCGGGACTACAGAACCGCTTTGGGTCGTGACGACACGCCAGATGCGGCCGTATTGGCGGTCCACGCCTTCGGGGTTGGCTTTGGCGTTTTGGTAGCAGGGATACTTGTCGCACCAGTCCATGATCCAGAGGAAGCCGTCGGGGCCCGTTTGAGTGCTGACGGGGCGGAACCAGCCGTCGTTGGCGCGGAGGAAGTCGCGACGCGGCTCGCATTTGAAGGTGGCGCCGACGGGCGTGAGGATTTCCTCGTGGATGGCGTTGTCGTGGATGTTGCCGATGAAGGCGTGGCCGTGCGTGTCGGCGGGATAGCGGCCGCCTTGATAAATCTGCACGCCGGCATACGCGGCGCGGAAGTGTTTATGCTTCACGATGCTGGGCAGTTGCTCGTAGGCATACGGATTCTCCGGCGCACCGCCTTGGCGCACGTAAATGCCGCCGGGGGCCATGTGGAAGAAGTGGTCGATGACGCAGGCGCTGACGAAGAAGTTCCCCGCGGCGTCGTAGTCGCAGCCCCAAGGATTGCTGGTGCCGTCGGCGAAGACTTCGAATTCCCAGGGGGGTGAGGCAGGCACTCCTGCCTGCCCCTCTTTGCGGGCAGGAGTGCCCGCATCACTTCGCATCGGCCGCGCTCTTCCGATGCCCGCATCAAACTTGAAGCCTTCGCTCTCCGGCTGGCCGGGGCGGCGGACTTTGCTGTGGGTGAAGACGCCGTGGGTCATGTAAAGCCAGCCATCGGGGCCCCAGCAGAAGCTGTTCACGAGCTCGTGCGTGTCTTCGCGGCCGAAACCGGTGAGCACGACGCGCCACGCGTCCGGTTTGTCGTCGCCATCGGCATCGCGGAAGTGGATCAAATGCGGCTGCTGGCCGATGTAGATGCCGTCATCGCCGCAAAGGATGGCGGAGGCGAGATTGAGGCCTTGGACGAAAACGGTGCGCTTGTCGGCCTCGCCGTCGTTGTCGGTGTCTTCGAGGATGATGACGCGGTCGCGGGGGAGGTTCTTGGTTCCTGGTTCTTCGTTCTTGGTTGGGAGGCAGTTCGCAGGCACAGGATGGTATTGATCATCCTTCGCCTCGCCGCCGAAGGGCGCGGGGTGCGGGGAGCCGTTTGGGTATTCGTAAGCCTCGACGACCCACAAACGGCCGCGATGGTCCCAAGTCATGGCGACCGGATTTTGCACCATGGGTTCATGCGCGAAGCAGCGGACCTCGTAGCCCTCCGGCACGGTCATTTTCTTCCGCGCTTCTTCCGGCGAGGGACATTCGTTCGTCGAGGGCAGGTAGGTGCCGGTGAGTTCTTTGCCCTCGCCGAGGAGGTGCGTGGTCAGGAGGCAGAACGGGAGGAAAAGGAGCGGGCGCATGAGGTCGGAGGATACGGTCAAGGCTCGTCAAGATGGTCAAGAAGGTCAAGGCGGGGGCGAAAAGGCTGGAAGCGCAATCCTTGACAACTTCTTGACCTACCTTGACTGCGAAGCCCTGACACTTCGGCGATGCAACGCCGCTGAATCTTGTTAATCCTCACTCAATGTCCTCTTCCACCTCCCCCGCCCGCAAGACTCCCGAACAACTCCGCTCCTGGCGCTGGTATGGCCGCGATGAGCTGCGCTCCTTTGGCCACCGTTCCCGTGCGAAGCAGGCCGGCTGGGGCAATGAGGACATCGTGGGCAAGCCGGTGATCGGCATCCTGAACACCTGGAGCGATCTGAACTCCTGCCACATGCATTTGAGGCTCACGGCGGATGCGGTGAAGCGCGGTGTCTTCCAAGCGGGCGGTCATCCGATGGAGATCCCGGTCATGTCGGTCGGCGAGATGCTGACGAAGCCGACGGCGATGTTTCATCGCAATTTCTTGGCGATGGAGACGGAGGAAATGCTCCGCGCGAATCCCATCGACGGCGCGGTGTTGCTCGGCGGCTGCGACAAATCCACGCCGGGGCTGCTCATGGGTGCCTTCAGCATGGACATCCCGGTCATTTACATGCCCTGCGGCCCGATGATGAAGGGCAACTGGCGCGGCGAGACGCTCGGCAGCGGCAGCGACGTGTGGAAATACTGGGATGAAAAACGCGCCGGCAATCTCAGCTGGGGTCAGTGGTGCGAGATCGAGGACGGCATCGCACGCAGCCCCGGTCATTGCATGACGATGGGCACGGCGAGCACGCTCACGGCGCTGGCAGAGACGCTCGGCCTCGTGATGCCGGGTGCTTCGTCGATTCCGGCCGTGGACAGTGCGCACACGCGCATGGCCGCCGCCGCGGGCCGTCAGATCGTCGAGAACGTGTGGCTGGACCGCAAACCGTCCGGCATCGTCACCGAGCGCTCGTTTGAAAACGCCATCGCGGTCGATATGGCGCTCGGCGGCAGCACGAATGCCATCGTGCATCTCATCGCCATGGCGGGTCGTCTCGGCATTCCGCTGCCGTTGGAGAAATTTGACGAGATCAGCCGCAAAGTGCCGCTTTTGGCGAATCTGCGTCCGGCGGGCAAATACCTCATGGAGGAGTTTTTCCTCGCCGGCGGCCTCACGGCGCTGCTCAACGGCATGCGCGAGCTGTTGCACACCGACGTGGCCACCATCACCGGCAAGACGCTTGGCGAGGACATCGCCGACGCGATCATCCACAACGAAGATGTCATCCGCACACCGAAAAACCCGCTCCAGCCCGACGGCGGCACTGCCATCCTGCGCGGCAACCTTTGCCCGAACGGCGCGGTCATCAAACACGCCGCCGCCACGAAGGAACTCTGCACTCACACCGGCCCTGCGCTCGTCTTTGACAGCTATCCCGAGATGAAAGCAGCCATCGAGGACATGAATCTCGATGTGACGAAGGACACCGTGCTCATCCTGCGCAATGCGGGCCCGGTCGGTGCTCCCGGCATGCCTGAGTGGGGCCAGCTCCCGATTCCGAAGAAGCTCATCATGCAAGGCATCCGCGACATGGTGCGCCTGAGCGATTGCCGCATGAGTGGCACGAGCTACGGCGCGTGCGCGCTGCACATCGCGCCTGAAAGTGCCGTCGGTGGCCCGCTCGCCCTCGTCAAGAATGGCGATCTCATCGAGCTCGACGTGCCGAACCGCAAACTGCACCTCCACGTTAGCGACGAAGAGCTCGCCAAACGTCGTGCCGCCTGGAAACCCGCCCCGCAACGCTACCACCGCGGCTACGCGAAGCTTTTCGTCGAGCACGTCACGCAAGCGGATCAAGGCGCGGACTTCGATTTCCTCCAGCACGGCCCCGCAGTGCCGGAGCCGGATATTTTTTGAGGCTCATTTGGCTCCGACAAACTCCTCGCGGGTCAATTTGCCATCGCTGTCCTTGTCGAAGGCTTTGAAGCGTTTCGGTGCGTCATCCTTCTTCGCGAGGCCGTTGGTGTATTCTTCGAGGGTGAGGATGCCGTCGGTGTTTTTGTCCCAGCGTTTGAAGGCAGCGGCGCGGTCCACGGTGGGCGCTTTTTTGGCTGCGGGTGCGGCTTTGACGACGGCGGCACGGCTGCCGGACTGCACAAAGGGCGTGGGCAGTGTTTGGCGCCAAGCATCGAGCTTCGCTTTGAGCGTGGCGACGAGTTCGGGGTTTTGTGAGGCGATGTCGTGCTGCTGGGCGCGGTCGGTGATGACGTTGTAGAGCTCCAGGCGGGTGAAGTCTTCGTTGTGGATCAAAACGTGGTCGCCATCGCGGATGGAGTGCGTGGGCCAGTCGGCCTCCTGAGAATGCGGGCCACGCCATTCCCAGAAAACAGGTGCCTGGCGTGC
>JAEUHK010000129.1 GCA_016795465.1 Verrucomicrobiaceae bacterium | reverse complement strand
CGACGGGTTTGCCAAGGTTGAGCAGGCCTATGGCCTGTTCCTTGAACTCTTGGGTGTATCGTTGATAAGCTTTCTTGTGCATGCTTTCTGACATCTTGGGGTTCCGGTTGTCCCTGGTCCAGAAAGTTAGAGCACCTCAATCGAAGAAAGGGACAGGCTCACGAGGATCATGCCTCCGGCAATCATCCACATCACAAGATTCAGGCGAAACGGCGATGGCTTCTCTTCAGTCATGGCGATGGACTCCGTTTATTGGGCGAACGACCCAAGCTCAGCGACCCGGCCCACGAGGGCGTTCGATTGCAACCGCGACGCGATGGCCGGGTTCGCTGCAGCGCATGGTTAGGCCACACGGTAATCATCGTTGTGCGCTGGCTCGTGCCAGCAATAATCCGCCGCCGAGCATGAGCACGGCGGGCGTGAAAATCCAAGGAGGGTCATCGCGAATCTGGCGACCGAACGTCCAAACCGCGTCGTAAAACTCTGACTGCGTGTAGCTCTCCTTGCGTGGCACTCCGTCGGAAGTGAAGCGGCTGGTCTTGGCGAGCACACCTGGGCCGAAAAGAACTGTGGATGCAGCCAGCCACAGAAAGCCGAACCAGAGCAGGACGTGACCCCAAACACGGAACGGCTTTGGTGCTGTCTTTGGTGGCTCATCGGGTAGCTCTGGCATGGCGCGTAGTGTGGCCTAACGTCCCGGATCAGGCGACGGCGAGCGGGAAGCGCCGATGACACGACAGATGCCATACGAGCCGTTGCCTGCATCCGTTTTGTTCGGCCCGTTTGTGGCCTCAGTATATCGACTCTGGATCAATCGGCGCATACTGGATCAGAAACTTGCAAAGCTTCACGAAGTTATCGAGGCGGATGCCTCGATCCTCAAACATCTTCTTCTCTTCAGGCTTACCATCTGTAACGCTCGACGGTGTCCAAGCCTCATCGACTGTATATCCAGACTGATCTGAAACCTCAAGTTTCCATGTGGAACCATCGAGACCCGATAGAAAATCTCTGTCCTCCTGCTTGAGGTTCTTGAACGGTTGTCGAGCGCCGTCCGCACGCAATAGCTTGAGCAATGTCTGCCATGTCTCGTCCTTCAAGGGGAAGTCGTTCTCAAAGTCCAAGACACCCCAGCCATAACCTCCCTTGCCGGATGTGCGAGCGACCCTCAAACGTGGACCGTCCTTCGTCATGTAGGCCCGCACCGAAATCGGTGGATGAAATGTCCTGATCCATATGAACCTGATCGCGGGAAGCTTGGAATCGACAAGCTTCTCCAGTGAAGGCTCTCCAAGCAACTTAAGCGTCGCGGGCCGCGGTCGCAAATCTTCAGGCTCTCTGGTTGGCGCAGGCTGCACGGTCTTTGAAGCACCGGAAACAGGCGCGAAGGGATCAATAGCCTTGTCCTGCGCCGAGACAGTGATGCTAACAAGCAGGACAGCAGCAATTATTGTTCGCATGGCATTGGAATCTATTTCTTGGCCGAACGTCTCGGATCAGGCGACGGCGAGCGCAAGACGTTGCTGACACGACAGATAGCCTTCGAGCCGTTGCCTGCATCCGTTTTGTTCGGGCCGTTTGCTCTTGTGGTTCATTTCGACGGGGAATTCTTTGGAACGAATTGCTTGGAACCAGAGTCTCTCCACCAAGCCTCCCAAACCTCACGCTTCGGGGGCGGGCAAGAGGGCTGTAAGGCGATCAAAACCCACCAAGCTTTGCTGTTCATCTTCTCAGAGTCGTCGATAGCAGAAATCAGAATGGGAATCACCTTGCTGAGAACGGCATTACGATCGGCCTGCGGTGACAATGATCTCGTGCCGTCAGGATTCGCCGTCACTGCGTAACCGAAATACACAATTGCCTCGTTCTCTCCCGGCGTCTTCGATGTCCATACCTCATACAGGTCAGAGATGGTTCGCTTACGCTGCTCGTCTGTGAGGGTGGGCAATGATCTCATCAGGCGATCCACGCGCTCACGCACCTCCTGCCGTGGCAACGGTGTTGCGGGTTCTGCCTCAAGATCCGAATGCATGCAGACGGCTGCGAGGATGGTAAACAAGGCGTGTGTGCTTCGCAGGGTTCTCATGGCGATGGACTCGATTTATTGCCCGAACGTTTGAAGTGTGGCACGGCGGGAAAATAGCGTCCAGAGCGAAGCGAACTAGTGGCGTTGTCCGCCGTTGCCACCACTGACTTGTTCGGCTGGGTTGTGTTCGCTTGGGTGATCGTCCCAGCCAACCGAGAAGAAAGCTCCAGCAGGCTTCCCGAGGCGCTTCCTGCTGATGATCTTGGCGTCGATCCGGAAATCAGCGTCGATCTTCACGATGACGAGGTATCCGAAATTGCCAGATTGCTTGACGCGGACATGCCTAGAATCTCGCATCGGAGAAATGGTCTTGATCTCCACAAGCGCGTTCCCAAGGCGCCCGTCCGATCCTTGAGCTTTTGAATCATCGTGAAGGTCGATACCGAACCGCCTCGCCGCATAGTGCTCTCCAATCTCGCCGTAAATCGGAAGGTGGCGTCCCATGTCCTCCAAATACTCCTTCGCTACGATGATCAAATCCTCAAGTAGGCCACCCTCTGGCTGAGGCCCATCGATTTGTTGATTGATGTAGTCCCAACTGATCCACTCGCCATCATCCCAGATCGCATCTCCAGCTCCATGAACGGGCTGCCCTGTCATCGCGCATCGATTCATATTCTGTTATCTTTGCCGAACGTCTAGCTCATCCACGGCGGGGATGGAAGCCCGAATTCAAACAGGAGCGTTACCCGCCGTTGGATGGAGCGTCTTGTTGGGCTTCTTTGTTAAGTTCTGAGACGGCACTCGATAGCTCATGGGCTAAAAGCGCGTGAAGCGAGGCGGGCTTCATCGCAGGTTGACCGTCCACCACAGCCGCATATGCCCACTGTCTCGCGCCGTTGACGTCGGGGTCACCAAGTAAACGGCTGAAAAAGTCGGCTGCTTGGATCTCTGGCATGTGGTCGCGGAAAAAGGAGACAGTCTCATCTACAAAAAGGCGGATAGCCTCGGGAATGATTTGATGAATGGCATCGGCGGAAACATAGGAGTGGTGAATGGGCTTCTCAAAAATCAAGATAGGGTTCATGTGCGCGGGATGGCCGAGTCCAACACGAAACTTGGGATAGCGAGTAAGCTCCTCGAAGCGGCGTGCCTGCCACCCAAAATGTGTGTGCATGGCCTGATCGACTAGCACCGTAAAATACAGGCAAGCGAGGAACTGAGGGCGATGATCGGCTGGAACTTGAGCAAGCTGTGCGCAGTTGGAAAACGCCCAAATGGAGCCGAGCGCCAATATACCAGCGTGCTCGTGGGGATCGAATCCTCGGAACAAATGAGCGAGATCGCTGGGAAACGTTTGGTAGTAGTAGTTCTTCAGCGTCATGCCGTGTATTTTTTTGCCCAACGCTTCGGATCAGGCGACGGCGAGCGCAAGACGTTGCTGACACGACAGATAGCCTTCGAGCCGTTGCCTGCATCCGTTTTGTTCGCCCTTGTTGGGCTGTGCGTGTGTCGGGCTGTAGTCATGCGCGCGTAAGCCAAGTCTGATACTGAGTCCAATCCGCCTCGTAAACAGCCGATCTTTGTTCAGGAGTGCTACGCTCAAGCGATGACCAGCGCTTCGTAGCGGCTGGATACTCCGCAGTAGAAAGAACATCCCTATAATCACAGCAGGCCGACTCTGTCTGGGTCTTCAGTGTGTCAATGCGACCTCCAGCGAGCTTGAGGACTGCGAGCTGAACTCGATCACGCTCTCGCTGCCAACTGATGGTGCCATACTGATCAAGTATATCCAAGATGCCTGCGGCCTGTGATGTCGGAAAATCCCGATGCACGATGCGAACTACGTCATCTCTGGTCACTGTTGGCGTTGGCTGCGTATCCACGGGTGGCGCTTGTTAGTTGGGCGAACGTTGTTTAGCCACACTTAATTGTGGGCGAATCAAATTCGCCCACAGTTTTTTGTGGTTTTTCAAGAGTGGCTTGGGGTAAAAGGGGCCTCATAAACAAAAACGAGGTTTTTTATGAATGCGCCGATGGAAGCGAAAAAGTCGCCCGAGGTCAAGCCGTGGGTGCGGCGGGTCGTCGAAGCGGCAGGCGTTTTTATACCCACCAACGCGGATGGGGAACGACGGCTAGGCTGGTGGGGCGTGGAAATGGCGCGGTTTTTGAAATTTTGTAGAACCCTGCCAGCCGAAACCGCGCTGAGGTCGGCAATGGAGGGATACGGGCGCTTTTTGAAGAGCAGTGCGCCGCCGCCGCAGGACTGGCAACTCGATCAGGCGCGGGAGGCGCTGCGCTGCTTCCGAAAGGGCACGGAGAACTGGCACATCGCCGCGCCGGATGCGCAGGGGCGGGTGGAAGTGGCCTTCCGGGTGAAGACGCGGGGGGCCAAAGACTTGGACACTCCGAGAAGAGGACACTTGGAGATGGGGAGCATGAATACCGACGCGTGGTTGGAGAAATCGTCGCAGACGATGAAGGTGCGGCGCTTTGCTCTGCGGACGGTGGAGACCTATTTGGGCTGGCAGCGGCGGTTCCTGGCCTGGGCGGCGGAAAAGAAGCTGGAAGCAGCGAGCAAGGCCGCGGTGGAAGGATTCATCACCATGCTGGCGGTGGAGAGGAAGGTGAGCGCGGGCACGCAAAACCAGGCGTTTAGCGCGGTGCTCTATTTGACCAGCGAGGTGATGGAGCAGCCGGTGGAAGGTGTGGACGGCGTGCGGGCCAAGCGCTCCCGTTATCTGCCGGTCGTGTTGAGCCGGGATGAGGTGCGGCGGCTTTTCGCGGTCATGGAAGGCACGACCGGGCTCATTCTGAAGCTGCTCTATGGCACGGGCTTGAGACAAATGGAGTGCCTGCGCCTGCGAGTAAAGGATGTGGACATGGAACGCATGGTCTTGACGGTGCGCGGCGGCAAGGGAGGTAAAGACAGGCAGGTGACGCTACCCAAGGCATTGCACATGGAACTCTCGGACCACGTCGCCCGGCTGCGAGCACTGTGGGAGGCGGACCGGGAGGCCAGTCTGCCCGGTGTTAGGCTGCCGGAAGCGCTTGGCGTCAAATATCCCAACGCCGGCAAGGAACTGGCCTGGCAGTGGTTCTTCCCGTCCAAGCAAACAAGCATGGACCCAGAAACGGGCATCCACCGGCGACACCACCTGCATGAAAATGCGCTGACGCTCGCTCTAAAGGCAGCACGGGAGAAAGCAGGCATCACCAAGAAGGTGGGCTGCCACACGCTGCGGCATTCCTTTGCCACCCATCTGCTGGAGGACGGCACGGACATACGAACGGTGCAGGACCTACTGGGCCATAAGAGCGTGGAGACGACACAAATCTACACGCATGTTATGACAGGCGGCGGCACTGGCACGCGAAGCCCGCTGGATGGGCTTTGAGTTCTGGGGTTTCCTTGTTGAAGGTGGCTAGATTGTTTGGGTGCTTTTGGAGCGGAACCTCCGCGTGAAGAAAGTTCTTCCCAAAAAACGGCCGGTTTGGTATTCTCCGCGTGATTCCTGAGGCGGACCTCCACCAGCCGCGCTCTCGCCATGAAGCTGCTCACGCTCTTTTTTGCGCCCGGAACACGACGCCGCGGTGATCCAGACGAGGAGATCGGGAGACTCGGAGAAGAGAAGACAGGCCTGACGGCGCCGAGAGCGAAGGGCGGAGAGCAGAGAGCCAGAATCCGGCAGCGGCATCCGAATCGGGCCTCTCCGAAAGTCGGATCGGCAGGCCCGGCGGCGATTGCCGGGTGGCCAAAGGGTGCCTCCACCGGCCCAGCCGGAATTCTTTTCTGAGGCAGGGGAATGTCCCCCAGGTCAGAAACGATTTCGTCCTGAGGTTGGGGAGTGTACCTCGTCTCAGCAAGGAATCGCTGCTGAGACGAGGGAGTCTCCCCCCGGCCAGCCGGAATCTTTTTCTGGGTGGGGGGAGTCTCCCCTGGGTCAGCCGGAAATCACGGCTGAGAGAGGGGAGTGTACCCTGTCTCAGCAGGAAATCGCTGTTGAGACGAGGTACCTTCCCCTGTCTCAGCAAGGAATCCTTGTTGAGACGGGGCAGTCTCCCCCCGGCCAGCCGGAATTCTTTTCTGGGTGGGGGCACATTCCCTTCGTCCAGAAAGAATATGGATTCCAGAATGGGGAGGCTCCCTTCCCTCAGAAAAGCCTTGGAAATCAGGCGCTTGAGGGGGCTCTGCCGCCAGGTCTTCTCCAGCCCGGCGGCCCGCCGCTGGGCGTGACCGCCGCCACCCGCGCCACCTACTACCGCCTCTTCCTCAAGATCCACGGCGTGGACACCGACTTCCAATTCATCAAACGCGACAGCGACCTCGACCACACCTTCACCAACCTCACTCCCGGCACGACGATCTCCGCCTACGTCATCGCTGCCAACCCCGGCGGCGAGTCCGTGCCCAGCCCGACCGTGACGAAGGTGGTAGGGGCGTAGGAATGACTTTCCGGACGTGAGTGCTCATGCGCACGTCCGGGTTGGGTAGGCATGGTGATGTGCCCGCCATTCTCAGGCGGGCACGGCGGAGCGGTCCTTTTCGTGGTTGGGGAGGGCCGCTCCGCTCGATGCCTAGGGCGTGGTGGAAGACCTCAAAGTACGTTGTTCACGCTTCAGCGTGCCAGCAGCCAGAGCACGCTGAAGCGTGAACAACATACTCCAGACGTGCTTGGCAAGAACGGCCCACCTTCTTTTTCACACACGATCTAGGCGTCGGCTTCGTTGGCGGTGATTCCATTCCTGGCGGAAAGTTGGACGTTTCATCCGGGCTGGAGCATGTTCAGTGCGGCATGGCTGATCATTCTCCTCTCCCGCCCAATCCGATTGCGGCCCAACTGGCCCGCTCGGACGATCCGGTGCATCACGCGACGGCGAAAATCCTGGCACGATACCTCGACGAGGTCTTGCGCATCCCCGGCACGAACATCCGCTTTGGCCTGGACCCCATTCTGGCGCTGTTTCCGGGCATCGGGGACTTGCTCGTCTCGGGCGCAGGCGGGGTGATCCTGCTGGAGGCGCTGCGCAGCGGCGTGAGCATCAGCGTGTTTCTGCGCATGGTGGCCAATCTAGGCCTGAATTTCCTCCTCGGGCTCATTCCCGGCGCAGGTGCCTTTCTCACGGCCTTCTACAAATCGAATGCGCGGAACTTTGCGATCCTCACCGCCTGGCAGGCAGGCCAGCACGGGCAGGTGAAGCAGAGCACGGCCCGCTTCTTTTTCGGCCTGCTGCTGCTCATCGGCCTCATGATTGGCTGCGTGGCGCTGATCTACCTGATCTACGGCTACCTGTTTTACGCGGCGGTGAAGTCGCTGCTGCCGTGAAACCTCACGCGGCGGGCGTGGCCGGCCGCCACAGGCCCTCGGTCATGACGATGCGCGGGGCCTTCGGGATGCCTTTCTCATTCTGCTGATACTGCGCCACGAGCAGGTCGATGGCCGCGGCACCCAAAACCTCCGGCTGCTGGTCAATGCCGGGCACTTGAGGCAGATCTGCCCGCCAGGCCAGCGTGGCCAACGCGGGTCGCCTGGCCGCCGGGAGAGCTTGGAGCCAATCGAGCACGAGGTGGCTGCCGTCGATCACGACCTCCGGCTTCGCCGCTTTGACCCACGCGAGGAAATCCGCCCGCGAGGGCGTCTTCCGCAGCGCGAGCAGGCTCTCCGGTTTCGCCAAAGGATGATGCATCAGAAAGCTGGCGGACCACGCACCGAACATCCGCTCATTGATCGTGCTGCCGCAGTAAAAGCCGATGCGCCGGAAGCCCTGCTTTCGCAGCATGCGCAGCGCCGTCATCATGCCGAGGTAGTGATGATGATGCACGCGATGCAGCGCGGGCCGCGCATAGCCGAGGCCGATGACCACGCTGGCAAATTTCTCCCATGCCATCGTCACATGCCCGCGGCTGCGTGACACGAGCGGCGATAAAATGAAGCCCGGAATGCCGCGTGCCTCCAAGATGCCCGAAAGGCGTCTGCCCGTCATGCCGCGGCCTTGCAGATGAAACTCCTCCAGCTCGAAACCGAGCCGCGCCGCATGCTCGCGGGCACCGGTGACCAGCCTTTGGGACCAAGACGAGGCCGCGACCTCCGATGCCTCCCTTTCGGCCCACACAAAGGCCAGCGTGCGTGGTGCCTCGCGGGCCTTCGAGCGGCGCATGTGGTTCATGAGCTTCGCAATCTCCGGATCAGGCCGGTAGCCGATCTCCTCCGCCACGCGCCGCACCTTCTCTTTCATGGCCTCGGCCACATGCCGCTCCCCACGCAGCGCACGGGAGACGGTCATCTTCGAGATGCCGAGCCGGCGGGCGATGTCATTGAGGGTGGGCCGCTTCATCCCCTACCCTTTCCCCGAGCCGCGGCGGCCCGTCAAACGGCCGCGATTGCGCATTGCGAAAGCGCCTTTCCAGTTTCAAGAAAGGCCCCGCTCAACCTCCCGCACCGCTTTGACTCCCGAACCCATCTCCAACCACGTCTCCGTCTGGGGCGAAGGCCCCATCTGGCATGGCGACCGCCTTCTCTACGTCGATATCGAGGCGCACAAGATCATCGCCTTCACGCCCTCCACCGGTGAGGAGAAGATCTGGAACGTGGGCCAGCGTGTCGGCACCGTGGTGCCGCGGGCCAAAGGCGGGCTCGTGTGGGCGGGCGATGACGGCTTCTTCTTCCTCGATGAGGCCACCGGCATCTCGACCTCCATCGCTGATCCAGAACCGAACCTGCCGGACAACCGCTTCAACGATGGCAAATGCGATCCTGCAGGCCGCTTCTGGGCCGGAACGATCTGCCTGAAGAAGCAGCCGGAAGCCTCGCTCTACTGCCTGCATACCGATTTGAAGGTGGAAAAGAAGTTTAGCCCCGTCACCAACTCCAACGGCATCATTTGGAGCCGTGATGGCGGCACGATGTTTTACATCGACACGCCGTCGAAGAAGATCCGCGCTTTCGATTTCGATGTGAGCACCAGCGCCATCAGCGGTGAACGCGTCGTGTGGGACACCAGCGCCGATGCCTCCGTGCCCGATGGCATGACCATCGACAGCGAGGACCGCCTCTGGATCGCCTTCTGCCATGGTGCTAAGGTCGTCTGCTTCGATCCCGCCTCGAAGAAGGTCGAGCACCAGATCGACTTCCCCTGCATCGAGACCACCGCCTGTGCTTTCGGCGGCCCCGATTTGCAAGACCTCTACATCACCACCGGCCTCAAGCCCGGCCTCGAAGAACCGCTCGCCGGCCGCCTCTTCGTCTGCCGCCCCGGTGCCACCGGCGTCCCTTCCCAGCCATTCTTGGGCTAAATCATCAATCTCAAATCATCAATAATCATGACCAATCTCCTCATCACTGGATGCAAAGGCCGCATGGGCCAGGCTCTTCTTCGTGCCGCTGAATCGCAAAAAGTCCCCGTCGCCGCTGCCATCGACATGGGCGACGATTTCCCCTCCGCGCTCGCGAAGAGCGACACCGTGATCGACTTCACCTCGCACCACTTTGCGGATGAATTGCTCAGCCAGTGCCTCAAACAGAACAAGCGCCTCGTCATCGGCACCACCGGCCACACGAACGAGCAGCTCGCCGCCATCCGCGAGGCCTCGAAGACCCTGCCGATCGTCTTCGCCTCCAATTACAGCGTCGGCGTGAACACGCTCTTCTGGCTCACTCGCAAGGCCTGCGAGCTCCTTGGTCCCGATTTCGATCTCGAAGTCGTCGAGATGCATCACCGCATGAAAAAGGACTCGCCCAGCGGCACCGCCCGCACGCTCGTCGAGATCCTCGCCGATGTCCGCGGCCTCGAATACGACAAAGACTGCCGCCACGGCCGCTTTGGCGATGTCGGTGCCCGCACGCCGAAGGAAATCGGCGTCCACGCCCTCCGCGGCGGTGACGTCGTCGGCGATCACACCGTCGTTTTCGCCAATGTCGGCGAACGCGTCGAGCTCACCCACAAGGCCAGCTCCCGCGACACCTTCGCCAACGGAGCCGTGCGTGCCGCCGTGTGGCTCGCCGACCAGAAGCCGGGCCTGTATTCCATGCAGGACGTGCTCGGCCTGAAGTGAGAACGTGGAACGAGCTGGGAAGCTCGTTCTACTTCTTCATCAGATACGCGAAGAAGTCCTTCAAGTCCGTGTCACTCATGCCTGCAGTCAGGCCTTCAGGCATGAGGGAAACGGGGGAAGCCTCCAGCTTCTCGATGTCGGCCTGTTTGATGGCGGTTTTGTTGCCCGCGAGGTCTTTGAGGACGATGCCGTTCGCGTCCTGGGCATCCATGAGGCCGGTGAGGAGCTGGCCGCCTTTCGTTTTCACGGTGTAGGCACCGAAGCCTTCGCGGATCTCCAGGCTGGGCGTGAAAATGTTGTCGAGCCAGAAGTCCACGTTCGCGCGGTCATAGCCGGTGAGCTCGGGGCCGATGGCTCCGCCTTCGCCGAAGAGTTTGTGACAGGCAAAGCAGCGCGCCATGAACTGGATCTTGCCTTTGTCAGCATCGCCGAGGCCGGTTTTGAGCACGGCTTTGATGCGCTCGGCTTCTTTTTTCTTCTCCGGCGTCGGCCCGGTGGCCAGCAGGCCCTTCCAATGCTTTTCGATGCTGGCGTCGATGTCCGCATCTTTGTGCAGGCTGAGCTGGCGCACGATGTCGATGGTGAAATGCTTCGCGGGCACTTTCCACTCGTTCACGAAGTTCATCAGAATCTGCGCCCACTCCTTGCGTCCAGCCATCACACGCAGCGCGTCCTCGCGCAGCGCCTTGTCTCCCGCGATCTGACCTTCCCAACCGAGCAGCAAGGCCTCGGGAATGCGTTTGTCGTCAAACTTGGCCGCGGCCTGCAAAATGCCGCGTTTGAGACTCGGAGCCGCGCTGGACTTCAAAATGGCCACCATCGGCATCACGGCGTCGTTTTTGCCCAGTTCGGCCAAGGTCTTCGCGATGGCGATTCGGGCCGTGTTTGTGGCTTTGGCGTCCGAAAGCAGCTTGAGGGCGTTTTTGAGCGCCTCCGCGTTTCCACTGCGCAGCGCGAGTGTGAGATCACCGCCGCTTTGTTTCGCCATGTAGTCGTTGAGGGCCTTTTGCAGCGCCTCCGGCAGCTTCGGCATCTCCGCACCTTCAAACGCCGACGCGATGCCGCGAACAAACGTAGAACGGATGTCCACATCCGTTGTCAGGGCGAGCAACTCCGCGCACGAATTGAGATTCTCCTCGCCTCCAGCCAGCGCATAGCGTTTGGCGAGCTTCTCAGCGAGATGTTCACGAAAGAGCTTCGTCTTCAAAAACGCCGCATCCGACTTCAAGAAAGCAAAAACTGCTTCACGCTCCTTTTCCGCCTTCGATTCGAGCGCCCACCACGCGAGAAGCGGCAGATGACCGCTCTCGTCATCCGCTTCGCCGCTCCAGAGAAGTGGCAGCGCGCTTTTCGCGTCGAGTTTCTTCGCGGTGGCGAGGATTTGAGCGCGAACTTCGGGATGTTTTTCCTCTTTGGCCAAGCGGACAAGAGTGTCCGCGCTCCCTTCATGTCCTTCACCTATCATTTTGACGGCCCACCGGCGGATGTAGGGATATTTGGAGGACAGTGGCACTACATCAACAGCGCCAAGAGCATCGAGCGCCCAAAGTGTTTCCATCGACTCTGGCAACGCTTTGAGCTTTGGCGCGAGTTCCGTGAGGTTACGCCAGGCGATCTCGTGAACGGCCTGCTTGCGGAACCATTCGTTTTGATGGCTCAGATAACCGAGCAGCTCCTCACCACTCGTCTTGCTCAGATCAAACGGCTTGAGCTTCGGTGCGCCGCTTGCAGGCCGCACGCGGTAGATGCGGCCGCTGGTTTTATGCCAGTCATCGACGGGGCTGACGTGGCTGAGGCGGGTGTCATACCAGTCGGCCATGTAGAAGCCGCCATCGGGGCCGACGCCGGCCCACACGGGGCGGAACCAGCGGTCCGGGGTGGTGATGAGCTGCTCCTCGTCCTTGGTGCGGAAGGTGGAGCCGTCCGGGATGAGCTGGCTGACATAGACGAGGTTTTGCAGCGCGTTGGGCGCGATGATTTTGCCTTCGTAGGCGCTGCCGAGCAGGCCGCCCTCGTAAATCGCGAAGGCTTGAGGGAAGCGTTTGTTGTCGCCCTCGTGGCGCATGTGCTCGAACCAGCCGAAGGCATACGGATTCGTCAGCGGGCCGTGTTTGCCCCAGCCTTTGATGCCGTAGCTACCCTGCTCGTAGTGCATGCCGCGTGTGGCACCGTTTGTGCCGGAGAAAATGCGGCCCTTGCTGTCGATATCGAGGCTGAAGGTGTTCCCGCCGCCCTCGGCGTAGATTTCGAAGGTCTTCTTCTTCGGGTGGTAGCGCCAGATGCACTGGCCTTCCCATTTCACGTTCTTGGTGTTGGCGCTGCTCACGTTGCCAGTCGTCGTGCTGCCGTTCGCGCCGTAAAGCCAGCCGTCCATGCCCCATTGCAGATTCGTGGCGACGCTGTGGGTGTCCTCCAAGCCGAAGCCGCTGAGCTCGACCTCGGGATCGCCATCCGGTTTGGCATCGAAATCGGCATCGGGATAACTTAGGAGATAAGGCGGATTCAGCACCCAGATGCGGCCCATGCCATGCAGCGCGGCGCTGGCGATGTTCAGGCCGGTGATGACATCCTCGTGCTTGTCGAAAAAGCCGTCGCCATCCGTGTCCTCGAAGACGGTGATCTTATCCGCGCCTTTGTCACCCCGCGGCGGCGGGAGCGGCACTTTGTCGAACTTCGCACGGAGGTGCTGGTCGTAGCTGACGATCTTCAGGCCGGCGGGAAATTGATATTGGCGATACTGCGTGACCCACATGCGCCCCTTCGAGTCCCAGCTCGCGTAAAGCGGCTGCTCGACGACCGGCTCATGCGCCATGAGGTCGATCGCGACATCGCTGCGATGCTTGAACTTCTTCACGGCCTCCTGCGGCGGAGTGGGCGGTGTGTCATCGCGCATCACGCCGCGGCCGGGACGCGTCTCCATGATTTTTTTCACCGCTTCGTTTCCGGCCACGTCGTCAGGTTTGACGTTTTGGGCGAAGGAAGAGACGGAAAGGACAGAAAAGACAAAAAGGACGCGGCGCATGAGATTTAAAACGAGCGTGCTGAGGGCGGCCTTGTGGCGTGTTCCGATATTTTCATGTCACTCGTCTGGAAAAAGGCTCCGCTCACGCTCTGGCTCGGGCGTTGCCGCCGGAACCGACCACACCGGCGTGACGACGGGCTCGTTCTTCAGACGCCACGCCTGCCATGCGACCGCCACCAAGAGGATCGCTGCGAACAATCGAATGCTTCCGTGGCTGAGCATGGCGGGCATCATGTGGGTGAAACGACCTCAAAGACCGGCATCGAGGTCAGCAGTGCTGGATTCGTCTCCTGGCGCATGCGTCGCATGACATCGAGCGCCCGTTTATCGATCACGAGACGCTGCTTTTGAATGCCACGATCAATGACCTCGCCTTCGTTCCACCGCGGTTCATGGCGAAAAGAAGCCTGGGAGGGATAATAGACTGCCGTGCGGCCCACATTTTCGTCGATCAGGCTCGATTGCGTGCCGCCCGTGAGATGCGACACGCCGACGATGGCACCGAGTTCCACGGCCCGCGCCGAGGCGCAGCGGTCCACTCGCTCCACACCGAGGGTCGTTTCGGTGGCACTGGGCACGAGGATCACATCGACTCCCCTGCCCCGCAGTTTCACGCTGATCTCCGGGATCTCGATGTCGAGGCAGATGATGACCGCAAACCGCACACCGCCGAACTCCCACACGCGCAAAGCCTTCCCCGGCGCAAACGCCTCCTCCCACGGCGTGAGGTGCAGTTTGTCCTGAAAGCTCAACACACCCTCGACGAGGATCGGCGCCCGGTTTCGCAGCTCGCCATGCTCCTCGTCCCAAAACGGCGCGGTGCCCAGCACAACGGCCTTTTCAGGGCGATGGAGCAGCGATTGCAGCGTGGGCATCAACTCCCCCCAAAACACCTCTGCCACGCGTCGCGTCGTTTTCGGCTCCACCAGCGGCTCGATGCCCAGCCAGGTGAATTCTGGCAGCAAAACGATGTCCGCACCCTCATCCCATGCCGTCTCGACCACCTCCGCCACCGCCGCAGCATAGGCGGCGGGCGATGAGGCGCTGATTCCGGGATCGAAGGTGCAAAGTTCAAGCGTGAGCGGCATGCCTGCATGCTTGCGCAAGCTCCCCCGATGCCAAGCGGCTTCTTCCCGGCGGCTCGATGAACCGCGCATAACGCCCCAGCATGAAGGCGATGCCGAAAGTCTATTTTCATTATGTTCGCAAATGCGGCAAACACGGCAGTCTGATGCGCCACGCTTGCTATTTCACGACGATTCTTGCCCTTTCCGCCACCGCTCTCGCGGCGGAAGGCATCGGCGAGCAGTTGAAGTGGAACTTTCAAGCCCGGGCCCGCGGTGAGATGCGGCGGAATGTGTATGACTTTGATTCCAGTCGCAGTGCAGTGACAGATGATTCGTGGCTGCTCACGCGGCTGCGACTCGGTTTGGAATGGCAGCCGGTCGAGTGGCTGAAGGTCACGGTGCAGGGCCAGGATGTGCGCGAAAGCTTTTCGAAGCGGCCGGACATCCCGCTGCAAAATGGCGCGGAGGGGGACGATGCCTTTGATCTGCGGTTGGCGAGCATCGAGGTGGGTGATCCGTCGCGTTTCAGCGTGAAGCTCGGTCGGCAGGTGCTGGCCTATGGTGATGAACGTCTCGTGGGGCCGCTGGAGTGGCTGAACTTCAGCCGCACTTTTGACGCGGTGAAGCTGCACATTCAGCGCGAGGGCTGGTGGCTGGATGCTTTCACCTCCAGCGTGGTGCGTTACCATGAGTCGGAGTTCAATCGCAGCGACTGGCTGGGCAATGGCGATGTGCGGAACCAGTTCTTCAGCGGCCTGTATTACAGCAACACCAAGCTGCTCCCTTTTCAGACGACGGACTTGTATGCCTTTCATCTGCATGAGGAGGCTTTCGCAGGTGGAAACGACTTCGTGACGCTCGGCACCCGCTGGAAAGGCGATCCGCTGAAGCTGGCAGGGTGGGATTACACGGCGGAGTTTGCCGGGCAGGCAGGTCGTGTTGGTGGGAAGGCACTGCGAGCCTATGCGCATCATCTCGAAGGCGGTTACAACTGGCTCATGTCGGCATGGAAACCGCGTCTGGCCCTCGAATACAGCTTTGGCACGGGCGACAGCGACCCGAATGACGGCCGCGTGCACACCTTCCAGAATCTCTTCCCCACGAATCATCCGCCATACGGCTTCATGGACACGTTTTCGTGGCAGAACATGCACAACCTCGTGCTGCGCCTCGCCGCCCAGCCGCATGCGAAGGTGAAGACCACGCTCGATTTTCATTCGTTCTGGCTCGCGACGACCGGCGATGCCTGGTATCGCGCCAACGGCACCACTCGCGTGCGTGGCATCAATCCCAACGCCAACAGCCACGCAGGCTGCGAGCTCGATTTCACCGTCAACGCGAAGCTCAGCCAGCATCTCGACATGCTGCTCGGCTACTCGCACTTCTTCGCCGGAGCCTATCTCGCCGACACCGGCGCGAGCAGCAACGCGGACTTCGCCTACCTGATGCTCACTTTGAACTACTGATCTCGACTTTCTCATGACCAACCTCCAGCTCGCCATCCAGTTCTTCCTCCAGCTCGGCATCATTCTGCTCGTGTGTCGTGTCGTGGGCATCATCGCCGCCCGTTTCGGCCAGCCGCAGGTGGTGGCGGAAATGATCGCGGGCGTGTGCATGGGGCCGTCGCTGCTTGGTTTGTTCGCACCCGCGTGGGGTGAGGCCTTGTTTCCGAAGGAGTCGATGAAGGTGCTCTTCCCCGTCTCGCAGCTTGGACTAGCCTTGTACATGTTCATCGTGGGTTTGGAATTCCGTATCGACATCGTGCAGAAGCGTTTCAAGAGCTCGGTGGCGGTGAGTTTCGCCGGCATGGCGGCTCCGTTTGTGCTCGGAGCCATTCTCGGATGGGCGTTCTGGAATCACACCACGCTTTTCCCGAAGGCCACGTCGATGCAGAACGCGATGATCTTCATGGGAGCCTCGATGTGCATCACGGCCTTCCCGATGCTGGCGCGAATCATTCACTTTAAAGGCCTCGCGGGCACCACGATGGGCACTGTGGCCATTGGTGCGGGCGCGATCGACGACGCGGCGGCCTGGGGCATGCTCGCCGTCGTCCTAGCGAGCTTCAGCGGTGATTTTTCACATGCGGTGCTGAGCATTGGCGGCGGCATCGGCTATGTGCTGCTGGCGCACGTCGTGCTGCGGCCGATTTTGGCCCGCTACGCCAAAAGCATCGAGGCCCGCGGCAAGCTGAGCGATGGCGAGTATGCCTTCTTTCTTTCGCTCATGTGCTTCGGTGCCTGGTGGACCGATTACATCGAGCTGCACGCCGTCTTTGGTGCTTTCGTGATGGGCAGCGCGATGCCTCGCGGTGTGGTGAATCGCACGCTGATCGAGCGCACGCAGCCGCTGGCCGTCGCCTTGATCCTGCCGCTGTTCTTCACCTACTCCGGTTTGAACACCCGTCTCGGTCTGCTGAACAGCGGCACGCTCTGGCTGCTCTGCGGCGCGGTGCTGGCCGCGGCCATTTTGGGCAAAGGCGTGGCCTGCTGGGCCGCCGCCCGTGCCTCCGGCATCTCGAACAAGGAAGCGATGGGCATCGGCGTGCTCATGAACGCCCGCGGCCTCATGGAGCTGATCATCATCAACATCGGCCTGCAGAAGGGCATCATCTCCGCCGAGATCTTTGCCATGCTGGCGATCATGGCGGTCATCACGACGCTGATGGCCTCGCCCATTTTTGAGCGTCTCGTCGGCACCGGCACCTTCAAAGGCGAGCCGGAGCCAGGCACGGAAATCTAAATGACGAACGGCGAAGCACGGGCCATGAATCGCGCCCCAGCCGCATGTCCGCCCCGCTTCCGATTTTCGAACTCCGCCAGACCTTCACCGCCGCGCTCCTCGATGCCGCGACGCCGAACCTGCTGATCAAAGCGCCCACCGGCAGCGGCAAATCGACGCAGATCCCGCAGTTCGTCCTCGATTCCGGCGTCCTCGCGGAAGGTAAACGCTGCATTGTGCTGCAACCGCGCCGCATCGCCGCCCGCATGCTTGCGCAACGTGTGGCTCGTGAGCGAAATGCCAAACTCGGCGGCGAAGTCGGTTATCAAGTGCGCTTTGAAAACGTGACGAGCCGCGAAACGCGCCTCACCTACGTCACTGAGGGCGTGATGCTGCGCATGCTGCTCGAAGATCCGCAACTCGACCGCGTGGGCTGTATCGTGATCGACGAATTCCATGAGCGTCATCTCGATGGCGATCTCGTGCTCGCCTTCGCGCGACGCCTGCAACGCACCCGCCGCCCCGATTTAAAGATCATCGTCATGTCCGCCACGCTGGTGCCGGGTCCGTTGGTCGATTTCATGCTGCCATCGAAGCTGCTCGAATCTCAAGGCCGCACCTTCCCGGTCGAGATTCGCTATCAAGCACCCGTGCCGCAAAAGAACGGCTATCCGGAGCCGATCTGGGATCAAGCCGCTCGTGCGTGCGAAGCGCTCGCCACCTCACCCGGCTTCAGCGGCGACATGCTCGTCTTCATGCCCGGCGGTCATGAAATTCGCAAAACCATCGCCGCGATTCAAGGTCGCGCCTTCGCCCGCGGTCGCCGCGTGGTGCCGCTGCATGGTGAACTCACGCCGCAGGATCAAGACGCCGCCGTCACACCCGGCGAGCAGCCCAAGATCATCGTCAGCACGAATGTGGCGGAGACGTCGCTCACCATCGAAGGCGTCAAAGCCGTCATCGATGGCGGCACCGCCCGCATCGCGAACTACGACGCCCGCCGCGGCATCAACACGCTCACCGTGCAGAAAATCAGCCGCGCCTCCGCCGAACAACGCGCCGGTCGTGCCGGCCGTCTCGGCCCCGGCATCGCCGTGAGGCTCTGGCCGGAGCGCGAGCACCTGCATCGTGCGGAGTGTGAGCTGCCCGAGGTGCAGCGCTTGGATCTGAGTGAGGCGCTGCTGGCTCTGCGTGTGCTTTTCAGTCCGACAGGTCAGACGAGTCAGACCCGTCCGACAGACCTCGAATGGTTCGAAGCTCCCGCACCTGCCTCTTTAGCTCGCGCAGAGAGCCTTTTGCATGATCTCGGAGCCACCGAAGCCAACGGCCGCATCACAGACCTCGGCCGCCAGATGGCCAAGTTCCCACTGCATCCGCGTTTTTCTCGCATGCTGCTCGCGGCGGCGGAGTTCGGTTGTTTGCGCGAGGCCGCGTTGTGCGCCGCCATCGCCCAAGGACGCGAAATCCTGCTCGTGGGCCAAAACAACGCCTCGCACAAAAATGAGGAGTTCTGGCAAAAAGATGACCTCAGTGAGTTTCAGGCTCTGTTGCGTGCTTTCGTCCGCGCGGAGGCCATGAACTTCGAACCGGATGCCTGCGCGCGTTACGGCCTGCATGCCATGGCCTCGCGTGAAGCCGCTCGCAGCGAGGAACAGTTCCTCCACCTCGCCAAACGTGCCGGTTTGACCATCAACGACGAAGTCGCCGAGGGTGAAGCACTCGCCAAAACACTCCTCGCAGCCTTCAGCGACCATCTCGGCGTCGAAACCAGCCCCGGCAGCCGCATTTATCGGCTCGCCGGCGGTTACACCGGCCATCTCGACAAAGACGCGCACATCAAAGCGCCGCGCTTGCTCGTCGCCGCCGAGATCGTCGAGGTGCAGGGCAAGGCGCTCACGGTGAAGCTCAACAACGTCACCGCCATCGACGAGGCGTGGCTGCGTGAGATGTTCCCCGCCGACTTCACCACCGGCCGCAGCGCCCGCTACGACAGCGTGAACCGCCGCGTCATGAGCATGGAGGAGACGCGCTTCCGCAGCCTCGTGCTCTCCAGCAAAGAACGCGGCGAGCCCGATGAGACGCAGGCCGCTTCCTTGCTCGCCGCTGAAGTCATCGCAGGCCGCCTGGAGCTGCCGCTTTGGAACGAAAAAGTCGAGCAGTGGATCACCCGCGTGAACTGCCTCGCCAAATGGATGCCCGAGCTCGAAATCCCCGCGATTTCCGAGGAGGACCGCCATCTCATCATCGAGCAGCTCTGCCACGGCTGCACGACGTATCGCCAGCTCAAGGACCGCGAAGTCTTCCCCGCGCTGCACGCCTGGCTCAGCCACATGCAGCGCGAGATGCTCGAAAAATACGCCCCCGAGCGCTACCCGCTCAAAAACGGCCGCACCGCCCGCATCGAATACAGCGAGAAGCAGCCACCCGCTGTCAGCGTCGTCCTCCAGCAAATGTACGACATCCACGAAAACCCCAAAGTCGCGGCCGGCCGCATCAACGTCACCGTTCACCTCCTCTCACCCGCCCAACGCCCCATCCAAACCACCGCCGACCTCGGCCGCTTCTGGAAAGAAGGCTATCCGGCCGTGAAAGCGCAGCTCCGTGGACGGTATCCGAAACACGAGTGGCGCTAAAGTTGCCCTGTTCCTGCGGAACAGGGTTTCGTTGTTGCACAGCAACAACGCTACTTTGTTTGCCAATCCCCACCACCACGCTAAGTGCCAAACATGAAACTCATCGCCATCGTCGCCATGTCCTCGAATCGTGTCATCGGACGCGAGGGGAAGCTGCCGTGGCATTACCCGGAGGATTTGAAATTCTTCAAGAAGACCACGCTCGGCCAGCCGGTGCTGATGGGACGTGCTACCTTTGACTCCATCGTGGCAGCGATCGGCAAGCCGCTGCCGGGTCGCCAGAACATCGTGCTCAGCCGCACGATGGCGCCGCGTGAAGGCGTGACGGTCATTCGTGATGCCAGCGAACTCCCAAACGTCTGCGCAGCAGATGCAACGGTCTTCGTCATCGGCGGTGCGCAGGTCTTTGCGGAACTGCTGCCCCATTGCGATGGCTTTTACCTCACCCACATCGCGAAGGAATTCGAAGGCGATGTGTTCTTGCCGCCGTTCGAGCATCTCTTCCGATTGAAAGAAGTGGTGGGCACGTCCGGCGAGCTGGAGTTTCGCTATTACGAGGCTGTTTCGGCTGCATGACGAGGTGAACAGAGGCCGTTGATAGCGGCCACCATGCTCCGCTCGCTTTCCTTCCTTGTCGTTTTCGCCCTCAGCCAGGCCTTGGCGCTCGATGCCGCCAAGCTGGCCGCCATTCATCCCGCCATGGAGGAGGCCGTGAAGGCCAAACAGGCCGCAGGGATCGTCACACTCGTGATGGAGAAGGGCAAAGTCGTACATCACGATGCCGCGGGCATGGCGGATATTGCCAAAGGCCGTGCGATGGAAAAGGATGCCTTATTCTGGATCGCCTCGATGACGAAGTCGGTGAACGGAGCGGCGATTCTCTGCCTCGTGGATGATGGCAAGCTCTCGCTCGACGAGCCCGCCTCGAAGTGGCTGCCCGAGCTGGCGAACGTCACCGTCGAAGGCGGCGCCAAGCCGGAGAAACCCATCACGCTACGCATGCTGCTCTCGCACACGGCCGGCATCGCCTTTCCATCGCGCAAACCGACCGATGGAGCCATCTCGCTGAAGGCCTACGTCGCCTCGCTGATCAAGACGCCGCTCGCCTTCCAGCCGGGCAGTGCTTACGAGTATGGCTTTGGCCCCACCGTGGCCGGTCGCATCCTCGAAATCGTCAGCGGCATGAAGTATGAGGACTTCCTCCGCACGCGGTTGTTTGAGCCGCTGGGCATGAAGGACACCACTTTTCATCCCGACGATGCCCACCGAGCCCGCATCGCCCGCACTTACAAAATGGACGAAGAGACGCACGAGCTTGTGCCGGGGTACAATCCCTTCGTCACCAGCGATGCGAGCGTGCATCACATGCCCGAGCCTGCGGGCGGCCTTTTCTCCACGGCGGCCGACATGGGCCGCTTTTACTCGATGGTGGCGAACGGCGGCGAGTTCGAAGGCAAGCGCATCCTGAGCCAAAAGGCCGTACAAGAGATGCTCACGCCCGTGACGGCCGGCGGCAAGCAACTGAACTACTCCTGCGGCTGGATGCACAACACGGAAACGCAACGCGTGTGCCCTGCGATGCCCGTGGGCAGCCACGGCCATGGCGGTGCCTTTGCCACGAATGGCTGGATCGATCCCGCCAGCGGCCTCGTGACCGTCTTCATGGTGCAAAACGTCCTCGTGCCCGACAGCAGCAAGCCACGCGATGCCTTTCAAAAGCTCGTGATGGAAGCTGCGGGCATCACCGTGAAGGCACCTGTGCCGGCGAAGAAGGGTAAGAAGTGAGATGTCAGAGGTGAGACGTCTGACTTCTCACTTCTCACAGCAGCTCCATCTGCGTCTCCGAAGCACCAATGAGTTGAAAAACAGCCCGTGGCCGCATGCGGGCCACTTCGAGGGTCGGTGTGGGCTTGCGACGCTCGGCGCACACGACGCGAGCTTCTTTGGCACCGGCGGCATCGAGAGCCGTGCGGATACGTTTGGAGGCCAGATCGGGATCGTTGCAGTCATCGCTCAGATGACCGAGCACCACATTGCTGAGGCCCGGATGAGCGATTTCGCCGATCAGCTCCGCGGCTTGGTCATTCGAGAGATGGCCGTGACGCGAGGAGATGCGCTGTTTGGTGGACCAGGGGCGTTTGGTATCGGCTTCGAGGAGTTGCGTGTCGTAGTTCGCCTCGACAAAAAGCGTGTCAGAGCCGCGGAGACGGTCTTTGATCAGATTCGTGACAAAGCCCACATCACTCAAGATGCCCAAGCGGGCGCTTTCGGTGCCGAGCACATAGCCCACGGGGTCCACCGCATCGTGCGGCACGGGGAAGCTCTCGATGCGCAGATCGCGAAAATCGAAGGCGCTGCCTGTTTGCATCAATCGCCATGCCGGCGGCGTTCGGAAGGTGAGGCTGCCGAGCAGATGCTCCTGCGTGAGAGCCGTGCAAAACAGCGGCAATGCCCGCCCGCGGCTTAGCACCTCCAGGCCGCCCGTGTGGTCCTGATGCTCGTGCGTGAGCAGGATGCCATCGAGATCATCCAGCGTGAGGCCGATGCTCTCCAGCCGCAGCACGATCTGCTTCGCGCTCAGGCCCGCGTCCACCAGCAGCGTGGTGCTGCCGGTGGTGACCACGGCGCAGTTTCCGGAACTGCCGCTGCCCAAAACGGTGAGATGCATGTCGTGGCATTAGACAGCCTCACGCGAGGTGCAAATGACTTCAAAACTGCCGCAGCATCTCCAGCCCCTCGCGGTTCCGCGGCGCGAGCGAAAGGGAGTCGAGCAGGTGACGCCGGGCCTTCGGCGTATCGGTAGGCTTCCAAAGCTGCGCGAGCTTGAAATGCGTCTGCGCCGCGGAGCCGGGATCGAGAATGAGCACGCGTTCCCAAGCCTGAATGGACTCCGCGGGTTGATTCAGCGCGGCATTCGCCTCCGCGAGGGCTTTTTGAGCTGTGACGAGAAACGGATTCAAAGCGGTGACGCGTCGCGCATTGGTCAAAACCTCATTCCAGCGTTGTTTCGGCAAATCGAGCTCAATGAGGCGCAGGAAGGCGCTTTGCGCACTCGATGAACCCGCCGCAATGCGCCGCAACACGGCGATCTCCTCGTCCTCGCGCTTCATTTCACGAAGCGCCATCACCTGAAGCGCATGACCGCCCTCAGCGCTGAAATCCTCAGGCACCAGCGAGGCAATCTTTTTGCCTGTCTCCAGCACTTCAGGCCAGTTCTTGGCCTTGATGGCATCTTCGGCATGCCGCTGCAGTGCCCAAAGACTGGTGGGATGCGTCTTCAAAAACTCGGAGAAGGTGCTGTCATCGAAGGGATTGAGTTCCTCAGGCTTCGGTTCATTCCAATCGGCCAGCGCCCCAAACGCCTTCGCCTTGCCACTGATGAAAGCAGCGAAGCGTTTCTCGATGGCATCCACGTCCTCGCAGTTCGCGGCGATGGCATCATTCACACGTTTGCCGGCCGCGAGATCGCGCAGGATGCCTTGAAACTTCTCCTTGCCGTAGGTGTCGAGCAGATACTCGACCGCCTGGCTGCTCTCGTAGTAGGCGAAAAGGATGTCGTCCTGCGACTTCGCATTCATGAAGGCACCGCTGAGCTGCGAGAAGGGTGTCAGCTTCTCCTCATCAAGCGCCATTTCACGGAAGGTCGCATCCATCGGCATACCCCACGATGGGTCGCGCTGGCGTTCTTCATACACGCTGATGCCTTCGCTCAACCAGCGTGGCATGCGGTTCTTGGTCACGCTCAGCGTGATGACGTGACAAAACTCATGCCACAGCGTGCTTTCCCAGTTGTTACGGCCGTTCGCGAGGCTGCCGGGACTGTTCATCGTGACGACGGTGCCGAAGCATACGCCAAGCATCCCCTGCCCTCCGAGCGCTCCAAAGGTGCGGATAGCGAAATCCGACTGCGCACCGAAGAACTCGACGAGCACCGGGCGTTTCAAATCGAGGCCGTATTTCGGTGCGAGCACTGCCTTCGCCTCGCGCAGGAGCGAGAGCGCACGCTCGCCGTAGATTGGCCAGTCGCGTTTGGGCATCTTCAGGATGAAATCGGGGAAGGACTTCGTCACATAGCCGCCCATCTCTTTTTCGAGCAGTCCGAGGTTGTGCGCTTGGGTGTTGTAGCCGTCTTCCTCGCGAACCGCCGCGGCGAGCTTCCATGCCTCCTCTTCCTCGCCGAGACGAAGGAGATCATGGCATAGCTGCACCTTCGCGGGCAGATACTTGGCATCGAATTCGAGGGCTTGACGCTGATGTGCGGCGCTTTCGGCGAAGCGATAGGCCCGCGAGAGGCAGCGACCGATGAGATGATCCACCGCTGGGTTCTTCGACCAGCGCTTCAAAGCCTCGCCACGGGCTTCCGCGACCTTTTTGGCATCGGCATGGAACAACTGCGCCACCACCGCCCGCAGAGCCCAGGCCTCCGGATGCTGCTCGTCCTTGTCGAGCACGACTTGAATCGCCTTTTCGGCCTCGACGAACTTCTCGCCACCGATCAAGAGTTCCGCCCGCAGCAGGTGAGCGGCCTTGTGATGCGGATTCAGCTCCAAAACCTTCACGAGGTTCTCCACCGCCTTTTCGCGATCACTCGTGCTGAAGGCCTTCGCGAGGCCAAAACGCAGGTTCGCCGTCTCGCCATGCGCTTTGAGACCAGCCCGAAACACATCCGCCGCCCGCTTGGCATCATCTTTTTCAAACGCGAGATGCCCCTCCGCCAGATACGCCTCCTCTAGCTTCGCGTCCTTCGTCTGCGCTGCCTTGAAATACTGCGCGATGACCTTCTGCGCATCCGCCCCGAGCACCACAGCCGCCCGGCCAAGCGACACCAATTCGAGTGCCGTGCGATCTTTCGGAGCCTTGGCCTTCGCCGCGGCATTCAAACGCGTCAGCGAGTCCTTCTTCACCTCATCGTGCCCTTGCTGCGACGCGAGATCGTGCCGCAGCATGAGCAGTTCGAGATTGTCGGGATAGGATTTCAAAGCCTCCGAGGCCTCCGCCAGCGCCGCCTCCACCTGCCCCAGCTCTGCCAGCGCCTTGAAGCGCATGATGCGCCAATCAGCTGCCTTCAGCCCCTTCTCTACCGCTGCCTCGCCAATCCGTGCCACCAGCTCATAATCCCCTTTTGCCAGCAATTCAGCAACGGGGCCGAGGTTTCGCTCCTCGAACATTTTTTCGACATCAAGCTGCTGCGCAAGGCAGGTCGAGGCGAGGCAAAGGATCGCGAGAAGAGTGCGGAACATGATCAGCTCCAACAACGCCGGAGCGGCGAGGTTCTTCCGCGAGCTGCGATGAACCTTCGTCGTGTCCCGGGCGGGTTGGAACTTACTTGCCGAGCACCTGCTTCAGCACCTCGATGCAGCGTTCGTTTTGCGGCATGGTGCCGATGCTGATACGCACCCATTCGGGCAGCTTGTAGGCGGCCATGGCGCGGACGATGACGCCATTGTCCATCATGGCTTTGAAGACCGCGTTGCCATCACCGACCTTCACGAGCACAAAGTTCGCGTAGCTCGGGATGTATTCGAGGCCCATCTCACCAAACTGCTTCTGCAGGTAGTCGCGGCCCTCATCGGTGATCCGCTTGGTCTTCGCCTGATGCTCCTCGTCGAGCAACCCGGCAAGAGCGCCCGCCTGGGCAATGGAATTGAGGTTGAAGGGCTGACGCGTGCGCTGCAGCACATCAATGAGCTCCTTGTTCGCGATGCCGTAGCCCACGCGTGTGCCAGCGAGGCCCTGGATCTTCGAGAAGGTGCGCAGCACGACCACATTGCGGCCTTGGCGGACGTATTTGAGCGTGTCAGGCGGATTGTCGAGGAACTCATAATAGGCCTCGTCGAACACCACGACGACATGCTCCGGCACTTTGTCCATAAAACGGTCGATCTGCTCCTGCGTGACGAGCGTGCCGGTGGGGTTGTTCGGGTTGGCGATGAAGACTTCCTTCGTTTGCGGCGTGATCGCAGCGGCCATGGCGTCGAGATCGTGCACGTAGCCGGGGTCAGGCACCTCGATGGTGTCGGCCCCGAAGACCTTCGCCATCAGTTTATAGACGAGGAAGGCGTGCTCGGCGGTGATGATGTTGTCACCAGGCTTCAGGAAGGCGTGGCCGATGAACTCGATCACCTCGTTCGAACCACAGCCCATGATGAAATTGCCCATTTCGAGGCCAAATTTCTCAGCGAGAGCGTTGCGCAGCTTCCACGAGGCGCCGTCTGGATAGATGTGAACCTCTTCGACGGCCTTTTTCATGGCCTCGACGGCCTTCGGCGATGGGCCGAGCGGATTCTCGTTCGAGGCGAGTTTGATGATGTCCTCCGGCCTCAGGCCGCGCTCGCGGGCGACGTCCTCGATGGGTTTTCCGGGTTCGTAGGCGACGAGATCTTTGAGCTGGGGGTTGGCGTAGTTCCAGATGGACATGGCGGGCCGCCTCCTATGAACGGAATGCGGCCCGTGGCAAGTTTCTGGACGCCTTTGATCAGCTTTCGCGGATCTTCACCGCCAGGGTGTCCACCATGCGGCGGAAATCCTGCGAATTGTGAATCTGGTTCGTCACCACCTTGCACGCATGGATAACCGTGCCGTGGTCACGACCGCCGAACTCCTCGCCGATCTGAATGAGCGGCAGCTTCGTCAGCGTGCGGACGAGGTACATGGCCACTTGGCGGCCTTCGGCGATGTTTTTGGGCCGGCGCGGACCGGTGAGATCGCTCACACGGAGGTCGTAATGTGTCGCCACGATGCGCTGCACGCGGTCCACGGTGATCTGCTTGGCCGCGTCGTCCTCGATCACATCGTGAAGGAGGGTGGCGAGAGCCGATTCGGTCTGCACCGGGCCTTCGAGCGAGACGTGAGCGGCCACCCGCATGAGGGCGCCTTCGAGCTTTCGCACGTTGGAGCGGATGCGCTGCGCCATGAACTCCAGCAGCCAGCCATCCAAGGAAACATTGAAGTCGCTCTGTTTGCGGCGCAGGATGGCCATGCGGGTCTCGAAGTCCGGCACTTGGATCTGCGTGGTGAGTCCCCATTCAAAACGGGACACGAGGCGGCTTTCGAGGTTCTTGATCTCGCTCGGCGGCCGGTCGCTGGCCAGCACGATCTGCCGGGCGTTATTGAAGAGCTCGTTGAAGGTGTGGAAGAACTCCTCCTGCGTGCTGTCTTTGCCTTCAAAGAAGTGCACATCATCGATCAGGAGCACATCGACCTTCCGATACTTTTGACGGAACTGGGTGAAGGTCTGTTTCTTGATGGAATCGACGAACTCGTTCGTGAATTGCTCGCTCGTCACATAGCGCACGATGGCGTTACGCTTCCGTGCCAGCACTTCCTGGCCGATGGCTTGAAGAAGATGCGTCTTTCCGAGACCGGTGGCACCGTGGAAGAAGAGCGGGTTGTAGATGCGACCGGGCTTTTCAGCCACCGCACGTGCCACAGCCACCGAGTAGCTGGTGTTGGTGCCGCTGACATAGCTGTCGAAATTGAACTTCGCGTTCAGGCCGGCCTCCGCGAAGCTGCGGATCGGCGAAGGTTCCGGAGCGGAGACACGTGCGGCTTTGATGTGCGGCACCGCGGCTTGCGTGACAGGAGAAGCAGGCTCCGAAGCAATCGCGAACTCAATCATCGCCGGCTCACCCGTGATCTGCACCACGGCATCAGACACGGCACCGAGGTAATTGCTCTCAATCCACAGTTGATGAATCGGATTTGGCACGGTCACCACGAAGCGACCACCGTCCGCCATGCGACCGCTGGTGCCGCTGAAGCAGCGCTGGAAATTATCACTGCCCAGACGCAGGAGAAGCACCTCGCACACACGATCCCACAAGGTGGGCGTCAGCGTGAACAAATCAGAAACGGGGGCGGCATCGGACGACTGCGGGGCTTGAGAGTGACTTTCATTCGGGATCTCCATGTTGTTGTTGGGTGCTCCGGCGCGTGGGAGGGGTCAGTGAGTGATTGGGGGTGAAAGGGATCGGGAAGTCTTCAGATCGTGTGTGGATGAGACACATGAAGAAGTTTTTGGAACGGGGCGCTTTGTATGTCGAAACCATTCGGCGAGACAACCATTTACTGCCGAAAAATTTGAAATTATTTTAGCAAGCGGATGAAACATTTTAAAAGAGTTTGCGCCCACCTTGTGAATGCGCTTGTGCATGACTTGTGAATAGCCTGCGCACATACGGGCATAAGTTCACGATGGCATCAAAGCTGCTTCTCATGATGATGTTGCGAAAGCCATTGATAATGAGCCGTTTTCACCTGCTGCATGACCACCAAGCTCATTATCAAGTATCTGCTCAGCGCTCTCATCATCACTCTTGTCAGCGAGACGGTGAAGCGCAGTGACAAAGCGGGAGCCTTGATCGCCGCCCTGCCCTTCGTCTCTATCATCACCCTCTTCTGGGTCTATTATGAGAGCGATCCGGCCACACGCGATCAAAAGACCGCGGATCACATGTGGTACATCTTTTGGTATGTGCTGCCCACGCTGCCGATGTTCCTTCTTTTCCCTGCCATGCAGCGTGCCTGGGGCTTCTATGGTGCCGTCGGTGGCTCCGCGGTGCTCACAATCGTGCTGTTTGCGGTGCTGAAGACCATCGCCGGGCGTTTTGGCCTCGCGCTGTGATGGAGTGCCGGAGGACTGGGCCAACCAAAACTCCACCACTCCATTACTCCCCTCCCGCTGAATCCCCGCTTGCTCCCCTGCCCCCGAGGTGCTCCCTTCGCGCCCCTCTCGCCGGGAGCACTCCAGCCCTTCGGCAAACCTTCATCCCACATCTACCTACCATGTCCGACGCCAAGTCCTCCCTCGCTCAAATGGAGAAAATCGTCTCCCTCTGCAAGCGCCGCGGCTTCATCTATCAAAGCAGCGAAATCTACGGCGGCTGCGGCGGCGTGTGGGACTACGGTCCGCTCGGCGCGGAGCTGAAGCGCAACCTGCGCACCGCCTGGTGGAACACCATGACCCGCGAACGCGAGGACGTGCTCGGCCTCGATGCCAGCATCCTCATGAATCCCGCCATCTGGAAGGCCAGCGGCCACGTCGATACCTTCGCCGACCTCATGCGCGAGTGCTCGCTGACGAACAAACGCGTCCGCGCCGACCACGTCGAGCCGCAGGACGGCGTCGTCATGAAATACAGCGGTGCCAAGGCCCCGAACGGCTGGCGCTGGGACCGCGCCATCTCCGCCTTGCTGAAAAATGGCGAGCACATCGAGAGCTTCCGCAAACGCATCCGTGCCCTCATCGCGCAAAACGCCGGTGAAGCCGCCGGCAAGCCCGAGGAGATCGAATTGCTCGGCGAGGAGAAAATCGACGCCGTGAATGGCAGCGTCGATTTCCATCCCGAGACCGGCGGCATGCTCGGCGAGGCCCGCCCCTTCAATCTCATGCTCAAGACCTACCTCGGCCCCACCGCGACCGAGGACGACGTGACCTACCTGCGCCCGGAAACCGCGCAGGCCATCTTCGCGCAGTTCAAGAACGTCTTCGACTCCAGCCGCGTGAAAGTGCCCTTTGGCATCGGCCAGATCGGCAAGGCTTTCCGCAACGAGGTCACGCCGAAGAATTTCACCTTCCGCAGCCGCGAGTTCGAGCAAATGGAGCTCGAGTTCTTCATCAAGCCCGACGAAGCCGTCGAGATCATCAGCGGCGAGGTCGCGAAGTGGCATGAAGGCGCCGATTTGAGCGAACCGCAGCCGAATTGGGGCTGGGAGATGTGGCACCGCTACTGGGTCGATCAGCGCACGAAGTTCTACCAAGGCATCGGCCTCGGCGACGTGCTCGAATACTACTGGCAAACGCCCGCCGACCTCGCCCACTACGCCCGCGCCTGCGTGGACATCCTCTGCGAGTTCCCCTTCGGCACCGAGGAACTCGAAGGCATCGCCGCGCGTGGCGACTTCGATTTGTCCGCGCACCAGACCGCCAGCACCAAGTCCCAGGAGATCTTCGACGAAGAACTCAAAACTGCCGCCGCCAAGCTCACCGACGAGCAGAAGGAAGCCCTCATCCAGAAACGCCTCGCCGCCGAAGCCGCGAAGACCAAGGGCGAGCCGATGCCCGAAGCCGCCGTGCGCGCGTGGTTCGAGCGTCTCTTCAAAGGCAGCTACGTCCCGCACGTCATCGAACCCTCCGCCGGTCTCGACCGCATGGCACTCGCCGTCATCGCCAAGGCCTTCAGCGAGACCGAAAAGGTCGATGAGAAGGGCAAAAAGGAAGTCATCACCGTCCTGCGCCTGCATCCGCGTGTCGCCCCGATCAAAGTCGGCGTCTTCCCGCTGCTGAAGAACAAGCCCGAGCTCGTCGCCAAGGCCCGCGAGGTCTATGCGCTGCTGAAGAAGCACCTGAACTGCTTCTACGACGAAACCGCCAGCATCGGCCGCCGCTACGCCCGCCAGGACGAAGTCGGCACGCCCTTTGGCGTCACCATCGATTTCGAAACCTGCGGCGAAAAAGGCCCCGAACTCCAAGACACCGTCACCCTCCGCCACCGCGACAGCGGCGAGCAGGAACGCGTGAAAATCAGCGAGCTGCTTGGGAAGCTGCTGCCGTTGGTGAGTTGAATCGGACACCACCTCCGCCAGAGGCACTCCTCGGATCATACTCACACCAAATCTCTCCCCAGGTGTAACTTCCTGGCGGATAGCCCAAGGCGGAAAGCCATGCTGAAGTTCTTTTTGTGCGGAGCCGCTCCTTGTCCTCCGTCCACTCTTTGGACTCTTGGCCAGGCATATCGTCTATCACGGCAACGGATAGAGAATCGAGATTTGATCGCTGAAAGCAAAGGCTCATCGAAACCCACTCTTTTCCACAAAGCGTGCTCGGAATGACATACCAGACATAGCCAGTTTCCATGTCGCGCCTGATTACCCCATCAATTGCTGCTGCCTCTGTCTCGGCCAAATGGCGACAGATTTGCAAACCAATAGGATGATCGAACGTGAATTCTGGCGGCTGCTTTTTGAATCGTTTGAACCAGTTCATGCCCGTTCAATTTCTCTCAGTGCAGCTCCTGCTTTGCAACAACTGCTTTCGGGATGTCTGAGCGCCAAAGGCGCGAACTATACCAGCCTGGGCCAACGGCCCAGGACATGGCGCAAAAAACCAGATGAAGGGCTGAAAGCCCGCCCCATGCTCTTGCCGCCATGCCGCAGTCCCTGAGCCTCGTCATTGTCCATCTCGTGTTCAGCACCAAGGACCGTCTCCCGCGCTTCGACGCCCCGCTGCGCCCGCATTTGCACGCTTACCTGGCCAAGGTGGCGCGGAACGCGGGTTGTGAAGCCTACCGCGTCGGCGGCGTGGCCGATCATGTGCATCTCGCCATCCGTCTCTCTCGCACCCTGACCATCGCCGACCTCGTCGAAACCTTGAAGACCTCGTCCTCCCGAAATGGCTGAAGACCCAATCCGCCGCCTTGAGCGACTTCGCGTGGCAACGAGGCTACGGCTGCTTCTCCGTGGCTCCTGCAGACCTCATGGCCGTCACGACCTACATCGACAACCAGGAGGAGCATCACCGCACCCGCACGTTTCAGGAGGAGTATCGGGCGTTCCTGAACAAATACGGCGTGACCTACGACGAGGCCCACGTGTGGGATTGAGACGCGGTGAGCATGGGGCGGGCTTTCAGCCCTCGGCCTGGGGTATTGCCAGGTTCCTGGGCCTATGGCCTAGGCTGGCATGGAACGCGCCTTTGGCGCTCCAGACACCAAGACACCATCGCCCTCTGACGCTCTGGACTCATCTCTTCCCAGCACCCAAGGCGGCATTCCATCCGGCCATGGTTCTTTCCCAATCGCCTTTCAGCGCCAAAGGCGCGACCGATACCAGCCTGGGCCATCGGCCCAGGGAACCGGGAAAGGCCCCGAGATCAGGGGAAGGGCTGAAAGCCCGCCCTATGCTCGCACGGTGTCGGTTCCGCGATCCGGGCGTGGGGAAGAGACGATTGGCGTGCATGGATCGGGTTTTCAGCCCTCGGCGTGTGGGTATGGCCATGTTCCTGGGCCGTTGGCCCAGGCTGGGATGGAACGTGCCTTTGGCGCTTGGGGGGCTCAGCATCGCTGGCCAAACCCTGTTCAATGAACTCACGCTTACGTTGAAGTTCGGCTGTGTGTTCTGAAGTGAATACGATCTTTTCCATTCTACCAGGAAACTGTTCCATACGATGGTGGGCCTTGCGATGTCTTCGAGTCAACACTCCCTCCACACCAAACAATACCCGAAGTTCATCTCCCAGATGCGTTCCATCTTCGTCGCGGGGATGGTGGGCCATCCGGGGGGGGCATCAGCGGTGGTGACAAGGCCAGCATGTGCTTTTCACCAGCGACAGGACTGGCGGCGGCTGAACGCCAAACGCGGGCGGAGCCATCGAGATGGGGATACTTTATTGACAAACTACGAGTTATTTCGTATTTCATGCGACCATGCCTGTTCGCACGTCAAAAATGCCCACCGAGGCGGAAATGGAGATTCTTCAGATTCTCTGGGAACGTGGCCCATCCACGGTGCGCGAGGTCCATGAAGCTGTGAATGAGCCCCGCGGCACTGCTTACACGACGACGCTGAAGGTCATGCAGGTCATGCATGAGAAGGGCTTGGTCACGCGGGATGACTCGGAGCGTTCCCACCGCTTCAGCGCCGCCATCGAGCGGGACAAAACGCGGCAAAGCATGCTCAAACAGCTGATCGACCGTGTCTTTGGAGGTTCAACCGAGGAGCTGGTGCTCAGCGCCCTCGGTGCGGCGAAGGTGAAGCCGGATGAATTGCTGCAGATCAAAGAGTTGCTGGCCAGGAAAAGGGGCAAAGGAGGCTCAAAATGAACGCTGGTGCCCATGATCCGCTGCTACACACCCTCGGGTGGGTCGTGGTGCACCTCGTGTGGCAGGCCTCGATGGTGGCCGCGGTGTTGTGGGGCGCGAACAGGCTTTTGCGCCATGCTTCAGCCCGCAGCCGCCATGCGTGTGCCTGGCTGGCGTTGATCATTTGCACGGCATTGCCCCTCATCATCGCGACACGCTTTTTGAACCACTTTGACAACCAAAGAGGCGTCGTGCAGGCCGTCGTCACCGTGCCAAAGGAACCGCAGACACCCGGCATGCATGTCATGCTGCGCTGGCGCGGGCCAGTTCCCGTGCCTCGTGTGACGGTGATTCTGACCGTCGAGCAGACGCAGGTGGCATTGAATATCTTCCCTGTGCTCGCGGGAGTGTGGATGATAGGAGCCATGCTCCTGCTTTGGCGTTTCAGGCGAGGCTGGTCGCTTCTGCTGCGACGGCTCGACAAGGCGGTGATTGCTTCGCCCGGGACGCGGCAAATGGTGGCTGCAGTCGCGAATTCGATGCAATGCGGTCAAGCGATCGAATGCCGGCAAAGCGACATGGTGGAAGCCCCCGTCGTCGCAGGTGGCTGGCAGCCGATGATCGTCGTCCCCGCTGATTTTGATGCCGCCTTTCCCGAGGAAGAACGACACATGCTGCTGGCCCATGAAATCGCGCACCTCATCCGCCGTGATCCTTGGTGGAATGCGCTGCAGTTCCTCATCGAGACTTTCCTGTTCTGGCATCCTGCCGTGCTTTGGATCTCGCGATGCATCCGCCACGAGCGTGAATTGTGCGCGGATGAGCTGGCGGTGTGCCGCATCGACGACCGCCGCGGCCTTGCGCAAGCACTGGGACATCTCGCCGAATCCAGCAGCAGCCGGGCTTGCCTTGCCGTGGGAGCGAACAGCGGCAGCCTGCTGCGTCGTGTGCAGGTGCTGCTGGGTGATGTGTTTCCGCTGCGATTGCAGGGCGCACGACTCACCCTCGCATTGGTGGCGCTTTCCATCACGATCCGCCTCGGCTTCGAGGCGCATGCGGGCAGTGTCCCGGCATCAGACAATCTCATTCAACCAACCTCTCCCTCGATATGAAGCGGCTCGCCCTCCTTCTCTTTCTCGCAGCCCCACTGGCGCATGCCTTCGATGGAAACGCCAACCAGCAGAGTGACATCTGGGAGATCGCGTATGGCGTCTCCGGCCTCGCTCCGACGGCCGACGCGGATGGCGATGGCTTCAGCAATGCCATCGAAAGCCTCGCAGGCACCAATCCGCTCAATGGAGCCGATTTTCCGAAATCGGGCCTCACGCCGGGACTTCCGGGCCAGGTGCAGGTTTCGTGGGCGAGTCAGGCAGGAAAGCGCTATCAGCTTTTTGGCAGTCCCGACCTCAATCCGGCGAATTTCATCCTGTTGGGCACTTTCACCGGCGACGGTGCCTCGATGCTCGAATCGCTCAGCACGGCCGCGCAGAGCCGCTGGTTCTTCAAACTGGCCGCGGATGATCTCGACAGCGACTCCGATGGCCTCAGCGACTGGGAGGAGCATCAAATTGGCTTCAATCCGCTGCTCAACCATAGCGACCGCAATGACATCGCCGACCTCACGCGGGTGCAAAGCTCGCTGAATGCCACGAGCACGATCACCGTGGGTTTGGTGGATGGTGACATGCGGGAAGACTGGCCGGACAAGGGCGTGATCGCCATCCGCCGCAGCGGCGGGCTGAAGCCAGTGACCATCAATGTGACCTTCACCGGCGGTGCGACACGCAACAGCGACTTCACGGCGAACATCCCCGCCACGCAGGTGACGATGCCTTTCGGAGCTCGCGAGACATGGATCGCACTCACCCCGGTCAATGACGCTGCCGTCGAAGGCATCGAAGACATCGTGGTGACCGTCACGAGCGGCAGTGGCTACACCCTCGGCAGCGTGACGAGCGCCACGGCGACGGTTGGTGATGCCTCGCCGCTGCCTTCTGCGAAGGAAGCGGCCCGTTTTCTCATCCAGGCAGCCTTTGGCCCTGATCAGGATGGCACTGATGGCGACGGCGTGCCTGAAAACGTCGAGGAGGTGATGACCATGGGCATTGACGCATGGATCGAGGACCAGTTCACGCGGCCGAAGGGCTACATCCAGCCTTACACGAACTGGGCTCTGCAATACGGCAACGCCATTGACCTTTTCGGAAACTACAAACAGCACTCGTGGTGGCGTCGTGCGATGGGCTCTCCGAAGCTGCGGCCCGATTCACCTGCGGACCAGCTTCCCGATCTGCTGCGTCAACGTGTCGCCTTCGCCTTGAGCGAGATCCTGGTGACCAGCGACCGGCCGGAGACCCTCGCGGTCGATTACGAGGGCATGGCGAACTACTACGACATCTTTGTCGAGCATGGCTTCGGCAACTACCTCGACATCCTCAAGGCCGTGGCCATGCACCCGGTGATGGGCGTTTACCTGAGCCACCTCGGCAATCAAAAGGCGAATCCCGCTCTCAACCTGCATCCCGATGAAAACTTCGCCCGCGAGATCATGCAGCTCTTCACCATCGGCCTGTGGGAGCTGGAGACGAACGGCGTGAGGAAGACCTACCAGGCCCCGCATCCATACGCCGGGCAGTTCATCCCGACTTACAGCAACGCGGACATCACGGAACTGGCCCGCGTCTTCACCGGCCTGACCTGGTATGACAGCATCGGCTTCAATCCGAGCAACCTCACGAATGGCGACCGCCTGCACCCGATGAAGATCTGGGATGCCTACCACGACTGCGATGCCAAGACGCTGCTGGGCGGTCTCACGCTGCCCGCACGCACGCCCAGCCCGGGCAACACGGGCACCGCGGGCGCTCTCGACATCGACGCGGCGGTGACGAACCTTTTCAATCATCCGAACGTCGGCCCCTTCATCGCGCTGCGGCTGATCCAGCGCTTCGTGACCTCCAATCCGAGCCACGACTACATCGGCCGCGTGGCGGCGAAGTTTAACAACAACGGCAGCAACGTGCGCGGCGACATGAAGGCCGTGATCAAGCAGATCCTCATGGACCCGGAGGCTCGTGATCCGGCGATGATGGACTCGCCGACGTTTGGCAAGCTGCGCGAGCCTTTCCTGCGCGTGGTGAATCTCGCCCGGGCCTTCAACGCGGCCTCCACCTCCGGGCATTACCCGCTCGACCAGTTCAATCTCGACCATCTGCAGGACCCGCAGAACTCGCCGAGCGTCTTCAACTTCTTCCTGCCGAACCACAGCCCGCCCGGCCCGGTGACGGAGATGGGTCTCGTGGCACCGGAGTTCCAGCTATTGAATGCCAGCAGCGCCATCACCGGCGCGAATTACTTCCTCCAGGCCATCGGTGACAATTCGCTGCATCGCTGGGGTTCCGGCACACCTGCCTACAACGTGCGTCTCAACACCGACCCCGAGCTCTCGATGATAGTTCCCGCCGCGAACCTCAACGAGGACGTGCCGAGCGTAAGCAACTTGATGGACCTCGACACTTTGATTCGTCGCTACGACCTTACGCTGATGGGCGGCACGATGAGCCCGCAGCTCTTTCAATGCATCCGCGAGTCCGTCGATCGCATCAAACCGCCCGATTACGGCTGGCAGTGGCACCGCGAGCGTCTCCGCCAGCTCATCAATGCCATCGTCACCTCGGCTGAGTTTAATGTGATGCGCTAACCCTTCGCCCTTTGATGCCATGATAACCTTCTCTCAAAACCGCCGGCAGTTTCTCGGACAGGCCAGTTGTGGCGCAGTGAGCTCGATTCCGGTGCTGAACACGCTCTTGAACCTCTCCTTGGCCGAAAAAATCTCCGCGGTCACCGCGCCAGCGAATGGCGAGTATCGTGCTCTCGTTTGCCTGTTCCTCTCCGGTGGCAATGACAGCTTCAACATGCTCGTGCCGCGGGAAGCCTCCGCGTATGCGCAGTATCAGGCCACGCGGTCAAATCTCGCCCTCGCGCCCGGTTCGCTCATCGACATTCATCCCACCGGCCAGCCCACCTTTGGGGTGCATTCCGGCATGCCGGAGATCGCAACGCTGTTTGATGCGGGGAACGCGGCCTTCGTGGCTAATGTGGGCACGCTCATCGAGCCCGTGCAGAACCGCACGCAGGTGAACACGCTCGCGAAGCTGCTGCCGCTCGGCCTTTTCTCCCACTCGGATCAAATCGAGCAGTGGCAGACGAGCCTGCCGCATCAGCGTTCCGGCATCGGCTGGGCCGGACGCACGGCAGATCTGCTCCAGGGCCTCAATGCGAACCCGAAGGTGCCGATGAACATCTCGCTCGATGGCAGCAATGTCTGGCAGACGGGCAACAACGTGGCCGAGTATGCCATCACCACGGGCGGAGCGGTCGCTTTGCAAAATTACAAGTTCGGCTGGCAGCAGTATGACACCGGCAGCCAAGCCTTCAGCCAAGGCGTGGACAGCCAGCTGGCGCTGCAATACTCGAACGTGATGATGCAGACCTTCAACAACCGGAAAAAAGCCGCGCTGGATGCCTACAACGCCTTCACCACCGCGACCTCCGCGGCCTTGCCCGGCGGTGTGACCTTTCCCTCGACCTATGTGGGTTCCCGACTGCAAATGATCGCCAAGGCCATCCAAGGCCATGCGCATGCCTCGCTCGGTGCCGTGCGGCAGACCTTCTTCATCAACTGGGGCGGCTGGGATCATCACAGCGGTGTGCTCACTTACCAGAGCCAGATGCTGCCGCAGGTCAGCGCGGCCATCGGAGCCTTTTACAATGCCCTCACCGCCATGGGCATGCAGAACAACGTCACCCTCTTCACCGCGTCAGACTTTGGCCGCACACTGACGAGCAATGGCCAGGGCAGCGATCACGCGTGGGGAGGAAACCAACTCGTTGTCGGCGGCAGCGTGGTCGGGAATAAGATCCACGGCCAGTTCCCCAGCCTCGCGCTGAATCCACAGAGCGGCCCTGAGCAAAACCCGCTCGACCTCGGCAGTGGCCGTTTGATCCCAACCACGAGCTGTGACCAGTTCTTTGCCGAACTCGCCCTATGGCTCGGTGTGTCGCCGACTGACCTTCCGCTCGTATTGCCCAACATCGGGAACTTTTACTCGCCGGGCAGCTCATCGCCTCCCATTGGCTTCATGGCTTGAAAAGGCCACGTTGCAGCAGTGGCGCGCATCGCCATAGGACGGCATGGCCGCGCTGCGTCACCAACTCCGTCACCTACCGCGACCTTTCTGGGTGCTAGTGGGCGCGACGTTTGTGAATCGCTTTGGTGTTTTTGTCGTGCCGTTTCTCGCGCTGTTCATCACGCGGAATGGAAACACGACCACGCAGGCCGGTTACGCGGTGGCAGCCTATTCGCTGGGTGGCTTCGCCGCCGCCTGGCTCGGTGGATGGCTGGCGGATCGACTCGGGAGAAATGTGACGATGGCCGTGTCAGCGCTCGGCGGAGCGGTATGCATGATGGCCGTATCGCAGGCAGTGGACTGGCGAACGCTGGCGGTGCTGGCCTTCATCACCGGAGCGGTCAATGAGGCGGGCCATCCTGCCAGTGCCGCACTGGTCCAGGACATCGTGGCACCGGAGCATCGCGTGGTGGCCTTTGCCGTGCAACGCTTCGCGATCAATCTCGCCTGGTCGCTCGGACCGGCGACCGCCGGATTGCTGGCAGCGCATACGTCGTTCTTCTGGCTCTTCGTCGTCGATGCGGCCACTTCGGCTTTCTTTGGCGTCATCGCATGGCTTTTTCTGCCGCGTGGCCGGCGAACGGAGGCTTCACAGGCAGGCTGGGGGCATGCGTGGGTCTCGATCCGGCAAAACAAGCCGTTCCTGGCGCTTTTCGGAGCCTGCGTATGCACCGCCTGGATCTTCCGGCAGACGAACACCACCTTCGCGCTGCACTTTGAGCGGAATGAACTGCCGATCGACTGGTGCGGTTATGTGCTGGCGCTGAATGGCGTGATGATCTGCCTCTTCGAAGTGCCGCTGGCGAATGTGCTGCGCCGCCTGCCGGTGCGCGGTGTGCTGGCCGCGGGCTACATCCTGATGGGGGCGAGCTTCCTCGTGTTCCAATCGAGCGGCGCTTTGATGGCTTTCGTGTTCATGATGGTGCTTTTCACCATCGGCGAGATGACGGCCTTTTCGCGCCAGCAGGCTTACGCGGCCAGTCTGGCACCGGAGGACATGCGTGGACGCTATGTGGGCTTTCTTGGCTTCGCGTGGTGCGCGGGCAACACGGCCAGCTCAGCCCTTGGCATGGCCATCTTCGATCATCATCCGGGCACGTTGTGGGTCATCAATGCCTGCCTCGGCATCGTGGCGGCATTTCTCATCGTTTCGCGAAGCCACCAGGAGCCGGCGTGAGGCCCGGCACCGCAGCCACCATGGCACGATGATGCACATGACAGCCGCTCCAAAGGCCAGCGTGCCGATCCAGCCATAGCCGTTCAACTGGATGACAAAAGGCAGCGCCACCTCATGCGCCTGCAGCCACGCATCGGCATCTGGGAAAAGCGCCTCGATGATACCAAAACCGGGCAGGCGCCGCCAGTTCGTGTAATACAGGCACGCGTAGCTGAAGCTCTCCGCATCGTAACCTGCGGGCAGTTCCTTGATGCCCACGCCCCAGTCCGCCCGCACCTCCGCAGCCGAGCGCAGATGCCCGGAGGCATCGACAAAGGCATGGGCGAAGATCGTGTCGAGCACGGCCCAACGCCCTGCCTCCGGCAGCCACACTTCCAGCACATGATGCTGCGAGCGCTCACTCGTTTTTGACGAAGCGAGACCGACTTTACGAACGGTGTAGCCGGAACTGCTCAGCAGTTTGCCAAGGATCAGCGTGTAGCTGGCGCATTTGCCGCTGGGATCATTCAAATGATCGCGCACGCCAAAGCGTGGCAGCCACTCGGGGCGGGAAAAGCGGCCGAAGTTCAGGTCACGCTCGTGAGCGAGTCTCGCGACATACGCGAGCCTCAGCACGACTTCCCGTTCCTCCTGGCTCAGCCCCTCAAATCGCGATCTCAATGAGTCGCTCAGGTAAGCGGAAAGCTTCTGCCGCCCCTCGATGCTCACCACTTCTTCACCGGCAGCGCTTGAGAGACGATGAAAGGCCGAGTTTTCCGCCTCCTGGAAGTAGGTCCCCACCAAGCCGAGCATCAGCAGTGCTCCCACCGCATAGCTCCGGGCTGCTCCGGCCAGATGACGGAGGCGGATGATGAGCGGGCGGGAGGCAAAGGAAGTCATTCAGGGAGAAAAAGCAGACGAAGGAATCAGGCCAATCTTAACCCCTGTTGCCATCGCACAGTTACAAAACGTCTGCCGGTAACCGACGTTGCGCATCAACTGGTTTCCGGCTTTCATTAATGGGTCTTTTCACGATGTCAGTCCCCTGCCCCGCCGCTTTGAGCGAGTTGATCGCGTTTTTTGAATCGCTGCCGGAAGGCGAGCGACGCGAGAACTTGATCGAACTGGCCTCACAAGCCGAAAAGCATGCGCCAAAGCCCGGCGAGGCCTTTGACCTCGATGACGTGCGCCACGATCCGGAATGCACGGACAAGGTCGGTGTGCACTTGAGGCTCGAAAACGGCACGCTCGCCCATTTTGCCCTCAGTTTCGGTCCGAAAGTGCAGACACTCACGCGGGCTCTCGGCGTTGTTTTATGCCGTGGGCTCAATGGCTGCACACTCGACGACGTCCAGGCCATCCGGGAGGACTTTGTGCCGCGGATCATCGGGGCGGAGCTCGTGCGTCTGCGCAGCCAGACGGTGTATTATGTGCTGCGGCGGATGAAGGAAGCGGCGGCAAAGCTGGCCGGAAAAGGCGAGAGCGCCGGAGTCTCCTCCGACGCTCTCATGATGGCCCAGCCCTCATAAGCCGGATTCTGTGTCTCGATGCCTTGCGGCACCTTGCTGTGATCATTTATCTGTCGGTTCGAGCGACCGAACCGCCTCCACCTTGCGGTGGCCGTGCGACTATTACCCGGAGCTATCCATCCCGCCCTTTCGAGCGGGACTTGCGGCCAGGCGGGCCGTTTCCCCTGTTCTGTCTTGCACCGCATGAGGTTTGTCGTGCCCCCTTCCTCGCGGTCGGGGCGGTGGGCTCTTACCCCGCCGTTTCACCCTTGCCGCCGCTTGCGCGGAGGCGGTTTGTTTTCTGTGACACTGTCTGTGAACGTCGCTTGCGCCACGCCCCCCATGCTTGCGCATGGCATGCTGCCTTGTGGTGTCCGGACTTTCCTCCCGCCATCTCCCCTTGCGGTTCAAAAGCGAGCGATCACTCCGGCTGGACCGCGGTCAGCCTTACGCCGAGCCTTCGTCTTGTCCAATTTCAACTTGGCCTCGAACGAGGTTTTGCCCCTCCCCCACCCGCATCACCCGCCAGGGCTGGACGGGCTCGGAGATGCCTTTGAGCTGCATCGGCGGCATCGGCTCGGCATGGACGATCGAGCGGGCTTCCGCGTAGGTTTCCTCGTCCATCACAATTTCCCCCGGCAGGGCGATGCTGCACAGGCGGGAGGCCAGGTTCACGCGATGACCGATGACGGTGTAGCTCAGACGTTGATCGCTGCCCATGCAACCGGCCACGACGCTGCCGGTGGCAATGCCGATACCCATTTCAAGCGAGTGCTTCGAGGTTTGATTCAGCTCCCGGCGACGCTCGAGCATGGCCTGGGCACATTGCACAGCCTGGAGCCCGTCCGACCCGGTGCTGCGTGGCGCACCAAAGAGAACCATGATGAGGTCTCCCACGAATTTATCCACGATGCCGCCATGCTCATAGGCCACATCCGTGAGGGCCGTCATGTGTTCGTTGAGCATTTCAATGACTTCCGCTGGCGGCATGCCCTCCGTGATGGCGGTGAAGCCGCGGATGTCACAGAAAAGCATGCTCACATGCCGCAACTCGCCCCCGAGACGGCCCGACTGCTCGATGAGCTGCTGAGCCACGGTGCGGTCCGCCACGGCATTGAGCACGCTGCGATACCTTTCCTGCAAGGCGAGCCCCGCCGCCATCTGATTGAAGGAGGCCGCGAGCACTCCGAGCTCATCGCGACGACGCACCGGCACGCGCACGTCGAAATTCCCCTGCTCGATCTGCCTGGTGGCAGCCGCCAGCTCGCTCACAGGGCCGGAGAGCGTGCGGGAAACGAGCAGCAGCACCACCAAACCAGCACCGAGGGCCACCACAGCCAGGCCACCGACGTTTCGGCGCAGCTCCCCGATCTCCGCATCGAGGGCCGCGAGAGAGTAAAGATTCACCTGAGCGGCCAGCGGAAAGGGCGAACCAGGGTTCAGCACGCGATAAAGGAGCTGGTGACGCATGCCATCGATCATCACCGTCACCTCGCGCTGGACCTTGTCACCACGCTTGAAAGCCTCCTGCATGAGCGCCGTCAGCTCTTCGCGCTGTTCTTGCGGGATCGTCGTGGTGACGAGCTGGTCCTCCACCCAGATGCCGCTCATGATCTCGCCGTGGTCGCTGCGTTTGGTCTGCTCGTAAAGCACACGCTCTGAGACCGAGGTCAGCGGCAGGCCGAAGACGAAGGCACCCACGAACTTCTGATCCTTGGGATCCCGAAGCGGGGTGATGAAAACCTCACGCACCTGCTCGGTAGGGCGTCCGTCGTTGCGATTCTCCAGCTCGACACGGAAGTAACCGACCTCCTGCTCCGTGAGCACGTCTTCAAACTTCCGATTGCCCAGCCAGGGCATTTTGCCGCCTTTTCGCCTCACATCGCCATTGTCCCCGGCTTCCAGTGCAAGCCCGAGCCCCGCCGCGGAGCGCTGCTGCGGCGCTCCCATGAAGTTCCCTTTGGCATCGATGAAGTCCACATACGGCCTCTGCCCCGGAGGAAAGCGCCCATCGCGGCCTTTGAAACCTCCCGAGCGATCATTAGAGGGAGGAAACCTGCCCGCGGGACCACGATTGGACTCGCCTTGCCTCAATCCGGGAAACTCTGTCTGCAGCCGCTCCTCGGCCAGCGTCTCCAACTGAGGCCGCAGCAATTGCGAGAGGTCCTTGAAGTCCTTCTTTTGGATCGCCTCGACCACCTTTGGCTGGGCAGCCATGTTTTGCAGGATGGTGGAAAGAGCCTCGAAGCGCTTCTTCTTGGCCGCCGTGAGCATGGCGACCTGTTCCTCGAACTGCTCGTCAAACAGCCGCCGGTAGGTGGCGCTGAATTTCCGCTCTGCCATGAGCAGCGCCACCACCGTCACGACGGCCACCACCGGAAAGAGGGTGAGGATGAGCTTGGCGCGGAAGGTGGTGATCCAATGCATGCAGAGCCGTTTTGATCACAAAAGTGAACTCCCGTCGAGCGGGAAGGTTGCACCCGGTGATTCAAAGCGAGTGTCTTATTCCTCGGCTGCCTTCGCCGACTGACGGCCACGGACGCCTGCGGGCTTCTTGGCGGCTTTGGGCTTGGGCTCGCGAGGGGGGAACTCCCAGCTCATGAGGCGCTTGTCACCCGGTTTGCAGACGAGGAAGGCGCTGAAGGGGCGACCGCGCTTGCTGATCATGTTCACGATGAGCGAGGTCTTGCCGTTCTCGAAGAACTCACGGGCGTTTTCCGGTGTGATCTCCTTTTTGCAGAGCGTTTTTGGCAGGCGGGCATTGCATTTGCCGGACTCGGTGATCGCCAGCTTGCAGGCGTAGTTGTCCGGCGTGTCATAAATCTGGTTCTCGCGCTTCTTGAGGGCGCAGACGGGGCATTTCGTAATGACGGGGCACTCGTCCCAGTTGATGGCATCCGGATCGTTGCCCTCGAAGACGAAGGCGACCTTCATGTCGTCTTTGATGGAGAGCGCGGCGTTGAATTCCTTGCCCTTTTTGCTGCGGAAGCCTTCCAGCGGCCCCACGAAGCGTTTTTCGATCAACGTGCGGATTTCGTCATCGCTGAGCGGACGCGAGGCGACGGTCTTATAGACTCGCACCTTGCACTTCGGGTTTTTGCAGCCGTAGAACTCTTCCGTTTGCTTGTAGCCGTCCTTGCTGCCGCAGACGCCGCAGGTGGCCTGAAACTCGGGATAAACCTTTTCCTTGGCCGCTTTGGAGGCCGCCTTGGTCTTTTCGACGATTTGATTCGTCAACGTGCGGATCTCCTTCATGAAGCGCGAGCGGTCCAGCTCGCGGTGCTCCATCTGGCGCAGCTTGTATTCCCACTGGCCGGTCATTTCGGGCGAGGAAAGCACGTCAATGCCGATGGACTCGATCTGCTCGGTGAGTGCGAGACCTTTCTGCGTCACATGCATGTCACGCTGCACACGCTCGATGTAACGGTCCATGATGAGACCTTCGATGATGGCGGCGCGTGTCGCTGGCGTGCCGAGTCCGCGCTCGCTCATCGCCTCGGCGAGTTCCTCGTCTTCGACGAGCTTGCCGGCGCCTTCCATGGTGGAAAGCAGGGTGGCTTCCGTGTAGCGGGGCGGCGGCTTGGTTTGCAGTTCGCTCACCTCGACTTCGAGTGTCTTGGCCAGATCGCCATCATTCGCGGCAACTAGGAGCTTCGCGGCATCCTCGCCGCTCTCGGCGGTCTCTTCGGCGGCTTTTTTGCCGTAAACGCCGAGCCAGCCGGGGGATTTGAGCACCTTGCCATCGCTCTTGAAGGCATCGCTGCCCACGCGGGTGATGCGGGTGGTCACTTCAAACTCCGCAGCCGGGAAAAACACGGCCACAAAGCGGCGCGCGACCATGTCGAAGAGCTTTTGCTCGGCTTCCGGCAGTTCCTTCGGCGGAATCTGGCCAGTGGGGATGATGGCAAAGTGATCGCTGACCTTCGAGTTGTCGAAGATGCGCTTGTTCGGCCGCACCCACTGGTTGTCGAGCACCGTGGCGGCGTGCGTGCCGAGCTCATGCGGCAGAGCGTCCTGCTTGCGACTGTCGTGACTGGCGAAGGTCTTGAGCGTGTCCTTCACCGTGCCGATGTAATCCTCCGGCAGGTGGCGGGAATCCGTTCGCGGATAGGTGAGCACCTTGAACTTCTCATACAGCGCCTGCGCGATTTGCAGCGTGCGGCGGGCGGAGAAGCCAAATCGATTCGATGCTTCGCGCTGGAGGCTCGTGAGGTCGTAGAGCAAGGGCGCGGCCTGACGAGCGGGTTTGGTCGTTTGCTCGATGTTACCCGGTTTGCCGGTGCAGCGGTCGGCGATGGCCTGCGCAGTCTTTTCGTCCCAGATGCGCTCCTGTTTCTTGTGCTCGTCGTTCTCGTCTTTCTTGAACGATTCGTCGATCCAGCGGCCCTGGTAGCGCCCGCCGGGCACTTCAAAGAGGGCGATGGCCTCCCAGTAGGTGCGCGGCACGAAGGCGGCGATCTCGCGCTCGCGTTTCGCGAGGATGGAAAGCGTCGGCGTCTGCACGCGGCCCACCGGGGTGAGGCGGAAGCCGCCGTGGCGGGAATTCAGCGCGGTGAGGGCGCGGGTGCTGTTGATGCCGATCAGCCAGTCGCTCTCGCTGCGGCACTTCGCGGCATCAGCCAGCGGCTGCATCTCCTCGTCACTACGCAGCTTTTTAAAGGCCTCCAGGATCGAGCCCTGGGTCATGGACTGCATCCACAGGCGCTTGATCGGCTTCTTACAGCCGGTGGCATCGACGATGTAGCGGAAAATCAGCTCCCCCTCGCGGCCGGCGTCGCAGGCATTGATCAGGGCGTCCACGTCCTTGCGCTTCATCAGGCGGGCCAGGACCTTGTAACGGTCCTCGCTCTGCTCGATGGGGTTCAGCTCGAAGACTTCCGGAAGAATGGGTAGGCTGGTGAAGCCCCAGCCGATCTTTTTGCCGTTCACCATCGGCATCCCCAGCTCCAGCAGGTGGCCAACGGCGCTGGAAATGACGTGCGTCTCGTTTTCATACCAGTCCTTTTCCTTCGTGAAAGGCGTCATGCCGGGGGCTTTGGCCAGCGCACGGGCGAGATCGGCGGCGACGCTGGGCTTCTCGGCAATAATCAGGGTTTTGGGCATGTGGTCAGGTGTACTATATCGAGTGGGCCGGGAGAAAGGGGCCGGATTAGGGCATGCGAATAGCCCGGCTGTCAAGGCGGCTACCCATTCATGGCCCCCTTAGCAACCTGGCTTTGAGAAACTCCGTGGCTTTGTCACGGAACTGCTGCTGGCACTTTTCATCGACAAAACCGCAGGCGAGTTGCCCGAGCAGGTCGGTGGGCCATTCGGCATCGAGATGCGTGCCACCCGGGACGCGAAAGACCTGCTTTTCGCCCGGAATGGCCGCAACGAGGCTGTTGGCGTTGTTGTGCATGTTCCAGGATTCGGGCTCGGCGAGCAAAAAGGCCGCGAGTGCCTTCAACTTGGCCGCAGCGACTCGGCCCTGGCCATTCATATCGACCGGATCAAGGCCCACCCAAGCATCCACGGAGGTGTGGCTCGAGGCGAGCAAGGTGGTGAGCCCGCCCATCGAAAAACCCATCAGGGCCACGCGACGCCTTTCGCGATACTTTTCGACCAAAGCGGCCAAAACACGGCCATTCAGCTCATGATCGGCGAAAGCGGGCTGGGTAGGCACAACGACCAAAAAGCCCTCTCCAGCCAGATGACTGCCCCAGCCGGCCATGTAGCGTTTCGAGCGGGTGAAACCGTGCGCCACGACCACCAGCGAGGCGTTTTCGTCCTTCGCAGGATGGTAGAGCGACACCGAAACGCTCTGCCCGGCCAGTTCGAGGGTGACGTTCTCCTTTTTAACGCCCGGCGGCAGTGGTGGGGCCTCAGTCTGGCGGGCGTAATGCACAAAAACGGCCAGTAGAAGCAGGGCTAGGAGTGTTCGGCGGGGCCAGCGGGACATTCGGCAGTCATGAACATCTTTGTTCACATATTCACAAAGAATTTGTTAACATGTTTAACATTTGTTAAATATCTGGAGATGTCGAAAAAGAATACCCGTCGCTTCCAGCATGAGGCCACCACGCGGCCACTCGGCATCAATAATCGTGCCGATGCCCAGGCGGAATGGTGGCGCTATGTCTCCAAGCAGGTCATCGGTGCCTGCCTGCTCTTCCCGCTGGCCCTCGTGACCGCAGTGACACTGCTGGTCATGCTCTGGCGTGCCTGCAAGGACATGGAATTTTGGCAAAGCCGCGAATTCATCTGGTTCGCCATCGGCGGGGCAAGTTGGGGCCTGATGTGGCATCTGAATGTGCGGCCGGTCACGGCGTATGTCTTTGGCCATGAAATGAGCCACCTCGTCACCGCCCGGCTTTTCGGTGGGGAGATCTTTGATTGGAAGGCCAGCGCATCCGGCGGCTATGTGGAGACCAACAAATCGAACACTTGGATCACGCTCGCCCCTTACCTGCTGCCCTTTTATACCACGATTGTGTTGGTGGCGTTTGGCGTGCTCGGCCTCTTTGTCGAGATGCACGAGCCAGTCAGCCTCGGGCGGCTGCACATCGTGCCAGCGCTGGTGTTTTACTACCTCGTCGGCCTGACGTGGTGGTTTCATGCCACCTATACGGCGAAGACGATCCGCCTGGAGCAGGGCGATCTGACGAAGAACGGTGAGTTCTTCTCGATGATGCTCATTTTCCTTTTCAACACGGCTGTCCTCATGTTCATGCTGCTGGCCGCGTCGCCCTCGCCCGCTCTCGGGCTCGGCGAGGTGGCACACTGCTGGTGGGGAGTGGCTTCAGATATGCTGGGCTGGGCGCTTCCCTTTCTGTGAAGCCCTGCACTCCCCTTCCCTCGCATGATTTATGGCATCGCCCTCGGTTCGAACCTCGGTGACCGTGCGGAAAACCTCCGCCGCGGCCTCGACCTGATCCGCGAGAGCGTGCCCGGTGCCGTGATCCGCACCGCTGCCATTTATGAAACCGCCCCGGTCGATTGCGCTCCCGGCACGCAGGCTTTTTTAAACACGGCCATCGAGCTGGAGGCGGACATCTTGCCTCACGATCTCCACGCGAAGCTCAAGACCATCGAGACCACCCTCGGCCGCCCGCCGGTGCACGAGCGGAACTCCCCTCGCACGCTCGACCTCGACATCTTGCATGCCGGCCACCTTGTCATTGATGATGAAACGCTCACCGTCCCGCATCCGCGGCTGCACCAGCGCCGCTTTGTGCTCCAGCCGATGGCCGATTTGAACCCCGGCCTGCGCCTTCCGAATCAATCCAAGACCATCGCCGAGTTGCTCGCTGATCTCGACGACGATCCCACTGCCGTGAAAACCTTCCTCCCGCCTCTCCCAAGCCTCGCTGCCCTCCGCGAGCGAAAGCAACTCGGTCAAAAAATCGCCGTCCTCACGGCTTACGACTATCCCACCGCCCGCCTGCTCGATGAAGCAGGCATCGATTTGATCCTCGTAGGCGATTCGCTCGGCATGGTCGTTCATGGTTTGCCAGACACGACGGGCGTCACGATGGACATGATGGTCATGCACACCGCCGCTGTTTGCCGTGCGGCGAAACGCGCCCCCGTCATCGCCGATCTACCCTTCGCCAGCTACCGCACGCCGGAAGAAGCCCTCGCTAATGCACGCCGTCTCATGGACTGCGGTGCTGCCGCGGTGAAGCTCGAAGGCGGCGTGGCCCATCTGCCGGAGGTCAAAGCCATCATCGAGGCAGGCATCCCGTTTGTCGGTCACATCGGCATGCTGCCGCAAAGCGTCAAAGAAGAGGGCGGCTACAAAAAGAAGGGCAAAACGACCGATCAAATCACCGCGCTGCTCGCCGATGCCAAGGCTCTCGATGAGGCTGGAACCTGCGCCATCGTGCTCGAAAGCATCGTGCCGGAAGTCGCCACGCAAATCACCACCGCGGTGAAGGCCACGACCATCGGCATCGGTGCCGGAAACGCCACCGACGGCCAGGTTCTCGTCACGCCCGACCTCCTCGGCTCCTACCCGTGGTTCCGTCCGCCTTTTGCCAAAGCGAGAGCCGATGTTGCAAGCGAGACACTGCGGGCCGTGCGTGAGTATGTGAACGAGGTGCGGGGCTGACGCAGGCTTACTTCTTCCGGGGCGAAAGGAGTGTTTCGATGAGAAGCATCACGTCCTGGGGCTTGCGGGCATCCACGGAGAGGACGGGCACACGCAGCGAGAAGAGGTCGAGCAGCTCGCGATACTCATCGAGGCCGGGTTCCGCCTTCAAATCCGTGCGGGTCACACCGATGACGAGGCGATGGTCCTTGATGAGCTCCGCAAAGGCCGTCGTGTAGGTCTTCACATCGGCGAGCGGGTCTTCTCGGGCGTTATCGACGAGCAAAATGAGGCCGCAGCCGCCTTTCATAAGGATCTCCCACATGAAGTCGAACCGGTCCTGGCCTGGTGTGCCATACAGATGCACGCGGTCGCCGTTTTTCAGCGACACACGGCCATAGTCCATCGCCACGGTGGTGGTCTCCTTGCGATCACGCACCTCGTCACTCGCCAAGGCATCCGTGACGACGGGCTCCACCTCGCTCACGGCACAGATCGCGGTGGTTTTGCCAGCTCCCACGGGTCCGGCGAAGATGACTTTGCGCTGCTTCATGGAGTTCAGCGTCCGATTTGCCACCACTTCTTTTTCTCCACGACGGGCTCCGTGTCTTGTTTGACGGGCGGTGGAGGCACCTCAGCCGCCGCAGGTGCCGGAGCAGGTTGTGGTGGCGGAGGCACGGAGGGCGTCGGAGCGGCCTCAGGCACCGGCGTGGCCGCAGCAGGCAGCCCGCCCTCACCTGAAACATGCGCCAGATTCGCGTCGATGCCCTGGATGTGCTGCACGAGCCACGCGACCAGCGTCTTGTACATGCGTGTGGCGATCTCGTTGGAGTCACCTCCGCCTTCGAGTTCCGCCCGGAAGGCCAGGAAGGTGGCGATGAATTGCGCATGCGCTTCCTTGTTCCGGCCGGCCGCGGGGCACTTCAGGCGGTTCATGCAGTCCTCCTCCTTGCAGAAGTGCCACTCGGTATAGTACTGGAGCAGGTTGACGATCTTTTTCATCGACTGCGCCGCCTGACCCGTCTCGATGACATGGGCGAGATCGTTGATGATGTCGATGAGGTACTTGTGCTGGTTGTCGATGGCCTTGTTGCCGGTGCAGAGGGCATCGGTCCATTGGACTTTGAGTGACTGGCTCATGGGAAGGCGGGGGTTGTGGGTGATTAGCGGACGGGATAGGGCCCGAGAGCGCGGCGGTAATGCTGGATCTTCTTCTGCACCTCCATGGCCACCATGCGGCCGAGGACGGGGCCTTTAAGGCCGGATTCATTCACCGCGTGGAGATACTCGTGGTGGTAGGCCTCCACCGTCAGGGCGGCGAGGCAACTGGTGACCCGGATGAAGGCCTGGATGAGACGTTCGGCGGAGGATTCCTCGAAGATCTCAAAGGCCTTTGCCACCAGCAGCCCCTGCAGGCGGCCGAACATCGACATCACATACACTTGCTCGACCTGGTGCTGCACATGCATGAGGCCCACCAGCCAGTGCCACGTCCAGAAACGGTCGTCGTAACGCCCCTCGATGAGCGAGACAAACCACAGCCTCAGCGTGCCCTCGCGCACCGAGCGGTCCTGGTCGAGGTCACGAAAGAGGGTGGCAGTGGGCTTGAAGGCGTAAAGCGTGTCGTAAAAGTCCGTTGCGATCTCCGCGGCGCAGGGCAGCAGGGCCTCCGCGGCGTGGCGGAGCACCTCCTCGTCCTCGCCGGTGAATCCGGTGAGCGCCTTCGCTTTTTCGAGCACGGGCCTCCACGGCTCGCTTGCTGATGATTCCGATGCCATGCGCGTCTGGGGCAGAAGGAAGGGCCGCGGCTCAGATGATGCGGGCGATCTCCGCGGCGGCACGTTTCATGTCGAGAAAGACGAGGCCGAGCTTCGCCTTCGGCGTGGTGAGCGTGGTGAGCACGCCATCACGGCCGGCGGCCAGCATGACGACATTGCCGTTCTCGCCCTTGATGAAGACCTGGTCGAGGTCACCGCGTTCCAGTTCGCGGGCCGTACGCTCGCCCATCGCGAGCAAAGCGGCGGACATCGCGGCCACACGGTCCTCGTCGAGACCGGCGGGAAAGTTTGAGGCGATCATGAGACCGTCTGTGGAGACAACAGCAGAGGCTTCGATGTCCCCGCTGGAGGAGGAGAGGCTGTTGAGGATGGACTTGAGGGCGTCGGATTTGGAGGCGGCCATGGTGATGTGTGGGTTCCGAGTTTCAGGTAAAACTCTGTGGTCAATGTTAACCCGGGCACACGAGGCTTTTCCCGTCCGCATTTGGGACATGCCCTGTATCTTTTGCGCCTCACACGCCAAACTTCCGCTCCAGCAGCAAGCCGCAGCGTTTCAAGGCGAGGCCCGTCACGCGGCGGTAGGTGCATCTCTCCCGCGCATACGCCATCAGGAAGAACCGGCGGTCCAAGCCGGGAAAGTAGCGCACCACCGCCATCTCACCCTTCGTGCCCAGCAGCGTCATCTCGTCCACCGCGGTCACGATCCCCGCGTGCTGCGCACGATCCGCCACATACTCAAACACAGCGCCGATGGCCGCCATGATCTCGCCGTTCTCCAGCCGGCTCGCCTCCGCGATCACCAGCCCGTCTGACGAGGCAATCGTGAGCCCGTCGAGCTTTCCAAGCTCCAGCAGCTCGTGCAGCAATCTCGTGACCGCGTGCGCAAAGCCCTCCGGCTCCGCCGCCTGCTCCTCGTGGATCTTTTGCACCACGGCCTCCGAGAGCTCCGCCTTGGCTCCCACCTCGCGGTAATACTCGCTGGCCTCCAGATCGACACCATCAGGATAGAGCCCGTGCGGAAGATCCGCGCTGTCAGTTTCAACGGTGGAACTCATGAGACGGGGACAGGGGCAGAAGGTTGCTTCAAGGCCTCCAGCACCATGCCAAAGGCGCGGATGAGCTGGTCGTAATCCTGGTAACGGGCGGCGGGATCATGTGCCAGCATCTTGTGGATCAGCCCGGCGGTCCACTCGAGCAGATCCGGGCGCAGATGGTTCAACAGCGGTGGATGCTCGTTCACGATGCGTTTGGCAAGCTGCTCCTGGTCTGGGGCCTCGAACGGAACACGGCCAGCCAGCGCCTGCCACATCGTCAGGCCGAGGCTGTACTGGTCCGAACGGCCATCCTGCCCGCGATGCCGCAAACGCTCCGGCGCCATGTACAGGCAGGTGCCCCAGCCCTTGGAGTTTTCATCGGTCATGTGGCACGCGAGGCCGAAATCGATGAGCTTCGCCACGCCAAAGCGGTCGTGCAGGATGTTCGCGGGCTTCACATCGAGATGCAGGATGCCATGAGCCGAGGCCTCCGCCAGCGCACGGGCCACCGCGAGGCCGGTCTCCAGCACAAACACCTCCTCCAGCGCCTTTCCCCTGGCCACCGGCCGCAGCAACTGCGCATCGGAGAGCAGCTCCATCACGACATAAGGCCGCCCCTCGGCGCTGCCGATGGAATAAACGGGCACGATGTTTGGATGGGAAAGCGTGGCTGCGCGGCGTGCCTCACGCACGAGCGATTCCACGCTTTCGCGATTCCCCGCCCTCTTCTCCGAGATGAGCTTCACCGCCACATTGCGCTGCAGATGCTCGTCAAAGGCACGGTAGGTCACGCCCATGCCGCCGCGTCCCAGTTCACGCTCCAGGACGAAATGCTCGATCCGGGCCGGCACCACCTGCTTTGTCTGGCATCGCGGACAGACGATGCGGGAGAGGGGCTCCAGCTCCACATCGATATCAAAGGTCACGCGGCAGTTGTAGCAATGCGGCTCCGCCACTCGCTCCAGCACGGCATCACGCCCGCCCTCGATCGCCGATTCCCCTTTTTTCCGCAGCAGGAAGGATTTGGTGGATGGCTTCTGTCCCGGCCTGGTGGTCGATGAGCCTCCCGGCGCCGGCTTCACGATTTCCACCTCCGGTTTGAGCATCTCCACTGGTGCCTCTACAGCCTGTTTCGTGACAATCGCAGGCACTTCCGCACGCGGCGGGGGCCTCACTGGCTCGCTGACCGCAGCAGGTGCCTGCGGTGATAGCGATCTCCCACGCAGCAGCAAAACCTGCCCGGTCCTCGCACGACCGCGTAGATGAGCATCAAGAGCCTCGGGTGATTTTTTGGCAAGCATGGATCAAGCGGACCGCCACGAAACCCCGTGGCATCCAGCACCTCTAACTCACCAAAAACTCGGAAATCAAACCGCAGGCCCATTTTGGCAACATGCATCCACACATCCACAAAAGCGGCAAAACGCCACCTCACCGCGCCGCTGTCTTTCCGCTGCGTTTGCCGAGGCAGATGAGGGATTTGTCACTGCGGATGAAAATCTGGCCCTCGCTCATCGCGGGGGAGGCGAAGACTTTTTCCTTCAACTCGCTCTCCGCGACGAGTTCGAAGGTCTTGCCGGGTTTCACGGTGCGCAGCACGCCGAAGTCATTAACGAAATACACCCGCCCCTCGGCACTCACGAGGCTCGCATGATGCTCGCGGAGGCGCTCCTCCCACTCGATTTCACCGCTTTTCGCATCAAAGCAGTGCGCCACGCCGGAATCGGACACGATGAGGAAGTGCCCGCCCTCGACGATGGGAGACGGCACATAGGCCACGCCCTTGTTCGTGCGCCAGACGATGTGCGTGTCGGTCACGTTGCCACTGCCGTCTGGTTTGATGGCGAGCAGGTGATGCTCGGGAAAGCCGCCGGTCATGTAAAGCAGGCCCGTTTGCTCGCTGAAGACGAGCGAGGCCACGAACTGCTCCGTCGGCCCGTCGATGATCCAGAGCAGTTTTCCCGTGCGCGGATCATAGCTGGTCACGCACATCGTGCCGCTGAGCACCATCTGCGTGCGGCCGCCGATGTCGCGAATGAGCGGCACGCAGTAGCTGCGGGTTTTGTTGGGCCGGTCGATGCGCCACAGCTCATGCCCGTCCTTGCGGTCCAGGGCCACGATGTAGCCATCGCCGTCGTGATCGCAGTTCACGATGACCTTGTCCTCGAAAACGACGGGGCTGGAGCAGAAGCCGTGCTTGCTGGAAAACAGCCCGGGACGCACCTGCCACAACTGTTTGCCGCTGAAATCATGCGCGGAGACCACCACCGTGCCTTTGGGTACTTCGCCCTTCGGAATGACGCGACCTTCGTTGGCCTTCCGGGTGGCATCGGTGGGCGTGTTGTCGAGAAAAGCCGTGAAAACGCGTTCGCCATCCGTGGCCGGCGTGCTTGATGCGAGCGAGTTGAGCTTGTGAATGCCCTCCGAGGGCGCTTTGAGCACGCTCGATTGCCACAAGAGCTTCCCGCTCGCTCGGTCGAGGCACAAAAGCACCCGCTCCTCGGTGTCGGGCAAGGCGGCGACAGTGAAAATCTTGTCCTCCCACACGATGGGCGAGGCATGACCGCTGCCCGGCAGCTCGACTTTCCATGTTTGAGAACCTTCCGCGGTCACCGGAAACCCCGCATCAAGCGAACTGCCATCCAGCCTCGGCCCCCGCCACTGCGGCCAGTTTTCGGCTTGGGCAAAGGAAGCAGCAACGAGGCTGGCGAGCAGGGCTGGAAGGCGTTTCATCGGCCGAGCATGGCGGAACTGCCCCGAACATGCAACGGCCAGAAAATCACTCTTCGCGACGCGAACCCATCATCTGCAAAATGTAGTAGAGGAAGGTGGCGAGGGCACTGATGAAGGCCGCGACATAGGTCAGAGCGGCCGCATCGAGCACTTTGCTCATGGCGACGGTTTCCTGACCGGGCGACACAGCACCAGTGTGGGCCAAAATGCGCTTCGCACGAGCGGTGGCATCAAACTCGACCGGAAGCGTGATGAGCTGGAAGACCATCACGATGCCAAAACACAGCGCGAGGGCCGGGATGGCGATTTTCGGCATCATGTAAAAGAGGAACATGCCGATGAAGGGGATCAAATTGCCCGCGATGGTGGTGATGCCCACGGCGGCCATGCGCCACTGGAGCGGCGCGTAGAGCTGCTTGTGCTGGATGGCGTGGCCAGCTTCGTGCGCGGCGACGCCGAGAGCGGCCACATTCGTGCCGTAAAAGTTCTCCTCGCAGAGCACGAGGCGCTTGTTTTGCGGATCGTAGTGGTCGCTCAACAGCCCTTGGGTGGGCACGACCTCGACATCGTGGATGTTATTGAGGTCGAGGATGCGCTGGGCGATCTGCGCCCCGCTGAGACCGGACATGGCCGGCACCTGCGAATAGGTGTTGTAGGCCGCTTTGACTCGCCACGAGGCCCACATGGCCAGTGCGGTGGTGCCCAGCATGATGAGAAGATAGAGGGGATCGAAGTGGATCATGGGTTTTTAGGGGTTGGTTTGGGGTGCCGATGAGATAGCAGGAAAACATGCGCTGAAAAGTCCGCGCCGGTTGCAAAGCCGGGGGATTTTTCCCCGCACAAAACGACGGTTGCGCGGCGTTGAGGCGCGGCGCATGGATGCGCCCGCATGGAACAAGTCCCCGCCGATCCCAACGCCTCCATCGTCTGCCGCGTCACCCCTTGGTATTTCAAACGCCGGGCCATGATGGCGGCGATGTTTGCCTTTTTCGGCGCTTATTTCCTCTACGACGGCAGCGTGGGCTACCCAAAGCAGGTCGAGATCGCGAAGAAGAAAGAATGGTTCAACGGCGAGTTCCTGGCGACCTTTGACACGGCGAAGAAAGCGGGCTCGCTGGAGAAATGGATCGCCGAGCAGAAGGCCAAAGGCATGCCCACCGGCACCGATGGCGAGCCGCCGAAGTGGGTGACCTATGCCGCGGCCAATGGATGGCCGGAAGATCCGCATCACTACACGGAGCGTGAGATCGCGGAGCAGTTTTACTTTGGCTACGGCTGCCTAGCCGCGGCGCTGGCAGTGGGCGTGATCGTGCTGCTGCGCAAAAACACCGTGCTGCGTGGCGAGGCGGACCATTTCGTGACGCCCGACGGCGTGAAGGTGCCGTTTGCGGAGGTCTTCCGCGTGGACAAGCGCAAGTGGGACAAGCAAGGGCTGGCTTACGCTTGGCACAAGCCCGGCGGCCAGGGCCGCGAGAAGAAGGCTGTCATCGACGATTTGATGTATGGCGGAGCCGACAAAGTGCTCGAACGCATCCTCAGCCGCTTCAATGGCGAGCTGATCGAAAAGGTGACCGATCCCGAGCCTGAACCGGCAGAGGCAGCGCCCGCCGAATCCCCTCGCAACGAAGGCGGAACAGCGTCCTGAAAAGGCGCGATTTTTTCTCTTGCGAAAGCAGAACCAGCCTCTAAAGCTCCGCCGCACTTACCACCCCCCCACACACATGGCAGACAACATCCAAGACAAGGTCAAAGACATCATCGTTGAACAGCTCGGCGTGAACCCCGAACAGGTCACCCCCGAGGCCAAGTTCATCGAAGACCTCGGTGCCGACTCCCTCGACACCGTCGAGCTCGTCATGGCGTTTGAGGAAGAATTCGGCATCGACGTTCCCGATGAGGAAGCTGAGAAGCTCCAGTCCGTTGGCGACGTCGTTCGCTACGTCGAAGACCACGCCGAGTAATTCTCTTCACGAGTATTTCGTTAAGGCCAGCCGGATCCCGGCTGGCCTTTTCTTTTGTTCTTCACGCACCCGGCAGAGGCGGGCGGAGCGCCTCCGGCACCATGTCACGAAACGACGGGCTGGGGTTTGAGTAGTAGGGATACGCTGCGTCACGTCCAGCACCCTTCGGATGTGGCGTGTAACGCCAGTGCTTGTACATCCACAGCCAGCCTTCGGGATGCTCACGGATCACCGCTTCGAAGTCATTCCACACCCGCTGGGTCAACTCACGCGTGTCATCATCCGGCCCAGGCTCGATCGCCTCGAAAAGACGGGCATCGTAGCGACCATCCGGCAGCGAGCGGCAGACACCGGTGATGATCGAAAGCCCGAGCCGCTTCGCCAATTCGACATGCAGCGAGGGAACGCATGTCCACATGCCGAAGCATTGGATGGCGGCGGCAGCCTTGCCCGGCTCGATGTTTAAATCGGTAAGCAGCCCGGCATGCCCCTGCCGCTTGAGCGTCTTGATGAGCTTCAGCATGGCATTCTCCTGCGGGATGATGGTGTGCCCGGAGCTTTCACGCAGGCGTCTGAACAACTGGGTCAGCGCCTCGTTCTTGAAATCCTGTGCCACCACCGTGAAGGGAAAGCCACGGTAGCCCCACACCATGCTGATCAGCTCAAAGTTGCCAAAATGGGGCGTTACCCACACGCCTCCGGTCTGACGCACTCGTTCCTCGATCTCAGGCTGCGGGATGTGAATGTCGAAAAAGGGCTGCCAGGTGTCCTTCGTGAGCTTCGAAGACCAAAACAAGTCCAAGAACGTGCGTGCGAAGGTTTGATACGAGCCCTTGGCAATCCGGCGGCGACCCGCCTCATCATATTGGTCGCCAAACGCACAGCGCAAATTGTCGAGAGCCGTCTTCCTGCCGCGTTTGTCGAGATGAAAGGCCAGCGAGCCGATTCCTCGCGAAAGCGCCATGAGCAGACTACGCGGCAGCCGGGGCAAAACCCAGGCCACCACCTCCAGCACGGCGGTTTCGAGGAAATAGCGGAGCTTCTTCACGAGATGTTGGCGTTTGATAAAAGTGCGTTACGGTGAGCCTCATGGCCCTCAGTCTTCCTAGCATCCTCAAGCGACTTCTCAAGCAGCCCACGGCTCCATTTCACGAGTACCATGTCCGTGCCGAGATCGAGGCCATTCTGGGCGGCATTCCACATGTGAAGCTCAAGCGCGACAAATTCGGCAACCTGCTGGCCACTTACAAGAACGGCAGCACGCGCAGCAAGCCCACCTGGGTCTTCGGGGCGCACATGGACCATCCCGCGTTCGTGCAGGGCGATGACGGCTGGCAGTTCCTCGGCGGCAGTGTCATCCCCGAGATGGATACCGCCATCAAACGCGGCCTGCGCAAATCGCACGGAGAAATCGCCACCTGGAATTTTCCGGTCAAAATCACCAACACCCGCATCGAGGCCCCCGCGTGTGATGACCTCATCGGCTGCGCCATCATTGTGATGACCTTGCTGGAGCTCGCACGGCTCGACATCAAGACCACGGTGCATGCCGCCTTCACCCGCGCCGAGGAGGTCGGCTGGCTCGGTGCATGGCACTTGGCTCAGAACTGGCCTTTCGGCAAAGACAGCGTTTTTGTCTCCATCGAGACCAGTCGCCCCGTAAATGGTGCTGTGATGGGTGAAGGTCCCATGGTGCGAGTGGGCGACCGCGTTTCCGTTTTCGACAGCGAGGCCGTGGCCGTGCTGACCACCACCGCCAAGGAGCAGGCCATCCGCGTGCAGCGCTGCCTGCTCGATGCCGGTGCCTGCGAAGCCACCGCCGTTCAGGCCGCGGGCATACGCAGCGTGGGTATCTCCGTGCCGCTGGGCAATTATCACAACATCGGCCTGCAGCGCCAGATCGCCCCCGAATTCGTCATGATGGACGATGTAAAGTCCCTCATCGACTTGCTGAAAGCCCTCGTCGCCACCAAACACGATGGCATCGGCGAGCGCAGCATCCGCGAACGCGTCGAAATGCGCATGGCCGAGCACGCGGCACACTTCAAGGCTGGCACAAAGCTCTTCAAATAGAGTGTTCGCATCGCATGGGCCGGGGTGCCTTGCTTGAAAACGCGGTTCTTCACGTCGGCATCGAATTCACCACCGGCTGGCAAAGCGGCGGAGATCCAAGAGTTTCGTGACGTTACATGATGTCATCTGACGTCCTCATGCATCCCTTTCCAAATCTCCGCTCCCTCTGCCTCTCAGCCCCTCTGCGGCAAATCGGAGCGGCCCTGTGTGTCCTTCCACTCATCGCGCACGCCGACATGGTGGACACGGGGGCGGATCTCAAGGCGCTGCCACAGGTGCCGGAGGGCTTTGAGGTGAAAATCTTCGCGCAGGAGCCCCTGGTGCAGCA